>CAZIDK010000001.1:0-18563 GCA_964537895.1 uncultured Gammaproteobacteria bacterium
ATAATTTATAATTCTTTTGCATATTTCATCTGCCAAATCATGGGATCCGCCTTTACTCATATGGTCTTTCCCTGCCCCCTCAACAGTTACTCCGACAACTTTCCATTTTACTGCCCATTCTATTTTCCAGGGAAGTTTTCCAACAATTCCATTTTTATCGCTAAATGGTGATATATCTCCCTCAAAACCACAGCCTTTTGTCCAGTTAACCTTATCTATTCCGCAAACCATGTGCACTTTTTCTCCATCCCAAGACGTTGCTGATGTAGTTGATACTTTTCCGCAGTTGGGGCAATAGGGTTGAAACGGATACCAATTCTTAGGCAATTCCTTTTTGTACATTTCTTCATAAATTTTTCTTATTTTATCCGCCTTTTCCAAAACCTCTTTTATTGACCCGTTCATTTTCCCGCTTAGATAAAGATCCGTTGACCATAAGATTTCAGGAGTACAGCCAATTTTTGTAAAAACATTTATAAAATCTTTTGCGTAAAACTCTGCATAATTTGCGAATCCTTTTTCAGGCGATGGAACTTTAAAAAGAGGCAAACCTAAATATTTTTCATATTCTTTCGGAAGATAAATCGGCAAGGAATCCATTGGATCATGATTATCAAAAATGTAAGTATATTTAGCTTTAACACCGACGTCTTTTAAGGACTTATACGCCAAATCATGAATCACCACCCCACGCAAAGCCCCAACATGAATTTTGCCGCTTGGAGTTTTCATATCATCCACCCATTCAAGGGATAATTTTCTTTTTTTTAATTCTAACGCTACTTCGTCTGCCCAAAACATACAATGATATTCTACCTAATAAAGACAAATTATAAAAGTACTTCAAATCTTTTTGAATATGCTTATGTTCTTCCGGCTACCCCTGCGCTTTCTCGTCCAATCGGTCTAACAGCCTCCGACGGATCAAAAAAACGTCCGCCAAAACCATCTCCTGGCCTTCGAACTGACGGTGGTCCTGGATTTCCTGTTTGTTCTCTGGAAAATCCAAAAGCAAATCTTTGCCGCTCTGCTTCCAACAGAGTTGCGAACCTTGAATCAAATTCTTTTGACATAACTTATTATCACCCCCTTTTTTACTTACAGGATTATTTTCTAATACGGATAAATTATAAAAGCCTTAAACTTTGCTCAATTCCTCCTTTTAATATCCCAATCCCGTGGAGACTGGTATCCCCCTTCTTGCCTGAATAATCCCTCAATCCTTGCTGCTCTTTTTTTTGTTGTCCGCGCATCTTGAAATAAAACGGGAACACCATTGTGCTCGCCTTTATGAAAGTATAATCTTAAACTACTATCTTGATAAGGATTTCCTAGTATAATTACATGGATATCGGGTTTGCCTTCTAGTGTCGATTTAAATACTGCATCGCTTTTTATTACACCAGTATCTAATAATCCTTCCATTAGTCTTCCTATTACAGCATTTAATTTTTGACTGTCTGCTAAGCTTAAACTACTTGCTACGTCTTGCAAAACAGTCCTACTTCTAATGGTTGATGCAATAAAGGCAGGTCTTCCATGGTCTTTAAAAGGCGCTAGTGTTATTGGTAAGCTCTCCGTTCTTTCCGCACATGGAACAATATCAAACCCTGCATCAATGCTTACAGCAGGAGGTCTTTCTACTCTTCGCACTCCCATCTGCTGTGCCATTCTAGCTTCTCCCATAATTTTTCACCTCCTTTTTCCCCGCCTTATCTTGCCATTCGCCTTTTCAGTTCTATTCGAACACGGTTCATGGCGCGATTTATCGGCGGACAAGCACTAAAAAACCCCTCCTTGGAGGGGTTTGTCTTTTTCTAAAAAACGCTAATTACACCAAGACAAATCCCCTCGGAGAGAGGTTCTTCTTGGACTTCTTAGAAAAATCGTTTAATTTTATTTTCATAACCAAAAATAATTATCTCATGAACAATATATTTTGTCAAAGATTAATTCTCCAAAATAAAATTTTCTGCTAATCGATAAGCTTTTTCTTTATTTTCTTCAGTGACGTCAACGCGGACTAATCCCTCGTTAGGCTGGCCGTAAAAAACAGAATATCCAAACGGAGCGATAAGTAAAACCGGCAAAACCGCCAAATCCTCTTCGCCTTTTACCAGAATTATTTTCTTCTCTTTTGTTTTAAAAACATTTCGTATTGAAGTGAAAAGCTCCGGCGTAATTATTCCGCGGGGATTTTCTACGCTTAGAAAATCTTGATTGTCAAAGCCTAACTCTGAAAGCTTGTGGAATTTTACTTGGCGATGAACAAAAAAATCAACGATTGATAAGAATTGTCCGACATTATTTTGATTAAATCTTTGAGTTGTAATATCTCCAATTGTTACAATTTTTTGCCCATCCAAACCTTTTGGAATATCGTTTAAAACTTCCCCAAATGGCTTATGGAGTTCTGTTCTTAGATCCTTAGGAAGAACCAATTTATTAACCAACCATTCAGGCTTTACATAAACATTCCCATCTCTTTTTATTTCTCCACTTCGTATCCTCGTCGAAGAAATTTCTCTTCCGTCTTGCGCTAATTCCATTGGAATAATAACAATCTCTAGTTCGGGTACGAAGTTTTTCTTTCTTTTTGCATTAATATCCAATGCTGAATGTTGCGTTTGTGGCGTTACCGCGATTGCCCGATAACGGATTGAACTTTCCAAATATGGCTCGTAAGCATTATTGATAGACACTACCTCTACTCTTGTTTTTACACCAATTGAATCTAAAAAATGTTCAACAGCTTGCTTCCTTACTTCGAAATCCTCTATTTGTGAGCTATTTTTGAAAGATTGAGTATATAAATTACTTGTTATTCCTAGAAGAACTCTATCCGAAATGTCAAAAACCTTTTTAAGAAAAGCTTTATGCCCTACGTGCAGTAAATCAAACGTTCCCCCGCAAACAACCAGTTTATATTTTGCCATATAGAGATTTTATCACTAAAACGATTAAAAGAGGACAATTATAGAACTCTTAAGTTTTTTGCAACTTTTTCAAAAGCTTTAATTCCAAAATCAAGATCTTCTCTGGAATGTGCTGCGGAAGGAATAACGCGAATCCTAGATTTATCTTTAGCTACCATTGGAAAAACAATAGGTGTTGCAAACACATCTTCTTCAAAAAGTTTTGCGCTGAATTGCCTTGCGATATCTTCGCTTGGTAACATAACCGGAGTAATTGGTGTTTCCGAATGCCCTGTGTCAAAACCAACTTTTTTGAACTCTGCTTTAAGATATTTTGCGTTATCCCAAAGTTTTTGCACAAGCTCATCCGATTCTTCAAGAATTTTTACTCCTTCAAGAAGAGCCGCGGTATCAGGAACTGTTAAAGCGTTTGAAAATAAAAATTGTCTGGCTTTTTGTTTATAAAAATCTATAAGTACTTTTTTACCCGTAATAAATCCCCCCATTACAGAAAAGGCTTTGGACAAAGTTCCAACCTCTATATCAACTTGTCCATGAAGACCAAAATGGTCAACAATACCTCTTCCGCCTTTTCCCAAAACTCCTTCTCCGTGAGCATCATCTACCATTGTTAAAACATTATATTTTTTTGCCAACCCTACAATTTCAGGAAGCGGCGCCAAATCTCCATCCATAGAAAAAACTCCATCGGTTATTACTAATATTAAAGAAGTTTTTCCGTCACTTTTGGGAGTTTGGGAAAGTTTTACAGCCTCTTTTAATTTTTCTTCTAAATCCACCATGTCTTTATGTTTATAAATAAATTTATTTTTTACTTGGGAGAGCCTTACGGCGTCGATTATCGAAGCGTGGTTCAATTCATCTGAAATAACTATGTCTTCTTTTGAAATAATTGTTTGGATTGCCGCGCAATTTGCCATATATCCGCCTTGCAGTACAATTGCCGATTCTGTATCTTTAAATCGCGCAAGGGCCTCTTCAAGTTGAAGATGAAGCACGTGTGTCCCCGCAAGAGTACGGTAACCTGTGCCAATGCCATATTTATCAACTGCTTTTCTAACAGCCTTTATGACCCGAGGCTCAACTGCAAGACCCAAATAATGACTTGAGCAAAAATTAAGCTTTTTAACCCCGCCTATTGTAAGATATGCTCCTTGCCCCGACTCAATAACTCTCGGAGGTTTTCCTGAACTTGTCGTTTCTTCTAGAAATTTATAAAAATCACTAATACTCATGGAATTAACATTATCTTTCCGCACTCTCCTGATTTCATAACCCCCATTGCTTTTTCAAATTCCGCTAATTTAAAGCGGTGGGTTATAATTTTACGGAGATCAATCTTTCCGCTGATAAGTAAGTCTGAAGTTTGATACCAAGTCTCCCAAATACGGCGGCCAAATACAGATTCTATAGTTATTTCCTTATTGATAAGAACGCCCCAGTCAAATTCAACATTCTTCTTCGGCGTCCCAAAAGCAATAATTTTACCGGCTATACGTACTGCATTAAGGGCAACTTGAATCGTCTCGATATTTCCGCTCATCTCACAAACTACATCGAATGTACCGTATTCTTTTTCTGGCAGTGTTTCCAATACCCTATCAAAATTAATCTCTTTAGCAAGTTTGCGTCTATACTCTCTCCTGTTGAGACCAACCACCTCTGATGCTCCATAGGCTTTAGCAACCATGCCCGCACATAAACCGGTTGGCCCTAACCCCATGATAAGCACTTTTTTACCCGCAACGCCTGCCTTAGTTATGACATTGACCGAGTTGCCGAGCGGCTCCTGAACGCTCATCGCCTCAAGAGGAATACGTGAATCGTTCTTCCAGGTTGTATGAATTGGAATTGTCGCATACTCTGAAAAACCGCCATTTCTGCCATAGCCGAAAAACTGAACATTCTCACAAATATGACGGTTATTAATATGGCATTGATAACATGTATTGTCAAAAATATGGGTTTCCGAAGAAACAATATCTCCCTTTTTTAAATGGGGGGCTACACCGTTTATTTCAAGTATTTCTCCAACAACCTCATGACCAATGACAATAGGGGGGGTTAATTTTTCGGCAACCCAAGGGGTCCAATCATAGATTCCGACATCGGTTCCACAAATTGATGCATATAAAACTTTTACTTTTACTTCTCCTTTTGGAGTTTCAGGAACGGGGATTTTTTTAACTACAACGCCAGGAGCTTTCTTTTCCTTAAGAACTGCCAACATTGTGTCTTTTGCCATAAATTTGAGGATAAAATTTTTAACCTTAAGATTATTTTAGTTGACGGAAACTATTGTGTAAAGAACTTTTCCTGCCGGAGCCTCTACTTCAACCTTTTCTCCGACTTTTTTACCGATAAGCGCTTTGCCAAGAGGCGACTCATGTGATATTTTTTTATCTTTAGGATCTGCTTCCCATTCACCTACCACCGTAAAAATCTCTTTTTTCCCTTTAACAGTTAGAACAACTTTAGAACCCAATTTTACAATATGACTAGAGCTTTTGCCTCCATTTTCTACTATAAGAACCGCTTGTTTAAGAAGCTCTTCCAACTCGTCTATCCTTCCGTCAATAAATGATAGTTCATCTCTTGCGGCAACGTATTCGGCATTCTCGGAGAGATCGCCCATGCTTCTTGCTTGAGAAACCCTGGAAAGAACATCCGGCCTTTTTATTTTTGAAAGTGCTTCAAATTCTTTTTTGAGTTCTTGAAGGCCTTCTTTTGTTAGATAAATTTTTTTACTGTCCATATTTTTAAGCCTTATTCAAAATAAAATCCCTCACAAATTACTTGAGGGAAAATTTGGATAAATACGATTAATTTATCGAATAATATAAGAAAATAAGACCTTTGTCAATAGCCTCTAGTATTAACTACTATATACATATTTAGCGACTTTCTTTTTATAACTGCTTAAAACATAAGCCTTATAATCAAATGGGTGAAAAGCCAGGAAATTATTTGAGATTGTTTCTTTTGTAATATGCTTTTTCATATACCGAAATTGAACACTTCTTGCCAAAAACTCTATTATTGGAATTCTTAATAAATAATTAATGGCTTTGTTAATAAATAAAATTTTTGATATGAAAGGCACTATCGGTTTTTGACTGAAAGCGTTGGGAAGAAAATTTTTTATCCAAATGTTTGAATTAATAAGTTTCTCGTATGTTTTGTTTTTATTAAAAATAGGCAGTATCTGAACAATTTCATGGGCCGTGTATAGGTCGTTTCTGTCTTTAGGAAAAGATAAGGTGGAGTCATCGATAATCATATTCAAACATATTTTGTTCGATACGTTTTCATCGTTTCTTTTTCGGTAAGCTCTCAAAAAAATTAACCCAATTATCATCATTAACCTTGTCGTCCAAGCAGAATTTCTGGCTGTAACAACGAATAAATCGATGTCGTCATCTTTTTCCGAATTTTTCATGGCTAACGCACCGCTTATGCCAATAAAATAAACTGTGGGAATTAAGCTTATTTTTTGAATAATCTTTTTAGCAAACCTAATTTTTTTCAAGCTATATTTTTCTTTTTTCTGTCTTTTTTTAATTATCTCCTCTCTTCCTTTTATAAAATAAAAGTTTTTTTTATAGTCAAACGAGGAATTCTTGAGGCTTAAATATCTTAAAAAAATTTGCTTATCTTCTTTGTTTTTAGAAATCAAAAATTTCCAAATTTCCTCCTTTTTTAGAGGATAATCAAAGACATCGCTGTAGAGCAGAGTTTTTAGTATTGCTTCTTTACTACTGCTCATACTGTTTTAATACTTGGGAAACCCCTTGGGAAAGAGTATCGACAGCCGTTTGCGGCGAAACATTATTAAAAATTGAATTTACCGCATTACCAAGATAGGTATTCATCTGGGAATTTAATCCGCTATCATACGTTCCGTCAACAAAAAATGAAGAAACGGCTGTCTTAGCCTGTTGGATAAACGGGTAAACGTATGGATTGTCTTTTAATTTATCTGCCAAGTCTACTCTTGCATAAAGTTCTCCAAAAGCTCTTGTCTTTGCTTGCTCAGAATACAATTTTTCTTCCGTATTTTTATCTGCTAAAAACTTGATGAAAAGAAGCGCTTCTTTTTGATACTTACTTTTAACAGAAACTCCCTCTGCCCAGTAGCTCGCAAGGTTAACATTGTTGCTGGGAAGCTGAGGCACAGGAACTACTTGAAAATTAAGATTGGGATTTGCCGCTTTTATTGCAAAATAATCCCAAGAGTAACCAAAATACATCGCAAGATTTCCTTTTGTAAAAGCCAGAAACGATGGGTCTAGGGTACTATCCCATACATTGGCATTTCCCAGCGCAAAAGAAGTATAAAAATTTAAAGCATCCATTACCCTTTGGGGGTTCGAAGAAATATTGCTTAAATCTACTCCATTTTGTACAAAAAGAAGCGATAAAATATCCGGAGCGTGATTTACATTATCAAAAGTGCCCAGCGCCGCCCCTGCTGTTTTTATCTTGCCATCCGTGTCTTTTACGGTAAGGGTTTTGGAATCATTTATAAAATCGTTCCAATTGGTCGGCGGCTTTAGCCCTGCTGCCTGAAAAGAATCCGAATTTATATATAATGCGAGAGTGTCTATATGAAGCGGGATGCCATAAATCGCTCCATTTTTTATTAAATCTTTTTGCGCAACCGGATAAAACCATTGAATAAAATCACTTTTCGAAATGGTGTCGCTTGGCAAGGGAAGTAAAATACCAGAAAGCATGGGATACCAAGTATTATGAAAGCGGAAAACATCCGGACCATTCCCGTTATTTATTCTCGTAACAAGTCTTTCCCTGTATTGCTTTATGTCCTGCTTTGAATAATCTATTGCAATATTTGGATATTGTCTTTGAAAATCGGAGATTACGGACTGCATAATTCGATTGTCTTCCCATAGTCCCCAGTAAGTAAGGGTTACTTTTTGATTATTATTTTTAGTAAGAGCGGGGATTACAACCGCAAATATAATTATTCCTAAAAATACTATTGCCAAAAGTCCAATTAATAATTTAACTATCTTCCTCAACGGAAAAGACGAGGAGGAGTCATCTACGGGTGTCTCCGGTGGAATTGGCGGATTCTGAATACCAGGAACCTGAAGTTGCGGTTCTGCTCGATAAGCACCTTCATCCCGGTTTAGGCTTTGTCCTTGAAAAATCGTCTTTTCATCCATACTTACCTTATTTTATAGTATAATACCAAATATACATCATATCAAATGAAAATTCCTCGTATTAAACCTAAACATTTTTTACATCTGGGAAGAATAATCTTTTGGTTTTCTACAGGAGCCTTACTAGCCTTATTTTTTATAGCAAGTTTCAGCTTTATTATATTTAGAAGCGTTTATAAAGACGTCGTATATCCCGGAATCATAATAAACGGAGTAAATTTCGGAGGGAAAACAGAGTCTCAAGTATATAATTTTTTCAACAACAGGAATTACCAAATCAAAGACGTTACTTTTGTGTTCACGAGCGATAAGGGTATTGCAACAGCATCTGCCGGACAAATCGACTTTGGTTATAATTCGGCCCTACTCGCCAACCAGGCTTTTAATCTTGGTAGGACAAATAATTCAATCTCGAATCTTAGCCTGATTTTTCAAGCATATATAAATGGAATATACCTCGCGCCCTCGTACACGTACTCACAGGATAAACTTACAACTGCTCTTTCTCCCCTTGCGGAAAAAATAAATGATAAGCCTTCTGATGCGTTGTTTACATTCGAAAATGGCAGAGTAACCGCTTTCAAACCATCTGTTAACGGTCATGAAATCGATACAACGGTATTAAATAATCAATTATTATCAAAAGCCCTAACAGTTATCTCCTCACAGAAAGGAATGGTTATTATAATTCCTTTACAAATTAAAACAATTGAACCCAAAATAACAACGGATAAGGCAAACAATCTGGGGATAAAGGAATTAATAGGCGTTGGCAATTCGGTTTTCAGAGGTTCGATTCCAAATAGGGTTTATAATATAAACCTGGCTGCATCCAGATTTCAGGGAATATTAATTGCACCGGGAGAAGTCTTTTCGTTCAATAAAATTTTAGGAGATGTTTCTTCTTTTACGGGATATCGGCAGGCGTACGTAATCCAAAACGGAAAAACTATTTTAGGCGACGGAGGAGGGGTTTGTCAAGTTTCTACAACTTTTTTTAGGGCGCTTTTGAATGCAGGACTTCCAATAGTGGAAAGGAATCAGCATTCTTACAGAGTGGGATATTATGAGCAAGATTCTCCTCCCGGATTTGATGCGACTATTTTTGTACCTAGTGTTGATTTAAAATTTAAAAACGATACAAGCAACTATATACTAATTCAAACAGGGGTCGATTTAAATAATTTATCCCTTACATTCTATCTTTACGGCACAAAAGATGGAAGAGAGGTTAATATAAGTAAACCTGTAATTACCAATCAAACCCCTGCCCCACCGGACATTTACCAAGATGATCCTACTCTTCCAAAAGGACAAACAAAGCAAATTGATTTTGCCGCACCCGGGGCAAATGTTTATTTCACAAGAACAGTCACTAAAAACGGGAAGGTAATAATTTCCGACAAATTCGTTTCTAATTATCAACCCTGGCAGGCAATTTATTTAAGAGGAACAAAAGAATGAATAGAATAATAAGTACACAAAAGGCAATTAAAATAAGCAAAAAACTAAGAAAGGAGGATAAAAAGCTGGTTTTAGCCGGAGGATGCTTTGATATTCTTCATGTCGGACACATAAAGTTTTTGGGAGCAGCCAAAAAAAGAGGTGATGTTTTATTTATTCTTCTGGAAAGCGATAAAAATGTAGAAAAATTTAAAGGGAAAAATAGACCCATCAATAACCAGAAGGAAAGAGCAATAGTCTTATCATCGTTGCGACCCGTTGACTATGTAATTGCTTTGGAGCTAATGAAAACAAATTCCGATTACGATAAATTAATAATTAATTTAAAACCAAATATTATTGCCGTAACGAAAAAAAGCCCTCAAATCCTTCACAATTTAAGACAGGCAAAAATTATAGATGCGCAAGTAATTGAAGTTATTGGCAGGATTACAAATAAATCAACTTCAAGATTAGCAGATTTAATCGTAAAAGAAAATGATATATGAAAAAAATATTATTTATATTCATTGTCCTATCGGCAATTCTTTTTTTATTATCCACCCTCTACGTTTTTACTCAAAATAAAGGACCTAAGGCAAAAATTGGCAGTTACGAATTTAACTTAGAAATAGCAAAAACCGATAAGGAAAAACAAATCGGACTGGCTAAATATAAAAACATTCCGCAAAATTTTGGCATACTATTCCCTTTTGAAAAACCTGATTATTACGCTTTTTGGATGAAGGGAATGAAGTTTCCTATAGATATAATTTATATCAAACAAAATAAAATTGTGGATATTCACGAAAATATCCAACCGCCTAAATCTGACAACGAACAATTACCCATAATCAAACCCAAAGAAACATCGGATATGGTTTTGGAAATAAACGCAAATCTTTCAGACAAATATAATTTTAAAATCGGCGACTTAGTGGAAATAAATTATTGATATGACTATTTTAGGAATTGAAACAAGCTGCGACGAAACAGCAGCGGCAATTATTGAAGGCGAAAAAGATAGTAAAAAAGTAAGGCTTTTATCAAATACCGTTGCCTCATCGCTTTTCCTGCATGCCGCAACGGGAGGAATAATTCCGGAAGTTGCCGCAAGAGAACAAGTAAAATATATCATTCCTGTAATTGAAAAAACACTAAGGGGGGCAGCCATAAACGATATAGACGCTATCGCAGTAACAATAGGTCCCGGATTAATCGGCTCTCTTTTAATTGGTGTTGAAACCGCAAAAACACTTGCTTACGTTTTCAACAAACCCATAATTCCCGTTAATCACTTAATAGGACACATTTACGCTAACTGGCTTGTGGCAGATGGCGCGTTGCATATGAATAAAAATCTACGCGCTACAAGCTACCCGCTACGAGCTAATATCGAATTTCCGGCTGTTGCACTTATTGTCTCCGGAGGACATACGGACTTGGTTTTGATAACCGGTCACAGAAAAATAAAATGGCTTGGCGGAACACGCGATGACGCGGCAGGAGAAGCTTTTGACAAAATCGGGAGACTTTTGAATTTACCTTATCCGGGAGGACCTGCGATAGAAAAAATGGCTGGTTTAGGAAATACTAATCGCTTTAATCTTCCCAAACCCCTAATCGACTCAGATGATTTTGATTTCTCTTTTTCCGGGCTTAAAACTGCTGCGTTTAGGGAAATTTTAAAACTTAAAGAGAAAAATAATGATAAATTAACTCAAACTGATATCCAAGATGTTTGCGCATGTTTACAAAAAGCAATAATTGATATTCTAATTTCTAAAACTCTCAAAGCCGCAGAAAAATATAAAGCTAAATCTATTCTTTTAGGCGGAGGCGTTGCCGCAAATCAAGCATTAAGAGAAGAGTTAAAATCGTCAATCGTCAATCGTCAATCGTCAATCAAACTTTTCGTTCCAACGAAAAGTTTGTGTACCGATAATGCCGCAATGATAGCAACCGCCGCATTTTTTAACTACAAGGAAGTTATGTGGCAAAAATTAACAGCTAATCCCGAACTATATTTTAATTAAGTGCTAAAATACAAATATGCAAACTGAATTTTTAATCATCATCCTACTTTTTCTCTTTGGATTTTTATTTATCTTGTTTTTTATCAATAAGAAACTTTCGGAAATTAGTAAACCAAGAACAGATGAGGCTCTTTTGGAATGGTTAAAAACCATGCAATCTTCCATAAGCAATTCTTCAAACAATATGGTTAAAACCTTACAGGAAAATTCCAAGCAACTAAATGAAAGGTTGGATAAAGCGGCAATGGTCATACAAGGAGTTAACAGGGAAATTGGACAGATGAGCGAAATAGGCAGGAATATGAAAGAACTCCAAGAATTTCTAAAAAGCCCGAAGCTTAGGGGAAATATTGGAGAGCAAGTTTTAAAAGATTTAATCTCCCAAATGTTTCCCAAAAACAGTTTTAATCTGCAATACGAATTTAAATCAGGAGAAAAAGTTGATGCGGCAATAAAAACGGAAGCCGGAATTTTACCGATTGATTCAAAATTTCCAATGGAAAATTTTCAAAAAATGTCAAAGGCCGAAGGAAAAGAAAAAGAAAATTTTCAAAAAGAATTTGTTCGAAATGTAAAAAAACATATTGATGCTATTTCGAAAAAATATATATTACCGGAAGAAGGGACAATGGATTTTGCTTTAATGTATGTTCCTAGTGAATCGGTTTATTATGAAGTTGTAAATGAAACGGAGCTTATGGATTACGCAAGAAGAGTGAGGGTTTATATCGTTTCTCCTTCAACGCTCTACGCGGTATTGCAAACGATTCTTCTTTCTTTTGAAGGGAAAAAACTGGAAACAAAATCTAAAGAGTTATTCAGCATTATTAGAGCTTTGCAAATCGATTACGATAAGGTTGATGAAAGCTTGGGGGTTTTGGGCAAACATCTTAACAACGCTTATTCACAATTTGGAAACGTGACAACGGGATTTTCCAAGATTGGACAAAAATTAAATTCCACAAAGCATTTGGAAGAAAAAGAAACTAAAAAATTAAAAGAGTAGATGTTGCATTAGATTAAAATTGATGTTATGTTAATTTTACTCATTAATGAAAGGGGGTGAAAAATGAATAACAATAAATTATTATTAGCAGGACTTGCAGTTGTGGTTGTAGTTTTAGCCGGAGTAGTTTTTCTTGGCACAAAAGGAAACAATACAGCTAATCCTGTTACTCAAAATCAAACTACACAAAAACAAAATCCAACACCGGCAAAGACGATTGAAGGGAAAGAGGTAACCGTTACAAATACTGGTTTTGAACTACAGACAATTACTATAAAAGCAGGACAAAGAGTTGTATGGACAAATAAAAGCGGAGCAAGTGTTACTGTAAATTCCGATTCTCATCCAACACATCTTTTATGGCCCTTTTTAAACCTTGGGCAATTTGTTGACGGATCTAGCGTTTCTGTAGTTTTTGAAAAAGCAGGTAAATATACCTATCATAATCACCTTAACCCAAGCCAGACAGGAACCGTTATAGTTGAATAAATCTACGACAATTATAACTTAAATTAAATTTTGAGTTGAATATTTTGTGGTACAATACCCCTGATGAAAATAGAAAAAAACCTCAATGAAAAACAACTTAAAGCAGTAAGGCACAATCATGGTCCCCTTCTTATTATTGCCGGAGCCGGAACCGGAAAAACAACTGTAATTACCGAAAGAATAAAATATTTGATTCTTGAAAAAAATATCTCTCCTTCTGATATTCTTGCTTTAACTTTTACCGAAAAGGCGGCTTTCCAAATGCAAGAGCGGGTTGATATTCTGCTCCCTTACGGTTATACAAATTTATGGATTCAGACATTTCATTCATTTTGTGACCGTGTTTTGCGTGATGACGCACATGCCATAGGATTAGCTCCCAATTATAAATTAATTTCCGAAGCCGAATCGGTTCTTCTTATGCGACAAAATATATTTAATTTGGGACTTAAACTTTTTAAACCTCTTGGAAATCCAACTAAATTTCTAGATGCGCTTCTAACTCATTTTTCAAGATTAAAAGATGAGGACATATCGCCCAATGAATACTTCCATTGGGCTCAAAATCAAAAATCAAAAATCCTCAGCCTCGACAAGCGAAGCGGGGCGGGCAAAATTCAAAATTTAGAAACGGAAGAATATAAAGAACTGGCGGGAGCATACAAGGCTTATGAAGATTTAAAAACCAAAGAGTCTGTGATGGACTTTGCTGATTTAATTTCAAATACTTTACTTCTATTTAGAGAGAGACGAAACATTTTGAAAAAATATCAAAATCAGTTTGAGTTTGTGTTGGTAGACGAATTTCAGGATACCAATTACGCGCAAAACGAACTGGCAATTTTACTTTCCGGAGACGATAAAAACATTACGGTAGTTGCCGACGACGATCAATCCATTTACAGATTTAGAGGAGCGGCGGTTTCCAACGTTTTGCAATTTAAGAAAACTTTTCCTAAGGCAAAAATAATTACTCTCGTTGATAACTACAGATCGACCCAAACAATACTAAACGCTTCGTATCTGCTTATTCAACACAATAATCCTAATAGATTAGAAATTGTAGAAAAGATAAGTAAGAAACTCAAAAGTCATTCCGATGCGGAAGAAAAAGACATAAATTTTATTCACAAACAAAGATCCGAAGATGAAGCGGACGAAATTGCAAAAACAATAAAAAATTTAAAGAATTCTTATGGGTACAAGGACATTGCTATTTTAGTGCGCGCAAATAATCATTCGCAACTTGTTACAACCGCCTTGCAAAGACATAGAATTCCCTACCAGTTTTTAGGACCGGGATATCTTTTCCAACAAGATGAAGTAAGAGATTTAATCGGTTACCTTACTTTTTTAACTAATCTTTCTGATTCTGTTTCTCTTTTTAGAGTGCTTTCCATGGATATTTTTAATATTTCCTACGTAGAATTAAATTACCTCTTAAATTTTGCCAAAAAGAAAAACCTTACGCTTTTTGAGGCGCTTGATGATGTTAATCAGAGTTTTCTAAAACACGGGACTCAGGAAAAATTACAAAGCTTTAAAAAAATGACAGAGAGACATCTTCAGAAAAGCAAAAAAGAACAGGCAGGACAAATTCTTTATTATTTCCTGATTGATTCCGGACTTTATAAAGGACTCTGGAAAGCCGATTCCGTAAAAGAGGAGCGCCGTGTGCAAAATATCGCAAAGTTTTTTGACAGAATTAAAAACTTCGAAACGGAACACGAAGGCAGCAATATATTCACTTTGGTCGAATGGCTTACCCTTATGATGCAACTGGGAGACAGTCCGACCGCTGCGGATATTGACATTAGAGACAGAAACGCGGTTAATATTTTAACCGTGCACTCCAGTAAGGGACTTGAGTTTAAAGTGGTATTTTTAGTAAATCTTGTCTCCGACCGTTTCCCGTCCAGAGATAGAACAGAAAAAATTCCATTACCGGTTGATATTATTAAGGAAAAAATGCCAAAAGATACGGATTTTCACTTGGAAGAAGAAAGAAGACTTTTTTACGTGGGGATGACTCGTGCAAAAGAGCTTTTGTATTTTACCGCTGCAGATTTTTACGGCAGTGGAAAACGTATTAAAAAACTTTCTCCATTTATTTACGAAGCGTTGCCAAGATTACAGGAGCAGGAAAAAGTATTAAAAGATGCTCAACAATTATCTCTTACCGAAGTTCTTTCGGCATATAAAGAAACCGACGAAAAAGAGGAAGAAAAACAACCGTTTAAAATTACATACCTAACATACTCTAACCTTCAGATGTTTGATATTTGTCCCTTGCACTACAAAGCCAAGGTAATATTTAATATTCCCACCCCCATTGCTGCTGTTCAAAGCTTTGGAATTTCTTTGCATAATGTACTTTATAAGTTTTACAAAAAAGTTCGGGAAGACAGCGTTCTATCCCTAAAAGAACTAAAAAAAATACTCAAAGACGAATGGATAAGCGACGGATACGACAATAAAAAACATGAGCAGGAACGTTTCTTTCAGGCAAATGAAATTCTGGAAGAATTTTACAAAACAGAGTGTAATCCTCCGGTAAAACCTTTAGGAGTTGAATTACCTTTTTCATTTATTTTAAAAAACGGCGTAAAGATATCCGGAAAAATTGACCGCGTTGATAAAAAAGGGGAAGGTATTGAAATCATTGATTACAAAACAGGAGAAGATAATCCTAAAGCAGATAAGGCACACAGGCTTCAGCTGGAAATTTACGCGCTTGCGGCCACCCGCGTAAAAGACAACATTTTGAACCGTAAACCGGAAGACGTAACCTTAACTCTTTATTTCTTGGAAGGAAATAGCAAGAAAACTATGACGTTTAAAAAAGAAGAGTTAGACAAACTCGAGGATGAATTAATTGAAAAAATTACAGAAATTGAAAATAGCGACTTTAAGTGCAGCGGAAATGTTTTGTGCCTAAACTGTGAGTATAAAATGCTCTGCCGAGCATAGTCGCGTTTGACGAGATCTGACTCGGCTCTGCCACGTCTGACGTGGCTCTGGCAAGCCTAAACTAACCTCAGGAGTTTCTTTTTTGTCTGTTTTTTGGTAAAATATAACCGTTCTTTGGAAGATGAGTTGCTACCCCTCACATATATTATGTGAGGGGAGGAAAGTCCAGACAGAGGTAAAGCCGGGGACGGAGCGTAAGCTCCGACGCGAATCCTTCGATGAAACTCAGGATTTCCTGAGCGAAGTCGAATGGAAAAGCGCTAGTGGTTCAATAAAGAAATTTATCGGACACCCTGAAAGAATTAACTCAAAGGGAGAGCCACAGAGACGATCATCGGCCTAAAATCGAAAGGTCATGGCTGATGGGTGAAACGCCCCAGTACCATTTAGGTACGGGTAAAGGCAATCCTACCTGCTGTAACCTCCGAATGATGCGCTTACTCCGATTTAATCGGAGTTAATTACCAGCTTTACGGGAGCATCGAAGTTTGAGGGCACCACGTCAAACGTAGCGGGTGTGACCAATCATCACAATCGAGACAGATTGCAACATAAAACAGAATCTGGCTTACTATCTTCCAAAGAACTTTTTATTAATTTTCTCTCTCCAAATAAGTTTTATTATTTATTTTATCCAAGATAAATTCTAAAATTAATTTTATTGTTGCCGCAATAGGAACTGCTAAAATCAACCCCAGAATTCCTGCGATATTTCCTCCTGCCAACGCCGCAAATAAGATAACTAAAGGATGCAGCCTTACTGCTTTTCCTAAAATGAAGGGAGATAAAATATAATCTTGAATTAATTGTGCTCCATAATAAACTCCAACTACAGCAAGTATTGTTTCTAAAACCCCTAACTGGAAATTATGCACACCGCCCGATAAGAAAATAACAAATGTTCCTATTATTATTGCAGCAATAGTTCCTATCATGGGCACTATACCGGCAAGTGCGGACAAAATAGAAATTGTAAGAGCATTTTTTACTCCTAAGAAGCTAAATCCGGCAAAAAGAATTATTGCTAAAGAAATAATTAAAATTATTTGCCCTCTTAAGTATTTTGATAAAACAGCATTGATTTTTTTAATTAATGTGCCAACCTCAATTCTTTCTTCCTGAGGAATTAAAAGTAAGAGTTTATTGGTTATTCTTTCATTGTCTTTTAGGAAGAAAAAAGTTGCAAAAATAAAAACGAGAAGATTTAAAATACCGGAAAAAGCAAACGAGAATACGGGAAATGCAGATAGTCCAAGTGCCTGAATTTGTAATTTTGGAAATTCTGTATATGAAGAAATATAGGGCCGAATTACAGGAGGAAGAGAATCTATATTTGATTTTAAATAATTAATATAATTTAAAACTATTTGTCTGATATTTTCTGACTCTCTTATTAATTCTCTTGTTAAGAGATTCCCTACGTAAACGACGCTAAAAATTAGTAATGCATATACTAAAATTATAGACAGCGTTCTTGGAAATTTAAAAAATTTAGAAAAAAGATTTATAAGAGGATTAAAAATATAAGCGAAAATTGCAGCTAAAACAAAGGGAGTTAGGATTTCTCTTTGTGTGTACAAAAAAATTGCAGCTAAAATCGCGGATACGAAAAAGAATACAGTTCTTAATCTGAAATTCATATACCAATTATATCACTTCGCCTATTTTTTGTTTTACCTTACAGCTTTTTTAAGAGTTTTTCCCGGAGTAAAACCAGGTGCTTTTCTTGCTTGAATTGTGATTTTTTCTCCTGTTTTCGGATTTCTTCCCGGTCTTGCTGCTCTCTGTCTAACACTGAATGTTCCAAAGCCGGTTATCACAACTTTCTCGCCTCTCTTGAGAGAATCTCTAATACCATTAAGAAAAGCGGAAACTGATTCTCTTGAAGCTTTATTTGTAAGATTTGATTTTTTAGCAACTAATTCTATTAAGTCTTTTTTTGTCAAGTTATTTCACCTCCTTGTCTAGCATCTAGCAATCAGCATCTAGCAATCAGTTTAACTAAAAGCTAGCGGCTAGTTGCTAGTGACTTGTAATGATTAGCTTAACAATACAATGTAAATGAGATACTTGTCAAGAGGCGATTTTTCGAATTAAGGGGTGCTTTCGGAAGAAACAGCCCTAAATTCTCTTATTGCCGTGACCTTTACTTCGCCGGGAACTGCCAGAGCTTTACTAACCTCTTCTCTAATTTTCTGCGCGACCAGGGTTGTTTGTGCATCATCAAGTTTGCCCGGATTAATTATTACCCTTAGCTCTCTTCCTGCTTCAAAAGCATAAGCGTCTTCAACTCCGTCATATTTTTTAGCAATTTCTTCCATTTCTTTCAATCTCTTTCCATATTCCTCAACATCGTCGTATCTTGCGCCCGGCCTTGCTCCCGAAATTGAATCTGAAATATAGACGATTACAGATTCTATCGAAGAGAATGGTTTGTCCTCATGATGCTCTGCTACACAATTAACAATCGGCTCAGGGATATTAAACCTTTTTA
>CAZIDK010000001.1:18663-233237 GCA_964537895.1 uncultured Gammaproteobacteria bacterium
TCTCCTTCCTCAAGCATAATTTTCTCAACTTCTTTTTTTACTTGACCAACAATTTCTTCTATTCTAAAAGGCTGAATTCTTGTATCTTTTATTAGTAGCTCTAAAGACCTTCTTGCAACTTCACGCCTCACCTGGTCAAATGACGAAAGTTTTATTACGCCTTCCTGGTCTAAATCAACATCAACGCCGGTTGCTTGTTCAAAGGCTTTTATATTTCTTCCTTCCTTTCCAATAATTCTGCCCTTTAAATCTTCATCGGAAATCTTTACTTCAGAAACAGTGTATTCCGCAATATAATTAAGGGCACCATGGCGCATACTGTCTACTAAAATTTCCCTGGCTTTTCTGTCTGAGGTTATCCTTGCTTCTTCTTCTTTTTCTTTAATAAGTCTTGCAACAATAGCCACTTCTTTTTCCTCAATTTCTTTTAGAAGTTCTTTTTTTGCTTCGTCGGCTGTCATGCCGGAGGTTTTTGAAAGTTTTTCTCTATATTCATCTTTTAATTTATCCAGCTTTTCTTTTTCCTCCTCAACTTCCTGTTTTTCACGGTCAATTTTCTCCTGTTTTTCAAACAGTTTTTTTTCTATAGTTACTAAATCCTGATTTTGCATAAATATTTTAATCTTGAGGACACGACGAAGAAGGCTTAAATGTTAAGCCTTTTAAATGGTTCTTGAAGAAAAGTTTTTACTTTTTTCATAAAACAACTTCCCGTGTCTTTACTAACTTAAATTATACTCCTTAGAAAATACCTCGTCAATGCTTATTTTTACGGTTTCCCAATCAAATCCTTTAGAAGCAAGGTACCTGCTAAGCTTTTGGTAAACCTCCTGCCTGGATAAATTTTTGTATCTTGGCAAGCGTTTTTGCGCTAACTTGATTGCCATTTCCAAGTCATTTTGAAGCTTGAATTCTGTATTCTGCGTTAATTGCTCTATTATCTCTTTTGGAATCCCCTTTTGTTTAAGTTCTATTTTTATTATTCTCCAAGCCCTTGGTTTAATTAATGTTCTTTGCTCAACCCACCATTTTGCAAATTCTTCATCATTTAAGAATTTGTTCTCCTTGAGTTTTGAAAGTATTTTTTGAGCTACTAACTCGCTTACCTTCTTCTTGCTGAGGTAATCTCTTATCTCTTTTTCGCTTCTGGGACGGAAAGATAGGAAGCGTAAAGCTCTATTGAGGTTTACTCCGAAATCATCACTGTATGTCTGATTCTTTTTCTTCATTCTCAACTCCTACTTCAACCGGCGTTCCGGAGGTTTTACTTTTTTTCATTATTTCGTCAACAATTTTCTTGGCAGTATCGGGTTTCTCTCTCAAGAAAATTACCGCCGCTTGCTTTCCTTGTCCAAGCATTAAATCACCATATCTAAAAAATGCTCCTGACTTTTGCACAATTCCCATTTCAACTCCAACATCCATAATTCCGCCTTCTCTGGAAATTCCGGTGTCCGACATTACATCAAATTCTGCAATCCTAAAAGGAGAAGAT
The DNA here is from genome assembly GCA_964537895.1 of uncultured Gammaproteobacteria bacterium. Taxonomy (GTDB): domain Bacteria; phylum Patescibacteriota; class Microgenomatia; order Levybacterales; family UBA12049; genus JAMCZC01. The sequence goes on from CAZIDK010000001.1 coordinate 20,159, forward strand.
ACTTTATTCTTAACAATCTTAACCCTGTGTCTTGACCCGATAGCCTTGTCTCCATCTTTAAGTGTTTCTATTTTTCTTACGTCCATTCTGACGGATGAATAAAATTTAAGAGCTAATCCTCCGGTTGTGGTTTCCGGATTTCCAAACATTATGCCTATTTTTTGTCTTAATTGGTTAGTAAATATTACAACTGTTTTAGATTTAGATATAACTCCGGTTAATTTTCTAAGAGCTTGCGACATAAGCCTTGCCTGAAGACCCATCATTGAATCTCCCATTTCGCCCTCAATTTCTGCTCTTGGAACTAATGCGGCAACCGAATCAATAACTAAAACGTCAATTCCGCCGCTTCGAATAAGGCTTTCGGCAATTTCTAAAGCCTGCTCTCCTGTATCCGGCTGGGAAATTAAAAGCTCGTCAAGTTTTACGCCGATTCGCTCTGCCCATAACGGATCAAGTGCGTGTTCAGCATCAATAAACGCCGCAATTCCTCCATGTTTTTGCGCTTGAGCAATAATTGAAAGGCAAACTGTTGTTTTTCCCGAAGCCTCCGGACCATAGATTTCAATGATTCTTCCCCTTGGCACTCCGCCTACTCCGAGCGCCATGTCTAAGGGAAGACAGCCTGTTGATATAACCGAGATGTCTAGTTTATCTCCTGCATCCCCGAAACGCATAATCGAGCCCCGGCCGTATTGTTTTTCTATTTGCTCCATTGCGAGTTTAACTGCTTCAAGCTTATGAGCGCCTTCTGAGCGTTCGTTTGAGGTTTTACTTGATTGAGATTTTCCTGCCTGTCTTGCCATAAGGCCATTCTAACAATTTTATGTTAAAATACAAGAGTCAATTCAGCATCTAGTCGCTAGCAACTAGCAATCAGTTATAACTAGACGCTAATTGCTGAAGGCTGGTTTCGGGATGTAGTATAGTGGTAGTACGCCGCGCTGGGGGTGCGGTAGTTCGTGTCCGATTCACGACATCCCGACTTTTCGACAAGCTCAAAGTCTTCGACCCTTTGAGATTAGAGAAAAGCCCTGAGTTTACCGAAGGGCATTTTTTCGCTCACTCAGGGTCTTTAACTCTGGATTCGATAAAGCGAAATGAATCGAAGGGCACTGAGCTTGTCGAGGTGCTTGAATTAAATGTTCGCTCTTTACATTCTCAAAAGTTCAAAAAATCATTTATACGTAGGTGTTACTCAAGATTTTACTTCAAGGATTAAAAGACATAAATCAGGAAACGGAGCGGAATTTACTAAAAGAAATAAAACGTTTGAATTAGTATATAAAGAAACTTTTAATGAGCTTATTCAAGCAAGAAAAAGAGAAAGTCAAATTAAAGGTTGGCGAAGAGAGAAGAAAGATAATTTGATAAAATATGGAAAGCCTATTTTGTAATCTATGAACGATTTAATAGAATTCAAAAAAGTGTTTGATCCCATTCTCAAGCAATATTTAGATAAAAAGATTGCGGTTTTTTCTGAAAATATTAACGATGCTTTTCTCTTAGATATCGTAAGCTATCCGCAAAAATTAATAGAAAGCGGAGGAAAACGCATAAGGCCTTATATTGCATATCTAATGTATAAGGCTTTAGGCGGAAAAGAAATAGAAAAAGCTTTAGAACTTTTTATTTCCCTTGAACTATTTCATAACTTTGCATTAATTCATGACGACATAATGGACAAGAGCTCTGTAAGACACGGCGTACAAACCGTTCACGAGTATGTAAAAGAAAAACTTCAAAAAGAAGGCAGAAGCGGAGATTTAAATCATATTGGCAATTCCCATGCCATTCTTTTGGGCGACATTTTGCTAGCTTGGGCTTTTTCTGTCTTTGACGAGGTTAGGTTTGATGAAGATAAATTAAAAAGCGCAAAAACATTTTTTAACAAAATGGCTAATGATGTATTTTTAGGCCAGATTATTGATGTCGACATTCCTTCAAGAAAAGATATTCCGAGAGAATTGACAGATAAAAAAGATAAGCTTAAAACCGCAAGTTACACTTTTATCAGGCCTCTGCAAATTGGAGCCGCTTTGGTAAAAATTGATAAAAATATTGAGAAATTTTGTGAAGATTTAGGACTAAATCTTGGTTTGGCTTTCCAAATGCAAGACGACTTGCTGGACTCTGAAAATGCGCAAACAAAACAAGAAACTGTAAAAAAAATTGAAGAGCATTTGAGGGAAGCAAATAAAATAATTTCCCTATCATCTCTTGAAAATAAAGATAAGTTTTATAATTTAATTGAAGAACTAAAAGATAGACGGAATTAGTAAAATTTAAAATAGGTGGTCTTCTAAAAGATGCGCCCCTTTGGCAGGATAATTAACTATAGTCTTTGCAACTTCTTCTACCTCGCTTGCTTTTTTGACAACAGCTTCTACATCTTTTTTTTGGCAAATAAGATGGACGTCTTGACCAGTATTAACTGTAAAATAAACTTGTAAACCATCTGTTCTCCATTTTTTAACCAGGTGTATTATTTTTAAAGACGCGGGCAACAAATAGATAAGCGAAGGTTTTGAAGTAAGCATTATTGAATGAAGCTCTAAGGCTTCTGCTTCCAGTAATTCTCCAAAAGCCTGAAAGTTTTTTTCTGCCATGTATTTTTTAATTAAGGCGATTTTTTCTTTTATACAGGAAAGTCTGACTTGAAAAAATGGACTTGAACCAACTAATTTTTGTCCCTCTGTTGTACTAACTTCTTTTTTATTTTTACTAACAACAGCAACAACATCAGCGATATCCCAATAATCTTCTTTATATATCGAGACTCCATAAGATGTTTCACTCGTATCCCCATCTAACCATTCAACAAATCTATCGGGAATTGATCTACACGCTGACCCTGAGCCTTGTCTTGCAAGAATTGAAAGTTCTTTTTCCGAAAGATTAAGGCCTGCTGCTTTTGCGCCTGCAACCGTAAGAGCTGCAAAACCTGATGCGGACGAGGAAAGACCTGTACCGGTTGGAAAATTATTGTTTGTCACAACTTTTGCTTTTTCATTTATATTTGCTAATTTTCGAATTCTGTCTAAATGCTTAATAGCGCGGCTTCCTTCATTAGATTCTTTCTTATCATTAATTATGATTACATCATCTTTGTAGGTTTTACTGAAGTCAACCGTCGTGGTCGTTAGTAAATCACTTAAATTCATTGAAATACTGCCGTTTTCGGGAAGACGTAAAACTTCGTCTTTCTTCCCCCAATATTTAATAAACGCTATGTTTGATGGAGCTACTGCTGTTGCTTTCATAGGTTATTCCACTCTTACGCCTTCCGCGTTGGTTTTAACCGATAATACTTCTCCGCCTGCTTTAGTTATTGCATCTTCCGCTGCTTTTATTTTATCTTCCGGAGCAAGGGCAATCATGCAATCGCCACCACCCGCGCCCGAAAGTTTTGCCCCGTATGTCCCGGCTTCAATTGCGCCAGAAATCATATTGTCCAACTTATCAATACTAACCCCGAGCTCTTTTAGAAGTTTTTGATTTTTATTCATTAATTTTCCGACCTGCTCCCAATCACCAGCAATAACAAACGGCTTTGCTTTTTCAACAATTTTTTCAATTTCGCTGTAAATTTCCTGAAGACGGTCATTATTATCAACAAAAGAATCTTTTACTTTATTTATAAGAGTTACGGTATCTGCTTTTACTCCGGAGTAGCCAACGATCAAAGGCAAACCTTGAATATTCAAAGGTTCGATAACTTTTCCACCGGTCACAAAATATAGCGTCCCACCAAATACAGCCGCAGCTACGTCAAATCCCGATCCTTTTCCTTGAATGTCCAAAACTGTTTTATATGCTAAGTCAAAGATATCTTTATCGCTCAAGAGCAAATCAAACAATTCGCTAATCGCTTTTACCATACAAACTGTAGAAGCAGATGAAGAGCCAAAACCAAACTTTGAAGAAAACTCAGACGAGGTCGTAATACGAAGCCCTGATTTCAAAGAGTACTGCTCTGCAGTATTCTTAATTGCGATCTCAACAAACTGTGCACCTTTTGGTATTTCCCCTTTTCCTAGTTCGCTGAGCGGTTTTCTATAGTCAGTTACATTAACATCTTTGGCATCCAGCTCAAAATTCGGGTTTCCTAGAAGCTCTGCTTCCAAGCGAATTCGCTGATCCACAGCAGTTACCAAACATGGATGGTTATAAACAACTGCGTGTTCACCTAAAAGCATTAGTTTACCCGGCGCCGAAACAGTAATCTTATTCATATCTGCTCACGATTATATCACTAATAGATTCGTCCCTTAATCCTTCTACTCCCAATATCAATTGAGTCGGCTTTAATCGGTGGGACCGTAGAACTTTTTCAAGATTTTTCAAGTTTTGATGATAGATTAATACTGTTCCCGTTCCTTTTGTTTTTCCTCCGCCACCACAGATTTTCGCGGCTCCACCGGATTTTTCGATATCTCTAATTATTTTTTTCACAAAAGGTGAGACAACGCCAAGTTTTTCTAGATTTTGCTCGCCCGCTTTAATTATTTTAATAATTTGACTATCATTCCCTGTTCCTAAAGCCAGCAGTAAATCATAAACCAATTGTTCTTGCGCATCAAGAATCTTTTGAATATATTCCGGCTCTCTCTCCATCAAGCCGCGTACAAGACTTACCATTTCCCCAGTCGTTTCACTTGGTGTTCCCGTATTAACAATAAAATAGTTTCCTGAAACATCAGCGGGAAGAGCGACATCCAAAGGCTTCATTCCTCCCTGTCCTGAGCCGATTCGGCCTGAGCTCACGGTCGAATGACTTGTCGAAGGATCGTCTTTTTTAAACCAGACTAATCCTCCAAAACAGCTTGCTGTATTATCTCCTCCCGATGGTTTCCCGTGTTTTTTTTGCTCTGCGAGAAATGCAATCTTATTAATAGTCTCTTTATCAAAGGGTTTATTGATAAATATAGCTAACGCCCCAATAATTGAGACAGATAATGCTCCCGACGACCCCATGCCTGCGCCAACCGGAATTTGGGAATCAATAATAAGTTCAAAACCGTTCACGGAATTTAACTTGTAATAATTTAAGAATTGACCAATAATTATTAGTGGATAATCGAGCGGATCTTTTGTAATCGACTTCAAAAGTGCGGTGTCATTATTTTCGCTATACGTCTCCCAATCCTTTTGAGCTTTTTGGAACTTTTCAATTACCTCTTTGAAATTTGTTGTTATTTCTTTTTTGTAATTTTGGGATTTGAGTTTAATTTTCCCATCCGTTCGTGGAGAAATTTCCACAAAGCACCTTTTACCAACAGCAGCAATAATCGCCGGCTTGTTATAAACAACCGCATGTTCTCCTAATAAATGGAGCTTTCCAGGAGCAGATACTTTAATAATTTTCATGAGGTTTAAATTTAATAGTGTATGCAATGACGCTCTCTGCGTCTTCAGGAGTGAATTTTCTAAGTACCGCTATTACCTTTTTTCCTTTTTCTAAATCAGCAGGCTGCCAATCTACAAGTTGTCCAATCATTTTTTCGTTATTGTCCATCTGCACTATAACAACAGGATAAGGCGCTTCTTTTGCAAATGTTTTCGCAGGAACCCTAATTACCGTCCATTGCAATAATGCCCCTGTTTTCCCAATAAGAGATGCTACTTGTTTTTGCCTTCGCCATAATTTTACAGGTGTTATTTTCATACTAAATATTAAATAGTAAATATTCGTTTTGAAAATTTTTGATATTTGATTTTTGATATTTCATATCCTTAGTATATGTATTACCGCAACTGCTCCGCTACCGCCAACGTTATGCGTTAATCCAATCTTTGCGTCTTTGACCTGCCGTGCCCCCGCTTGACCGCGAAGCTGTTCTGTAATTTCAACAATTTGTTTTATCCCCGTTGCTCCAACAGGATGACCGCAAGCTTTAAGACCGCCGGAAGGATTAGTAATAATTTTTTCCTTACCCAAGGTATATTTTCCTTCTGCAATATCTTCCGCTCCTTTTCCTTTTTTAGAAAATCCGAGATCCTCGGTTGCAATAACTTCCGCAATAGAAAAACAGTCATGAATTTCCGCAACATCAATATCGGATGGTGTAATATTTGCTTTTGAATATGCCTTGCTTGCAGCACGAGTAACTGAAAAAAGAGTGGTAAATGATTCCCTCTGATGAAGAGCAAGCGTATCGGTTGCAACTTCACTTGCAGTGATACGTACAGGCCGTGAAATCCCTCCGATATCTTCACTGCTAATTATTACTGCAGCCGCTCCATCTGAAATCGGAGAACAATCCAGTAATTTTAATGGGTCCGCAATTTTTGTGCTTTTCATAACATCTGCAATTGTAATTAAATTTTGAAACTGCGCTTTGGTATTTAAAGATCCGTGATAATGATTTTTTACCGCAACAAAGGACAACAGCTCTTCGGAAACGTTATATTGCTGCATATACGCCTGCGCCATAAGCGCGTAAATGCCGGTAAACGTAGCTCCTGCCTGTCGTTCTTCGTCGGAGCCCGCAGCCATAAGTCCCGAGGTAATATCTTCTTGGTTAAAATCGGTCATCTTCTCTATGCCTAAAACCATAACCGTTTTGTGCCGGCCGGCAAGAATACTATTAATCGCATTATGAAGAGCAAGTCCTCCCGATGCGCATGCTCCCTCAATGTGAAAAGCCGGCACGGAAACGCCTAACTCTTCTGCAAAAAACGACCCTAAATTGCCCTGATTTCCTAAAATCCCCGCCAGCATATTACCAACAAATAAAGCATCTACCTGTTTAGACTTTAGATTCGCGTTTTTCAAAGCATGACTCATTGCTTCCCGGGCAAGAACGCGAGGCGATGTATCCCATAATTCCCCAAATTTTGTTGTTGCGGCACCCAAAATATTTATTTTCATAAAGTATGTGTATGTTTTAAATAAGTTGCGTAAGAGATATAAGACTTATCCTCTATTTGTTTCGCAACTGGTAATGTGTTTTGCTGCTTTGCCGTCAAAGCTTTAGTGGTTTCAAAAATAAATCCGTCCGAACCTGCTCCCGATCCGTAGGAAACAAAGAAGATTTTTTCATTTGGTTTTGCAACATCCAAAACTGCAGCAAGCCCTAACAAGGAAGACGCTGAATAAGGATTGCCAATCTTATCAACGGTTAGGGAAAGCTCTAATTGTTCCGAAGTAAATCCCAGTTTTTTTGCAACGACTCGGGGGAACTTACCGTTTGGCATATGAAATACGCAGTACGAAAAATCTTTTGGTTTGAGTCCGCTTTTTTCAAAAAGCTTTTTTCCTTCAGACAAAACATGAGCAAAATATGCCGGTTCTCCGGTAAAACGGCCAAAATGGGAAGGATATCTTGCGCCGTCTCTTCTCCAAAAATCAGGAGTATCGGAAGTAAACGATGACATTTCAAGGACGGAAGCTACGATTTCGGATTGTTTGGCGCCTACGATATAGGCGCAGCCTGCGCTTGCTGCCGTATACTCCAATGCATCATGAGGTTTTCCCTGCGCAGTATCACTGCCTATAACCAAACCGTATTCAATTTGCTTGCTATTTAGTAAACCTAATGCCACCTGCATACCCGCAGTTGCAGCTTTACAGGCAAACTCCAAATCAGCAGCAAAATAATCATTTCCAACACCTAGGTATTCGGCAACAATTGACGAGGAGGGGTTAACAGCGTACGGGTGAGTTTCGGAACCAAAGTAAACACTTCCTATTTTCGTAGGGCTTATTTTGGACATAGCAAGTGCTCTTTTTCCAGCCTCAATAGCCATAGTTACAGCATCTTCATCTAATGCCGGCACTGCTTTCTCCGAAACCCTAAGCCCTGCTACTATCTCTTCCGGATTCTTTTGCCACATTTCCGCAATATCCGAAAGCTTAACCCGATATCTTGGTACATAAATTCCGTATCCGACAATGCCGCTAGTCATATTAACTCTCTCCCCTCCCAAGCTTCTGATGAGCTCTTGCTAATGAATTTTCCGCAAGCGAAGAAAGCAGTGAAAGTTCTCCGGCTAACACTGCTCCTCCTAAAACCTCTGCTAGTTCGGTGGAAGTTTTAGCTCTTGTGATATTTAATGCTTCTTTCTGAGTCGCAAGATTTGTTCCACCGCCAACAATTCCAAGCATAATTGCCGGCAGATAGACGGAAAAATACAAATCACCATTTTTAAGCACTTTTACCGTTGTTATTCCCATACTGCCTTCAACTGTATGTGCAATATCTTGTCCTGTTGCGGCAAAAAAAGCTGCCACAATATTTGCATAATGAGCATTAAACCCCAGGGAACCGCTCATGGCAGAACCTAACATACACTTTGCAAGCCACACTTCAAAAATCTCATCAGGAGTTGTTTTTAATACATCTTTTACTGTTTGCTTTGAGATAATTACTTCTGCCCAAACCTTAAATCCCCGATTGTTAATAAAATTAATCCACGCGGGTTTTTTATCAATATCAAAATTTCCTGCAATGGATATGCATTTTACTCCTGTCTCTTTTTCAATTAATTCGGCAATTTTATCCGTTGCGATTGTTGCCATATTCATTCCCATTGCTTCCTGCGAATCAAAATAGAAACGCATAAAAGCGTAGCTGCCTTGAGTTCCTACGTCTACCTTTTTAAATTTGAGGTGGCTTGAGGTCTTTTCGGCGGCGTCTGCTATTTTTTTCTGATTATTTTTTGTCCATTCGTATAACTGTGAGCTTTTTTTAATTGACCCTGTATAAAAAACGGGTCCGCGGGTCACTCCGACTTTGTGAACGGCAACCTGCGCGCCGGTAGTAAGCGATATTGCTTTACATCCCCTGTTAACCGATGCAACAAGAGCTCCTTCCGTAGTTGCAAGCGGAACATAGAAATCTCCTGCCGCATAATTACCTGCTATTTTTAATGGGCCTGCAACCCCTAAGGGAATCTGTGCTGCGCCTATCATGTTTTCACAGTTTTTTACAGACGCTGTCTTTTCGTCTAAAGAAAAACTGCCTATATGCGGGAGGCTTGCACCAACTTCTTCTTCCAAAGATTTCCGCCTTTGACTTGCCGAGCTGAATTTGCGTACGTCCATACAGGAAATAACCCACAAAAGGGCTTATATAATATAGTCGTAAAAATTGCAGAAATCATTCGGGCAGTGCTATAATACATGCGTGACTACATTTATAGAAAATATTATTTCCGGCGACTCACAATCTGTTGTTGAATTTTACAAAATTTATTCCCCTAAAATCCTTTCCTATCTTCAAAAACGCCTTCCTACAAACGAAGACTCGCAGGAGATTACGAACGATGTCTTTCTTGCCGCAATAGATTCTTTATCTTTACTTGAGAAAAACGGAAATTTGCAGGCGTGGCTTTACAAAATAGCACATAATAAAACCGTTGATTATTACAGAAAAAGGAAGATTAAGTCTATCCTTTTGTCTCAAGTGCCTTATTTGGAAATTGTTGCAAACGAGATTCACCAACCGGAGTTTCAATTTGAGAAAAACAAGCTAAAGGATAGGATAGAATCCGCTTTCTTGAGCCTTCCGGAGATCTACAGGAAAATACTTAAACTTCATTACGAAGATAAGATTTCGGTTAAAAAACTTGCAGTAATTTTTAACCTTTCTTTTAAAGCAACCGAGTCTCTCCTTTTTAGAGCGCGGCAAGGCTTTAAGCTTGCGTATGACTCTTCGATAAACTCAGAGTCATACTGAGCGAAGCCAAATCTGGTTTGGTGAAGTCGAATGTATGAACGAGCGTGAATTTATTAAAACCCTTCAGGAAAGAGCAAGGGAGCAAGAAAAACTAATTACAAGCATGCCCTTGCCAAGAATATTTTCGTCTGTCAGCTTATGGTTTGGAAATCATCCCTGGAGAATTGTGATACCGTTCGCACTTATCCTTACCCTTGTACTTCGGACAGTTCTTGGACAATCTTATGACAATGTTATACTAGCTGTCTTTGGAAAATTATGACCCTTCAGTAAATTCAGGGTCATACTGAGCTTGTCGAACGCCGAGCAAGGTTAGGTACTAAGCGAAGCAAATGTATATGAAAAAAAATACTTTTTTTATTTTTGTCGCTTATATTTGGACTAAAACCCTGCTTGGTTTAACTTTTCATCCCTTTTCCACGATACGCGAAGTTACAAGACGCCCGGTCCTTCTGCCTGTAATTTTTTCTCCGCTAATCGGGCTCTTTACGCTTTTTGTGCTGGGGAGATTTGCGGCTTTGCTAATATCCGTATATGGCCTAAGCCGTGAGTTTGTCGCCTTTATGCTTAGCACCGCTCTTATTTCAATACTATTTTGGCAATTATTATTAATTTATTTATTAATAAGTTTTTTTATTGCTTTTTGGAGAAGGTAAATATGATAAATCATGGATTAGTTGTATTAGTTGACAAAAATAATAGGGTTCTCGGAACGGCACCCAAACTAGAAACCCATAACGCAAATACGCCGCTGCATCGGGGATTTTCCGTATTTTTATTTGATAGCAAAGGCAACCTGCTCTTGCAACAACGAAGCAGAGCCAAAAAAACATTTCCTCTCGTTTGGTCAAATAGCTGCTGTGGACATCCCAGCCTTAATGAGTCAAGTGTTGAAGCGGCAAAAAGACATTTAGAGCATGAACTTGGAATTAGAAATGCTGATGTTCTTGAAATAATTCCTGATTACAGATACAAAGTTTCTATGAATGGCATATTTGAAAATGAAATATGTCCAATCTTAATCTGTTTTACTGATCAAAAACCAAACGCAAATAAAGATGAGGTCGAAAACCTAAGATGGACTCCGTGGGAGAAGTTTTTAATAGAAATTGAAGATGATACCAACGCTTATTCTCTATGGTCAAAAGAAGAAGCAGAACTGCTTTCTAAAAACGGGAAATTCCAAATACTTTTTAAGAGATATACAACCTAAGTTTTAACGCTTTGGACTTTGCCTCTTACGCCTCGCCCCACACATCTTGCCGTTTGCCTTACCTACTATTCGTAGCGCGGCTAACGGAGCGATCGTTGAGGGGCATCGTCGAAAAATTATCGTTTCGGGGATTGCCTTTTTCTCCTCGCTTTTCCGCCCATTCCGACTTTTCTTCTTTCTCTAATTCTTGAATCTCTTGTTAAAAATCCTCTCTTTTTAAGAATTTGTCTATTTTTTGGATCAACTAAAGACAGCACTCTGGAAATTGCATGAATAACTGCATCTAACTGACCGCTTTGTCCTCCGCCTGCAACTCTAAAAGTTAAAACATATTTATCTAAACTATTGGTAATCTTTAAAGGCTCCAGATAATGCGCTTTTGCCATTTCACCGGAAAAATAAGTCTCTATTTTTTTATCGTTTACAAAAACTCCTCCTTTTTTAACTTTTTCTCCTGCTACAAGGAAATTGTCCTTAACGGTTTTATAAAGCCTTACCCTTGCTACGGATTCCTTACGTTTTCCAACAGCAGAAACATATTCTTGTTTTATTATCTTTTTTCCCTCCACTGTTTCTTTTTGTTCTTCTGTTTTTGAAACTTTTGCCATTATTTTTATTTTCAGCCCAAGGCTGATCCGCCTTTGGCGGAGAATTTATCTTGGTATCTATGCTCTTCTCCGGAAAAAATAAATAATCTGTTAAGCATTTTATCTCTAAGTTTATTTTGAGGCAGCATTCCTTTTACAGCTTCTTTTATTATTTCCGTGGGTCTTCTTTTCCTTAAATCCATAAGTTTTTCCGCTTTAAAGCCTCCGGGATATCCGGAATGTCTGTAATATGTTTTTAAAGATTCTTTTTTACCGGTAACTTTAATTTCTTTCGCATTGATTACAACAACATAATCTCCACAATCTAAATTTCTTACAAAATATGGTTTTGATTTTCCCGCTAAAATCATTGCGATATTAGATGCTTCTCTTCCCAAAATTTTTTCCTTAAGATCAATGAGATGCCACTGCCTTTTTATATCCGATATCTTAGTTGCCTTTGTTTGTTTATCCATTTTTTCCTCCAGCCCGCCCCGCTTCGCTTGGCGAGGCCGGGGACCCGGATCGTCCCTTGGACGACTTTACCGCTTTTTTACTCTTTGGTTTATCTTTAATCCTTACTTTAACTTTTGCTTTTTCCTTAGGCTTTTCTATTGATTCTTTAGTTTGTTTTTTAACCCCTTTTACTTCTTCGGTTTTTTCTAAGACCGCTCTTTGTTCAACCCATTCTAGCAAAACCATTGTCGCATCGTCGCCAAATCTTTTTCCAAGCCTTACCATTTTTGTATAACCACCTTGCCTTTTATTAAATCTTGGGGCAATATCTTTAATCATTTTTTCCAAAGCCTCCGGAAAAAGCTTGGCGGACAATAATTTTCTTGCCAAAATACCATCTTTCTTTGCATTAGTAACTAACTTATCCACCTCTCCTTTAATCGCCTTTGCTTTTGCTTCTGTTGTTTCTATTTTTTCATGCAAAACCAACGAAGACATAAGCCCTTTGAAAAGCGCTTTTCTTTCATTTATGTCTCTTTTTAATTTCCTTCCAAAAACGTGTTTCTTCATAATAAAAATCTCAAATCCGAAACTACAATGCAGACCTAAAATCTTTAATTTTGAGACTTACATGTGTAGATTTGAGATTTGAGATCTGGAACTCCTTAAATACTTAAAGATATACCTTTTTCCTTAAGTTTCTCTTCGATAACAATAATAGATTTTCCTCCCATGTTTCTCATGGAAACCAAATCTTTTCTTGGCGCTTCCAATAACTGGCCAAGGGTTTCTATTCCGCCATTCCTAAGGCTGTTATAAATTCTTGTTGGAAGATCTAATTCATCAATTGTTAATCTTAGTATGGCTTCGGGAACAGATGGATGAGAAGCTGTACTTTCGGAAAGAGCAACGGCTTTAGGTTCATAAACTTGGGAGAAATATGATGCCAAAATTTTTGCCGCTTCGTCTAACGCTTCCCTTGGCTTAACTACTCCGTTTGTCCAAATACTTAGAACTAGGCTGTCTAAGTTTGTTTGTCTCCCAACACGAGTTGCCGAAACCTCATAACTAACTCTTCTTATAGGAGTAAAAACCGCGTCTGTTGGCAAAACTCCTAAGGTAGTTATTTTCCTTTCTTCCGCCAATGAATATCCCATTCCTCTTTCAACGGTTAATTCCATATCGAGCTTTGCTTTTTTATCGCTTAGAAAACCTAAATAATGATCTTTGTTTTCTATTTCAACATCTTCGGGAAGCTCTAAATCCTTTGCCCTAATTTCCTTCGGGCCCTTTACAGACAATTTTACAGTTGCACTGGCTTTTGAATTAAGAAGACGAAGATTAAGCCCTTTAATATTGAGTAAAAAATCAACTACATTTTCTTTAAGGCCGGGGATGGTTGAAAATTTATGCTTGGCTCCTGAAATTTTAACCGATGTTACCGCTGCTCCCGGGATTGAAACAAGAAGCACTCTTCTTAAAGCGTTTCCGAGTGTATGACCATAACCTGGCTCTAACGGTTCAATGACAAATTCTCCGAATTCGTCTGTAACTTTTTGCTCTTTAATTTTAAAAATTGGATCAACCATAGAGAGTTATTTTACCATTATCTAGAATAATATTCAATAATCAACTGAAGATCAAACGGAACCTCTAAGTCTTCTTTTTTGGGCATTCTGATAAGTCTTCCGGAAACGCCTTCTTTTTTTATAAAAGGTAATATTATTCTTTTTTTATCATTCAAAAGTTCTATGATTTGAGGATTCTTTTGTATTGTTGCAGAAATAGAAATAACATCGTCCACTTTTACTTCATAAGAGGGTATATTTACTTTTTTTCCGTTAATAAAAATGTGCCCGTGAGAAACAAATTGTCTTGCCATTGCTCTTGATTTTGCAAAACCCAGTCTATAAACAAGATTATCAAGTCTTGTTTCAAGTAGGGAAACAATCATCTCTCCTGTTTCACCTTTTCTTTTTTGAACGGTCTGAACTAATTTTTTGAATTGCTTTTCTAAAAGACCATACATTGCTTTTGCTTTTTGTTTTTCCCTAAGCTGTGTTCCATATTCGGAAAGTCTCTTTTTTCTTTTTCTGCCATGAATACCCGGAGGAACGTTTAAACGCCTCTGCAGACTTTGAGAAGTTTTATCTAAAATATTAACCCCTTCTCTTCTGGCTAACCTATGCTTTGGTCCTGTATATCTAGCCATAGATTGTCCTCCAATCTATGGAATTTCCAATTTCCAATTTTTCCCGATGGTAGTTTCCATTCGGGATCCCGTTCACGGTGAGTCCGTTCAGGGCGAACCCGCACGAATGAAATTCGTCGGGACAATTTCCAATTAGTTTTGATTTTTGTCCTGAGCTTGGGCTTCGACTGAGCTCAGCCGAATGTCTCGAATGGATGATTTTTGATTTTACTATCATACTCTCCTTTTCTTTTGCGCCCTTGGCCCGTTATGAGGCATTGGCGTTATATCTGCTATCGCAGATATTGAAAGTCCTGCCGATTTAATCGCCCGTAAAGCTGCGTCTCTTCCCGAGCCCGGTCCTTTTACATAAACTTCTACTATTTTTATTCCTGCGTTTATCGCTTTTCTTGCAACTTGCTCAACTGCTGTTGTAGCTGCAAAAGGTGTGGATTTCCTTGTCCCTTTAAATCCTGCAGCTCCGGCGCTACTCCAGGCAACGGTATCTCCTTTTTCATTAGTTATTGTTACCAAAGTATTATTAAAAGTCGCCGAAACATAAACCTTTCCGTTTTCTGAAACTTTAAGGGTTGATTTTTTCTTCGCCGCTTTTGTTTGTTTATCTGTTCTTGCCATATTTATTTAGCAGACTTTTCCGCCGCGGGAACGCCAATTCCCATTTTTACCGCAACTTCTTTCTTTATAGCACCGATTGTTAACCTCTTTCCCCTTTTTGTTCTAGCATTTGATTTTGTTCTTTGTCCCCTTGATGGCAAACTTTTGCTGTGCCTTGTGCCCCTATATGCACCTATTTCTTTGAGTCTTTTTATATTTTCCGTTACTTCCGCTCTTAAATCTCCCTCTATCTTATGACTTTCTAAAACTTTCTGTATTCTTTTTTGCTCGTCTTCGGAAAGAGATTTTACTCTCTTTGAAGCATCCACTTCTGCTTTTTTAAGAATACCCACAACATTCTTTCTTCCTATTCCATAAAGATAGGAAAGTGATATATCAACTCTTTTTTCATCTGGAATATTAATACCGGAAATTCTCATAATATTAGTAATTAGTTACTAGTAACTAGTATCTGATAACTAGCGCTAGCCCTGTCTTTGCTTATGTCTTGGATTTTTGCAAACAACCCGCAATACGCCTTTGCGCTTAATAATTTTACAGTTTGCACATCTTGGCCTAACACTTGCTTGTACTTTCATAATCCTTCGCTATTTCCTTTCTTATAAACTGACATTCCCTCCTAATGCCTGATTTTCTAAATCAAGCTTCGGATTATGACCCATCCGAAACTTTCTTGCCATCCATAGCCTCAGCGACGGATGGAGCGAAGGAGGGTCATAGATTATTTACTCCTGTAAACTATTCTTCCTTTTGTTTTATCGTAAGGAGTCATTTCTACTTTTACTTTGTCTCCCGGTAGAATTTTTATATAATTCATTCTCATTTTGCCGGATAAATGACAAAGAATTATGTCTCCATTTATTAATTCAACTCTGAAAAGAGTGTTAGGCAAAGATTCCCTAACAACTCCCTCTACTTCAAAACTTCCTTGATGAGCCATAATAAAAAAATCAAAAGTTAAAAATCAAAATTCAAAGTTTAAATTAAGAAGTCAAAAGATTAACTTTTTAATTTTAAACTGCGCTTTTGACCTTTGACTTTTGCCTTTTGAGTTGATAGCTATTATATCAAAATTGCTCCTAAACCGCAAGCTTATTTAGTTAATACCAAAGGTTCTTTTTCGGTTACAACTATTGTTCTTTCGAAAACGCCCGAAAGACTTCCGTCTGCAGTCTTTATTGTCCACCCATCATTATTGGCTAAAACTACCTCGCTTTTACCCATGTTATATATTACTTCAACCGCAAGAGTCATTCCTTTCCTTAAAACAGGCGTTTTATTGATGTTTCCAATCAAATATCCCGGCACCTCGGGTTCTTCATGCAAATCCCTTCCGACACCATGTCCGACAAGAGTTCTGACAACTGCATAACCCTGTCCTTCCACAACGTCTTGGATGGATTTCGAAACGTCGCCGACATGATTTCCCAATTTTGCCGCGCTTATTCCCTTTTCAAGCGCTTTTTTCCCAATCTGTAGAAACTTGTCAATTTCGTCTTCGTCTTTTTTATTTTTTATTTTTGATATTTTATTTGAGACCCGAACGGTCTCCGACATATCCGTGTGGTACCCCTTATAAAAAACCCCGCAATCAATGCCTATTACGTCTCCCTCTTTCAGCTTATAATCGGAAGGTATGCCGTGGACAACAACGTCATTTGTTGAAATACAGGTAGCATGATGATAACCTTTAACCTTTTTAAAACCGGGCTCTCCGCCTTTTTCCACTATTAGTTTATCCGTTAATTTATCCACTTCTATTTCCGAAACCCCCGGCTTTACATGTGTTAAAACTTCATAAAGAGTTTCGGCAAGAATACGGCCTGAAAATTTCATTATTTCTATTTCTTCTTTTGTTTTAATTTTTATCATTTTAATAAATCTAATATTTTTTTACTTATTTCCTCTATTGAACTCCCTCCGTTAATCTCTTCCAATATTTCCTGCGATTTAAAATATTCTAAAACCGGAATTCTGTCTTGATCCTGCTGCTGCCTTCTTTTGAATACTATTTCGGGTTTATCGTCTTCCCTTCCTCGTCTAACCATCCTTTCTCTCATTTCTTCAACGGAAATATAAACGTAAAACACTTTATCCAATTTAAGAGATTTTTGATAAAGGTAATTTAAAAATTTATCCAAGTCTTCCTGTGTTGCAGGATAATTATCTAAAATAAAATCCTTTGTATTATCAAGTTTTTCTTGTAAAAGCGGGAACTTTAAATCATTGGGCAAATGCAATCCTTTCATGCTGTAATTTTCAAAACCTTCGATGGCTTTTGGATCACCGCGCTTATACGCTTCCCTAATAATGTTTCCCATTGAAAAAACAGGGAGTTGTAATTTCTTACCAAGGATTTTAGCTTGTGTTCCCTTTCCAGAATATGGCGGTCCTAAAAAAACTATTATCATAAAATTTCCTTTAAAGCTTTAGATAATTTATTTTTCAATTCCTTTTTGGTCCTATTGTTTGTAATAAAAATATCCGATAAGGCAATACAAAAAGCAACTTGTAATCCTGTGCTTTTCTCTTTAATTCCCAAATCTCTTGAATCGAGCTGTTCAAAAATCTTCCACGTTAGACTTTCTCTTCTTTTTATTTTTTTAAGCCTTTCAAATCTTACTTTTCTATCAGCTAGAATGCTTATTAATAGAAAACTTTCCGTTTTTTTGAATTCTTCAATTTCCCCAATATTTCTTATTCCATCAATTACTATTTTGCTTTTTTTCTCTCTTAATGCATATTCTAATGCTTTTTTTGCTAATACGCCTGTTCCGTATCTTTCTCTCCATTCATTTCCTAAATCCTGAAGAATTTTTCTTGTAATTTTTTTTGTTCCTCGTTTTTTTAGTTCTTCTTCAAGAAACGAAGACAGAATAATTTTTTCAAATCCTTTAGAAGAAAGAAAAGTCGCGACCGTTGATTTACCGCTACCGAAAGCACCGGTAATTGCAATTATTTGAAGTTTATTTTTTTTCAATTACCCTCATTATTTCCTTATTAATCTCTTCTATGGATTTTTCTCCGTCTATCTCAATCAAAATTCCTTTTTGTCTGTAGTAATCAAGAACCGGCTCGGTAAATTCGTGGAATAGGCCTATTCTTTTTCTGATTGCTCTTAGAGTTTCGTCTTCTCTGTTATCGTCTCTTCCGGAAAGTCTCCATAAAGCTTCCTTATCGGAAACTTTTAGATAAATTACCCTATCAATTCCGTTTTTGAAAGCTTCTGCTTGAACGGTGGTTCTGGGAAAACCGTCCATTATATAACCTTTTTCATATTCCGGCCTATGCAGATATTCGCTTACTATTTCCAATGCCTTGTCGTCCGGCATAAGATATCCTGCATTCATTGTCTCTTTTAAAAATCGCCCGTCGGGACTTTTTTGTTTTGCTAATTCTCTAAAGATATGGCCTGTTGAAAGATAAGGAATATCTAATTTTTCCGAAAGAATATTCCCTTGCGTTGATTTTCCGGCACCCTGAATTCCAATTAAAATTATTCTCATAGATTCGATTTCCTCATTCTTCGATTTACTCAGAATCTCTTCGAGCTCCTCGAGTCTGAGCCTCGGCGTCGAAGACCTGAGCCTCAGAGCCGAAGGCCTGAGTTTTGTCGAAGGACTATGATGCTGAGCAAAGTCGCACATTCGACTACGCTCAGTGCGATACTGAGTTTATCGAATGTATCGAAGCATCATTTTGAGTATCCTTCGTAATTTCTCATTACAAGCTGCGCTTCTATTGCTTTTATTGTTTCCAGGACTACCGAAACAACAATTAAAATTCCCGTTCCTCCCAAAATAAGATTCTGGACATTTGTAATCGATTTTCCAATTACCGGTAAAATAGCAATTATACCCAGGAATAAAGCTCCGGCCAAAGTAATTCTGGTTAAAATATAATTTAAGTGGCTTGCAGTGGGACTCCCCGGTCTTATCCCCGGTATAAATCCGCCGTATTTCTGGATTTCATCTGCAATTTTCTTAGGATTGAAAACAACGGCGGTATAAAAATAAGTAAATCCCACAACAAGCAAAAAGTATAAAGCATTATAAACTATGCCATCCGGATTAAGCCAAACAGTAATAAAGGCTCCCACATTTTGTAAAACGGGAATTTTGGAAACCGCCAAGTAGTTAGCTATTAACGAAGGGAGCAAAACCAAGGAAACGGCAAAAATGATAGGTATTACTCCTGCCTGGTTAAGACGAAGCGGCAAGTGCGTTGACTGACCCCCATACATTTTATTGCCCCTAACTCTTTTAGCATAATAAACCGTTATTTGTCTTGTGGCCTCATTAATAACAACTATTGATCCTACCACCAAAAGACCCATTATTGCAAAAACTCCTATGTTGAAAAAATTTTGCGCATTGGTTGTCGAAGCGGCTTGACCAAACATTACCGGAAGCCCCGCAATAATTCCGGCAAAAATAAGAAGTGATATTCCGTTGCCGACCCCTCTTTCCGTAATCATCTCTCCCAACCAAACCAAAAACATCGTTCCGGCAGTAGTAACTGCAATAAAAGAAATTAAATTCACAGGATCAAGAACAGAAATAATTCCTTGATTCCTCAAAAGCGCGTACATACCGACTGCCTGAAGTATTGCAAGCGGAACGGTAAGAAGCCGTGTGTATTGATTTATTTTCTGCCTTCCCGAATCTCCCTCCTTTGAAAGTGCTTCAAGTTTTGGAAAAACCATTGTCAAGAGCTGGAGGATAATCGAAGCATTAATATAGGGATTAAGACCCAAAGCCATAACCGAGAAGTTAGCGAGAGTTCCGCCCGAAAACATATTAAGTAAACCTAGGAATTGGTTTTGGGCAAAAAGAGCTTTAAGCTGAACGAGATCCACGCCGGAAACAGGTATGTGAGCAAAAATTCTTGTAACTGCAAAAATTAAGGCAGTAAACAAAAGTTTTTTTCGCACTTCAGGTGATTTTATGCTGTTTTTAAAAACGGCTAAGATATTATCCATTTAATAAGTTTTCCCGCCCCATCGGGATCCCGTTCTGGCGGGACTATTTTTTGCTTATCGGTAAATCGCGTTCGACCGCGTCAGACGCGGTTTTACCCGACATTGAGCCACGTTCGACGTGGCCCCCGGCTTTTTTAACTTTTTCGGCAGCGTTTTTTGATATAGGCAATTTAATAGTCAATGCTGTTTTTAACTGTCCGTCCCCAAGTATCTTAACACCGTATATCTTTGCTTCTTTTTCGTCAATAATATTATGCGCAATAAGAGTTTTTAAATCAACTATACTGTCTTTTTTAAGAAGATTTAACACTTTTATGTTAATTACAATCGGCTTTTTCTTAAAGATTTTATTCTTCCCCTTACCTCTTCTAAAAGGAAGTCTTTTGATAAGCGGCAGTGCCCCTCCTTCAAAAGAAAGGGCTCTTTTTCCTTTTGCATTTTGGCCTTTAGTTCCTCTTCCCGCAGTTTTTACGCGTCCGGAGCCATGACCTTGCCCAAGTCTTCTTTTTGATTTTTCCGTTGTTTTTATAAGACTGTTTATGTTCATTTTTTACCTCTTAGATATTTTTCCCGTTCGTATCTTTCGGATAATCTTTTTAACGCCTCTATTGTTGCATAAACGTTGCTCGCTTGATTTTTTGTTCCTAAAACTTTAGACGATATATTTTTTATTCCCGCAAGGGAAACAACGCTTCTTACGGCACCCCCTGCGATAACACCGCTTCCGGGAGGAGCGGGTTTAAGCATTATTTTTGCCGCTCCTAATTTAATATTAAATCCAAAAGGGATGGTGCCGTTTACAATAGGCACTTCTATGGCATGCTTTTTAGCCAGAGACACTCCTTTTTTAATTGCAGAAGAAACATCAGGAGCCTTACCAAGACCTACGCCAACTTTTCCTTTCTTATCTCCAACAACAGTCAGAACAGAAAAGCCTATTTTGTTTCCGCCTTTTGTTTTTTTGGAAACTCTATTGACTTGAACTATTTCCTCTTCAAACCCGTCCTGTTTTCTTTCCCATTCTGTATTTTTCCTTGGATCCATATTAAAACTTAAGACCTCCTTCTCTTGCGCCTTCAGCCAGCGCTTTTATTCTTCCGTGATATGAATAACTTCCTCTGTCAAACGCCACAGATTTAATCTTTTTGTCCATCGCCTTTTTTGCTAAAGCAATGCCTAATTCCTTTGCTCTTTCCGTTTTGTTGATTTTTTCTTTTGCGCTCAGTTCCTTTTCGGAAACTCCGACTAATGTCTCGCCCTTTTCGTCATTAATTACTTGCGCAAAAATATATCTGTTTGATTTAAACACCGAAAGCCGTGGCTTGTCCTTTGTGCCAAATATTTTTGCTCTAACCCTAACCTGTCTTCTTTGTTTTTGAGTTTTATTTTTAAACATAATTTATCCTAAGCAAGCCGAAAGATTATTTTGCTCCTACCGCTTTAGCTGCTTTACCAACCTTTCTTCTTATTCTTTCACCTTGATATTTAATTCCTTTACCTTTATATGGTTCCGGGGGTCTTAATGCTCTTATTTTAGCTGCTGTATCGCCTACCAAAGCCTTATCTATGCCCGAAACCGTAATCACGTTTTCCGCAACTGAAAAAGTTATTCCTTCCTTACCTTTTACTACAACCGGATGAGAAAAACCCAGAGATAGTGTTAACATATCTCCGGAAGATTGCGCCCTGTAACCAACACCTGAAAGTTCAAGTTTTTTATCAAATCCTGTTGAAACTCCCTCTACCATATTGAAAACGAGGGATCTTGTCAATCCAAAAAGAGCTTTAGTTTTTTCTTCATTTTTTTCCTTCTGGAAAATTATTAAATTACCTTCCTCTTCTTTTACCGCAATGCCTTGAGGTATTGCAAAAGACAACGTCCCTTTGGAACCCGTAATCGCTATTGTCTCATTATTTATAACAGCCGATACTCCTTCTTTTATTATTACCGGAATTTTAGCTATTTTTGACATATTTTTAAAAATTTATTACCTATAGTGAGCTCTGTCGAACTACCAAATGGTAAAAAGAATTTCTCCTCCTATTCCTTTTTTTTGAGCGTCATTTCCTGACATAACCCCTTGGTTTGTTGAAATTATGACTATTTTTTTACCTTTCCTTTGTATATTTCCGATATGCTTTGCCGGTTCATATACCCTAAGGGAAGGTTTAGAAATAATTATAACGTCAGTTAAAACAGGCAATCTTTTTTCGTATCTTACAACTGCCTTAAGGACTTTCTTGCTCTTTTCGCCTTCTTCTTTTATGCTCTCCAAAAAGCCTTCTTTTATTAGAACTTTACCAATTTCTCTATTAATATTCGAAAACGGAAGAATTACCTCTTTCCTTTTAGCAAGAGCCGCATTTTTAATTCTTATAATAAAATCGGAAACGTTGTAATTCATATTTTTACCAACTTGCCTTAACTACTCCGGGCAATTCTCCCTTCGATGCTAAGTCTCTAAAACAAAGCCTGCAGATTCCAAATTTCCTCATGTAGGCTCTGGCTCTCCCACAAATGTTACATCTGTTCCTTTGCCGAACTTCAAATTTTTGTTTTTTCTTAAATTTAACAACATCTGAAACTTTTGCCATAGTGTTAAGATTAAATATTAAATATTAAATATTAAATATTAAATACTTTTGATCTTTGATATGTAATTTTGATTTTTCATATTTGATTTTTTATTTTCTAAAGGGCATTCCCAGCGCCTCTAAAAGCGCGAAGCCTTCTTTATCGTCTTTTGCCGTTGTGACAATGCTTAGTTCAAGTCCTTGTATTTTATCAACTTTACCGGGGTCTATTTCGGGAAAAACCGCGCTCTCAACAAATCCTAAAGTATAGTTTCCGCCCCCGTCGAAACTTTCTCTTCTAACTCCGTGAAAATCCCGAAGTCTTGGAAGAACAATAGAGACTAGTTTTTCATAAAAATCGTACATCCTTTCTCCTCTAAGAGTTGTCATTAGGCCTATCTCGTCTCCTTCTCTTAATTTAAAAGTGGAGATAGATTTCTTTGCTTTCATAATTCTTGGTTTTTGTCCTGCGATTTGAGCCAAAATTTGGCTTGCCTTTTCCAAATTCTTTTTATCGGCCAGCACGTCTTTTACGCCCATGTTGATTACAATTTTTGAAAGCTTTGGTACAGACATTGGATTTTTTATTCCAAGTTCTGTTTGTAATTTTTTTGCTACTTCTTTTGTAAATTTATCTTGTAAACTATTCATATTCCCGCCTTGCATTTTTTACAAATTCTTATTTTTTTATCTTTTTCTTCTTTAAAACCAATTCTTGTTTGCAAATGACATTTCGGACAAATCAAAGCCACGTTTGTAACCGGCAAGGGTTTTGTCAAAGTTACGATTTCGGAAGGCTGTTTTTGAGATCTTGCCTTAAGATGTCTTTTATACTGATTGACATTATTTACCAAAACCTTGTTTAGTTTTGGAAGGATTTTTTCTATCTTTCCTTCCTTACCCTTATCTTTTCCTTTTACAACTTTTATAAGATCGCCTTTTTTAAGTTTCATAATTTTATTGAATATTTTTTATATTTTATTTTTAATTTTTTATTTTGCTATACTACTTCTACGGCCATACTGGCTATTTTTGCAAACCCTTTATCCCTAACTTCTCTTGCCACCGGTCCAAAAATCCTGGTGCCTCTTGGATTTTTATCTTTAATGGTGTCTATTAAGACTCCTGCGTTATCCGAAAATCTAACGTAAGAACCATCTGCTCTCTTATACTCTTTCCTGCTTCTAATTAAAACCACTTTAACAATCTCGCTATCTTTAACCTGGCCCGTTGGACTTGCTTCCCTTACAACACAGTTTAAAATATCTCCAAGATAGCCAAATTTTCTTTTACTTCCTCCCAAAACATGGATAACCATTAAACCCTTTGCTCCTGAATTGTCTGCGACTTTTAATATACTTCTGTGTTGAATCATTTTATTTTCTCCAAAACCTTAAAATGTTTTTCTTTTGATATCGGTCTAACCTCTACAATTTTTACCTTATCGCCAACCGATAAAGAAACCCCGGCAGTATCTGCCTTATGTTTTTTTGTTCTTTTAAGAACTTTTTTATACAAAGGATGCGGCACATGCCTTAAAATCTCAATCACTGCGGTATTTTGCATTTTTAAAGAAACCACTTTCCCTTCAAATATTTTTTTCATAGTTCGAATTCCTCATTCTTCGATTCACTCAGAATCTCTTCGAGCCTGAGCCTCAGAGCCGATGGCCTGAGCCTTGTCGAAGGACTATGACACTGAGCTTGCCGAAGTGTCATTTTCAATCTCCTTTTCTTTAATAATTGTTAATATTTGCGCAATTTCTTTTCTTTTTAAGAATAATGACCTTGTATTTTTTAATTTATTTTGTGATTTTTCAAGTCTGGCCGTAAAAACGGCGTCTTTTGCATTTTTAAGCATTGTTCTTAATTCGGCTGCGCTTTTGGTGCGTAAATCTTTTTTTTCTTTTGTTTTCATATTTATATTAAGTTTATCGAAATATTAATTTCCTTCCTTTGCGACAATTCTTGTTTTTACGTGCAACTTATGGGATGCAAGCCTAAGGGCGGCAAATGCTATGTCCTTAGTTACTCCTCCCATTTCAAAAAGCATTCTGCCCGGATTTACAGGCGCAACGAATTCATAAACATCGCCTTTCCCACTGCCCATTCTGGTTTCTGCCGGTTTCTTGGTAATGGGTTTATCCGGAAAAATTCTTATCCAGAGCCTTCCGCCTCTTTGAGTATAATGGGTTATTGCTCTTCTTGCCGCTTCTATCTCACGGCTTGTAATCCACCCCATATCTTCGGACAAAAGTCCGAATTCTCCGAAGGAAATTTTTGTGCCCCTATAGGCATTTCCCTTCATTCTTCCTCTTTGCTGTTTTCTATATTTTGCTCTTCTTGGAACTAGCATAATATTAAATCTATTCGGATGTATTTATCCAAACTTTTACACCTATATATCCTTTTTTAGTTAAAGCCGGAAAGCTTGCGTAACTTATATGCTCTCTTATTGTCGACAGAGGAACTTTTCCTTTTTGGAGTTTTTCGCGTCTGCCAATTTCAGCTCCCCCAATTCTACCGGATAAAACAATTCTTACCCCCTTAGCACCACTGCCCATTACCTTTTCAACCGATTGTACCAAAACTCTTTTTGCGGGAAGCCTTTTTATAAGCTGATCCGCAATATTTTTGGCAACCAGATGCGCGTCTAAATTAGCATCTTTTATCGGCTCTACTCTAATATCCAGTTTTTGTGCGTTTTTTCCGTTCTTCTTCATGGAAAGAGCCGCATATAAAAATTCCTTAAGCTCTTCAAGGCCGGATCCCGCTCTTCCGATTACCATTCCGGGTCTTGATACATTACATGTAACCTTAATGCTGTTAATTGATCTTTCTATTACAATTTCCGAAATTCCCGCATTCATTAATTTTTTATTTAAAATCTTTCTAAGCATAAAATCTTCAAGTAATGTTTCTTTATATCTTTTATCATCAAACCAGCGGCTGCTCCAGTTATAAACCGGTCCAAGTCTTAACAATTTAGGATTAACTTTTTGTCCCATAGATTTACTTATTCCTTTCTTCTAAAATTATCGTTATGTTGCTTCCTCTTTTTTTATACGGGTGCACTCGCCCCCTGGTCGAAGGGTGAAATCTTTTAAAAGAAATTCCTTCGGTAACATCAATGCTTTTTATAAATAATGTTTCTTTTTTCGCATTTACATTATTTACCGCATTTGCAATTGCGCTTGAAAGGACTTTTTCTAAAACATATCCGCCTCTTTTATTAATTACCACCAAAGCTTTTAAGGCATCTTCTGCCGAAAGCTTACGGATAGCATCCGCAACCAATCTTACCTTTCTAGGCGCCACTCTTACCGATGTTCTTGCAATTACTTTCATATTTTTCCTTTTGAATTTTTCATATTTTATCTTTTATATTTTAGGTTTTTGATATCTCTCTTGCTACTACTCTACCGTGAGTTCTAAATGTTCTGGTTGCCGCAAATTCACCTAATCTGTGACCTACCATGCCTTCGCTTACAAAAACATTAATAAAAACTCTGCCATTATGAATGGCGATTGTATGTCCTACAAATTCCGGCGGAATCTGACAGGCTCTTGACCAGGTTTTTATAGGAGATTTGTCTCCTGTATTTTTTTGCTGCAAAACTTTTCTTAAAAGTCTTGCGTAAACAAATGGGCCCTTTTTAGAACTTCGTGCCATAATAGTTTCTAGCTATGCTTTCCTTTTTTTCTCCTTTGCAAAATATATTTATTTGAATGCTTCTTCTTATTTCTGGTATTTCCTACCGCCGGTCCGCCTGCATAAGTTTTAGGTAAAGACATACCGATTCCGCTTCGTCCTTCTCCTCCTCCATGAGGATGACTTCTTGGATTTTGCGCAACTCCCCTAACCGTTGGTCTTATCCCCATGTTTCTTTTTCTTCCGGCTTTACCTAAATCTCTATTTTTTAAATCCGCGTTTCCTAAAACTCCAACCGTCGCAAGCCCAACTGCCCTTATTTTTCTTACTTCTCCCGAAGGCATTTTTAAATGAACAAATTCGCCTTCTTTTGCCTGAATCGTTGCACTTGTTCCACTTCCCCGCGCAATCTGTCCGCCTTTTCCCGGATTTAATTCAACGTTATGAACAAAAGTTCCTACAGGTAAAGCTGAAAGCGGTAATGCATTGCCAACCTTAACATCCGCGTCTTTGCCCGAAATTACTAGGTCTTCTAATTTTAACCCTTCCGGAGCCAAAATGTATCTCTTTTCTCCATCTGTATAATTTATTAAGGCTATGTCAACGCTTCTGTTTGGATCGTATTCTATTGCCATCACTTTTCCTTCAATTCCTGTTTTATCACGTTTAAAATCAATAACCCTCATAAAACGCTTATGTTGACCGCCTTGATGCCTAACAGAAACCTGTCCGGTTTGATCTCTGCCTGAGTTTTTCTTTTTTATAAACTTTAATTTACTCATAATTTTAAGACGCATCAAATAAAGGAATTTTTTGTCCCAGCTTTAACGTTACTATTGCCTTCTTTCTGGGCTGCTTGGTAACCTCAACTCTTCTTGTGCCGGTTCTACTTGATTTACCCTTGGTAGTTATGGTTGCAACACCCAAAACATTTACTTTAAATTTTTCTTCTACCTCTTTTTTTATCGACAACTTATCCGCTCTTCTTGAAACCCTAAAAGTAAACTTGCTTTTTGCCGCATCGCTCATCGATTTTTCCGAGATAATGGGTGCTATTATAACATTTGATTTCATATTAACTACCTTTCTGCTTTAGAAAATTATTTTTTATAACTTCCAAAGCTCCTTTCATTAAAATTATTCCTCTGTTATCCAAAACTTCATAAGTATTAATCTGTTTTGCATCCAAAACGCTTAAGCCTTTAATATTTCTTCCCGCTTTTTTAACATTTTCGATATCTTTTACGGAATCTGCTGTTATCAAAAGTAACTTCTTATTTTTGCTCTCTAAATCCAAATTTTTAATGACATTTATCATTGATTTTGTTTTCGGTTCTATTTTCTCAAGACCTGTTAATACTTTTATTTCCCCGTTCTTAAGTTTTGCAGACAAAGCGCTAAAAAGAGACGCTGTTTTCATTTTTTGAGGAAGCGTAAGGGAAAGATCTCTTGGTCTCGGGCCAAAAGCGACTCCGCCTCCAACATAAATAGGAGCGGACATTGCTCCATGCCTTGCCCGTCCTGTTCCTTTTTGCCTATAAACTTTTTTAGTTGTTTTATTAACTTCTCCCCTTGATTTGGTTTTAACCGTACCTCTTCTTTGATTGGCAAGATAAACCCTTACGGCTTGTGCCATTAATTGATTATTTATTTTAGCGTTGAAAATTTCTTTTGGAAGAGAAATAGACTCAACAACTTTTCCTTTTATATCATAAACACTCTGTTTTAAACCCCCACCTGCAACGCTTGCGCTTGCCTTGCGGGCAGGCGTTTCTTTTACAAGCGGTTTTTTAGCCTCCGCTTTTACCACACTTTTTGAAACAGCCTTTTTAGCAATTGTTTTTGCTGCTATTTTTGATTTTTGATTTTTGATTTTTTCAACTGCCATTTTATGCTACCTCCCCTTGTCCTGAGCCGATTCGGTCTGAGCTCACGGTCGAATGACTTGTCGAAGGATTTTTCTCTTCTTTGGGTTTTTGATCTTCGGCGATAGGAACCTGTCCGTCCTCAGAGGAGTTGAGAGCGGCCACAGATTTTACTTCTTGAGCTTCTTGTGAGGTTGTTGGCTGACTCTCACTTAGCGAAGCGGTATCAGAACTTTTATTTTCTTCTAAGGTTTGCTTCGCGTCCTCTGAGACGGATGGGTGACTATCGCCGTCTACCTGCTGAGCGTCATCTGAAGCGGAACTGGGACCGGCAGTTTCTTCCGGAACTGTTTCTTGGACTACTTCTTCCTGAACGGCTTCCTCAACAACTCCTTGCCCTTCCGTAGCTTTCTTGCCGTCCATAGCTTTAGCGTCGGATGGAGCGGAGGAGGGTTCTTTATACAAAGGAACAAATTTTTTATTTTCTCCAACTTTTTTTATAACAACGAGGGTGCCTTTAGAACCGGGAATTAAACCTTTAATTAAAATAACTCCATCTGCTGTTATTTCTATTACCTCTAAATTTCTAACCGTAGCGGTTGTATCTCCCATTTTTCCTGCCATTTTTTTGCCTTTGTAAACTCTTCCGGGGGTGGTGGTTTGACCTATAGATCCGGGGGCTCTTTCTCTATCGGATTGACCGTGAGTTCTTGGTCCTCCCTTAAACTTCCATCTCTTAACAACTCCTGCAAAACCTTTTCCTTTTGAAACTCCCGTTACATCAACTATGTCTCCTGGTTTAAAAACTTCGTTTGTATCTATTTTTGCTCCCAATTCAAGACCTGTTACATCATCCACTCTTATTTCTTTTAAAAAGCGAGGTGTTTTGTCTAACCCCGCTTTCTTGCTATGGCCTTCCAATGCTTTGTTTGGCTTCTTTTTAATATCAAAGCCTATTTGAACGGAAGTGTAACCGTCTTTGTCGGCTGTTTTTACTTGGGAAACAAGATTATCCGAAACAGAAACAGCAGACAACGGAACCCTTATTCCATCCTGCAAAAATCCTTGCGTTTGATAAGTTTTTTTACCTATAAGTCCTTGTAAATTCATATATCTCTTAAACACAAAAAAACGACCACAACTAGCCGCTTATTTTTCTTGCGTAAAATAGTTAAAAGCGCCCGGTTATGTTGCCACAATCACCTCCTGTGCTATGACCATTTAGATTAAGCTCAATTATATAATGGACGAGCCACAAATGCAAGAGGAATTAAATTGAAAATTGAGAATATAAATGCCTGTGGAAAATGGACAATGTTAAAATGACTTATCTGTCACGTAATTTATTCCTGTCTGGGTAAATTTGTCCTACTCTTGATTGTATTTCTCTGATTTTTGCATCAACTTCCATCTTATCCTTAATCCACCCATCAATGTTTGAGAGATAAGCCGTACTTAGTTTTAACAAAAAGGGATCAATTAGCGTATTTAATACGCCAGCATCATATTTATCGTAGGGGAAAGATACGCAAATACCATATTTAGGTTTTTTATCGTGCAAACCAACATCATAAGGTCTAAAATTGAAAGGCACCTCTTCCTCCGGCTCTATCGAGGCATTTGCAATTTCCCAATCTTTATCTATCACAACATCAGGGGGAATTATTAGGGGATAATATCCATCGTCTATTCCAAACTTAGTATCACCTGATTCTAAATTAGTATAATATGCAACATCTAGAGATCTTTTATATATGGGGCTGCAGTATCCTCCAATTATTCTTTTTCCAACATACTTCTCGAACCACCCTAATCTTGTCCCAATACGATAGCTTGTGTTGTAACCCTGTCTATCCTCTCCTCCGCCGCTAGCCCAACCATTACCCCAAACCTCAATCCTACCGAATGCTCTCTCCCATACATCTTCTTTTACTTCTCCGACAGAATTTGGATTTGGAATAGGAAATTGTAATGTTACTACTTGTTGTGCTTTCTTCGGAGTTACGATTGCATTACCTATTTCTACTTTCCCTATTCCCCTTAAAACATCTTTATTTATTTCAACCAGTTTTTGAGAGATACCTAAAGCGTCAAATTGAACCAACTTAGCCCTTCCTATTTCTATTCTTTGCTGTTCTTCGGCGGCTTTCCTTTGCTCTTCCGCTTCCTGTACAAGTTTTTGTTGTCGGGCAATAGCTTCCGCTTCAGCTCTTTGAGCTTCTTTAATAGTATTTAATCTAGCTAATTCTGCTTCTGCTCTTTCTTTCCAGTTTGACATAGCGAAATTATAGACCAAATGGATGAGAATTGTCAACTATAGGACTTTTGGGGCTACATGCGGATTTCGATGTTTACACCGGCGGGGAGTTCCAATGTTATAATATATATAAATCAGTAACTGTTATGCTTAATTGGGAAATTGAATTTTATCAAACTTCAACAGGCAATAAACCGATTGAGGAATTTATTGATTCGCTTGAGAAAAAAACCCAACTCAAAGTAGCTCATGCTATTGATTTATTACAAGAATTTGGCTTACGAATCGGTTACCCTCAAATTAAGAAGGTTACGGGAACTGATTTATGGGAACTTCGTATCCTTGGTTCCGACAATATTCGTATTTTCTACATTGCAATAAACAACAAAACTTTTCTCTTACTCCATGGTTTCAAGAAAAAGAAACAAAAAACTCCAGGCAAGGAAATCCGCCTTGCGCTGGGACGTCTTAAAGAATATAGAATGCGTTAAATTAACTCTTGACATTTATCGCAAATTTGCGATAATACTATTATGGACTGGAATACTTATAAAAAAAAACTATTAAAAAATCCGGAATTTAAAAGATTATACAAAGAATCTCAACCTGAATTCCAGATTGCAAGAGCTATTATCCGAGCACGGATTGAAAAAGGATACACTCAAAAAGATTTAGCTAAAAAACTAAATACCACACAATCTGTTATTTCCCGTGTTGAGCAAGCAAAAACAAGCGCATCTATCTCGTTTCTTAAACGTTTGGCGCAGGCTTTAGATACTTCTTTACAAATTCAATTTAGATAAAAACTTTCAGGCCTAAATGCAAGGGGAAATGATGCTTACATCCTAATTTCGATGTTGACACCGGCGGGGAGTTCCAAATGGGTTAAGCTATCTATTGTTTTGTCTGTTGGAGAAATAATATCGATTAATCTTTTGTGAACTTTTATTTCAAAGTGATCTCTGGCGTTTTTGTCGATAAATGGGGATTTATTAACTGCATAAACAGTTCTTTTTGTAGGTAGCGGGATAGGACCAACAACCTTAGCTCCGGTTCTAATGGCCGTATCTAAAATTTGCTGACACGTAGAGTCAATGACTCTTGCGTCGTAACTTTTTAAACGTACTCTTATTCTTCCTTTTGGCATATTTTAATGTCCTGCCCGTCTTAATGTGCTCTTTAAAGCGTGAACGAATAGTTCTGAAAAGCTTTAAAGCAAGCCTTGGCGGGTCTATTATAAAAAAATGACCTCTCGGTCATTGATTTTAACACCTATTAAGGTTTTAAGCAATAATCTTTGAGATTACTCCGGCTCCAACCGTTTTTCCGCCTTCACGTACCGCGAATCTTACTCCTTCTTCCATGGCAACCGGTACAATAAGTTTAACTGTCATTTTGGTATTGTCTCCGGGCATAACCATTTCAACACCTGTAGGAAGCGCTACTTCCGCCGTTACGTCTGTTGTCCTAATAAAAAATTGCGGTCTGTAGCCTGTAAAGAACGGCGTGTGCCGTCCTCCTTCTTCCTTGGCAAGAATATAAACTTCCGCTTCAAACTCTTTATGAGGCGTAATCGAGCCGGGTTTGGCAATAACCTGTCCTCTTTCTACGTCTGCTTTTTCAACTCCGCGGAGTAAAAGTCCGACATTATCTCCTGCCTGACCGTCTTCAAGCTGTTTTTTAAACATTTCGACGCCGGTTACAACGGATTGCTTTGTTGCCTTAATTCCGACTATTTCAACAGCATCGTTAATCTTAACCTTACCTCTTTCGATTCTTCCTGTTACAACTGTTCCTCTTCCTTTAATTGAAAAAACATCTTCAACAGGCATTAAGAATGGTTTATCCAAATCTCTTACGGGTGTTGGAATAAAAGTGTCAACCGCATCCATTAAGGCTAAGATTTGTTTTTCCGCTTCCGCGTCCCCTTCCAAAGCTTTGAGCGCTGAACCGCGAATAATTGGAACGTCTGCTCCGGGATATTGATATTTTGTTAATAATTCCCTTACTTCCATTTCAACCAAATCCAAAAGTTCTTCATCGGAAACCATATCGCATTTGTTAAGGAAAACAACAATTGCGGGCACTCCGACTTGTCTGGCTAGTAAAATGTGTTCTCTTGTTTGTGGCATGGGGCCGTCGGGGGCTGAAACTACGAGGATTGCGCCGTCCATTTGAGCGGCTCCCGTAATCATGTTCTTAATATAATCTGCGTGACCCGGTGCGTCGATGTGTGCGTAGTGTCTCTTGTCTGTTTCGTATTCGATGTGGGAAATGTTGATGGTGACTCCTCTTGCTTTTTCTTCCGGGGCGTTATCGATATCTTCGTACTTTTTGGCTGTTGCCTGTCCTTTTTTGGACAAAACAGTGGCAATAGCTGCTGTTAAGGTTGTCTTACCATGATCAACGTGACCAATGGTTCCAATATTTACATGTGGTTTTGTTCTTTTATATACGTCTGCCATATTATTACTTGTCCCGCTGGAATCAATCTTGAGGCGTGAACGAAAGTTTCGATAAAGCCGAAAGTTTGATTCCTTGTGGGAAATCAAAAAAATGACCCCCTTGGAAGGTCAAGTACAAATATACAGCATTTTCCCAAATTCGTCAAGAGTCAAAATACCTTGACTCGAAGACCCGCCAAAATCGCTGCACGAAACGTATTCGAATCGAGTCTGACTCGACGAATAGAATTGACCTGCCCGCAATGCTTCGCATAGCGAGGCGGGCGGGAAAGGCGAAAAGCAAATTATGTGGGGTCAATAGGGAAAATTAGAGATTTTTTACTTCTTCACCGTTTACTTCTATCCCTTTTGTTTCTTTTACAAAAAAATCAATTCCGTCAGACTCCAGTTTTAAATATGCTAAATTAGAAATCTCTATAAAATAAATGTCTCTATTTATTTTCCCAAGCCTGGTTAATAACACTCTCATTGGCCCTCCGTGTGTAACAACCAAAATATTTTTTCCAGGATTTGCGATGGCTAATTCTCTTAAGAATGTTATAAATCTACTCATTAGCTCTTTATCGCTTTCCATTGATGGGTGATGTTTATATGAAAATCTTGAACTTTCATCAAGCTGTTTAAGTGTCGCTTCTATTTCTTTTAACGTTGTCCAGTGCCGGCCTTCAAATATCCCAAATTCCCGCTCTCTTAAGGCTTTTATAGTTTTAACAACTAACTTATGCTCAAGGGCGATAATTTCGGCCGTTTGTTTTGCTCTTAAAAGATCCGAAGAAAATACTTTATCAAATTTTATGTGTTTTAATTCTTTTGCGAGCCCTAAAGCTTGAGCTTTACCTGTTGAATCAAGGATTCTATCTGTATGGCCCTGAATTTTACCTTTTTCATTCCAGTCTGTCCTCCCATGTCTAACCAAATAAATCGTGCAGAAATTATTTTTCATTTTATATTTTTATACATTAATATTTCATCTTCAAAAGTATTGTTTCTAAATATTCCGTTTGGTAATTTGCCGTATTCTGTAAAACCAGATCTTTCATATATCCTTTTCGCAATTGAATTTTTCGAAAAAACTCCAAGTGTCACGATTTTTAAAGTTGACATTTCCTTTTCCGCCTCTTTTAAGGTCAATTCCATCAACAATTTTCCAATTCCTTCACCCCTATAATCTTTTAAAACAGAAATTGCCAATTTTCCAACATGTTTTTCTGTTTTATCCATCATATGGATATCCGAAGCTGCTATTAATTTATTGTCATAAAAAACAAGAAGATGTACTGCTTTTTTGTTTTTTATTGCTTCTAGTTTTGCATTAAGATATTTTGTTTCGCTATCCAAAGTTTCCTGTTCACCTTGATATCTTATAAAAGTTTTCTCTTTAGATAATTCATTTATAAATTTTAACAATTCAATTAAATCATTTTTCTGTGAATACCGAACGATAATTTCTTTTCCAGTTTTAGTTTTTCCTTGATAAACAATTTTCATGTTTTGATTATAGCACTTTTGAGGCTATAAACGATTAAATCAATTTAATACCGATTGCATAAATTCCATTTTTCTTTATCGCTTCTTCGTATCCGGTAAAAGAATTATAGCTTTTTATTCCCGCCTCGATAGTCTTAGGTTCATTAGACAAAACGTTATCCACGCCTTCTGCTTCCAGCATCTCTTTAACATTAGAATAATGATGTAAAAAGTTTACCCGCACTTTTAGTTCCTCTCCGAGTGAAGTAAAAAAGACTATGATATCGTCTTTTTGCAATTTATCCCATGGAACGTTTGCCCATTTTGTTAAAGCCCGTCCTTCAACAGTTTTAATTCCCGCTTTAATTGCTGCAAATGGTCTATCGTTAAGATGAGCTTTATATAACATGACTTGATTATATCAATTTTCTTATTTGAACTTAATTTGCTAGAATATGATTTATGAAGTCTCTAATGATTGCGCACCGCGGAGATACTGTAAATTTTCCGGAAAATACTATCGCAGCTTTTGAGTCTGCTTTTGAAAAAGGAGCCGACGGAATAGAATTGGATGTTCATTTAGACAAGAATGGAAATGTAATCGTTGTCCACGATTATTTATTTGACGAGAATAAAAAATATCCATTTCTAGAAGACGTATTAAAACAATTCGGACAAAAAGGACGACTGGAAATAGAAATAAAATCTCTGGACCCAAAATGCGTTACCGAAGTTGGAAAGTTGATTAAAAAATATAATCCAAAAGACTTTGAAATTACTTCCAGTGTTTTACCACTTTTCCACTACATTAAAAAAGAATTTCCAGATGAAAAAATAGGTTTGATTTTTGATGAAAAACTTCTTTCCGAATGGATGACAAAAGAATTTATCGAAAAACTGTTTCTTTCCTATATGAAATTAACCGGCGCAAATGTTTTTCATATTTCTTTGGATTATTGGTCAAAAAATCTTGTGAATCTTATGCACAAAAATGATTTTTTAACGCACGTTCATTTAAAAAATTGGGGAATTGATAAATATAGAGAAGCTGTAGATTTAGGAATTGATCAAATTACTACTGATGACATAAATCTAATTAAGAAAATTTGACTTCTGAGTCTGTATCCTATAATATACACTGCTATGACAGAGGACGGCAGAAGATCATCATTTGATGAATTAAGAGCTATCGTTGGATCAAAGCCGGTACTAACCGGCGAATTTAGAGTAGCCCCTCGTATTACAGACATTGAAGCCGTATTCCCTACTGCTAGAATGAATGAAGATACTGATGAAGCTTTGGCAGACCAAGCAAGAACAGCTTATGACGATCAACTTGAAAAACACGTTAAGGAAAAAGGAAATACTGAACTTTTAGGAAAGCTTGCCAGGTTAAATTTTATAAGAGGATCTCTTGGGTATGGCGACCATAGACTAGCCAGACACCTAAGGATTACCACAACCGAGAAGGATCGGAAAGGCGACCATAGACTGGCTCAGTATCTAGGCATTACCACTAATCAAGTTCAAAGAGGCGACCTACGAGGACGCCGGAAAAAAGAGGTTGGTAGATTTGAAGAAAGGTTTAATGGTTTCTTTGCGCTTTCAAGTATCTTAGCGGAATCAGTAGAGGATGTTATAGATAGACGAATCGCTCTTGAAACACCGAATGGTAAATTAAGTAGCGTAAGCGTTAGCGATGCTATAAAAGCAGGCTATATTAATATTGCAGTTGCCATTGCTCTTGAGGCGGTTAGACATAATGAGTCATCGGGGGATAATCAGCGAGTACCTGAACCACCTCTTGAATAATTCTCTCCTGTATTCTTATTTCTACCAAGAAGATAACCAAAGCCGATTGTAATAATTGGGTAAACTAAATATGCAATGCCGATTTCTTTTATGTACGAAGGAACGCTCATTTTAATCGGCCCCCAAATAAACATAAAATAATCAAAAGAAAGGCTAATTGCTAAAAAAAGAATGCCTAAAAAAATTCCTTCCTTAAGATTGCCTTCTGTTTTCTTAAAATAAAGAATGGAAAATATTACAACAGTGGCAACGGAAATTACGGTCATTAAAGAGTCGAATAAAAAGGGTTCTGGTTTTTTAAACGGGAAAATAGCAATAGAAATAATAAAAGGAATAAGCCAAAGCAAAAACCCGTATATCAAAGCATTCTTTAAAGATTTCATCTCCTTGTTCTACTCTGTGAGACTGGCTTTCCGTCTCTTGATAAAATTCTTAGAGCATCTCCCGATTCAAATCTCGTTTTTTCCGATGCGTATGGGCTACCAAGAATGGCCGTATGTCTTCTTATGGCTTCCTCTTTCTCCACTCTTCCCGATTCCATCTCGATCATAAACTTAATATAAATCTTGATAACAACAATGTCAAACTACCCAACTCTTCCCGTGAATGTGGATTTGGAAAAATAATGATACTATAATATCGCTATGGAAGATCAGGAAAGATTAAAGCTTCCAAAAAAGGAAAAAACTATACCCTACGCCGTTCTTTTAGATGCTGACGGAGTAGTAACAAACCCGTGGACAAGAGAGGTTAATCAAAAAGTAATAAATTCAGTGTTTTCTTTTCTGCAAAAAGAAATTCCTGTTTTCATAAATACGGGTAGGACTCTTGAATGGTCAGAGCAAAATGTTCTCGTACCCTTAATGAATCTTGCTCAAAAAACAGGAACAAACAAATCAATATTTAAAAATTTTGTAATGATGGGAGAGATGGGAGTTTTCGCAGCAACTTTTGACGACCAAGGAAAAAGAACGGATTTACCTCAAGATACAAGCGTAACAGAAATACCGCCCGGTCTAAGAAAGAAAGTTTATGACATTGTAGAAAATGGATATTCGGATACTATGTTTGAAGGTGATATGTATAAAACTATTCTTGCTCCACAAATGCAATACAACATGTCGGATGAGCAAATTCAAAAATACAAAAAAGACCAGCAAAGGCTAAAAAATGAATTGGAACCGTTTATTCCGGA
This sequence comes from uncultured Gammaproteobacteria bacterium, assembly GCA_964537895.1. Lineage (GTDB taxonomy): Bacteria > Patescibacteriota > Microgenomatia > Levybacterales > UBA12049 > JAMCZC01. Next base: position 57,192 of record CAZIDK010000001.1, read on the forward strand.
TAATTTTGATCTAAAATTTTCAGCGATTGCAGTTGAAATAAAAGACAAAAAGCATGGGAAAGGAATCGGAGGAAAACGTGCTATCCAAATTTTAAGAGAAAGAAAAATCACTCCAAATCAAGTAATAACGGTAGGAGACAGCCCGGCCGATATTAAAATGGCGGAAAAAATAAACGAGGAAGGAATAAAAGTTGAATTCGTTTTTGTCGGAGATCCGGCGAAAAGAGAAGAATTTGATAACTTCCCTTTCCCCGTTGTGTTTACACAAAATTCTTATGACAAAGGTACAGAGGAATTTTTTGACAAATTTGCCGCTAAACTCAATTAACTACTCAACTCTTCCGGTGAATGTGGATTTTGCAATAAATTCATCTACCTTTTTCTTAATTTTCCTGTATGTTTCTTCAGATTCTTTTGTTTTTTCCTCTTCGGTTTTTTGATTTCCTTCTATATCATTAATATCCCAAACTTCAAAATTTTTATTATTAAAACCTAAATTATCAACGCAAAAATCGTAAATATCTTTTTTTATAAAAATAGTAAAATCTCCCTGATTAAGTAAGTCTTTTGTGGTTTTTTGCCAGTTGGGTTTTTCAAAAGGAACCAGATGCTCTTTTTGGATAATTCTTTGAGCACGCCAAGTTATCGGACCTCTCATATTATGGTCTGCCTCGATTCCGCTTGAAATAGCTTTAATATTTTTCAGTTTTTTTGAATTTAAATACGCCTCTGCCAAACGGCTTCTATAGGAGTTTCCTGTGCAGATAAAGTGAATAATCATTTTTATGTAAAATCTTCTGCTTTCTCTTGCGGGTTCCATCCAAATGGATTCGACACATCGTGGATTCTTCTTTCGTTATCTGAAACTGCGTACATCAGTACGAAGTTATTTGGAATATCTTGCGCCCCAATTATTTTTTTTATTAAAGAAACGCAGTCGTTATGGGAAAGCCAGGCTGCTCTTTCTTCGAAGGGATATTTTCTGTTGAAGGTGGAGCATTACCCGGATTCACTCCTCCAAAGCGGACTGCAACAACCTCCAGTCCCTTTGAGGCAAAATATCTTCCGAGAGATTCGATAAAAACTTTATCCGCCCCATACGGGCTATCGAGAGTTGGGATGTGATTAACTGAAATATATGGAGGGGTTTGCCAACCATAAAAAGTATCTGCATGAATAGAACTTGCCATAATAACTCTTGGAACCTTAGCTTCTCTTGCTGCTTTATATACGTTAAAAGCCATTAAGAAGTTATCTGGGTCTATATTTTCATTTCTGAAGTTTTCCGTCTTGGAATTCCAGGCTAAGTGGATTATTGCAGAGTGGCTTTGAACAGCTTTTAGAAGTTGACTATAATCTCTAACGTCAACTTCCTGAAAGTCGATTGGGGTTATTTCGAAGTCTTTTGACAATCCTTCCTTGAGTACAGTTCCGATTGTCCCATTGGAACCAGTTATAGCTATTCTTTCTTTCATTAAGAGGAATTATACTACTTTTACCCAACTCTTCCCGTGAATGTGGATTTGGAGAGCATTGCTTCAACTATATTTTTTGGAACTTCTTCGTAATGGCTAGGCTCCATGTAGTAAGACGCGCGGCCCTGGGACATGGAACGAAGTGTTGTTGAGTAACCTGATAATTCGGCTAAAGGCGCCATTGCCAAAACTATTGTTGCTCTTCCATGTTCTTCCGTTCCCATAATTTGCGCTCTTTTTGCAGACAAATCGCCGATTACATCTCCCATAAATTCAGAAGGAGTTGTAACTTCGACTTTCATAATCGGCTCCAAAAGCGCAATTTCCGCTTTTCTTGTTGCCGCCTGCAATGCTTGGGAAGCAGCAATTTTAAAAGCGACATCGGAAGAATCAACATCGTGAAAAGACCCGTCATAAACAGTTACCTCCATATCTACCATCGGGTAGCCCAATAAAATTCCGTTTTCCATAGTTTCCTTAACACCTTTTTGAATAGAGCTGATAAACTCTGCGGGAATTGCTCCGCCTTTAATTGCGTCCACAAATTCATAACCTTCTCCTCTTGGTTTTGGTTTGACACGAAGGAAGCAGTGCCCGTATTGACCTCTGCCCCCGGATTGTTTAATATATTTTCCTTCACCTTGTGCCTCGGCTTTAACTGTTTCTTTATAGGCAACTTGGGGCGCTCCGACATTTGCCAAAACCCCGAATTCTCTTTTCATTCTGTCTACCATAACTTCGAGCTGCAACTCCCCCATTCCTGAAATTATTGTTTGATTTGTTTCGTGGTTAGTTTTAATGCTGAAAGTCGGATCTTCTTCCGATAATCTTTTAAGGGCAAGTCCCAGCTTTTCCTGATCTATTTTGGTTTTTGGTTCAATTGCCAAGGAAATAACAGGATCCGGGAAAGAAATTTTTTCCAAAATTATCGGATTTTTTTCATCGCAAAGAGTATCTCCCGTACCCGTATCCTTAAGCCCGACCAAGGCAACAATTTCTCCCGCGTAGGCCTCTTTTATTTCCTCCCTGTGGTTTGCATGCATCAAAAGAATGCGTCCGACTCTTTCCGTTTGATTTTTAACGCTGTTATAAATATAAGAACCAGCTATGGCTTTTCCCGAATAAACTCTAAAATAGGTTAATTTTCCAACATGAGGATCAATTTGAATTTTAAAAGCCAAACCGGCTAAAGGCTGTTCCAAATCCGGTCCTCTTTTCTCTTCTTCGCCTGTTTTTGGATTGTAACCTGTTACCTCTCCAACATCTAAAGGCGAAGGAAGATAATCAATAACAGCATCTAAAAGCGGCTGAACACCCTTGTTGCGAAGTGAAGAACCGGCAAAAATGGGCACCAATTTATAAGCAATAACCGCTCTTCTTAACGCGGCTTTTAATTCATCATCTGAAATTTCATGACCGTGGAGATATTTATCCGTAAGAGCATTGTCTGTTTCGGAAATCTTTTCAATTAACTTGTGCCTGTATTTTTCAACTTCCGTTTTCATGTCTTCGGGAATATCCGTAACTTCAAATTTTGCCCCCAATTCGTCTCCGCCCCAAATATAAGCTTTCATTTCCATTAAATGAACAATTCCTTTAAACGAAGATTCAACTCCTATTGGCAAAACCATAATAAGAGTATTTGCGCCGAGTCTGTCTTCAATTGACTTTACCGTTGCCAAGAAATCTGCTCCCAATTTATCCATTTTGTTAACAAAACAGAGCCTTGGAACATGATATTTATCAGCCTGTCTCCAAACGGTTTCGGATTGAGATTGAACTCCTTCTTCCGCATCTAAAACAGTTATTCCTCCATCGAGAACTCTTAAAGAACGCTCAACCTCTGCTGTAAAATCAACGTGACCCGGAGTGTCAATGATATTTATTCTGCAATCTTTCCAAAATGCGCTTGTTGCCGCACTAACAATAGTAATTCCTCTTTCTTTTTCCTGTTCCATCCAGTCCATTACGGTTGTTCCTTCGTCGATATCACCGATTTTGTAGGTTTTACCCGTATAAAAGAGAATGCGTTCGGTGGTAGTTGTTTTTCCCGCGTCAATATGGGCAATAATGCCTATATTTCTAATTTTATCGAAATCAAAATGTCTTGTTTCCGCCATAACTTTATAAAATCCTAAAACCTAAACTCTAAATCCTAAATAATTTCGAGAAGGATTTGAGCTTAAAAAAACTCCCGCACTCGGAAGTTAAATAAGTATACCATATTTTTTGTCAAGATTCTATAATGGCTTCAATTTATCACTATAGGATTGACAAGTGCTGATAGGTATGTTACTATGTATAGCGTTAACAATTCGTTCAACTAGACAAAAAGAGCCTTTCTGGCTCTTTTTTGATGGATTTTTGTAGAAGGGGCAGGATTTGAACCTGCGATGTGAACAAACATGTTAACAATTCGTTCAACTGGCTAATGAGACCAGCGCACTCACCTAGCTATGCTACCCTTCCATGAGATAATTCTTTTACGTAATCTACTCCTGGTTTTAATATATTCAAAACTCTGGTTGTTCCTTCTGTAAACGGCGCAACTCTACCGTTTTTCTTATGAAATTCCATTAATGCAGTAATATTTTTGGCAGGAATATTATCGCCTAGTTTTCTAGTAAGAAGTGCTATTTCTTTAAAGTTTACGTTTTTAAAACCTTTTTCATTTAATACTGCCAAAATCCATAAAACACGATCACCTTTTTTAGAAATTTTCCAGTAATTACCAAAATCTTCTAATACTGTTTCTGTTTCAAATTTTTCTAAATCTGGTCTTATAGCCACGAGTGCCGTAGAATGTCCTTTTAACCTTATTTGTTTTTTCTTCGCTCCGCTATTTGTTTTATTTGTAAAATTTCCTTGAACAGCACTTTCTCCGCTCGTAGTTAAAAAGAATTTTCCAATTTCAGCACTCTCAGATATCCATCCTGAGAAAACTGTCTGTTTTAGATCTCTATATAGATTTTGTGGAATTGGCTCAGCAGCTCGCTCAAATTGAATCTTAATATCATCTAAGGAAAATGTTCTTTGATTTAAAAAATCACGTAAGTAATAAGCAACTACTGTTATTTTTTGAGGATTTGTTTTGGGAAATTTTTCATTTATTAACTCCCTAAGAGATGTCGCTTGATTATTCATATTTGAATTATTAGGTAAGTCGGGCATAGAAAGGGTAGAAATAAATTGAGTAGAAATAATGATGGGGATTATTTTAGATAATTGAAGGGCATCTATCTCCTGATCGATAGTTACACCTTGCCCTTCTATTTTTATTTTGTACTTTTTTATATCCTCCATAACTGTAATTAGTTGTCTACATTGTAGCAAAAATTAGCTAGTGTGTCAAGAGGGAGTTTAAAACCTGAAATGGGAGAAGGCACGATTCGTCCCACTAATCTTACCATTCGTCTTTTCAATTCTATTCGAATACGACTCATGGAGCGATTTTAGAGGGACTTCATAGAGCTTTAGAAGCGAAAATGTGAAAAAGCTCTATTCGCGTCTGCCATTCTTAGAACATTGTCCCTTTTCTTAACGGCTGCGCCTTCGTTATTTGAAGCATCCAAAAATTCCGCGGCAAGTTTTTGGGAGAAACTATGATAATCCTTGCTTGACCTTGCAGTTGCGGCCTCAAGTATCCATCTGATTGCTAAAGAAACTCTTCTTTCCCCTCTTACTTCGGTTGGAACCTGATAAGAAGCTCCTCCGACTCTTCTTGCTTTTACTTCTGTTTTTGGTCCTACATTTTGAATAGCCTGTTCAAAAGTCTCCAAAGGATTTTTTTCTTTGCTTTCTAATATTTTAAAACAATCGTAAAAAACTTTCTGAGCCACAGTTTTCTTACCATCTTTCATTAAACTATTAATGAATTTCGTAACTAATGCGCTTTGATAAATCTTGTCTGCTTCTGTTAATCTTTTTTGTACTTTTTTGTGTCTCATATTATTATGCTGCCGGAACCTCGGCCGCCGGTGCAGGTGCACCGGGAGCTTCTGAAGCTGCTGCCGAAGGATTGCCTGCTACAACTCTTGGAGTTCCAATAGCCCCTGATTTTTTAGCTCCGTATTTGCTTCTTGAAGATTTTCTTCCTTCAACGCCCATTAAATCAAATTTACCTCTTACAATGTGGTATTTAACCCCGGGTAAATCCTTAACTCTTCCGCCTCTTACCAAAACAATTCCGTGCTCGGAAAGTGAATGGCCGACTCCCTGAATATAAGCTGTTACTTCGGTTCTGTTGGAAAGTTTTACACGGGCCACTTTTCTTAAAGCCGAATTTGGTTTTTTAGGAGTCATTGTTTTAACCAGCGTTACAACTCCTCTTTTTTGAGGAGCAGGAATGTTTGTATAAATTCTGTCTTTTGCATTAAAAAGGCGTCTAAGACCTGTTGCTTTTATTTTTTTATTTTTTTTATGTCTGCCTTTTTTAGCAAGTTGTGAAAGTGTTGGCATGATATTAAATTAAAAATTAAATATAAAATCTTAAATATTATTTTTGCCCGCCCCGCTTCGCTTGTCGAGGCCGGGGATTTTTTATTTTTGATTTTTTATTTGAGTTCATATTATACCTTACTAGCCTCTGTGCTTTCAACTCCGATTGAATCGGAGTCAACCGGGATAAGTCTTCCGATAATAACGTTTTCTTTAAGACCTACAAGTCTATCCTCTGATCCATGTAAGGCGGCCTCTGTTAAGACTTTTGTTGTTTCCTGAAAAGAAGAAGCGGAAAGCCAGGAATCTGAAAAAAGAGACGATTTGGTTATTCCCAAAATTATTTGCCTCGCTGTTGCAGGCTCTCCACCCTGGGATAGAACATCAGCGTTCATCTCTTCAAATCTTGTTTTGGTTATGAAATCTCCGGGGATGAAAGCGGTATCCCCAACTGTTTCAATAATAACTTTATCCGACATTTTTCTTAAAATTGTTTCGAAATGCTTATCATTAATGCCAATTCCTTGAGATTCATAAACCTTCTGGGCTTCGTTTATAATATAGCGCTGGGCCGAAAGTAAATCTTTAATTTTAATTATTTCTTTTGGATCAATATAGCCTTCGGAGAGCTGTGTTCCAACTCCAATTTCATCGCCATCCGAAACGTTTAGTGTTGAAGCAAGCGGAACAAAATATTCTCTTTCCTCAACGGGTTTTACTCTTGAATTTTTAACTTTAATAATATACCCATCGTCTGTTGTTTCCATACTGATTTTTCCGGCAGTATCCGAAATGGGCGAAAGATTCTTTGGAGTTCTCATTTCAAAAAGCTCTTCAACCCTTGGCAAACCTTGGGTAACGTCTGCCATTACAACTCCGCCGAAATGCCTGACACGCATGGTCAGCTGTGTTCCGGGCTCGCCGATAGATTGAGCCGCAATTACTCCAACCGGCACCCCATGTTCCACATTCTTTTTAGTACTGAAATCCCAACCGTAACATTTTACGCAAATACCGTATTCGAGTTTGCACGTAATCGGGCTTCTGACAATAGCTTCTTTTACTTCTGCCTCTAGTATTTGTTTTACTTTTTCCTCTGTTATTTCTTCGCCTGTTTTAACAATTTGTTTTTTGGTTTTCTTGGAAACAATATGCACTGCCGCAAATCTTCCTATAAGCCTGTCTCCAAAAACCGCTGTTCTTTCCGGCTCGTTGGCGGAAATAGCTATTCCATCCGTTGTATAACAATCATCGGCTCTTACAATTACATCGTGAGAAACATCAACTAACCTGCGGGTTAAATAACCCGCATTGGCTGTTTTTAGAGCAGAGTCCGTAAGTCCTTTTCTTGAACCCCTAGCACTTGCGACATATTCAAAAATTGAAAGTCCTTGCCTAAAATTAGATTTAATAGGAAGCTCAACAATCTTACCTAGCGGATCAAGAATTAATCCTCTCATGGCCGATAACTGTTTTAACTGTTCTTTCCCGGCTCTTGCACCTTCGGAATCAATAATAACTCTAATCATGTTTTCTTTAGTCAAGTTATTCCAAGTAAGATTTGCCAATGCATCTGTTACTTTAATCCATATTTCGTTGGAAAGCCTTTTTCTTTCTTCAATTGTAATAAGACCGTCTTGATAATCTTTTTCAACTTCCGAAACTTTTCCTTCTGCTTCTTCAATCATTCCGTCTTTTTCTTTAACCATTGTGTTATCAAAAACTGAAACGGAAATTCCCGAAATGGTAGCGCCGTAAAATCCAATAGACTTAATATTATCGATAAGGTTGGCAACTTCATCCGATGAGCATACGGAAATTGCTTCGGTAACAAGTTTCTTAATACCGGATGCTTTAATAGTTTCGTTAACGAAACCGAGAACTTCCGGTAAATGCTCGTTAAACATTAATCTTCCGACTGTGGTTTCGATAACTTTGCCATTAACACGAACCTTTACCAACTCCCTTAACTTTATTTTTCTAAATGAGTAGGCTAAGAGCGCTTCGTGATAATCTTTAAAAACCGAGGGCTGTGGTTTATTTCCTGTTGGCTCATCAATACTGGTTAAATAAAATACTCCGACAGCCATTTCTTTGTTTGGAAGAGTAATCGGACTTCCGTCTGCGGGTTTTAATAAGTTATTTCTTGCTATCATAAGGTTAATTGCCTCTTCCTGAGCTTTAGCAGATAACGGAATATGAACTGCCATCTGATCTCCGTCAAAATCTGCATTATAACCCGCACAAACACAAGGGTGGAGCGAGATTGCACTTCCTTCGGTTAATACCGGATAAAATGCCTGAATACCCAGCTTATGAAGTGTCGGAGCGCGGTTTAGTAATACCGGATGATTCTTGGTTATTTCTTCCAAAATATCAAAAATTTCAGGCGGTCTTTTTTCTATAAATCTTTTGGCACTTTTTATATTTGGCGCAAAACCCCTGGCAATAACTTCTCTTAAAACAAAAGGTTTAAACATTTCTAAAGCCATTTCTTTTGGAAGTCCGCATTGGGAAATATTAAGCTGGGGTCCGACAACGATTACGCTTCGTCCCGAATAATCAACTCTTTTTCCAAGAAGATTTTGTCTAAATCTCCCCTGTTTTCCGCGCAACATATCCGAAAGAGATCTTAAAGGAGACGTAACAAACTGGCTTGTTCTCTGGGATGCATCAATTAACGAATCAACAGATTCCTGAAGCATTCTTTTTTCGTTTCTTAAAATTATCTCGGGAGCGCCTAAGGAGATTAAATGTTTTAGCCTGTTATTTCTGTTAATTACACGTCTATATAAATCGTTTAAGTCGCTCGTTGCAAAACGTCCGCCGGCAAGCTGCACCATTGGCCGAAGGTCTGGAGGGATAACGGGCAAAACGGTAAGAACCATATTGCTTGGCGAGACTCCGGCCCCTCTCATTGACTCAATAAGCCTTAGTCTTTTTATAATTTTTAAGTATCTTTGGCCTTTTGATTTATCGGCTTCCTGTCTTAAAGCAATAATAAGCGCTGCCAAGTCAATTTTATTTATTAATTCCAAAAGACCTTCCGCGCCTGTTTTAATTGTGAAAAAAACAGGGATGTCATATTCCAAAATTTTGTAATATTCGTCTTCCGATAAAACGCTTCCGATTTTTAAACTTTTTAACAGTTTTGAAAGAGCATCGGATATTTCATCAATTTTTTTACTTTCCGCTTCAAATCTTTCATTGAGTCTGGCAACTTTTTGTCTTTTTTGAAGTTCCAGCTCTTGTGCAATTAAAGTTTTTTGTTCGCCTTTTACCCTAACTCCTTTTGCATCCTTTTTCTTTTCTTCCGACTCTTTATCAATTTTCTTTTCTTCCTCTTCCATTTCTTTTTTCTGATCAAGTTTTCTTTTCTCTATATTTTTTGATAAATTTTGTAAAGCTTCTTTCTTTTTTTCTTCATCAATGCCTACAACCAAATAGGAAGCGTAGTAAATAACAGACTCAAGATTTTTCTGAGACATGTCTAAAATAAGCGATAATGGAGACGAAGAGCCTTTGAAAAACCAGACATGGGAAACCGGAGCCGCAATGTTGATGTGTCCCATTCTTTCGCGTCTAACACGAGACAAAGTTACTTCAACTCCGCATTTATCGCAGATTATGCCCCTGTTTCTGATTCTTTTGTATTTTCCGCAATAACATTCCCAGTCTTTGGTCGGTCCGAAAATTCTTTCATCAAAAAGACCGTCTTTTTCAGGCCTTAAAGTTCTGTAATTAATGGTTTCAGGTTTTGTGACTTCACCATAACTCCAGGAAAGAATATCTTCTTTTCCGGCCAGTAAAATCTTTAAAGATTTAAAGTCTAAAACCGTAATGTCTTTCATTTTTTTATTATCGTTATTCATTGACTACCTCTTTTTGCGCTTCTTCTTCGCCTGTCTGACCAACGCTTATTTCCTGCGCTTTTTCAATGACTTCCCCTCCGCCCAACTCTTTTTGAAGTTCTTTAGCCTGCTTTTCTACTTTTTCCTCTGCCTTTTCTTCGGCCGCTGTCTCAATTAAAGGCAGGTCTATAGGCTTATCCGAAATTGTTGCACCCATTGGAATAACGTTAAGTCCCAAGGCTTGTAATTCTTTAATTAAAACTTTGAAAGATTCTGGAACTTTGGGGGTTGGAATATCTGTTCCTTTAACAATTGCCTCAAATGCTTTGGCCCTGCCCACCACATCGTCCGATTTAATTGTTAGCATTTCCTGCAAAGTATATCTTGCTCTATGTGCTTCAAGTGCCCAAACTTCCATTTCTCCCAAGCGCTGTCCCCCCATTTGTGCTTTTCCGCCCAAGGGCTGCTGCGTAACCAAAGAATAAGGCCCTGTTGAACGCGCATGTGTTTTATCTTCAACCATGTGGATTAACTTCATTACATACTCAACTCCGACAACTGCCGGATTATCATAAGCATCTCCTGTTCTTCCGTCGTAAAGAGTCGCTTTACCGTTTGCGGGAAGTCCGGCTTTTTTAAGTTCGTCGACGATTCTTTGTTCTTGTACTTCTTCAAAAACCGGAATTCCGACTTTTTTATTCAGCGTTAACTCCGCCCAACCTAAATGAGCTTCTAAAAGCTGACCCAAATTCATACGCGCCAGAACCGAAATTGGGGAAATAATAATATCAACCGCTGTTCCGTTGGCCAAATGCGGCATATCGACTTCCGGCAAAATTCTTGAAATAACACCTTTGTTTCCGTGTCTTCCTGCAAGCTTGTCTCCGATTACAACGTGCCTAAATTGAGCAACTTCAACAATAATCTTTCTTAAAGTCCCCGGCTCCAATTCATCGCCTTTTTTCCTGTCAAGAATATGAACACTGATGACCGTTCCTCTTTCTCCATGAGGCATTCGAAGCGACGTGTCTCTTACTTCTCTTGCTTGTTCTCCGAATATTGCCCTCAAGAGTCTTTCCTCCGCAGTTAATTCCGTTTCTCCTTTTGGAGCGATTTTACCCACAATTATATCTCCTGGGCCGACTCCGCTTCCGACAACTACGATTCCGTCTTCGTCAAGGTTAGCCAAATCCTCTTCGGAAACATTCGGAATATCCCTGGTTGTCTCCTCCGGTCCTAATTTTGTTTCAACCACCGCCGCCTCATATTTTTCAATATGAATTGACGACAAAACATCTTCTTTAACTAACCTGTCGGAAATAACAATTCCGTCTTCATATCCAAGGCCGTCTAAAGACGTATAAGCAATTAAAAGATTTTGTCCGAGAGCCAATTCTCCGTTATCCGAAGCAGGTCCATCAACGAGTAAATCGCCTTTCTTAACTTTTTGGAGCGTAACAACCATTGTTTTTTGGGTATAAGCGGTTGCCTGAGAAGTTCTTTTGAATGAATCGATATTATAACTTAATTCTTCTTTTTGGCCTTTGCCTTTTATTGTAACTTTGGAAGCGTCCGCATAGGTAATTTCTCCATCATACGGAGCAAGGATTACTCTTTCCATAACCGAGGATATGGATTTTTCCATACCCGTTCCGACAATTGGACTTTTTGGTATTACTAAAGGAACCGCCTGACACTGCATATGGGTTCCCATTAAGGCTCTATTTGCTTCGTCATGGCTTACAAAAGGAATAAGGGACGCCGCGCTTCCGACAACCTGTCTTGGAACAACGTCAACAAATTCAACATTTTCCCTTTCGGTTTCAATAAATTCTCCTTGGTATCTTGCCGGCACTCGGTCTTCCTCAATAATATCTTTATCGGACAACACTTCCGCGTGGGTAATGTAATGCTCTCTTTCGTCGTCTGCTGTCATGTAAACTAACTCCTTTGTTGCTTTTGAAACAACATTTTTACCCCTGTTTTCATGAACAACTTTTCTGTAAGGAGATTCTAAAAATCCGTATTCGTTAATTCTTGTATATAAAGCCAAATAGGTTACCAAACCGATATTCGGACCCTCGGGGCTTCTGATAGGACAGACTCTTGAATACTGCGAGCTGTTTATATCGCGGATAGAAAAAGCCGCTCTTTCCCTGGAAATTCCGCCGGTTCCCATAACCGTTAAGCGGTTTAGGTTGTCTATTTCGGAAAGCGGGTTTGTTTGGTCTAGGATGGTGGAAAGCTGTGAGGTTCTAAAAAATTCATTGATTGAGGCCATAATTGGTCTTGCATTAATAAGTCCTGCAATGGAAACAGGAATGTCGGGCTGAATAAGGGTCATTCTTTCTTTTATGCTTCTTTCAAGCCTTAAAACACCAATTCTAAAAGCAGTGGTCGCAACCAGCTCGCCAACGCATCTAACGCGTCTGTTTGCCAAAGAGTCAATATCGTCAACTCCATTTTCTCCTTTAGCAAGACTAATAAGAAAACTGATTGCGCCGATAATATCATCTACGGTTAAAATGCGGACATCTTCGTTAGCAGGATTAAAACCTGTTGTTTCCTGTAATTTTTTATTTATTTTGTATCTTCCGACACCCCCAAGATCATATCTTCTGTTGTTAAAAAACATGCCGTTAAAATTTTCTCTTACTTTGTCTAAAACCACGGGCTCGCCCGGATGCATTTTTCTGAAAATTTCAATTAGAGCACCTGTTGCGTCTCCCGTTTCGTCTTTTTGCAATGTATTTTGGATGAATGAGGTTTTCCCGTCTGCCTCCAAGTTTTTGAATTTTTCTCTTATATCGTCATTTGAGGAGATTCCGAGGGCGCGAAGGAAAGTTGAAGCTAAAAACTTTCTTCTTCTGTCAATCTTAACCATGATAGTTTCGTGTCTTGTGGTTGTAAATTCAAGCCAAGACCCGTGAACAGGTCTAATTTCCGCTGTGTATAAATTTTTTCCCGTAACATTATCCTGTATAGCTGTAAAGAAAACACCGGGACTTCTAACCAGCTGGCTTACAACCGCTCTTTCTATTCCGTTAACGATAAACGTAGCCCTGTCTGTCATCTGGGGTATATCTCCTAAGAATACTTCCTGGTCGATTGTTGAGTTGGTTTTTTTATTAATGAGGGTTGCGTTAACATAAAGAGGAGCATCGTAGGTTAATCCTTTGCTTAAACAGACTGTCGGATCACTGCTGATTTTTCCAAGTCTATAATCTTTCAAAACCAGGTTCCAGTTTTTTTCCGTAAAATCGTCTATTGGGGATATTTCCTGAAGAATCTGGGCAATTCCTTTTTCCAAAAACCATTGATAGGATTCTTTTTGAATTTTGAGTAAATCTAAATTAGGTAATAAGGAATGTTGTTTTCCCCAATTAGTTCTTATAATATGATCCTTGTTGTCTGTCTTATCGGATTTTTTTGCCATCTGATAAATTAATCTTATTTATCTTATAGGATGGCTGGATAATGCCAAAAAAATGGCAAAGGTATTTCACCCTTTCCATTTGCTTCCTATAGAGTGCTAAGTTTATACCATAGAAATTAAGCCTGTGTCAAGGAGTAAAATTTACTCCGAAGACCCTGAGTTAAATCGAACGGGTCAAGCCCCAAATTACAAGAGCGCTGACCCTGAGCGTTACAATCCTGAGCGTAGTCGAAGGAACGTCGAAGAGGCAAGGAGTAAAATTTATATCAACTTTTCGTAAATTACAAAATCAACGTGGCGGTAATGGTTTTTTAAGTCTCCGGTTTTTACAAAGCCCAAGGATTCGTAAAATTTTCCCACCTCCCAAGTTTTTCCGGTTATAAGATAGGCTTTATGCCCGCCTTTTTCTTTTGCAAATTCCTCTGCCTTTTTAACCAACGCTTTACCGACTCCCGAATGTCTTTTACCTTTTGCAACAATCAAATCATCTATATACAAAACGCCCTCTTGATATTTGCCCGCGATTATTCCCACTGTCTTACCGTCTTCTCCTGCTTTAAAAACATAATCTTCGTCAATCCACCCCGCTGACTTGCCGTAATATTTAATATCCGCATCAACCCATTCCTTGTCTCTAAATTCTTTAATTTCTTCATTGGTAGATTTACTAATCGTAATCATACAAAAATTATACCACGCGGGAAATTAAATCATACTTACGCAAACCTTGCAATCCAACAAAGAACGTTAAGGTTTTGTGACTGAGTGCGTCAGGGGAATTCCTCAGCTTACTGAAAGTGAGATTGAGGAAGGGGTGAAATTACCCGACAAACGAAGGAACAAAAATAGTTCGGCTTGGCTTGCAAAAAGTTTTGCGCTACTTTCCAAAAAGTAGCAGAGAAAATTAAATCAAATAAAACCAGCTGCTAAGAAATCAAACTAAATAATTTTTACTCTGTGAGTAAGAATATTTCCCCACGTCATCATTTGCTCGGCCCACTCAATTTTTTCCTGTTGGGTTTTTATGTTTTTTTTTTCAAGCAATAAGTATTCTTCCAAGAATTTATCAAAGGTTTTTTGAAAAGGCTTGGAAAGAGAGGATTTATCAATGGAATCTATATACTCTTTTGTTTCTTCCAAAAAAATATCTATTCTTTTTTTCTTTTTTTCGTAATCATCAGCCGCCAGATTTCCTATTCTATTTAGGTTCATGGCAATATCTAATATTTTTGCTTTATTACTCATAAAATTAAACTTTTAACTATTCTGTCAAATTCTTTTCTTATTTCGGAAGACATTATATCTCTTGACGGATTGTCCTCACTTGGACGAAGATTTATTATTGAATTGTAATCTATTTCTTTTGTTTCTAAATCTACTCCTCCGCCCCAAAGATTTTGCTGTTTTGAGCCCTCACCCAAAAGTTTCTGTTCTCCTTCAAAATGTCTTTTTCCTCCCCCTGCTAAAATCTCCTGGTCAATATCAACAACTACTTTTATATAACCGTCGAAATCCTCTGCCATTTTTTTTATTTCTTCTTTAGTTGCTTTTTTATTTATAGTAAGAAGCATCGTTTTTTGATTATACCACGCGGGGAAATTAAGGAAGTGATTCGCAGGCAAGTCCGTCGCCATCGGAGTCAAGTCTATGCGGATCGCTACTAGGCCCGCCTTGAGATATAAAAAAAGCTTGAGCTTGCGTATGAGTTGCAAAATCAGAGCAATCTTTATCTTCTGCTATATTTTGAACAGGAACGCTTTTTGTTGTTGTTGGTTTTACAGTAGTTGGATTATTTACAGGACACGTCCCCCACAAACCCAGATTATTTTCTCTTGCATATCTTTCAAAACTATTAAACTTCTCAAGCATTTTTGTCGGATATTGTTTATAAGAAAAAGCATATCCTTGCTTTATCATTTCTCCATTAATAAAAGTCGCCTTGCTATCGGGTAAATATACATATCTAAGCAGTCTCTTGTATTTATCTCTGTTTCCCTGCGTTGAATCATCAACCAGTTTTACATATTTTCCTAAGACAAAAGATTTCATTTTGTCCGACGCGGCCTTACCAAAACACTGAACAGGTTTTCTCGGGTCAACGGTTTCCGGTGTATCTATTCCCAAAAGCCTTACGCTCTCGTTTTTTCCTCGAATACTAACAGTTATGGTATCTCCGTCGACAACCTTAACAACTTTAAATAATTTTTTCTTATCCATTTCTGAATCCTTATAAGAAAAGACGGGGTTAGTGTTAAAAACAGAAAGAAGTAAAAAAAACAAGAAGGCAAAAACAAACATTCTCTTCATACCGGCATTATATCACCTAAAGTCAGCCGAGAAAATGAGTCATTTCAACTGGCTGTCTGAAAGACCAAAATGATGACCAATTTCGTGGATTACGGTTTGTCTAACTTGAGCTCTTACTTGTTCTTCCGTCTGCGCCACTTTTTCTATTGCGTTTTTAAAAATTGTGATCTTATCAGGAAGTGTGCTGTAGTAAATTCCTCTTTTCGTCTGCGGAACTCCTTCGTAAAGCCCCAGAAGTAAAACCCCGAACGGTAGCTTTGATTTTCTAAGTTGGTAAAATGTCGGAAAGTCATCAACAACTACCGAAACATTATTTAGTTTTTCCGCAAATTCTTTTGGCATAGAATCCAAGGCTTCTGCAACCAATTCCCTAAATCTTTTTTCATCCATAAGTTAACAAATTATACCACGGGGAGATTTTGACTAGGAAGTCAAATTAAAATATGGAAGTTTAGTTTCTATATCATATATTAATATATGATATAACGGACGCATTACCGGAGCTGGATACTAAGCTTAGTAAGCTTAAAAGTCAGCGGGAGAATTTAAATTGGGCTAAGAAGTCAAATTATTATTTAAAATATTCTTTTAGTTTTGCAATTTCTTGTTTATAGACTTCTTGGACTAAATCATATTCCCAAGGGCTATGATCTTGTCCTTTAAGAATCATAAAAGGCTGGCCTTTTTCTTTAACTATTTCGATAACTTTTTCTCTCAACGGTTTGCTAATAAATCTGTCTTTCTCTCCGAAAACAAGATGTATTCCCCCCATATAATCCTGCAAACATTTAAAGACATTCGCGTCGTGTGCTTCTTTCCAAAACCTCCCTTTATATTTTTGTCCCCCTTCTTCAAATACCTCATCATAACCTCCTTTAAAATCTCCGTCGTTTACGCCGGGAACCCAAAGAAAAATACAGGGAATTTTATTTTTTATTTCCGTTCTTGAAGTAGCAACCGTAATTGCGGCGGCGCCCATGCTTTGCCCCATTAAAGTAACTTTATATCCCAAATCTAAATATTTCTTAGTAAAATAAACAATTGTGTTAATCCATTCGTTATAAGAAACGTCCAAAAAATCTCCATCGGAATTGCCGTTATTTGGCAGGTCAAAACGCAAAACCGAAAAGCCTTCTTTATTTAAAAGTCTTTGAAAATCAACAAACTGTCTTGCAGGCCCTACCGAAGCTCCTCTAAATCCATGAACCATAATTACTATCTTTTTTTGAGATGAGTCGGGTTCGGAGAAATAACAAAAGATTTTCTTTCCGCTAATTTCTTCAAAATATACTTTCTCCATAATATGAGTATATCACGGGGGAAAATTCGTGGCTAATTATAATCTCTTCGAGCTCCTCGAGTCTGAGCCTCGGCGTCGAAGACCTGAGTCTCAGAGCCGAAGGCCTGAGTGAGTCGAAGGAGAAGTCAAATTAATTTTTCTTGCCTTATAATCAAATTCTATTTTGTATTTATTAAAAAATAGGGGAGGTTTTCCTGTGGAACTTTGAATAACGTGGGTTTTTTATATCCCTTTTGTAAAGCCTCTTTGTAGGCCTTTTCGGCGTTTTTATTTGAGCTAATAACTTTTTTTAGAGATTCATCTAGGGCTACCCACATTCCTTTATATTTATTGAATATTTTAGTCAAATTTGTACTCATTTTCATGTTGTGTTAATTATAACATAATAATGGAAATTGAAAAACCCGCGGGTTGAGCGGAGCGAAATACTCCTTACTATGAGTAGAGCGAAATGGTGAGTGCGATTGAACCACTAAGAAGTCAGATTATAGACTTTGCACGTTCTCTTCAATTTTTGTCAGACAAACTCTGGGACATTGACTTTTTGACCAAAAGTGAGTAAACTTCTACGAAGTAGATGTTTACTTCAATACAGGATTATTTAGCTTTGATATAAAAATATTATAAGATATAATTTAATATGCCAGATATAATTGAAACAAAACCAAACATCCTAGGCGGAATGCCAGTTATAAAAGGAACTAGGATTCCTATCGCGCGTGTTGTGGCATTATATGTTCAAGGCTATAAGATAAAAGATTTCAAGAGAGATTATCCTTATCTCACAATTACAAAAGAGGATATAGCAAACATATTCTCCCATTATTCTCACCTTGCATCAAAATAAGAATACAAACAAAAAGCGTAAGTTTAGATTATTATTAGATTCTGCATTTGCTAAACCTGATCAATTTCCCAAGCTAGCTAAAAAGGCAAAGTTATTACATGTAGTTCATGATTTGGGATTATCTAAACAGGCTGCGGATATAGATATCTACCAAAAGGCACTTGAAGAAAACTGCTTCGTATTAACAATTAACTTTAGGCATTTTAGGAAGTTTGTTGTTAGTGGTAAACCGGGAGTAATTGGAATAGATTCGCAGCTGTCTAATGACGAAATTGACTCAATTGTTGTAAAGTTTATCTCTGGGAAAAATCCTGATGACTTTCTAGGAAAAGCTATTAAAATTTAACTGCTTTCTACAATTTTTATTTCTTCCGGAGTGAGGGCTGAAAGATTAGTCCAAAAAACCGCAGAGGCTAAGGTTTTCCCGCCGGGTTGAGCGAAGCAAAATGGTGAGTGAAATCGAACCACTAAGAAGTCAAATTAATTTTTCGACTCTAAAGATTTATAGTTGTTCCGTTAAGAATCTTTGCACTCCTTCAAGCATAGATTTGACATCCTCTGTCTTGTATTCACTAAATTTACCATGGTCAGCACTGTCTCTTATTGCTTTCCAGGCTTGGATTTGTTTCTGAAGCAATCGATTGTAAATTTCTTTGTCTGCTAACTTTGCATTAAGCGATCCAATATCATCGCCTGATTTGACATCTATTGTGTGTTTTTGTGCAATTTGTCTTAAACCGTTTTCTAAAACAGCACCTACAAGAGAAGCAGCGGAGTCTTTATAATTATTGTCCAAAAGATGTTTGGCCATCTGGATAAAATCAGTAAAAATCTCTGCGCTTACTAAATCCCTAACTTTCGTTAAATATCCAAGTTCCAGATCTTCCTTCAGCGCTTTAAGAATGCCTACACCGTGATCAACATCTCCCGGGAAGGCTGACTTAACTTCCTCAACAAAATTTTTATAATAAGGGCTGTTTTCTCCGCAAACCAACAGGATGAAGTTTTGTGCATTATTTTTCCACTCGTGAAACGAAGCAGTATTAACTCTGTCAGGAGCCACAGCATAAGCCGAACTGTTGCTATAACGCGTAGAAGCAACGCTTTGTGCTTTTGTCAGAAGCTGTGTAGCGCGTTCAATAAGTTTTTCTGTTGTTGAGTTCATATTTTAATTTCCTCTAAAAATTATGTTTCTACAGGATAAGTTCTGTAAATATTTGCAGCCGCTGCATTAGCTATGACTAGATTCGCTGCATGAACTGCATCAGCCTCGTTTTCATAGGATTCACTCCAGCAGATATCGTTTCCATTGGATGAAACAAATACAAAATAAATTTGCCCATCCCTATTCTTTCTTAGTTCAAATTTAAATTCTCCCATTTTTACCACCTGCCTTTTTCCCTGTTGACAAATAAAATTTGTTGTAATATTATTACAACACTATGAATAAAAGTCAAGTACCATTTAATCAAACCTTCGGAGAATTTTTCAGACAAAAAAGAATTTCCTTAGACTTTACATTAAGATCTTTTTGCGAAAGGTATAATTATGACCCTGGTAATATCAGTAGACTTGAAAGAGACATTCTCTCCCCAAGTGTAGATCAGCAAAAACTTGAGGGATATGCTGCAGCTTTGAAAATACCACGTGATAGCGAGGAGTGGACAATGTTTTTTGATTTAGCTCATACTGCAAAAGGTAAAATTCCCGAAGATATTCTAAGTGACCCAAAAGTTCTTTCAATTCTACCAGCTTTCTATAGAACAGCTAGGGGAGAAAAATTGGATAAAAAGAAAATAGACCAGTTAATTAAACTTCTTAATGAGAATAATAAAAAATAATGAAAGAACCAAGCTTGACCTATCAAGACGTAGCTAATGCTGCAAATAACTTTTTAAAAACTTACCATTCTTCTCTTAAATTACCAATTCCCATAGAAGAAATAGTTGAGCTTAAAATGAATATTGCTATAGTTGCAGTACCGGGAATTAAGAAGCTCTTGGGGATAGATGCATTTATAAGTTCTGATTTTACTCAGATTACTGTGGATGAAAACTCCCTACTTAAATTTACTAAAAGAACTAGATTTTCCATAGCACATGAAATAGGTCATTTGATATTGCATAAAGATTGGTACGAGAAATATGGTCCTAAAGACTTTGAAGATTATTTGACGTTTTACGATCGCATAGATAATAAAGTATATAAATATATGGAGATTCAAGCTCATACATTTGCTGGATTGGTTTTAGTTCCATCCAGTCTATTATTCAATGAGCTTAAAATCAGAATTGGTAAAATCCCACATCTAGAAATACCTGAGATTCTTATTCCAGTAGCTCAGGATTTATTAGAGATATTTGAAGTATCAGGAGAAGTAATGTTTAGACGATTGCAAAAAGAAAAAATAATAAAATCCAATTCTTAAGAATTTTCTACAATTTTTATTTCTTCGGGGGTTAGTCCGTAAAGTTTGTAAACTTCTTCATCGATTTTTTTATCTATCTTTTCAATTTCAGCTTTTATCGAATTCCATTGATTAGAATTTTCTGAAGTAGCCAATATTTTTTTTATTTAAAATCAAAATTTGATTATTTAAATCCATTAAATACTATTGCTGATAATACCACTTTCTTTAAAACTAAAATATTCATCTGAAGTAACTATCAGATGATCAATTATTGAAATACCTACTAATTTACCTGCTTCTACAAGTCTATTTGTTGTAGATATATCTTCCTCTGATGGTTTGGAATCTCCTGATGGATGATTGTGAGAAATAATAATTTGTGCGATATTTTCTTTTATGGCCTTTTTAAAAACTTCTCTGGGATGCACTAAGCTTGCATTTAAGGTACCAATGCTAATTTCTTCGTTTATTAATTTATTTCGTGTATCAAAATACAAAATTGTAAAATGTTCTTCTTTTTTACTTCCTATTTTTGTTTGAAGATAGTCAGCAACTAATTTAGAAGAATTTAATAAAATTTTAGATGATATTTTTTCTTTGGAATATCGCTCAGAAATCGCTTTAAATAAAATTAACCCCAAAGCATTTGAACGACCAATTCCCTTAATTGCAATTAATTCTATTATATCTGCATCCAATACTCCTTTGAGATTTTTGAACTTTTTAATAGCCTCTTTGGCTATTTGTTTGCAATCTTTACGCGGAGTACCCAATGTCAACAATAATTCAACTATCTCGTAATCCAAAAATCCATTTAAACCAGAATCAATAAATTTTTCTCGGAGTCTTTTTCTATGCCCTTCGGAGTGATTTATTTTTTTAATATTTGAATCAGAAATGCTTTTATTTTTCATTAGTCTCTTTATCGATATTAAATGAAGCTCCATTGGAATCATTATCGTATAAAGTAGAACTTATTCTTTGATTACTTAAATGTTTTTCAAAATAACCTTGAGTTTCTGGATCAACTGAGTAAATATAACAACCTTTCATTCCTCTAGTCATGAGTGTTCGATATGTGTTTTTAATAATCATATCTGCCATTCTTTTTGACTCTTCTGGATTTTCTTTAAGCCTTTTCTTTATTCCCTTGAATGACTGATCAGAAGATGCTCGTTTTGTTGCATCAGTAATAATCTTGCCATTTCGAACAACCATATCTGGACCAATTATTACTCCTACATAGTCCAACTCCAGCCCTTGAGAAGTATGTATGCAGCCCACCTCACTTACAGAATCAGGATGAATTAACCACGATTGACCATGTAAATATAAATTCCAAGTCGCCTTATAATCATCAATCACGATATCCTTTAATTTAGCATTTTTCTTGCTTATCCATTTCCAACAATAACCTGCTAACAATCTTGATTTATTATTTTCTTGATTTAGGTCAATTATTTTTTTATGAAGAATCGAAGGATTATCCATAACTTTAAAATCATAATTAATATCTTCTAATGATTCATTTGCTGTTTCTCTTATCTGTAATAAATTATCAATCCAGGCTAAGTAACCATCTGATCCATTACATCTAAACTGCGAAGCTAACTCTAGAGATGTGACTTTTGCTCCCAAGCTTTCTGCCCATTTTATAATTTCTGACTTTTTACCTATATCTTTCAATGTAACTCTTTGGTTCTCATCGATAAAAAAAACACAAAGCTTGGACACATTTATTAACTCTTTTATTTGATTTTCTCCTAAATGACTAAACAGTCCTGACTTGGCATTAAGTCTATGCGCCTCATCAACAATAAGTGAATCAAAAGTATTAGCTTCAATATCATAAAATGAACCAGACGAGCTAAATAAATTTGAGATACGAGTTTTTGTAAATTTACCACTGAGTTTCACTTGGTATACTTCACGAGGTGCTGAATTTTTTGTGACGTATTGCGTAACATTCCCTCTTTTCGTAAGCTCTGTTAATAAGTTTATTGCAACAATTGATTTACCAGTACCAGGACCTCCTTCGACTATCAGCACATTTTTATTACGCTCAGATGATTCTTCTGCTAGTTTAAGCGCAGTTTCATATACGATTTTTTGATCATCGATTAGTATGAATTCCTTGTTACCCTCAAGCATTGAAGCAAGACTATCAACTAATGCCTTTGATGGCCTAATTTTTCCATTTTCAATACTATACAAGATATTTGTTTTATCACCATATTTTACAAATCTTTTTATAAATTCTTGTAATTTTAAGGCATCGGTTTTTAGAAAAGCAGGGGCCTTGTCTGTGTATTCCTTATAAAAAACATTGGTAATAATATCGTCTGCCTCGTAATTATGAAGATATGCGCAGGGAACTAGAGATATGTTATCTGTTTGAACAGCACTATTAAAATCTTCTAATAATGTTGCATACGACCAGACTTGATATGATGGGTGGGGAACTTCTCCATAAAAATTTGTATTAAGAACCCCATCTTTTTCAGTCAAACTAACACCTTCACTCCATTGTTTCAACTCGACAATTACGGCTACTTTTCTGTTCTCATTATTTGTACCGGTAATTATAAAATCTATACGTTTAGACGTTTGAGGAATTTTATATTCAATTGCAATACCAGCATCATCAGGAATACTCGAATCGTTAATAACATTACTCATATAAGGCATGGACTTACGCCATGAGTTAATCTCGCTTTTACCTGTGGCGTGTCCCATCTCGCGTACAAATGAAGTAAGAATTTGTTGTTCTACCTGTCCAGACAAAACATCACTTAAAAACCCCTTTTTATTAGATGAATAAACGATCATAATTATAATTTGTTATATTTAGTGTGCTTTCCTTTTGCTTTTTTAACAGGGTATTTCTTCTTATTTTCCTTCATTTTTTTATCGAAAGCTTTTAGTAAGTCTATGTTTAAATCGTGGCTCATTAACAAAGTCCAATACAAGACATCGGAAAGTTCATCAGCAATTTCATTCTTATGTTTTTTAACATATTCATCCATTTCTTCTTTACTTTGCCAAAGAAAATGCTGTAAAACTTCAGAAGCCTCTAGGGAAAGCGCAATAGAAGAATCTTTTGGATTATGAAACTGCTTCCAATCTCTTGCGTTGCGATATTTAATTATAATATCTATTAAATTTTTGATATCCGACATGCTTGGATTTTAACACTTTTGATAATTTTTAGAAAGGATGGGCAATTGGTCTCCATCTTTACTTCCAGATAGACGTTTTTGGAATACCCGTAAACCCTAGAACATTTTTAGGAGAAACAAACTCGAATTAGACTCAGGAGATCTTGATCTTAAATTGAGAGCTAATCGTTTTCAGGAAGCATTATTGATCCCGCATAAGTCAGCGATTTAATTTTCCCGCTTTTATCAAATATATAGCGAACTAATTCTCCTTCCGAATAAAATCCGTTTGTGGCACCTATTTTGAGAGTATTTCCATCAATGAATTTTAACTGCTCGATGCCTTCAAAGGGACTAAAGACATCCGGATACACGGAAACTAGATGATTTCCCATGGAAACCACATCCACTACGCCAAAAATATTCTTAAATAGCCCTCCAAACTTGTCTAAGTCTTCTTTGGAATCCAATGAATAATGTTTTTCAAAATAATCGAACACTGATAATATTCCTCTTGTAATGTATAAGGAATTACCGTCAATACAATTAGTCAGAACTGTAATAACCAGTTTGTTTTTAGGATCGCATATTGTAGTCGTGTTCTGCCCGGGAAAGCCGCCCGTGTGACCGAAAACTTCACGTTTACCCATGTTTGAGATTATAAATCCTAATCCGTATTTTTTCTCGATAGAGCCCTTTGGAATTTTTACAACACTTGATTGCATTATTTTTTTTGAATCATCAGTAAGGAGTTTTCCCGAACCTATTAGATGTGCTTCAAAATATTTGCATAAATCTTCCGAAGTTGAATAAAAACCGGTTGCTGCGGACATTATTTTTGTGTCGATTTCTAAAGGAAAGGGCTTTCTTTTTTTACCGTCTTTTCTTGAGTATCCCGTTACGAGTTTTTCTTTTACACCGGAAAAATATTCGGGCCCTGTATTTTGTAATCCCAGAGGTTTTATTATATTTTCAACAACATAATCATTGTAGGAACTCCCTGAAACTTTTTCTATGATAAGCCCAAGCAAAGTAAATCCGAAATTTGAATATTTCATTTTTTTACCGCTTCTTAGAACCAGATCCGCTTTCAGAACTTCTTTTTTAAATTCATCACTGTCGGGAAAGGATTTTGTAAGAAGCCAAAAATTTGAGTCAAGGCCGTCTCGGATTACCCCCGCGCTATGGGAAAGAAGTTGCTTTATTGTTATTTTTTGAATAAGTTTATCTTCGTGTTCCCTCAACCACGGCAAATACATAACAGCCGGATCGTCTAGCTTAATTTTCTTTTTCTCAACAAGCTGCATAATTGCAGTTGCGGTAAAGGTTTTTGAATGGGACGCAATGCGAAAAATATGGTTAGGCGTAAGCTTTTCTTTTTTTTCAATATTGGCATATCCGTATGATTTATTAAACAGGATTTTGCCTTCATAAGAAACAGCTACGGTAAACCCCGACCAGTATTCGCTTACTCTATAACGGTAATCTAGCCAGGAACTGATAAATTTTATTGCTTTCAAAAGCTTTTTACTATTCACGAGATGGATTATAGCAGAATATAATTATTTAAAAAGTCTGTAGTAAAATTTAGCTTCCGCGTCGCAAATGATTTGATTTAGGACGTAAAATTGAGACTAACAGCATTACTCGAGATTATAAGATTAATTGAAATTTTATAAATATTTTTTGATGTTTTCAGGGAAAGGTCTGCAGGCACAGTTTTTCGAATGCTCTTTATGCCACTTAACCCTATCAACAAGCTTAGGGTTCTTAATCATTCTGTTTTTCTTATGCCACCCTGCATTTATTTTCATAATTTTACCAGCTTCCGCCGCCGCCTCCGCCTCCTCCACCGCCGGATGATCCTCCGCCACCTGCTCCGCTTGATGAAGATGGAGCTGCGGTTGTAAGGCTCCCACTGGTTGCCAAATAAAAAGCAGAATAACCTAAGTAAAAACTACCCCTATATCCAGAATACCAACTCGGATTATAATCCGGTTTTATAATTTTAAGCTGTTCCATAAATTTATCTATGTACCCTAATGCCATTGCATAAGGAATCATTTGTTCAACCGTATAGAATTTTTCCGCCTGCCATTTATAATTCCTGTCCATTGATTTTAAGAATAGTTTAAGCCCGTCTATTTTAAAATCCGCTTCATCCCCCAAAGCAGTCCTTCCATTAAGTTTTTTAGATAGGACAAACAAAACAATTGCTAAAATCATATTGCCTGTAAAAAAAGCGACAAATCCAAGAAAAATCAAACCTGCTTTTTGAGTTTTTGGATTTTTGGTGTAGTATTTTTTTTCTACCAATATTCTAAAAACATCTTTTTCCATTTCGGAAAATGTTTTATAGAAATCTATTTTTAAATCCGATACATTTACGCTGTCGCCTGTTTCAAAAAGTCTGTCGTATAGTTCCTTTTCGTAAGAGTTTAAGTTTGCGTCTCCCGCCTGCAACGCTTGACGCGTAGCATCTGCGGGCAGGGCTTTTTTAAGCTTGATTATTGTTTGTGTTGTTGAATCGGGAAGAAGACTCTTTACAGTTTTAGTTTGTTCAAGTTTTATGTATTTTCTTATTGCCAAATCAAAAATAGTTGCCACAACGTCATCTTTTTCCAATTTTGCAGTATCTATTGTTCCCGCTAACGCCGGACGCAAAATATTGCCTTTCTCGTCTTTGGGAATATCAAAATTAACAGCCGGAGGACCAAACCTTTTTTTATTTTTATGTTTTTGGTACCAATAAATTAAATATCCTACCAAAACAAAATTCAAAAAAATAAAAATAAAATGATAATTATTAAAAATAGAGTCCATAAACGCTTGAGTAAAAGTTTGAGGAGGAGTTTTGGAAAGAAAACTTTTTGGAAAAGTATTTACCGGATAAACTGCAACTGCTGTTAATCCTTGACCTACCTGTAAGTTATCTGCAGAAACGATATTTCCATTTATTTGACAATTTTTCTCTGTAGAGCCGAAACTTCCCGTAAAACAGATAAGATTATTTAACTTTGCATTAAAATCGGTATCTATTTTAAAACTTACTTTTTCTATTGCTACCAACCAATCATTTCCCGTACCGTTCCAATAAATTTCATCATGATCTTGGTAATTACTTCCGATTCCGTTTCCAACCGTGTAATTTATTTTATAAATATGTGCTCCTGTTATTGTTTTATCCGCATTACCTATTTTTAAATAAACCTGCTCGTTATTCTTAGAAATTGTAAAATTTTCATTCAAGCCGTCTCTTTCTACTTTTATATCTTTAATGTTCAAGATGCGATATAAATCACCGACTTTTGAATAAATAGGAATATATCTATAAATTCCGTGCTTTGCCAAATCTTCGAAATCATAATTAATTGTTTCCGTTACGTCCATTAATCCGCTTTTATGCGCGGTAATATTTACGTCATATGAATGGATTACTTCCGCAAAAGAAATTTGAGGCTTAATAAGGAAAAATAAAAGAAAAAATAAAAAAATAAATAACTTCTTCACTTAGTCTAATTATACAGCTTTTCTGCTCCTCCTTCGCACCAGGCTTCAGCGGACAGGTATAATTTATGGTTTTAGCCTGCTATAATAAATATAATGTTGACTGCTAAAGAAATTATTGACATCTACATTAGTTTTTTTGAAAAGCGGGGACATAAGAGGATTGCTAATTCCCCTCTTGTTCCGGAAAATGACCCAACAACTCTTTTTACTTCTAGTGGGATGCAGCCTTTAATCCAATATTTATTGGGAGAACAACATCCTCAAGGAACACGTCTTGTAAACGTCCAGAATAGCTTTAGAGCGCAGGATATAGAGGAAGTCGGAGATAACCGCCACACAACTTTTTTTCGGATGCTTGGCAACTGGAGTTTAGGCGATTACTTCAAGAGTGAGGAAATCCCCTGGCTTTGGGAATTTTTAACTGTTGAACTCGGACTGCCAAAAGAAAAATTATTTATTACGGTTTTCAAGGGAGACGGGAATGTGGGATTTGATAATGAAAGTGAAGAGATTTGGAAAGAAGTGTTACTAAAATCCTTCGGCGTTGCTCAGGATCATAGAATTTTTAAAGGAGACGTTTCTATGAATTGGTGGTCTAGAAGCGGAGTGCCGGATAATATGCCAGTTGGTGAACCCGGTGGGCCGGATAGCGAAGTATATTTTAGATTTGATGATGTAGAACACGCAAAAGAATGCAAAGATAATCCTGTTGAGTGTGAATGCGGAAAGTTTTTGGAAATTGCCAATGCCGTTTTTATGCAATACATAAAAACGGAAAAGGGATTTGAAGAGCTTCCAAAAAAAAATGTAGATTTTGGCGGAGGTTTGGAAAGATTATTGGCCGCTGTTGAAAATAAAAGCGATATGTTCGAGACTTCCCTTTTTACGCCAATTATAAAAGCTATTGAGCAAGAGTCGGGCAAAAAATATCAAGAACATAAAAAAGAGATGCAAATTATAAGCGACCACTTTGCAGGAAGTTTATTTATTGCCGCAAATGGAATTACTCCTTCAAAAACCGAACAGGGATATATTTTAAGAAGACTTTTAAGACGCGCCTTTGACAATTTTAAAAAGCTCGGAGGAACCCATTCGGCAGGCTCAGGGCAAGCAAACATAGAAAAAGTTTTAGAAAAAATAGTTGAGCAGTATTCTGTAACTGATGAAATTCTAAAAGACAAATATGAAGAAATAAAATTTGTAATTTTAGAAGAGAAACAAGGATACGAAAAAACAGTTACAAGAGCGATAAGAATTGTAGATGAAATTCATGTTTCCGAGGGTTCAAACGTAGGAATGGAAATAAAAAATATTTCGGCGGATGATGCTTTTAAAATGTATACAACTCACGGACTTTCCCCAACCCAAATAAAAAGTTTAGGATATAGTTTTGATGAGCAGGAATTTGCAAATAAAATGGAGGGACATCAAAAGCTATCAAGAGCAGGTGCTTCTCAGAAATTCAAAGGCGGATTGGCAGACACAAGTGAACAAACAATCATGGGGCATACCGCTACCCATTTACTGCACCAGGCACTAAGAGATGTTTTGGGAAATAAGCTTCACCAAACAGGCAGTAATATTACAACGCAGCGTGTAAGATTTGATTTTAATTATGATAAGTCTTTGACCAAAGAGGAATTGAAAAAAGTCGAAGATATTGTTAATAAGAAGATTGAGGAGAATTTGTCTGTGCATTTTGAAATAATGCCTTTGCAAAAAGCAAAAGACTTGGGTGCAGTCGGACTTTTTGATGAAAAGTATGCCAAAGATGTAAAAGTGTATTTTATAGGAAGCCCTTCGACGGGTGGTTCGATTGATCACTCACCACGCGTTCATATGCAAGCATATTCACGCGAATTCTGCGGGGGACCGCATGTTGATTTTACAGGTAAGCTTAAAAGGTTTAAAATAATAAAGCAGGACAATGTCGGACATGGACAAAGACGGATTTACGCCGTAGTTAATAATAAATAATATGAATTTACCCACGCTGCCATTTTTAGAAAAAAAAGAAAAACCCGAATATTTTCTGGCACTAATCCTCCGAAACGAGAAAGCAAATGCCGTAATCCTTGAACAAATTGCCGGAAAACTGCGGATTGTCGCAAAACACGAAGAACTTTTTGAAGATTCGGTTGAAATGGCTACAACGGAGGACTTTTTAAACGTTTTGGATAAAGCAATTTCGGGGGTAGAAGAAGCTTTGCCTGCAAATGTTGAAACGGAGAAAACAATTTTCGGACTAAAAGAGGCCTGGATACAGGATAATAAAATAAAACAGCAGTATCTTGACAAACTTAAACACGCCTGCAAAGAATTAGCTCTTACTCCAATCGGATTTTTAGTTCTTAACGAGGCAATTATCAGCCTTATACAAAAAGACGAAGGCGCGCCTATTACCGCACTTTTAGCCGAAATAGGAAAAAAGCACATTACGGTTTCTTTTGTTAAGGCCGGAAAGATTTTGGAAAGCAAAAGCTCGGAAATCCACCAATCGGCTTCTTACACCGTTGATACTCTTTTAAAACACTTTGAATCTCCGGAAATTTTACCATCCCGGCTTATCGTTTTTGACGCAGAAGATTCTCTTGTGCAGGAATTTATAAGCCACCAATGGAGTAAAAGTCTGCCGTTTTTGCATTTACCCCAAATTGTCAGTCTTAATTTAAACTTTGATGCAAACGCCATGCTTTTTGGAGCCGCTTCGCAAATGGGACTTGGAGTTATTCAGGGATTTAGCAATAAAAAAACACTTGGAGAAGAGATTCCCGAATTTGGACCCAAAGAATTTTCTGCCGAAACAATTGAGAAAGTAATACCGAAAGAAGATATAGTTACGGAACAAATAACCGAAGCGGCTCCTAAAACGGATAACGATATCGAACAATTGGATGACGCTGTTGCTTCGGAATTCTTTGGCTTTGTAACTAACGAAGACATTGCCAAAATACCTATTCCTCCAAAAGAAGAAATCAAAAAAGAAAGTATTGAGATTCCGGAAGTTGCAGAGGAAATTGAACAAATTCCGGAAAATATAATGCTTACGCAGGAAGAACAATTGGTTCCTGTAAAGACAATGATGGTTTGGCCGAAATTAAAATCCGTTTTGGAAAAAATTCTAAATATCGGAAAAAAGGGTCTCTTAAAAAAGACGCTTTCTTTACCCTTGATAAATGTTAGAGGGAAAAAGGCTATTTTTGTTCCGATTGCAATTGCTACATTACTCATTATCGGTTTTTTTCAGTTTTTCTTCGATTCCAGCGCAACCGTTACCCTGAATGTTAAGCCCGATATTTCGGAAAAAAACCAAAGCGTAACATTTTCTACATCTTCCCCAACCGACATTAAAAATAATGTTATTGCGGCTGAGTTTGTTACGGTTGACGAGGAGGGTACCAGCCAAACAGCGGCAACGGGAGAAAAAGCAATTGGAGACAAAGCAAAAGGAACCGTGACAATATTTAGCCAGCTTTCCGATTCGCAAAATTTAGCCAAAGGAACTGTTATAAAATCCCCCAGCGGATTAAGTTTTACTCTTGATAGTACGGTTACGATAAATTCGGTCGGCTCGCGTTCCGCAGACCAACCGGTTACTCCAAGCACCGTTAATGTAAACGTAACGGCTGCTGATATCGGGAAAGAATCCAATCTTCCTTCCGGAACAAAGTTTGGCATAGCAGGTTTTTCTACGGCTGACTTAGTAGCCAAAAACGACAATCCTTTTTCAGGAGGAACAAAAAAAGAAATAACCGTTGTTTCCGAAGATGATGTCGCCAAGCTTTTGGCCGATCTGCCTAAAAAACTTGCAGACAAAGCCAAAGCCGATTTGACGGGAAAACTTTCACAAGATAAAGCTTTGCTTCCTAATTTTGTTTCCGAGAATGTTGATAAACAAGACTTTGATAAAAACGTGGGAGACCAGGCAAGCAAAGTAACGCTAACCGGAACCGTTACTTATCAAGGTGTTTCTTACAATAAAAACGACATTGTCGACTTAGCTCTTAATCTTTTTAATTCGAAAGATATAACCATAAATAAAGACAATTTAAATGTAAACTTTAAAGACATTAAAGCAAAAGACAAAGAAGTTAATGCAAATCTTAATATACAAGCGCTTCTTCTGCCAAAAGTCGATGACGGCACGCTGACCCGGCAAATCGCCGGACAATCTGTTGCCAAAGCGCAGAATGTCCTTTCGGACCTTTCTAATGTTTCCAGCGTTAACATCTCTATTTTTCCAAGCTTACCGCTTGTATCAAAAAATCTGCCTAAGAATTCAAAGAATATAAAAATCGTGATAAAACTTAATGGGTAAATATTACTACAAAAAGGCCGGGGGAAAAATTAAAAAAACTGCCCGCTTATTAAGCCTCCTAATAGTAATTTTAGGAATCAGTATCGGCGGGTATATTTTTTTTCCGCTTTTGTCCTGGCAAATTTATTTCGCTCCGGCTCTTGCATCGCAAGATATTGCGGTTCCAATCCCACAAACAAATCTTGTAAATAGCGCTACCATAGGAAGTCTTATTTCGGAAGCCGGCAACAGCTTAACGGGTGTTGACTATACCAACGCAAACAATTGGTTTCCAAATTTTAAATTTCAAAAAGTAAAACCGAAAATAGATACTTACACGATGTCTATTCCAAAACTTAATATAAAAGATGCCGTAGTTTCGGCAACCAGTAATGATCTTGCTAAGCACTTGGTTAATTTTGGCGGTACCGCACTGCCTCCGGACAAAGGCAATGCCGTAGTTTTCGGGCACTCTACCCTTCCGCAGCTGTTTGACCCAAAAAATTATAAAACTATATTTGCCACAGCTTACAGACTTAAAGTTGGAGACGAGTTATTTACTAATGTTTCCGGAGTAACTTACAAATACAGAATTTATAATATTACCGTCGTAAACCCTGATGATACATCTGTTTTAGAACAGGACTACTCCGACAGTTTCTTAACTCTTGTAACCTGCACTCCTCCGGGAACAACCTGGAAAAGACTGATTATAAAATCAAGATTGGAAGCAATATAGCTTATGGAAAAAAACAGAGTTAAAATATTTCTTATTCAGATTTGGCCGGCTGTTTATAAAATTATAAATCGCATATTTTACTTTTTAATTACTTTAATAAAAAGCACCGTTTCTCTGGCAATTAAACAGATACGAGACCTCTAAAATTATGGACGAAAAAAATCTTGCGGTAAACGCGATAAGGAAAAAATTAATTGGAAAAAGATTAAACTACAAAGAAATTTACGCAATAATGGATCAGATTTCCAAGGAGAAATTTGGAGACGTTTTAACCACCTATTTTGCCGCATCGGGTTATTCCAAAGGATTTACAAACGAAGAGCTTTTTTTCTTAACCCGCGCCATGGTAAAAACAGGTGAACAGCTTCATTTTAAAGGAATTGTTGCGGATAAACATTCTATTGGCGGGGTCCCCGGCACTCGCACTACTCCGATTGTAGTTTCCATTGTTGCCGCCGCAGGATTTAAAATTCCCAAAAGTTCATCTCGGGCGATAACAACCCCCGACGGTACGGCGGACGACATGGAAATTTTAGCACCCGTTGATTTAACCAAGGAACAAATTTATAAAGTCGTTGAGAAAACCAACGGATGTATTGTCTGGGGAGGAAGTTTTAATATCGCTCCGGCAGACGACATATTAATTCAAGTCGAAAGGCCATTGCTTTTTGAAAGCTACGATAAAATTTTGGTTTCGATTATGGCCAAAAAAGTGGCTTTCGGATCAAACCATGTAGTTATTGATTTACCATATGGTGCAATGGTAAAAGTACATAGTTTAAAAGACGCGGAAATTTTAAAAGATAAATTTATATTCCTGGCAAAAAAATTCAAAATGAAAATTAAAGTTTTGATACATAAAACCGACGAGCCTGCGGGAAGAGGAATCGGACCGGTTTTGGAAATGCGGGAATCGCTAAGGGTCCTCCAGCAAAAAAGCGACCGCCCTCTTGATCTTGAAGTAAGAAGTATTAACTTGGCCGGAACTCTTTTGGATTTATGCATTAAAGATTCATCTGAAAAATTTAAAACAGACGTAAAGAAAAATTACGGGAACGCCTTTGGCTTTGCAACGGCACTTTTACAAAGCGGTCAGGCTTTTGAAAAATTTAAAGACATAGTAATAGCCCAAGGCGGAAACTCAAACATAGACAGTGAGAAGTTAAAAACCGGTAAATATTCTTATGCTGTAAAAGCCGAAAAAAACGGAGAGATTAAAGGCCTTAACAGTAAAAATATTACTGCTATTGCAAGAATACTCGGAGCTCCAATGCAAAAAGGCGCGGGAATATATTTAAATAAAAAACTTCATGATAAAACAAAGAAAAATGAGACTCTATGTACAATTTACAGCGAAAATGTGTATAATCTAAAGGAAGGTAGGGACTCCTTGGTAAACTTTCCTATCTTTAATTATTAGTATGACCCATTCGGGGCTTCGACTGAGCTCAGCCGAATGTCCAAACTCAGGCCTTCGGCTCTGAGGCTCAGGCTCGAAGAGATTCTGAGTAAATCGAAGAATGAGGAAATCGAATCTATGAGAAAATTAATTATTGTAGTTGGAATATTACTGATTGGAGCCGCCGTAACGACGTTTTGGTGGAGAAACGGACTTTTGCCCGCAACTCCGGACAAAACCCCGACAATATTTGTAGTTAGACAAGGCGAAGGAGTAAGGGAAATTGCCAATCGTTTAAAATCGCAAGGCCTTATCCGCGACCAGATTGTGTTTTTTCTATTTACCAGATTTCAGGGCTTAGATAAGCAAATTCAAGCCGGGGACTTCCGCATAAATCCGTCCATGACAACTCCGGAAATAGCCAATAATTTAACTCATGGAACTTTGGATATTTGGGTAACAATTCCCGAAGGACAAAGAGCCGAAGAAATTGCAGATACTCTGAAAGAAAAAATGCCCGGTTTCAAAGAATCTTGGAGACAGGCGCTGGTTGAAAATGAAGGCTATCTTTTTCCCGATACTTATCTTATTCCAAGAGATGCCGATATAAATTTTATAATCTCTCTTTTAAAAAATAACTTTACAAACAAATATTCAACGCTTGGCACTTCGCAAAACGGATTAACTCAAAATCAAGTTGTAATTGTCGCTTCGATGGTAGAAAGAGAAGCAAAAAATGAACAGGATAGACCGTTAGTTGCCGGTGTTATATTAAATAGATTCGATATTGGCATGAAACTTGATATTGATGCAACCATCCAGTATGCAAAGGGGAAAACAGACGGTATATGGTGGTCGATTGTTACGCCTTCCGACATAAAAGAGATAGATTCTCCTTATAACACCTATAAAAACGCCGGTTTACCTCCAACTCCAATTTCCAATCCCGGATTGGCAAGTTTGAATGCTGTAATAAACCCCGCAAAAACCAACTATCTTTTCTATATAACCGATAGTAAGGGAATAAATCATTACGCGGAAACCATAGATCAGCACAACGAGAATATCAGAAAATTCGGATTATAAATTTCTTATCCTGAAGATTTTTTGAAAAATCTTTTTTTAGAGGCTACTTTTACTTCTTCAGGCACTTCTTCTTTTAACTCTCCATTTGTCGGTTTGTGATTGGCAGAAGCTTCTTGTGCTTTTTCCAAAGGCTCATCTTCGTATTCACCTAAATCAACTTCTTCCAAAATTTCCGTTAACCCTTCCAAGCCTTGTTCGGAAAACTTTTTAAGAAGCGCTTTACCCGTTTTTGTTCCGAACAAAAAAACAGCACCTCCGCCTATTATTAAGCCTAAGATAAATCCGTTGGAAAATCTGCTGTTGTTATTCATAATTTAATTTATTGTTTTGAAGACTTTTTCTTTTTTAAATTTAAAATACCTGCCAGGGTTGCGCCGGTTTTTAATCCCATTGCCAATGTTGATAAAGTTGCTATTGGCCCGGAAACACTTTCGGTTATGACTCCCGTATCGTCTAAAACTTTGTTTGCTTTTGCAACTGTTTGCCTTAACTCTCTGAGGATAAAAAATACCTGAATTCCAAGCACCAGAAGTAAAATAGTTAGAATTATAATTACCAAAAAAAGTACTGTTTGGGCAGGGTCTATCATAGTATAGATACGTTAACTCAATTGTTAATTTATGTCAAGCCCCGATTATAATCTGGGCGCAGACCCTGAGTGTTACAATCTCTTCGAGCTCCTCGAGTCTGAGCCTCGGCGTCGAAGACCTGAGCGGTTCGACTGAGCTCACCGTCGAAGTCCTCAGAGCCGATGGCCTGAGCGAAGTCGAAGGAAAATCGAACGGGTCAAGAGTCAGATTTAATTTCCAGGTTTCTTTTTAAGATTGTTTCCTTACCAAATCTATTTACTACTCTAATTATAATTGTTGTTTTCCCCGGAAAAACATTAATAACTTTTGTAAAAGCTCCGTTGCTATCTACGGAAACGGAAAATTTATCAACAAAAACGGTGGCGTTGGGGTCTGTTTTTCCAATAACGGTAACAGCATTTGAAGAAATAACTGCATTTTCTGCGGGGGCTGATATATAAACCGAGGGGTTAACTAAAGCTCCCCTATATTGAAACAAAATATACCCTATTAGAGTTAAGCAAACTAAAAAAACTAAAAATAAAGTTTGTTTTGACTTAAATCTTGATAACGAAAGGTCTTTTGTTTTGGTAAAACCAAGAGGTAAAACTTTTATTGCTTTTTCTTGGTCAAATTCTCTTCTGAAAAGCGCCAGGGTTTCCTTCTCGGGCAGATTAAGAAATCTTGCGTAATTCCGAACAAACCCTTGGGCATAAGTTACAGACGGAAGTTTTTCGTATTCTCCTTTTTCTATTGCCTCAAGAAAAGTAACTTTTATTTTTGTACTTTGGGAAACATTTTCCAAGGTTAAATTTTTTTGCAAACGTGCTTCCTGAAATTTTTGTCCAACCTTTATCATAAATAAATGAGGCTTTTGGATAATTTATTACGAGCTTTGATTTAAATTATTGATAAATTCTTCCGGGTTTCTTACCAAAACATCTCTTGGCTTAGAACCTTCTGCGCGGCCGACAACTTGAGCCTCTTCAAGCTGATCTAAAACACGCGCCGCTCTTGAATAACCGATTGATAATCTTCTTTGTAAAAGCGATGCGGAAGCCCTATCGTACTGGCAGACTATTCTTATTGCCTCAAGAAATAAGGCATCTCTTCCATCCGAACCAACATATGGAATATTGCCTTTTTTTAACACTAAAGGAACCGAGGTAACTTCATCCGTATATTGGATTTCCGGAACTTTAGACTTTAAATAATCAACAAGTTTTTTAACTTCCTTGTCCGATATATATGCTCCTTGAATACGGGTTGGCTTTGCCTGTTCGGGCGGAATATAAAGCATGTCTCCACGTCCTAAAAGCTTTTCTGCTCCGGGACTGTCTATAATTACACGGGAATCAATCATCGAGGAAACATTAAAGGCGATTCTGCAGGGGATATTCGCTTTAATAAGGCCTGTTATAACGTCAACCGAGGGCCTTTGGGTTGAAACAACAAGATGAATTCCGGTTGCTCTTGCCATCTGCGCCAAGCGGGCGATAGCATCTTCTACCTCAACCGGAGCAAATGCCATTAAATCGGCAAGTTCATCAACAAATATAATTATATAAGGAAATGTCTGAAATCCGGCAAGTTCATTATAGGAATCGATATTTCTTACTCCTCTTTCCGCAAAAGTTTTATACCTTCTGTCCATTTCATCCATCGCCCACTTTAAAGAAGCCAGAATTTTTTCTACTTCTACAATAACAGGAGTCATCAAATGAGGTATCCCGTTATAGCCTGTTAATTCAACTCTCTTTGGATCAATTAAAATAAGCTTAACTTCATCCGGTGAAGCTCTGAAAAGGAGCGAGGAAATAAACGAATTTATAAGAACCGATTTTCCCGAACCGGTTGTTCCTGCAATTAAAACATGGGGCATTTTCCCGATATCGGCAACAACCGGATTGCCCGAAACATCAAGACCCAATGAAACGGTAAGTCTTGATTTGCTTTTTCTCATTATATCCGAACTTAACATTGTTTTAAGAGTAACAACTTCCAGAGACCTATTTGGGATTTCTATTCCGACAAGGTTTCTGCCCGGAATCGGAGCTTCAATTCTAATTTGTCCGGTAGGAGCTTCTGTTGCCAAGGCAAGATCATTGGAAAGAGCTGTTATTTTGGAAATTTTTGTTCCCTGGGCAATTTCCAAAGCATACTGCGTAACTGCGGGGCCTAAATTTACTTCTACAACTTTTGCTCCTACTCCGAAACTTTGCAAAGTTTTCTCAATCGTATTCGCTGTTTTCTTAATATCTCCTCTGTCTGCTTTTTGATTGGATGCATCCGAAAGAAGAGTAAGAGGAGGATTTTCCCAAATACCGCTACCGCCAACCGTATTCATAACCAGTTTATCGGCAATAAGAGGCTCTTTTTTAAGAGGGGGCGGGCTATTAATAGATATCTCTTTTGCGGAAATATTGCCGCGAAAATCCTTTTCCATTCCTTTTATTGTCATTTGTTTATTGCTAAAATCCGGAGATTTCTTGGTTTTGAAAAACGAAATAAGTTTACGCGGCACAAATCTTCTTACGGTATCTCTTATTGCGCTTAACATTGCAAACATTTCATCAACGGAAGTATCAAAGAAAACGATAAGACCGATTAAAATTCCGGCCGCATAAACAAGGATTGCGCCGGTTCCGCTTAAAATATCCGCCAAAATTTGGTAGATATAGCTTCCAAAACTGCCGCCTTTAAAAAGACCGATTATGCATACAAAGAAAAGCAAAAAGCCAACTGCGGCGTTTGGCCTGGAAAGAAACATCTTAAGTCTTAAGAAGAAAAATCCAAGTAAAATTAACGCAATAGGGAAAAGAATGGAAAACAAACCGAAATATTTGTTAAGTAAATCATTTACGGCAATAAAAGAGGCGCCGCTTTTTGTAAAAGAAAGAAGGAGCAAAAGACCCCCGAGAATAAGACCAAAAGCAAAAATAGAATAAACGGTATTTTTTTTAAGTTTCAGCTTAAATTTATGCTTTCTATAATGCTTTCTTCTAGCCATATTAAATATTATAGCCACTTTTCACAAGCTCCACAAGCTACCTATCCTAACATTACGCGGAAAAGGCCTCTAATCGCTGTCGGGAGAAAATTTAATAGCCAGAAGTCTTACAACTATCAGAGTTAAAATTATTATTGCCAAAGAAACCGCTCCCTGAAGCGTTACGCCTTTAAACCATAAAGAAATTACTTCGTTTAACATAACTATTAAAACAGTGTCCACGATATATGTAACTCTTACCCGCCCGTCTGTTAAGTAACTTAGGGTTGTCTTGATTACTTCGACTACTGCCAAAAGAGTTATTACGTTAAGAAGAAGCTGTCTTAAGGAAACTTCAACGCCTGTATAAAAAAGCAGTCTTAAATCATAAAGAGTCTTTATTATTCCTCCAAAAAATCCTAGCAGGATAACAAAAATTAATAAGCGGAGAAGAATTGGAATACTTTTTGACAAAAAAGATTTGGACAAAGTAAATGAAGTTTTTGTTAATTTAGGAACCTTATGTCTTCTTGCCATTATTATAGGCAGTTTGACCTAATATTACTATCTTAACTTCCCGAATGCAATAAAGCAAAATGGGCGGGGAATAGATAAAGCAAACGTGTGAAGCTACAACACCCGGAGGGTGTGAAACTATTGAAGTTGGATATTCTTGATATATTTGATCTTGAATCTTTGAAATCTAGAATTCTTGAAATCTAGAATTCAAATTCAAGAAAATCTCACCTCTAACTTCAAAAGTTCTAATTTAGAATTTCAAGGTCCAACTTCTCCCGACGAATTTCATTCGTGCGGGTTCACCCTGAAACGGTTCACCGTGAACGGGATCCCGACTGAAAACTATCAGCGGGACAGTTTCTACCGTCCAGTATTCAATACTGCTATACCTCGATAACAACGGGTAAGACGAGGGGGCGTTTGCGAAGGGCTTTAAAAATATTTTTCTCCGCAATTTCGGAAATTAATTTCCTAACATAAATCCAGTCATTCATTCTTTCGGGTTTGGCAAAAAATGTATTTTTAAGCTGGGCGCCTAAATTCTTAATTAATAAGGCACTTTCTTGGGACGATAGGCCGCGGGCAATAATTGAGGGCAAATCTACCATTTTTCCCGTTCCCGAATCTACTTCCGCCATAACAATTACAATTCCGTCTTTAGCTATTTTTTGTCTGTCTATTAAAACAAAATGTTCTACTTCTTCTCCGGAAACTTGATCCAGATAAACATTTTTTAGCGGAACTTTTTTCCCATAAGAAGAACTGTCTTTTGTAAAAATAATTTCCTGTCCATCTTCTACTAAAAGAATATCGCGGTCTTCAAAACCCTGTCTTTTGGCAAGTCCTTTGTAAGCCACCATTTGCCTATATGTTCCGCCAATAGGCAGCACTTTTTTGGGATTTACCAAAGACATCAATAGCATCAAGTCGTTTGACGCGGCGTGTCCGGACACATGAAAATCACTTGAAACTTCCGAATAGACAACTCTTGCGCCTTTTTTGGAAATTGAATCTATTACATTGTTGACTGATATTTCGTTGCCAGGTATCGGGTCCGAGGAAAAAATTATAACATCATTTGGATTTATTTTAATTTCTTTGTTGTCGCCGTTAGCAATTCTGGAAAGAGCGGAGTTTTCCTGTCCTTGGCTTCCTGCAACAATTAAAACGACTTGGCTGTCTTTATAATTCCCAAGCTGTTCTATGGAAATTTCCGAACCTTTATCTATTTTCATATAACCTAAATCAATAGCTACGTCTCTTACTTTGTAAAAAGAACGGCCGACAAAACAAATTTTTCGGCCAAACTTTTCTGCGGCTTTTATAGCCTGATTAAGCCGGGAAATATTTGAAGAATAAGTGGTAATGATAACTTTACCTTGAGCTTTGGCAATTTCTCTTTCAAAATTTTCCCCTAAGGTCAATTCTGACGGCGTATAACCTTCTTTTTCCGAACGAAGACAGTCTGACATTAAAGATAAGACTCCTTCTTTTCCAACCGCTATTATTTTGTCGAATTCATTCTTCTTATTATCCGCAGGAGTTAAATCAAATTTAAAATCACTGCCGTGATAAAAATTTCCAACCGGAGTTCTAATAAAAATATGAGATGTGTCGGGAACCGAATGTGTAACCCTTATAAAAGATAAAGAAAAACTGCCTAAGGTTAACGGTCCCCCGCCAAACTCAACCGGTTTTACTCTGCTACCAACTTCTAATTCTTTTAATTTTTCATTGGCCAGTGCCGCCGTTAAAGGAGTCCCGAAAACCGGAAATTGGGGGAGCTGCGGCAGTACAAAAGGCAAAGCGCCGATATGGTCTTCGTGTCCGTGAGTTAAAACTAAACCGACAATTTTCTTTTTATTTTGCAAAAGATATGTTATGTCAGGAAGCAAAAGATCAACGCCTAACATTGTTTCGTCGGCAAAACCAATTCCGCAATCGACAATTAAAACCTCATCTTTATACTCGTAAAGATACATATTTTTGGTGACGTTTGAAACGCCGCCTAAGGGAATAAAAGAAAGTTGATCGTTATTCATAATTTATAAAGGCAAGAACTGTTTTATATTTTCTACTGTTATATGCATACTGCCGTTTTGAGCCAGTTTTCCTTCCACAATAAGTCTGGCAACTCTCCTACACATTGTTTCAATTGTTCTCTCAAGACTTCTAATCCCCGAATCAAATCCTAAAGGCCTGATAATATTGGGCCATAAGCTATCATCTATTATCAACTGCCCGTCTGTTAACCCCGATGCTTTTCTTATTTTTGGGAATAAATATTCTTTTGCTATAATCTTTTTTTCTTCATCGGTATACGAAGGCATTTGAATAATCTCCAGTCTA
Source organism: uncultured Gammaproteobacteria bacterium (assembly GCA_964537895.1). GTDB lineage: Bacteria > Patescibacteriota > Microgenomatia > Levybacterales > UBA12049 > JAMCZC01. The sequence goes on from CAZIDK010000001.1 coordinate 97,870, forward strand.
TCTAAAACAGATGTTGAAATATTGGTTGTATTGTTTGCGGTTGCTATAAAAAGAACGTGGGATAAGTTAAACGGATAATCGATGTAATGATCCGTGAAGGCCATATTTTGTTCCGGATCCAAAAGCTCCACCAAAACGCCCATAATATCCGCTCTTGCCTGCTCACTAACTCTATCCAGCTCATCCAAAAGTATTACGCAATTCCTGCTCTGCGCGTGAGCCAATTTTTTTATTACGAGGCCAGGCTCGGCGTCGGAAAATGCTCTCGATTGCCCTCTTAAAGCAAGAGAATCGCCCATTCCGCCAAAAGGAATTCTTTCGAATTTTCTCCCCATTGCCTCTGCAATTGAATAAGCAAAAGTAGTTTTTCCCGTTCCCACTAAACCAACCAGGCAAAGTATAGGGGCCCTTACAGCATCCTGTGAATTATTCTGAAAATTTAAAATTAACGAAGAAAGGTATTCCAAAACGTCGTTTTTTACATTTTCCAAACCGTAATGATTTTTGTCTAAAGCCTTTTTTACCGTGTTTAAATCTAAAATATCTGTTGTTTCTCTATTAAAAGGCAGGGACGAAACCCAATTTATGTAATTTGATATGTTCCCATAGTTAATAAAAGTACCCGTACCTGTTTTTAAACTTACACTTAAAATAGTAAGCATCGAATTGATTTTCTCCATTAAATCGGCAGGAAGTCCGGAGGAATTAATTTTTTCTTCTAATTTTTGTATTTGTGCCTCCAATGAAACAGTGGAATCCATACTTTTATAATAGCAGTTATTAGATACTAGTTACTAGTAACTGATTAACTAATTTTACTAGTTACTAGTTTAGTAGCGTGGTTTTCTGTCTCTATTGAATGCCGGTCTTTGACCAGGTCTTTTTGATCTCCAGTCCGAACTGCCTCTTTCTCTTCTTAGCTGCATTGATAATGGATGCTCTGACGGAACCTGTTCATGAACAGTTTTTTCATTTCCAGGTTCCGGTTTTTGGGCAACTTCGCCAAAGAGCATCGATAAGTTTGTTCTGCCTTGATCATCTATTTCAGCCACTCTTACCTTTACTTTTTGTCCAATTGCCACCACATCGCTTGGATTTTTTACAAATTCCGTAGACATTTTTGAAACGTGTACCATTCCCTCTTTACCGGGCAAAAATTCTACAAATGCTCCGAATGGAAGAATCCTTTTTACTTCCGCTTCTTCAAAAACTTCTCCGACCGTTACTTCTCTTACGAGTCCCTTAATCCAATCAACCGCTTTTTGCACAGACTCTTCGGAAACGCCTGATATAGCAACAGAACCGTCATCTTCAACTTCAACCGAGGCTCCTGTTGTAGCAATAATATTTTTAATTACTTTTCCTCCCGGACCTATTAATTCACCAATTCTATCCACCGGAATTTTAATTACTTCAATTTTCGGAGCATATTGGGATAAAGCTTCTCTAGGCTTAGGCAAAATTTTAAGCATAGTTTCTAAAATTTGAAGTCGGGCTGTCTTTGCTCTTTCTAAAATAACTTTTATTTGCTCAACAGTAAGCCCTGGAATTTTAACATCTAACTGAATTGCAGTAATTCCTGCATCTGTCCCTGCAACTTTAAAATCCATATCTCCTGAAAAATCTTCCAGACCGATAATATCTGTTAAAAGTTCATAATTATCTCCATCGGACATCATTCCAATTGAAATACCGGCAACAGGTTTGCTAATTGGAACTCCGGCATCCATAAGAGCTAGCGTTGAACCGCAAGTTGATGCCATTGAACTTGAGCCATTTTGCGACAGAACTTCCGAAACCACCCTAATTGTATATGGGAATTCATCTTGTTTTGGTATTACCGCAAGAAGAGCTCTTTCAGCTAAGGCTCCGTGTCCTTTTTCACGCCTGGAAGGACTGCCAACGCGTCCTGTTTGACCAAAAGAATATGGAAGTCCTGAATAATGATGAATATATCTTTTTGTTTCTTCACCCTCCGCTGATTCAATTAACTGTTCCATACGAGGTGATCCAAGTGTAACAACCGATAGGGCTTGTGTAATTCCTCGCTGAAATAGAGCGCTGCCATGAGTTCTTGGAAGAAGTCCAACTTCTGTAACTATTTCTCTGATTTCATCCATTTTCCTTCCATCAACTCTTTTTTTCTTTCCAATTACATCTGCTTTTATCATTTTAAACATAACGTATTCAACTGCTTTTGCAATTATTTTTTTATCAAGCTGCGTATCGGGATTTGCCATTTTTGCATCTTCGTAAATTTTTGAAATCAAATCTTCTGTTTCTGCGCCGCTTCCTTCTTTATTTACGCGGGATTCAATAAGCGCGCCGACTTCGGCTTTATAGGATTTTTCAATAAGACTTATTGCTTCATTAAGAGAATTTTCTACAGGAACTTCTAATTTTTTAACTCCAACTTTTTTAACCAAATCTTCAATTAAATCTATAATTTTGCTTGTTTCTTTGTGTGCTAATTCAACTGCTTCAACTAAAATATCTTCTGAAACTTGAAAAGCTCCAGCTTCAATCATATTTGTTTTATCTTTTGATTGAGAAACAACTAAATCAAGCTCTGAATATTGCTGTTCTGATCCTGGGTTAATTATACAGGCTGACCCTCCGTTACCTGATTCTTTAACACAGCCAACCCTTACCGCTCCTATTGGTCCGTTCCATGGAATTCTTGATATTGCTAAAGCTGCTGAAACAGCATTCAAAGCAAGAACGTCTGCTTCATTTTCACCATCAACTGACAAAACAGTTACAATAACTTGAACATCATTTTTAAAGCTTTTTGGAAAAAGAGGGCGGATTGATCTATCTATTAAACGTCCTGCAAGAACTGCTTCGTCAGATGGCTGACCTTCACGCTTTACCCAGCGGCTTCCTTTAATTTTTCCGCCTGCGTAAAGTCTTTCTCCGTATTCAACTGATAATGGAAAATAATCTAAATCTGATTTTCCCCCTTCGACAACGGTAACCAAAACTACCGTGTCTCCAAGACGGCCTAAAACAGAAGCTGTTGCTTGAATCGCTAACTCGCCTGTTTCCAATATTAGCTTTTTACCTGCTAATTCTAAAGTAACTGAGGTTTTTTTCATAATATCTAACTTGCCCGCCGACTAAGCGCTCCCCGATTCAATCGGGGTAAGCTTTGGCGGGTTAGTCTTTAAGTCCAACTTTTTTCGCAATTACGGAGGAACGTGCCTTATCCACTTTTGCCAAAAAATTCATCAGTCTTCTTCTTTTTGCAATCATGGATAAAAGTCCGCGGCGGCTATGTGTGTCATGAGCATGCAGTTTAAGATGCTCTGTTAAACGGGTAATTCTGGTAGTTAAAAGCGCAATTTGCACCTCGGGACTACCGGTATCACCTTTAACAGTTTGAAATTCTTTTATAATGTCTTGTTTCTGCGAAGTACTAAGCGGCATATCTAATTAATTTATAATTTAAAATTCAAAATTTATAATTTACTTTGAGTATTATATCAACTATCTTTATGTTTATCAATGCTCTGATTTAGAAGTTTGTGGAACCTTTGTAGATTTTCGGGGCAAGCCAATCTTCGGGCGGGTTCTCGTTTGTGATTTCTTTTTCCGGTTCCTGTTGCTTAGCTGCTGGTTTTGAAGCAAATTGATTTACCGGTGAGTCTTGATTCCTGCTTACAGGTTTTGGGAAAAATTGTTCCGTGTTTACCGGCTCTGACTGTTTTATATTATTACTAATTCTTATTGCTCCGTTTTTCATAAGAAGCGCGGCCATTTCAAATGCTAAAGCGCTTGTTTTTACGTCTTGAAAATTATTTGTTGCATCAGCTATCCCATACATTAAGTTTTGCGCAGTATCAATGTCTATTTTTAAATTAAGCGATAAAATTAGATTTGCAACCTGTTCGGAAACTGAAGACAGCATAGGATAAACCATAATTATATCTCCAAAACCCTGATTTTCGGCTTTATTATCAATATTAATAATCATTGTGTCTTTTAAACCGGCGATATCAAAAAGCTTCCCTAAATCCGAGAGTCTTGGAACACCAATTGTAAAAAGAAGATTTGGCATACCTTGGCTTCTTGCAAACGATACTTCTTTTTCCTCAAAAGAAAGACCTTTTTCTCCGGCTTTTACAACAATATTTAATAATCCGTTTTCAAGAGTATAGGAAACTTTTTCTATTTCTCCCTCTTGATACGGAAAAGAAACCGTTAGGTCTCCTGATTCACCGCTAAGAGCAGTTCTAACTTTGTCTATACCGACTAAGGAAGAAACTTCAACCAGAGGATTTTCCGGAGTTGCAATCGTCACTGATTTTCCAACCAGGGTTAACGATAAATAAAGCGCTAAAGCGGCCCCCATCTCATCGAGTGACGGATTTTTGGCCGTAACTATTCCGATAGTTTTATTCTTTTGAATGGCTTCAGTAATTTGCTTAAAGGTTTGGCTGTCCATAACTTCCAATTATCGATGGGATATTAACACATCTCCTATAGTAAAGTCAAGAAAAGGAGATAGTATTATTCCCGCTTCCTGACCTTTTTCTACTTTGGAGACCGTTTCCTTACCTTGCCTTACGGAAGAAATATTAGCTTCACCAATTGCCTCATCTTTTCGCATAACCCTTACTTTGTCGCCCCTGGCGATTCTTCCGTCTAAAACCGTAATGCCCAAAACTTCTGTTTTTTCAAAAGGAAAACGCGCCAAAACTTTTGCCGTACCAAAAACTTCTTCCTGTAAAGATAAAATTTTCCCATCCAAAAGATCTTGTATTTCATCCATCATTTCGTAGATAAGCAAGTAATTTTTTAAAAGAACTTTTTCCGTTGCGGCCAGTTTAACAACCTCGGGTTTAATTTTTATGTTAAAACCTAAAATAATTGCCCCGACGGATTTTGCAAATAAGACGTCGGACGTCTCTATGTCTCCTGTTTTTGTCATTGCAACCTTTATTCTTTCGGGAATTTTATTAACTATTGCCTCTAAAGATCCTTGGGAATCCGCACAAATAATAACCGACAAGACGTTTAGATCTACGTCTATATTTGGACCCAATTCCTTTATTTCCTCTATCTCTGTTTCTATTCCTTGCCCTTCCGTAGCTTTAGCGGAGGAGGGTTCGACAACTTTTTCGCTCTTTTTAAAAACGACCTCTCCAACTTTTGGAACTTCTTCAAATCCTAAAATTTCAACCGCGTCGCCAACGGTTGCTTTTTCCAGCCTTTCCCCTAAATCGTTTATTATTGTTCTAACACGGCCGGAAACACTGTCGCAGACTATTTCATCACGTAATAAAATAGTTCCATTTTTAACAATAACTGTTGCTCTGGGGCCGGATTTTTGATCAAGTTTTGATTCAATAACTACTGCCGAAAAAGGATTATCTTTTGAAAACTTATAAAATCCCGAGTGTTTTTTCATATCAAAAACAAGCAGGATAAGTTCTAAGAGTTCTTTTATATTTATATTTGTTTTCGCGGAAACTTCAATTACGGGAATATCTCCGCCGTAATTTTCCAAAAGAACTTCTTCTTTTAAAAGCTGCTGTTTTGCTTTTTCCGGATTTTTATTTGGATCGTCCGATTTTGATAAAACTACAATAAAGGGAATTTTTGAATCTTGCAAAAGCTTTATACTTTCTTTAGTTTGCGGCTTGACTCCGTCGGCGGATGAAACAACCAAGAGGCCAATATCCGCAGCCTGAACTCCCCTTCCGCGCATTAAAGAAAAAGCTTCGTGTCCGGGAGTATCGATAAAAGTTATATTTCTTTTCTTTCCTTCGTGAGTTATTTCTACGGTTGATGCTCCAATTTTTTGCGTTATTCCACCGTGTTCACGAAGGGCAATCGTTGTTTTTCTTATTGTGTCTAAAAGAGTGGTTTTCCCGTGATCAACGTGGCCTAAAACCGCCACAACAGGAGGATAATTTATCTCAGTTGAACTTTGAGCGTTATTTTGTTTATTTTTTGCCATAAATTTAATAAATTATGCGACAAGTATAAATTTTTTGAAAAAATATTATTCATATTTTAGCCTGCTTCACTTGTCTTATCTTCTTTAGTTTCTTTTACTTCTTTTCCGCCAGAGGCGGATTTCGGCTTACCCGCGTTTGACGCGGCTACGCTCAACTTTGCGGCTTTTTTAGGCTTTGTTGGTTTTGTTGCGGCTTTTTTTATTTTTTTAGGTTTTTTGACTTCTTCAACCGCTTCCTTCACGCCAGAGGCGGATTTCACTTTCGCCGAGTCTGACTCGGCTTCGTTCAACTTTTTCTCTTGTTCTTCGAGAGCAGATTCTCCTTCTATTTCAATCCTGTAGCCTGTTAACTTCGAGGCTAAGCGCACATTTTGTCCGTCTTTTCCTATTGCCAAGGAAAGTTCATCCGAAGGAACCGTAACTCGGGCTACTTTTTCTTTTTCATCAACTTCCAATTTAATATTTTTTGCGGGAGAAAGAGCTTGAACGATATAATTTTTAGAATTTTCCTGCCATTGGATAATATCGATTTTTTCTAAACCCCCAAATTCCTGAATTATCGCCTGGATTCTTACCCCCCTTTGTCCAACACAACTGCCAACGGGGTCAATCCCTGATTGATTTGAATAAACCGCTACCTTACTTCTATTTCCCGGCTCTCTGACAATCTGCTTTATCTCAACTGCGCCTTGGGAAACTTCGGGAACTTCTCTTTTGAATAATCCTTCCAAAAGACCGCTATGCGCTCTTGAAACAATTACTTCTTCGCCTTTTAATCCTTCCTTAATCTCTGCTAAGTAAACAGCCAATCTCTGATTTAAATGGTATTTTTCGTTTGGAATTTGTTCACTTGAAGGCATTACCGCTTCTGCTTTGCCAATATCTACAATAATATTTGGTCCTGCAAACCGCAAAACCATACCGTTTACAATAGTTCCAATTCTAAGCTTGTAATCTGAAATAATTGCTTCTTTTTCTTTTTCTCTTATTTTTTGCAAAATTACCTGTTTTGCAGTTTGAGCGGCGATTCTTCCAAATCCCGGAGGCGTAACGTCTTTATTTTTATTGAAAATTTTTGCCTCACCCGTATTTGCGTCTAAAGTGGCTGAATATTCTTCCAGCTCCATTCCCGGGTGATCTTTTCTGTAAGCTGCCAAAATGGCGTTTTTTACCGTATCTAAAACAATAGCGGGATCAAGGCCTCTTTCGTTTGAGACCTGATTTAGCGCTAATGCGAATTCACTTCTTTGTATTGCCGGCATAAGTCTGCTAAGTATACCATTTTCGAGGCTTTGCTTCAATAAGTTAACTGGAGGGTATTATTGCGGTTCTTGAGTTTCAACAATTGGATTAGATAACATACTGTCAACTTCTATTTCTGCTAGCTTTACTGCTTCAAGACCAAATATCAATCTTGATGACGAACGCAAGCCTATTTTATCTCCAGACTCATGTGAGATAACCGATATAAAGGGACGTGGGCAATATATGTGTGCATCTTTTGGATCATGAATAATTATTCTATCTTCTTTTGTTGTTATTGCCAATAACCAAGCGCCGGGAGTATCTTCAGAATGGCTATATTCTAAATGAGATCCGTTTGGAAGAATTGTATCTATTTCCTCCTGTATATTTATACCAAGTGCGTCCAAAACCTTTGCTTTAAGTCTGGTTAGTGCATCTTCTATTTGTTTTTTTTTAGACCAATATTCTTCTGTAGCATTAGAATGAAACTCTTCATAAAGCCTGTCATATGCTAACCTTGTTTCTTCCGATGAATTAGGTCTTTCTGCTTTTGGCATGATGGAGATTATATTATTAAAATATTGTCTTGTCAATAATATAGGACTATTGACTACTTATTTACTATTATCGTTCCTGAAGCATTAACGGTTACGGAAAGGTTGTCGCCTCTTTTTATCTCGTCTTTGAGCATTTTTTGGGCTATTAAGTCCTCAATATTGTCTTGAATAAATCTTTTAAGAGGCCTTGCGCCGAATTCCTTATCAAATCCTTCTTTTGCAATTTTTGTAATTATATTATCGTCAAAAACTATTTCTATGTCTTTATCTTTCAAATTATTTTGAAATTGAACAAGCATTAATTTTGTAATCGCCAGGACTTCTTTTTCTGCCAAAGGCTTAAAAGTGACAATTTCGTCAAACCTGTTTAGAAGTTCGGGTTTAAAAATTCCCTGCTTCTGAAGATAATCCAAGAGATTGGTTTTGAAACTTTTATCGATTATTGAACCTTTTTGAATTTCTTCCCTGATAAATTCACTGCCCGCGTTTGAAGTTGCGATGATAATTGCGTTGGCAAAAGAAATTGTTTTCCCTTTGTTATCCGTAAGCCTGCCGTCGTCTAAGACCTGCAGGAATAAATCTAAGATTTTAGGGTCGGCTTTTTCAAATTCGTCTAACAGAACCAAAGAAAACGGATTATCATAAACTTTTTCTATCTCTCCTTTTTCACTTCCTTCTCCGGGCGTAGCGCCTAATAATCGTTTTATTCCTTCTTCTCCCTTGTATTCACTCATATCAAACCTTAACATTGCGTCTTCGGATTTAAAATATATTGCCGAGAGGGCTTTTGCGGTTTCTGTTTTTCCAACTCCGGTTGGCCCTAGAAAAAGAAATGAAATTGGTTTTTTCGATGTGTTTAGTCCCGTTCTTACTCTTCTTAACGCCTCCGAAACCGCGGAAACCGCCTCTTCCTGATCAACAATTCTTTTATGAATTTCACTTTCTAAATTAAGCAACAATTCTTTTTCTGCCGCTTTCGGCTGACCAACGGGGATATTGGTTTTTCTTTCAACTTGAGTTAAAATATCCTGCTCTTTTACAATTTTTTTGCCAGAAAGTTTAACGTTATTGGCGGTATCTGTTAAAAGATCAACGGCAGAACCCGGCAAAACTTTTTCCTTGCTATATTTTGATGAAAATTCAAAAGCCGCAACAATTGCCCTGTAAGTTAAAGACACATTAAATTCTTTTTCCAGCCAAAAAGCTTTTTTAAAAAGCATAAGTAGACTTGTATCTTTATCCGGCTCGTCAAATTTTACAATCTCAAAAACATCTAAAAGTGTATTTCTCGGTTCAACAAATTTTTTATAAACTTCGGGCGTTACCGTTCCGACAACCCTTAATACTCCTTTTTCAAGATATGGAATAAGAGCGCCGGAAAGGTCTATTGCAAAAGTAGAACCGCCTAAAATAGCTTCAAAATTGGGGATATGAATTATCACATTACCGGCATGGGAAATTTCCGCAATTAGTAAGTCCAAACGCTCTTGTAAGTCTCCCTGATTGGTTGTTCCGGCCAAAAACGCGTCGACCATAAGCTGAAAAAATTTCTGGTGATAAAGATTTCCCTTTAAATTTCCGGCAAAACTTTCATAAGCTAAATCTTCAATAACGGATTCTTTACCGCTTCCGGTCTCTCCTACCAAAATAATGCTCGTTCCTTTATATAACGCTTCTACTGTTTGGTTATATTCGTCTTCTCTTCCTAAAGACATCGGTTTACGGCTTAAAACTGCGGGGGTTAAGTCAATCATGTATTTTTTTGTTTCTATGGTCCACCCAAACACCCATTCTTCGGCAAGTCCTTCTCCTGCAAAATTTACGCTTAAAGATTTTGGATTTTCTTCCGTCTCAAATCCTGTTCTTGTCCAATATAAAATATGTATCATTTCTTCTTTTTTAAGTTTTTTATTAAATAAAAGCTTTGTTTTATCCTCCGTTAAAAGAAGATAAGCCGCAAAAATATCCATTGTTGTAACATATTTTCCCTTTAAGGTTTTTGAGAGCTCAAGAGCATAATTTGCCAAATCCTGTTTTTCAATCTCAATAAATTGAATTTCTTTTATCAAAACGTCTGCTTTTTCCAGCATAAAAGCAACGGACGGCTTATGCATAAGGCTTTTTATAACATCAGCTGTCTTATCTTTACTGCCAAAAATACTTAAAGCTTCCAAGGTAAATGCGTCTAATGCGACTTTTGTTTCTAAAACTATGGATCTTGGACTTTGTTTTGAGATTTTAAATTTGAAAAAAACTTCAAACATTAAAAACACGGAGAAAGCGAAAACAAATAGCTTTAAATTAATCCCGTTTTGATATGAAAACAAAATAAGTAAAGTTAAGACCAAAAATATGCCCAGTCTTAAAATTTTTATTAAAAACATGTTGTAAAAATAATAAAGTTTAGCGTTTGTCATTTAAATAAATAGCAAATAAATTGTGGCAAAAGGCCAAAAAATAAACATAAGAAAAAAAGCCAATTCGATAATTAAAAGACATAAAAACAAAAGTAGATCGGCAAGAATTACAAAAGTTTTAATAAATATTCCCATCGCAATAGAAAAACCAACCAAACCTTGCCTATATTCATTTTTCCAAGGTTTAAAGTATGTTTTTACAAGAAGAGGGAGAGAAAAAAGCTGAAGAAATGCCTTATTTAAAGAAAGAGAAAAAGAGAGTATTGAAACCGGAGCTTCAAAAAACCAAAATCTTAAAAAAATAACGGGCAGTAAAAATAAACCGGTCATAAGGTTTACCCTTCCGAAGCTTTCTTGTCCTTCGAAGTTTTAACGAAGGAGGAATGCGTAGGAGGGCAGTTTACCCTGTACCCAAAGTGGTTCAGGGTTAATTTAAGTTTAAGTAATTAAAGACGAAATTGCAAAGATTAGATTTGGCGGGATTTACCCCGTCAAATAATTTTAAATTACTATTTAAAATTAAGATTTGTTCAAATCTTATTTGACGGGGTAAATTTAATTGGGGGTACATTTAAGAACGCACATTTGAATTGAGTTTTTTCCAGAGTTACAGCTGGCTGGATCAAAAACGCAGTTATAGGTTGGCGCAGAGCTTGGGGTTGGGGATGGCGACGCGGCAGGCGTTGGAGTTGCCGACGCGCTTGGGATAGGCGTTGGCGTTGAGGAAGGGTTTGTGCCTGTTATAGTAATTATGGCCGGGTTAGCAGAAGACAAAACATTTTGATTAAAATAATCTGTCGAGGCTGTAGAAAGAGCTTGAGATTGTTGGAGATTTACGCTAACCTGTGTTGTTCCGGGATTGGTTGGGGCGATTGCCTGAAAGGTTACTGTTGCTATCTTTGCCGAAGTCCGAATTACACTTTGCAGACTTCCCCCGACAGAAAGAGTAACCGAAATTGTTCCGGAACTATAAATCGGCCCTTGTAAAACAAGCGGAAAAGCAAGTACGTTTGGACAAAACGCATCTGTAGGTTTTGCAGGGCAAATTGCCGGGCCGGCGGGCAATACCGAAAGCTTAGTCGGATCATAATTTATGACTAATTTTGTAAAAGAAACCTCATTTGTTCCCGGATTAAGCATGATATCTAAATTTACAGTGTCATTAACAATAACCGTTTGAGGAGTAGGGTTAAAGTTAATGCTCGTGGATGGGCTAACGTTAACAGCAGCTCCTATTGGACAGGGTTTATAATTAGGCAGAATGTTGTTTGTTATCCAAGCCTGTTCAGTCTGATCAAATTGATTGGGAGCGCAACCGATAGCGCTCATTATCGTGTCTGAAGTCCCGCCGCTTATAATATTCTTATTATTTACTGCCTGGCAAGTAAGCGGAAAGGGTGCATATTGTCCCTGATTTGAACATCCTTGGAAAACACCGGCTGAACCTGCACCGGTCCAAAAAGGTTCTCCTTCCGGATTTGTCGAACAGTTACTCAACGGCTCTCCCGGCGCTATCAGCGCATAGTTTGGGTCGCTGCTCACATACCTATCCCAAAGATAGCCTACCGCATGTCCCCCCAGCTCATGAGACGCTGCAGCAAAGGGTTTTCCGCTGGTTGGTCCTGGACCGGAATAAACATAATTTGTGTAAATTATTACGTCTCCGCCAATACCGTTCACAAGCCCGGCAACTCCTCCATCTACAGTTAAGGCATTAGGATTATCAACCAAGACAATAAATTTTTGCGCATTGGGGAAATATCTTAAACCCGCATTTTTAATGATTCCTGACAAATTGTTTATACACGAAGCAATACCCGAGCTGGCGCAGCCAAAATCTTGCCGAGTGTCAACTTCCTTAAAATCAAAAATACTGGGGTTTGTATTATAAGGAGGTGTTGTATTGTATAGATTCTTAAGATATGACACATCATTCTTGAACTGATATGTGTTTGCATAATTATCATTTATAAAAACCGTGGTAATGGGTCCGCAGGAAACACTTTGCCCTTGCGCCTGCGCACTTTCGATAAAACCCACAGCAGCAGATTTTGGAAGATTTAGCTGTAAAACAGCATTATTGTTTTTTAATATGGTCATTTTCGATGCGTCTTTTTGATAGGGAACAAAAATAACGCTTTTAATATCGGTTGGCAGAAACAAGGGACTGTCCGGAGCGCTCAGAAAAAGAGAATACAGTATTTTCTCGGTAATATGTACTTTTTCCGCAAAAATAACATTTCCATTTTTACCCAAAACCTCTAACTTATAAGGCGAGTACAAAGCGTTTCTTTTATCGGGAACGGTTTTCCTGTTTATAACCGTTAATTTTTCAAGAGACAATTTCTTTGCATCGTTATTGTAAATTAATTCTATCTGCCAAGTTTTATCAAGCTCCTGCGGGACTTTACTGCTTTTAATTATAAAAAAAATGCTGATGAAAAAAGAGCAATAATTAATAACCCTGCTAAGAGAAAAGTCTTTTTTCTGAAAAGATTTGCAAGTTTTAATTTTATCCCCCGAAGGTTCATATCAACGTGCCGGAACCCGATGCATTAGGCTGCATTTGCGTTGCTTGTCCGCCGTCCGTAGCTTGGCCAATATCTTGATTTTGAGTAGGATTTTGTCCTATTACAGGATTTATTCCGTTTAAAGAATTATCTAAGTTTTGGCCGTTGGAAACATTATTTTGAGAATTTTGCGCCGCTTGGCTAAGCGGAGCTTTTGCAAAAGTAAATTCGTCTTTTTTCGTATCGTAGCCAACGATAATTTTATCTCCTTTTACAAAGGTTTTATTGATGATTAAAACGGCAATTGGATTTTCAATTCCGGTTTGAATAAGTCTTCGTAAAGGCCTTGCTCCGTACTGGGGATCGTAGCCTTCTTTTGCAAGCTCGGCTAAACCTTCCTCTGTAATCTCCAAACCAATTTCCTGAGCAAGGAGTAACTTTTTGGTTGCCCCGATTCCCAATTTTGCAACCGCCATCATATCTTTTTGCGCAAGAGGTTCAAAAATTATAACTCCGTCAAAGCGGTTTAAAAGTTCCGGCTTAAAGAACCTTCTTAACTCGCCGACGAGAATTTTTGAAAGTTCGTCAAATTTTTTCTTTTCCAACTCTTCGTTTTGTGTGCCTGTTTTCTGTTCATCAGCCAGGTTTTGGGAAAGCTGTTGCTGGATTAATGTGCTTCCGATATTTGAAGTCGCTATTACAATAGTATTTTTAAACGAAATTGTATTTCCTTTGTTATCCGTAAGCCTTCCGTCTTCAAGAAGCTGAAGTAAAATATTAAAAACGTCAGGATGCGCTTTTTCTATCTCATCCAAAAGAACGATTGAGTATGGCTTTATTCTGACTGCCTCTGTTAACTGTCCGCCTTCTTCATATCCGACATAACCCGGAGGCGCCCCGATTAATTTTGCAACTTCATGTTTTTCCATATATTCACTCATATCGAGCCTGATCATTGCTTCTTCTTTACCAAAAAGTATAGAGGCGAGAGTTTTTGCAAGTTCGGTTTTTCCAACACCCGTAGGGCCTAAAAAAATAAACGAGGCAATGGGCCTGTTGGCATTAGACAAACCTATTCGTCCGCGTCTTACAGCTTGCGCAACGGTTGAAACCGCAGCTTCCTGACCAATAAGTCTTTTGTGAATAAAGTCTTCCAAATGTAAAAGTTTTTCGCTTTCGTTTTCGGTTAATTTGGTTATTGGAATTCCGGTCCAGCTTGAAACAATTTTTTGTATATCCTCTTCTTTTACAGAAGCTTCTTGTCTTTTACCCTCGTTTTGCTCCAAACGAACCTCTGCCCCGGCTTCATCTAATAAATCTACCGCTTTATCCGGCAAGTATCTTTCCCCAATATAGCGTTTAGATAATTTTACCGCAGACTCGATAGCTTCGGGTGTTATAACTACTTTGTGGAAATTTTCATACCTTAGCTTAAGCACGTTAAGCATCCCTATTGCCGCCTCTTCACTAGGCTCTTCAACAATAACAGGCTGGAATCTTCTTTCAAAAGCTTTATCTTTTTCAAAATGCTTTCTATATTCCATTGTGGTTGTTGTACCTATTAGCTGAAGCTTTCCCCTTGCCAAAAACGGTTTAATAATATTTGATGCGTCCAGCGCCCCTTGGGTGTCTCCTGCTCCTATTAATGTGTGAATCTCATCGATAAAAAGTATTATGTTGCCGGCAACCTGGGTTTCCTTGATTACGCTTCTTAATCTTTCTTCAAATTCACCTCTGTGCGAAGCTCCCGCAACCATAGAAGATAAATCAAGCTGAATAATTTTCTTACTTTGCAAATCCTTAGGCGCTTTCCCCAAAGCTATAGCTTGCGCCAAGCCTTCTACAATCGCAGTCTTGCCAACTCCTGCTTCGCCGATTATAACCGGGTTGTTTTTTGTTCTTCGCAAAAGGATGTGAACTACCCTTTCAACCTCTCTATCTCGTCCAAAAATAGGATCAAGCTCACCTTTTTTTGCTTGTTCCGTTAAATCAATTCCATACTCTTCGAGCGCTGATTTTTTACCGTATGTAAAACTTGAAGATTTGGAAAGCTCCGCCTCAATTTTTTCTTTTTCCAAACCTTGAGATTTTAAAAGAGCAGAAACCGCAACATTTTGTTCAAAAATAGCAATCAGTAGGTCTTCCGGGCTTATAAACTCAACGCCCCTTTCTTTAACCATTGAATATGCTTTTTCAAGAATATGTTTTGACGAATCGCTTAAAGCGGGATTTCCCTCAAATGTACCCATTGTTTCTTTTGCCGTAAGCTCGCGTGATAAACCGGCAACGTCAACCGAAAACTTTGACAAGAGCGCAAAAATATCTCCGTCAAAAGTAAGACCGATAAGAAGCTGTTCCGGTTCTATTAATTCTTGTTTTATTCTTTTTGTTTCTTTTTCCGCTTGGCTAACTACCTGTACGGCTCTTGTGTCAAGATGCGACAGGATAGATAAATCCTGCCTAACAACAGGCTTCATGGAAGAACCAATAATTTCGTCCGTAGCCTGCGGCTGAAAAACATTTTGATCGGGAGAAGGAAAAACCACAGGAGTTTGATTGGCAGCCGGTGCCTGGTTATTTGAATTTTCGGAGTATTTTTTTGATGTAAATAAATTTCCTAACATATTATTGTGAACAGGTAAACGGGTGCTCCTTATCCGTTTTTACCATCCCTCCCCATTCAACGACTGTAAATCCGCCTCTTTTAGGCGTTGTGATAACCGGTGCGTCTTTTTGGACCCATTTTTCTAATAATTGAAAATATAAACGGACCCTGATAACCGTCTCCGGCCTCGGATTTATATCTAAAGGTTCTATTGCCTCTATTGCCTCTTTACTCATTATAGCAACAAAATAATAAGGGGACAGGGGAAGAGCTTTTTGCCAATAATTTTTAAATTCATTGGCCTCATTTGGCAATAAACCAAGTTTAGGGAAAAGTGAATCAAAAAGTCCCGGAAGCTTTGCCTTTGTAACTACGTATCCTTTATCCGGCACCTGAATTTTTGAATCGGGAACTTGTGACTCGTAATAAAGGTATGGATAAATAGCGCTATTAACCTGAATATTTCCGTTTGGATTTGCCAAAACATTCCAACCGTTAGCAGGATAATTCGGAATAGTTAAAGTAAAAAAACCTGTTGTATTAACTTTTACGTTTACATTTTGGGTTTTTTGAGGATACAGATAAATAGCCGGCTTGCAGGAAGGCGTCCACCAGGAATAACTTGCGGTATTTACAAAAGTGACAGGTTTTAATTGTAAAGATTTTTTTCCCTGCAGGGAAAGATCAATCGGCTTATCGCTTGCCAGGTATTCATAAACAGTTACTCCGTCGGCTAAATACATTGTGCCTAAATGAAAATATAAAGGGAGATTTGAGTTTTTTGATTGAACCGGCAAGTTTCCGACTAATTTTGCGCCAAGATTTTTTATAAAATCTAACGTATTTTTATTGCCGTTGTAAACATAAGCGGGTGAAACGTTAGGATCCAAAAGATTTACAATGTCGGTTTTATTAAAAGCGCTGGGAGGAAAAGCAGTCGTATCACCGGTAATAGCCAAAATTGTCATTTGTCCGCCTGTGGTTTTGCAATTTGTAATATACGGCGGAATAGGCACACCGTCTTTTAAATAAATATTAAAAATATAGGGTGATTTTATGGAACCGGGTAGGTTTTGCAAAACGAAAATAAGATTTGAATCCGTTCTTTCACCAAAATAATTACTTCCGGGTTCTGTATAAATGCTTTGTCCCGATGGTGTTTGTCCTACCAAGCTCATTTCACTAAATTTTCCTTCCTCGACAACTTGAGCATTTAATTTTATCAAGTCGTACTGAATACTGTTAAACACAACTGTATCCGAAGTGCTTGGCGGATTAAAATCAACACAGGAAGCGGTCGCGGAAACAGGCTCGTATTTCTGATTTTTGTTGGGCTGCAGCGAAAAAAGACCCGACATCGCAGCACCTGCCAAAACAACTATCACTATAGCAATTAAAGCAAATTTATTCATCTAATTTTAGATTATCATCTTTTACTGATTTTAATCCATCTTGCTCCTGATCCTCTTTTGATGTTTCTTCTTCCGCCGACATTTCTTTCGGTTTTTCTTCGGTTTTTTGTTTTTCACCTAGGGTTGTATTTTCCTCATCCTCTTTTTTTGAAGATTCCGCAACAACAGCTTTTGCGGCCTCAAGTTTTGCCTTGAGATACGCAATAACTTCGGTTTGTGAGAAGCCGCCAATTAAAAGGAATGGAAGTATTGTGCCAACCGATTCCATTCCCTTTTTAACATTTTGCGGATCAGTTGAAACAAGCAGATTAATGGTTTCGGTAATCTTATTTATGTCGGACATTATCCATCCTTTTCTATTTACTTCTTTACTGCCAACCGACTTGGGAGGATCAAGTTTTTGATAGTTTTCGACCCACATCTTTTTAACAGCTTCATAATCATCAAGACTTACGGACTGAACCCTGTTGACAACCGGAAAATTACTTACCAAGGCTTTTTCGATATCTACGACTCCCGCCTCCTGTAAAATTGCGGCGGCCAAAGAATTTCCTCTTTCTTTTGCTTCTTTTAGATTTTCTTTAACTTCATCTGTTGCCCCCAGCTTTCCTTTTTTGCTTGCCGCAAGAATCGAAGTTGCGACCGGATCGCCGTTTTTTTCTGCCTCAAAAAGCTGTTGTTTAATAGTTATGTATCTCTGTCTTTCTATTGGACCGGCAATATCCGGATTTCCAATTCTTTCTAGGGTATGTCCGAGTTTGGTAATTTCCTGCTGTTTATTAAGAATCGATGTCGGCGCCGATATTGAAGCTGAACTTGATGCCGATGCCGTTTTTGCCGCAGACAGAATGGAGGTAGCCAAATAATTGCCTTTTTGGCCTTCGGAAACAAGTTTTTCTTTAACCATATCGTATCTTTGTTTTTCCAAAGGAGTGCTGATTACAGACGGATTGGCAATTCTTTCCAAAGTTTCGTGTACTTTGGCAATTTCCGCATGTCTTGAAATATCCGAAGAAATTGCCGAAGTTTCATATTTTGCAATATCCCTCATTGTCGGAACACTAAGGTTGGTAAGACGCAGGATTTCGCTGCTTGATTGAATAGAATGAAGATTAGCCATTTGCGAAGAACCTTTTGAAAATATATTTGAAGATATGTTACGTGCTTTAGTTTCGGGTATTTCAATTTTGGCCGTAAACGGAATGCTTCTGGCCATGCCTGCCGGCTGAGAAGATAAAGGCGGCTGGGGTTCCGGTCCTGCATTTCTGCCTCTTCCCATAAACGAAGACCCTGTTGTTGCCAGCTGTTTTACCCACGCATTTTCACCTATAGAAATCGTATTAATGTAATCAAGAAATACCTGTAAAAGCAAAAACGGCAGGATAATAACTACCCACAGCATTAATAAGGCAACTATATATTGAGCAAAAGTATCGCTGTTATTGACGCTATTTATTAAAGAAAGGGGTTGTCCGGGTCCACCAAGTAATATATTAATAGCTGTCGGATAAACAACCTTTCCCGGAACAAAGTTAAATTTAAGAGGAATGCCTGAAATCCATATATGAACAAGGCCGGATAATAATATTGCAAAAATCGGCGCGTATAAAAGCCAGCGGAAAAATTCTCCAATCCAGATTTTGGCCGTATTCCTAATTGGCGAATAAAGCAAAAGTAATGGAAAAATAGGAGAAATAATAATAAAAAACCACAGAATTATTTTTCTAAGAAGCAAAATTCCAACCATTACATAATAAGTTACGGCTGTAAGTTTTACCAAAAGAAGCGAAATAAACGCAGATTCGTCAAAAGCCGAACCGTAAATTCTGTAACCTAAGAAATTTTGATAATCAAAACCTATGTAAAGAAGGTTTCCCTGCCAAATAAAAGGATAGGCGGCTACGGTTGCGGCGTCGGGATTCTTTAGAAAAAATCCTTGCACTATATCGACTATTTGATATAGAAACTGCGCAAGAGCAAAAGAAAAAGTAACCAAAAGTACTATCAGAATAAATCTTGGAATAAAACGCATAACCGTAATATTTCTGCCTCTGGTAACAATAAGCACAAACGCCGTTATCAAGACAAAAATTGCAATAAATGCATAAACAATGTTTCGTATTGTTACCCAAAAGCTAGCCAGAGGATTTTGACCGCTTAAAACAAACGACCAGTTATAGTTTTGTAAGGTCCAGTCCAAGAAAGACCCCGCTCTTGCTCCGACTTTTCCGACAAAGGTTACATCGGAATCCGAAACCCACGTTCCGTCTTGAGGCACAGCAGCAGCAGTATTATCTGCGGCTGCCAAGGGAGCTTGAGACGTAGAATTTACAACGGGAAATAGGTTTTGGGCAAAAGCCTTTGGCGCAAATTGTATTAAGAAGTATGAAGCAAGAATAATGAAAAATACTAAAAATACATTCTTAATTCTTGATTCTTGATTCTTGATACTGAAATTGGGCAGTTTTTTCATCACGTTAGAAATAGTTTATCTATTTTAAAATTGTCTAAACATTTTCTTTTTGAGCTCATTAGATAAATATGATTAATTTCATTTCTAACGTGATTCATATTACGAAAACCCGGGAATTTTTAACACATCAACTGCAATAATTTGAACAAATACAAAGCCAAAAATTGCCAGCAGCAAACCTATAATTGCATAGGTTATGTAACTCTTACCTCTGTTTAAATTCTGGGGATCTCCCCGGGAAGATAAAATAATATAACCGCCGTAGATAATAAATAAAACCGCAACTCCGCCGATTAATCCCAAGCCTATTCCGTAAAATTTTGCTACAAATCCAATCGGGTCATTAGGAATACATCCCAACTCTGTTGGTGTCTCTGTTGGCAGACAGGTTAGTGCCATGAATTAATCGTAGCATATAATTTTTCCTAAAACCAGCCGTGTTTTTTGGAGGAATCAAATTCTTTTAATAATTCTTTTTGTCTTGAAGAAAGATTTTTTGGAACTACGATTTTGATGCGGACGTAATGGTCGCCTTTACCCGAACCCCTGACGTGAGCTATGCCTTTTCCCTTTAGCCTTATTATTGTATCGGGTTGAGTTCCGGAGGGAATTTTAAGCTTTACTTTTCCCCCAACTGTTTCAACTTCAATTTGTGTTCCCAAAGAAGCTTCCGGAAACGAAATTTCTTCTTCGGACACAATGTCATAACCTTCTCTTCTAAATCTTCTATCAGGCGTCACATTTATAATAACGTCCGCGTCCCCAAATCTAATTCTCGACCCTTCATCAACTCCTGCGGGAATTTTTATGGTTTGTACTTTCCCGCCTAAATCAACTTTTTTTTGCGTGCCTTTAACCGCCTCCATAAAATCTATTTTTAAAGAGTAGACTTCCCGTCTTTGTCTTTGGCCAAAAGGCGAGGCGCCGCCGAAAAACTGCTCAAAAATATCAAAAGGATCGGAAAATCCGCCGAAATCCCAGCCCGAGGCTGGTCCGCCTTGGGAGGAAAATCCGCCCGGAGTTCCGCCGGTTGTATAGGTATAAGTAAACGGCCCGTGTTCACCCTGAGCGCCGCCGAAGGGCCCACCGAAGCCTTGTCCAAAAGGTCCTGAGCCTGCCGAAGGATCAAAAGCTGCGGCTCCAAATTGATCGTAAGTTTGTCTTTTTTGCGCATCCGACAAAACTTCGTAAGCTTTAGTCACCTCCTTAAATTTTGCATCTGCTTCCTTAGTTTTGTTTTTATCGGGGTGAAATTGTAAAGCCAGTTTTCTGTAGGCTTTTTTTATTTCCTCGGGAGAGGCCGATTTAGAAACTCCTAAAATTTGATAATAATCTTTATTGTCTGCCATATGCGTATTATATTATAAAAGGCGCTCCTTCGCGCCTTCTTTATAACTTTATGAACTTTTCACTTTACGAACTAGTTAACCACTTCGCCCTCTACAGGTTCATCTTTTTTATCTTCTGTTTTGGTTTCACCGTCTGCTGCCACATCTTCCGCCTTCGCTTCCTCTCCGTCTGTGGCTTTCTCTGATTGCTGATTGCTAGTTGCTGATTGCTTATCTTTATACATTGCTTCACCAATTTTTTGCAAAGACTCGGAAAGTTCTTTGGTTTTTGTTTCCAAATCTTCTTTAGAACCGCTGTCAAGAATGCTTTTTAGAGCTGAAATTTTTTCTTCAACTTCTTTCCTTAAGTCTTCCGCAATTTTTTCTTTCGCGTCGCTAAGAGATTTCTCGGCGGTGAAAATTAATGAGTCCGCCTGGTTTCTGGCCTCAACCTTGCCTTTTTTCTCGGCATCTTCGGCCGCATGCGCTTGCGCCTCCTTTGTCATTTTCTCAACTTCTTCTTTTGTCAAACCGGTTGAGCCGGTTATTTTTATGCTTTGTTCTTTTCCCGTTGCTTTGTCCGCCGCTTTTACATTTAAAATGCCGGATGCGTCAATATCAAAACTAACTTCAACTTGGGGAACACCACGGGGCGCCGGGGGAATTCCATCCAGCACAAATCTTCCCAAAGACTTATTGTCTGCGGCCATTGGCCTTTCACCCTGTAAAACATTTATTTCAACCTGGGTTTGATTATCGGCAGCGGTTGAGAAAATTTGAGACTTGGAAGTTGGTATGGTTGTGTTTTTGGAAATTAAGGGTGTAGAAACTGCTCCCAATGTTTCAATTCCCAAAGTTAAAGGCGTTACGTCTAAAAGCAAAACGTCTTTGACTTCTCCTCCCAAAACTCCGCCCTGGATTGCCGCTCCAACCGCGACTACTTCGTCGGGGTTAACCGATTTATTGGGTTCTTTGCCGAAAAATTTAGTAACAACCTCTAAAACTTTAGGCATTCTGGTCATTCCTCCGACCAAAACAATTTCGTCAATATCCGCAACTTTTACTTTTGCATCCTTTAGCGCTATCTCAAGAGGTTTTAGAGTTTTTTGAATAAGAGGATCGACAATTTGCTCAAGTTTTGCCCTTGTCAAAGTCAAAGTTAAATGCAATGGCCCGTCTTTTCCCTGGGTTATAAAAGGCTGGTTAATTTGCGCCTCTGTTGAGCTTGAGAGTTCAATTTTTGCTTTTTCCGCCGCTTCTCTTAACCTTTGCAAAGCCTGCGGGTCTTTTTTTAAGTCAACTCCGTTTTCTTTTTTGAATTCTTCGGAAAGATAATCTATTATTGCCTGATCAAAATCATCTCCGCCCAAGTGCGTATCCCCGTTTGTTGATTTTACTTCGTAAACACCGTCTCCTAATTCTAAGATTGAAATATCAAAAGTGCCTCCCCCAAGGTCGTAAACTGCAATTGTGTGGGCATTTTTCTTATCCAGTCCGTAAGCCAGAGCCGCGGCTGTTGGCTCGTTAATAATGCGAAGTACTTCGAGTCCCGCAATTTCTCCTGCTTGTTTTGTTGCCTGGCGCTGTGAATCGTCAAAATATGCCGGAACCGTAATAACAGCTTGTGTTACTTTTCCTCCCAAATAGGCTTCTGCGTCCGCTTTTATTTTCTGCAGGATTTTTGCGGAAATTTCCTGCGGAGTAAACATTCTTCCGTCAACCTCAACATCAGCCATTCCGTCGCGTCCTGATTTTATTGTGTAAGGAAGCCATTTTATGTCAAACTGAACGGAAGTATCTATGAATTTTCTGCCCATTAATCTTTTTATGGAAAATATTGTGGTTTTTGGCTTTAAGACAATTTGTCTTTTGGCAACGTCTCCCACTACATGACTAATCGGATCAACTACCGACGGAATAATATTTTTTCCTTCGGCAGAATGGATAATTTTTGGACTTCCGCCCTCCATTACCGCAACTGCAGAATTTGTTGTACCTAAATCAATGCCAATTATTTTTCCCATATTTTTTAGCCTCTAGCCATCAGCGTCTAGCTTTCAGTTTAATATAACTAATTGCTAGTTGCTATTGGCTAATTGCTGACCTTCCGACGACAACTTGTGCCGGTCTTAAAACCTGTCCAAAAAGAGTATAGCCTATACGCAATTCTTCAACAACTTTTCCCTCCCCTTGTCCTGAGCCTGCTTGTGGTGAGCTTGCCGAATCCGTCGAAGGATCGACTTCCCTTGTACTAACCGCTTCCATTAAATTCGGGTCAAAATCTTTTCCTACGGTTTCTATTTTTCTTACACCTTCTTGTTCTAAAATATCAAGAAAATGTTTTATTGAAAGTTTTACTCCCGAATCTTGCGTATGCTTTTCTGCTAACAATAGATTATCAAAACCCGGCAAAAGTTTCAAAAGTAAATCTTTATTCGCCGCTTTTATCCAACTAGATTTTTCGCTTACTACTCTTTTTTCCAGATTCTGGTAATCGGCTAATGCTCTTTTTAACTGGTTTTCAAGGTTCTTAAATTCGTCATTTTCCAACTTTTCATGTTTTTTACTTTCTTCATTCTTCTTCATTATTATATCTTTTATTTTATATTTTATATTTTATATTTAATTTTTTATTTTAGTTTCCTACCATCCCTTGGCAATTTCTTCTATTAAATTTCCAAAATATCTGACTGTCGGCACTATATAATTATAATTTAATCTGCTCGGACCCAAAACCCCGATTTCTCCAACTACGTGATTTGGCGAATGGTATTTTACAAAAACGAATCCGTAAGGCCCGACTAATTTAGGTCCTAACTCGTCTTCCAAAAGTATGTGAATTTCTCCATCGTCGATTTCTCCCGAAAACAAAGTCCGCATATAGTCGCTTTCATCAACGAAAGATAAAAGTGCTTTTGTTAAATCTATATCAAAAAACTCCGGCATATCCAAAATATTTGCGTAGCCTGCGCAGAAAAAATTTCCATCAGATGTTGTTGTTACTGCCAAGGCTTTTGTTTTATCGGCCAAAGCTCTTGTAACCTGCTTTAAGAATTCCTGCTCTTTGTCTCTTACATCCCAAACTTTTTCTTTTAAGGCGACTTCCTCTGTAACAGACAGCTCTTTTTCCTTCATTAACTGTTTGACGTAGAATTTCATTGCCATTGGGGTTGGAATGCGTCCTGCGGAAATGTGGGGTTTTTTTAAGTATCCTAACTCCGTAAGCCTGACCATTTCGTTTCGAATGGTTGCGGGGCTTGCGCCCATATTGTGCTTTTTTTCCAGCGTTTCCGAACCAACCGGCTCTGCGGTTTCGATGTATTCTTCAATAAGGCTTTTTAAAATTTCAACCTGCCTTGCTGTTAAATCATGCATACTTTAAATAAAATCTAGATTTTTTAGGACATGTCCCGTATAAGCGCTCTTCTGGAGCGCGAGGCTGTAGGCCTCCGGACAGAAGTAAGCTCTGTACGGGATTAGCAGTAAGATACCACAACTGCCAATTAATGTCAAGGAGTAAATTTATCAAAATTTACGACGAAGACTCTGAGTCTGTCGAATGAGTCAAGCCCCGATTTAATCGGGGCGCAGACCTTGAGCAAAGCGAAATACTGAGGCTCTTGCCGAATGTACTGAGCTTGCCGAATGAGTCAAGGAAGTTTTTGAGAAATCAAATTATTCCTAATGAATACTATTCAATTTGTCAGCTAAGGAATTTTCTTCATCACTTAATGCTTTATCTGTTGTTTGAGTGTATTTGTCTTGTTCTGAGGATAACCACTGATTAGCTTTCATCTTAACAACGATTCCTTCAATCATACTAATTCTTTGAGAAATAATATCGTTAATTCTATCGACATCACTCTTATTCTTATCATAAATTTGAGAATATTGTTTTAGCCCTTGCCAACCAGATTGAATATTTTTTAATCCGTTCAAAGCATTTTCCCAACCTTCAATTAACTCTTTTGAATAATTTGGTGGAATATACCCTGCAAAATGTTGAATTATTACTTGCGTAGGGCAATTGTTAATTTTTCCCTCTACTTCAAATATTCCAATTTCCTGATAATCTTTTTCTAATAAAAACTTCTTCCACTCTGGATATTCAAGATAATATTCAATAAGTTCTTCCGATTCATAGTAGCCCTGCACAAATGCTTCATTCCAAATAATATTGGAATATCCCACATCCTGCATTGCTTTTTTCATAGTATAACCACTCCTGGTGGCTTCGTAAGAGAAATCATCATACTTTAATATTATTTCTCCCCTAAGAGAGGCCGATTTCTCAAGGTTTGGCTGATATTTCAACAATTGAACCTTAGCTTCTTTTCTTTTTGAATTAAGAAGCTCTAAATACTTTTGTTTATCTATTTTTATTTTTGAAGCTTCGTCAAAATCTTTACTGGTATTCCTATAATTCTTATCCAAAATTCCTTTTTGATTTTCAATTGGAATCACATGGTTTATGTCTTTAAAATCAACAAAGCCAATCTCCCTTGAATCCCCACTTCCTTTTCTATTATCTCCCATCGCAAAAATTTTATGTGCCGGTATTTTAATGGCATTACATTCTGAAAGAAAAGTTTCCGCAAAGGTTGAACGAGGCTTTGCGGTATATGGCTCTCTTAATGGTTTTCCGTTTAAATAGACTATGCCTCCCCTTAGTTCCAGGACATCTCCCGGAAGTGCGATTATTCTTTTTATGTAACCGCCGACCCTATCGTATAGTTGTTTCGTTATTTCGTCAGTTTTTTGATTTTGGAATAAAATTACGTCTCCTCTTTTTAAATCTCTTCCAAAGTACCGATTTCCAAACAATACTATTCCAGACGGATAGGAAATAAAATTTGCTGAAGCAACTATATCATCTGCTTTTTCAATCAGAGTAAGCTTATTGCTTTTGGGGAATGTGGGATACATTGAACCTGTTCCTGCAATACTTTCTGTAACTTGAGAATAACCCAATTCGGATAATATCAGTTGGGATGTTAAAGCTCCAAAGACTAAATATCCCGCAAACCATATTGGAAGTAAAAATAAAATAACAAACGAAACATTTATTAACTTAGAAAAATTTCTCTTTTTAAGAAAATTTAGATCAATGTTTTTATTTTTTACTAACCTAAATATTCTAAATAACCAAGAAATTAAAATATAGGCAGGTAAAACAAATAATATTCCAATAAACAATAAAACTTTTGCAAGTTTATTTTTTACTTTTCTTTTAGAGACTAGAAAATATGTTAAGTTTATTATCCCAATAGAGAATGAAATTAAGCCTAAAATGAAAAAAATAAGAAGTAGGATAAGGAAAAACTGACTATTACCAAAAGCTGTATCTTGAATAACTCCCCTAAGGCCATTTGTTGCCAAAACGACACAAATGAAAAATCCCAAAATTGCTATTAACCATAATCCAAAAGCAATGGTATAAACTTTAAACGCTTTATTCTTCACAATGAATTTTATAAATTCCCTAGCTATCTGAATTATATTACTAAGGGGTGGGAAGTCAAATTATTTTTATCCTTCCCATTTGCAATTCAACAAAGGGCGTTGAGTTTTTGAGGATTAATAAGTTGCTAATTCGAACGCTGAATGCCTGAAAACTTGAGCGAGCACATCAAGGGGAACCCGTGAATTCGGAGGGGGGGCGGAGTCGTCTCCCGACGAGCCCGCTTGCAAGCGTAGCGAGACAAGGGAGGGATGAACGAAGTCCGAAGACGCAGTGAATACATTGATTCTTTTGGGCGTCTTTTCCGGAAAAAGACGCAGAATTGAAAAGGAAAACTCAAATTATTTTTTCTGAAGTTATTAGAACCTAATATACTATTTAAAACAATAATACTACTGTAGGATTGCGCAAGCTCACAAAAAAACCTTGCATAAAGCAAGGCTTTTTGTGTTAATTTGTTTGCGTTTAGACAAGTTTTACATTTTTTGCACTTGAACCTTTTTCACCCTCTACGATATCAAACGTAACAGCTGCTCCGACCTGAAGTTCATCAAAAGTAACACCGCTCAAATCATTAGAGTGAAAAAAAAGATCTTTTGCTTCTCCTTCACGAGAAATAAATCCAAATCCCCTATCTGTTTTTGTTTTAATTATTCCGTTCATAATATTTTTAATAGATTTATTGGTTAAACCTACATTCCTCCTTTCATTCTTTATATTATACTAAAATAGACAATAATTATCGAGTTATAAAAATGTCACAATGGTGTGCTAAACTTGAGGTATGCGGAAAAGAAAACCGTTTTGGCTTTTAGTCGTTAGTCTTTTGTCGTTGGCTATTCTTATTTATTTGGTTTTGAATTTTCCTCCATCGCATCAATTTACAATTTACAATTTACCCTTCGACTTCGCTCAGGGCGGGCGATTTACGATTTTACCAATTGTCTTGATTTTGATTTTCTTATTCATATTTTCTCTTTTTGGTTTTATTTTGAATAATAAACGCAGGGGGGTTTTGATTGCTGTTTTTGTCTTAGGATATTTAATTTTAAAACTTTTGAACTTGACCCATCCGTTTTTTATAATCCTGCTTTTGGTTTTACTAATAATGCTTGAGTTGTTGTTTGCAAAGCGCAAATAATCCTTCTGCTACGCTTGGGAAGGCTTGTTGGCAATCGGCGCTTCTGCTACAATCGTCGAACAGCCATCAGCAACTAGTTGCTAGCCGCTAGATGCTAATTACTAATTGATGAATAAATTTTATTTAACCGCGGCCATTCCCTATGTAAACGCCAAGCCCCACATTGGCCACGCGTTGGAATTTGTCCAGGCGGATGTTATCAAAAGATCTCATCAAATTTTGGGCTTTGATACGCTACTTCTTTCGGGAGCAGACGAAAATGCAATTAAAAATGTCCAGGCCGCGGAAAAAGACGGAATTCCAATTAGGGAGTTTATTGATAAAAATTCCAAACTTTTTGAGGATTTAGCGAGAAAATTGAATATTAAATTTGATGTTTGGCAAAAAGGCTCTTCTGAAGACCACCACAAAGCCTCTCAAAAACTTTGGGAACTTTGCAAACACGATATATATAAGCAAGAATATAAAGGGCTTTACTGCACCGGTTGTGAACTTTTTTACGAGAAGAGTGAACTTAATGAAAACGGCGAGTGCTTTGAGCATCCGGGGAAAAAACTTGAAGAAGTAAGCGAGGAAAATTATTTTTTTAAGCTTTCAAAGTACGAAAAGCAAATTAGGCAGCTTATTGAAAAAGATGAGCTTCTGATAGTTCCCGAGTTTAGGAGAAATGAAGTTTTAGGATTTTTAAAAGAGGGGCTAAAAGATATCAGTATTTCAAGGAGCAACAAGCGCGCAAAAAACTGGGGAGTAAAAGTTCCGGGAGACGAAACGCAAAGGATGTATGTCTGGTTTGACGCTTTGAATATTTATCAATCAGGCGTTGGATTTGGCTCTGCAGAGCAGAATGAACAAGAAAAATATAAAAAATGGTGGCCTGCCGATTTGCACGTTATCGGCAAAGGAATAATCAGGTTCCATGCTGTTTACTGGCCTGCGTTTTTACTTTCCGCGGGGCTAAAACTTCCAAAAGCTTTGTTTGTTCACGGGTATTTTACCGTTGACGGACAAAAAATGAGTAAAACTTTAGGTAACGTTGCCGACCCGCTTGAGTTTATAAAAAAATACGGAACAGATGCTCTTAGATATTATCTATTAAGAGAGATTTCTCCAACAGGCGACGGAGATTTTTCCGAAGAAAAATTAATTGGAACTTACAATTCCGATTTAGCTAACGGCCTAGGTAATTTAATTTCAAGGGTAGCCAAGCTTTGCGAAAACGCGAATTTTACAAAAACCAAAACCGTAGAAAACCAAAGACACGTTTCCAATTTTACCGAAGATTATAAAAAAGCATTGGATGGATATAAGTTTAACGATGCGCTGGGAATTATCTGGGATAAAATTTCAAAACTTGATAAATTTATAAATGACGAGAAACCCTGGGAACTTGTTAAGACCGGTGACAAAAGACTGAAGTCGATTCTGGAACACGCGGTTGACCAAATACAGGAAATTGCAGTTTTACTGGCGCCATTTTTACCCGAAACAGCGGAGAAAATTTTAAAACAATTTGAAGTTTCGGAAATAAAAGCAGGTACTCCCCTTTTCCCAAGAATTTAACCCTTGACTCCGGAAAAATTTGGAGCTATACTCCTTTTAATGTTTAAGAATAAGACATTAGTTATTGTCGCCGTAGTAGTAATTCTTGCACTTTTGGGAGGAGCGGCTTACTTAACACTTTCAAAAACCTCAACAGCTCCCGAGCAGACAACCGGCCAGGAACAGCCAAAAACTTCTCCATCGGGAGTTACGGGAACTCTTAAAAGCTTGTTCGGAAAAAACCAAAGCTGCACAATTACCTACCCAAATAACGGCGGCTCGGGCACTATTTATGTTTCCGGCAATAAATTCAGGGGCGATTTCACTACAAAAATTGCAGGTGAAAAAGAAACAACAAGCCAAGTCGTTTCGGATGGTGTATATACGTATGTTTGGTCTTCGGAGTCTTCTGACGGAATAAAAATGAAAATTGATGTTACTTCTCCAGCCGCTAGCGCCCAAACCGGAAGTTTTAATTTAGACCAAGAAGTCGGTCTTAATTGTTCACCTTGGGGAGTTGACGCTTCTAAATTTACTATTCCAACAAATATAAAATTTACAGATTTTAGCAGTATGGTTGCGCCGCAAGCAGAAAGCAAAACTACACAAACCCAAACAGCATCTCCTTGCGATCAAATAAGTGATCCGGCGGCAAAAACCGCCTGCGTTAACGCTCTAAACAACAACCAATAATCTTCTTCCTCTTCTAATCTTAATTGCTTGATATAATAAATTTATGATAGATACTCATTGCCACTTGAATTTTCGCTCTTTTGACAAAGATTATGATGAGGTAATAAAAAGAGCGAAAGATGCAGGAGTTGAAAAAATAATAAATGTCGGCACAAGTATTGAATCAAGCCTTAGAGCAATTACACTTGCAAAAGAGTATAAAAATTTATATGCAATTGTCGGCATCCATCCCCACCATGCGGATAAAATAACCGACGGTTGGATAAACGAAATTGAAAAATTGGCAAAACAGCCTAAAGTTGTTGCAATCGGAGAAATAGGAATTGATTACTTCAGTTATAAATCAAACGGCATTGTTGAACCAAAACTCCAAAAGCAGGTTTTTGTAAAACAAATTGAGCTTTCTCTTAAACTTAAGCTTCCTTTACAAATCCACGGAAGAAAAGCCGCAAAAGATATTATTGAGGTACTGACAAGCTATAAATCGGATTTACTAAACCCTCCGGGAATGTTTCATTGCATGGCCGGAAATATTGCTTATTTAAAAAAGGTTTTGGAGTTGGGTTTTTACGCAGGCTTTGACGGCAACATTACTTACCAAGGTTTGGCTCCGGGAGAAGATACAAAATTACCCACACTGGTAAAATACGCTCCAATCGCGCGGATTGTGGTTGAAACGGATGCTCCCTACCTTACCCCCGAGCCTCATAGAGGTAGCAGAAACGAGCCTTCTTATGCTATAATTACGGCTGACTCCATTGCAAAAATTAAAGGTGTATCTTTTGATGAGGTTAACAAAGTAACTACCGTAAACGCTCAGAAATTATTTGCGTTTGACGATAGAAAATAGACACTGGAAGCTTGAACTAGATGCTAGACGCTAGTTGCTAGAAACTGAATGTATGACAAGTTTTTTTGCAAAAGTTTTCACAAGATATCCGATAAAAACAAAAAGGGCGCTTGAAATTATGCCCGGATTTTTGTCGTGGACATTAATACTTTTTCCTATTTGGGGCAGTTTTTTTATCCCTACTGCTCTTGCCTACTTTATTTTATTCTTCGATATTTACTGGCTCTACAAATCTTTTTCCCTTGTTATCACGGCGTTTATTGCTTCGCAAAGAATTAAAGACGCCGAAAAAAAAGATTGGCTAAAATTTGCAGCGCAATTACCCGATTTTGAAAAAATAACTCACATTGTTATTATCCCAAATTACAAAGAAAGCGTTGAAAAACTGCGGGAAACCGTTAAGAGTCTTGCCACTCAAACCTTTCCGACAAAAAGAATTTATGTAGTTTTGGCAATGGAGAAAAGAGAAGAGGGGGCCAAAGAAAAAGCGGATATTTTAATAAAAGAGTTTAAGCATAAATTCGGAGATATTTTTGCTAGTTTCCATCCCGATTTACCCGGGGAAGTAAAAGGTAAGTCCTCAAACGAAGCATTTGCGGGACAAGAAGCTTACAAAAGACTGGTTGGGAAAAAGATTATTGATTTAAATTTTGCAACAATTTCCTCTGTTGACGCAGATTCGGTTTTTGATAAACAGTATTATTCCTATCTTGCGCATAGTTTTATAAAAGACGAAAAAAGATATAATAAATTCTGGCAATCGGCAAATGTAAGCTATAACAATTTCTGGAGTGTTCCGGCAGCCGTTAGAATTATTGCTTTTTTTGGCAGCCTTTGGAGAACCGGACTTTTAATCCAGGGAGACAGGCTTATTCCCAACTCCACTTATTCTCTTTCCTTTAAACTTTTGCACGAAATCGGCTACTGGGACACAGACGTAATTCCCGAGGATTACAGAATATTCTTTAAAGCTTTTTACAAAAAAAGCGGCAATTTATGGATGATACCGATATTTTTAAAAACCTCTATGGATGCGCCTTTGTCTTCGAGTTACGTAAACAGCTTAAAGAATAAATACCACCAGGAAAGACGCTGGTCCTGGGGAGTTTCCGATGACGCACTTTTTATAAAGTGGTGGCTGACTGTTCCCAATGTTCCTTTTTTTAGGAAAACAATGATGATTACAAACGTTCTCCTTGAGCATTTAATGTGGCCTGTTTACTGGTTTATTATTACAATTGCGGCAAACATTATGCCTTTTGTAAATCCTGCTTTTTCAAGAACCGCACTTGGCTATAACTTGCCAAAACTCGCGGGATTAATACTCACACTTTGTCTTTTTGCCACTCTTGCTATGATAATTATTGATTTTAGAAATAGACCAAAAACCACGGCGCCTTCCAAAAGAAGACAGCTTTTATTTCCTTTGGAGTTTTTGCTTTTACCGATTGTCGGATTTTTCTTGTCCGCCCTCCCCGCTTTAATTTCCCACACACAGCTTATGTTTGGAAAAAGACTCGAATATAAAGTTACCGAAAAGCTTTAGATGTGGTAAAGTATTTATATGAGATTATTACAAAAGCTTGAAAAAATCCGGGATTTTTGGTTTTTATTAATAACTTCATTTTTCTTTTTTTTACTTCGGCTTCCTTCCCTATTTGAACCTTACTGGTACGGCGACGAAGGAATTTACCAGGTTTTAGGCTCTGCAATGAATCAAAACAGACTTTTGTATAGAGACATTTGGGACAACAAGCCTCCGCTGTTATATTTTGTTTATAGTTTATTTAACTCGGATCAATTTTGGGTAAGACTTTTCTCTTTGATAGTCGGGATTTTAACCGTTATTGCATTTTATATACTTGCTAAAAAATTATTTGAAAAAGAAAAAATAATTTGGGTGTCAACCGTTCTCTTTGCTTTACTTTTCGGATTGCCGCTTTTGGAAGGAAACATTGCTAACGCAGAAAATTTTATGCTTTTACCGATAATTACTGCCGGAATTTTAGTCTTAAAATCCACGGAAACCAAAATACGAAATACTAAACACAAGATACTATTTATCGCAGGTTTTCTACTTAGCATTGCTTTTCTTTTTAAAATAGTTGCGCTTTTTGATTTTTCCGCCTTACTGGTTTTCCTGATTTTTGCAGATTCTTCTTTTTCTTTTAAGAACTTATTCAAAAGAAAAACTTTGGTTTTTGAAATTGAAAAAGTTATCAGTTTCGTTCTAGGATTTGCTTTACCGATTACTTTAACTGCGGCTGTTTTCTTATTAAACGGCGCTATTTCTTATTTTATAAAAGCAGTTCTTTTTTCTAACATCGGCTATGTAGGTTACGGCAACAAACTTATTATTCCCCAAGGATTTTTAATATTAAAATTGATAATTTTAGGTCTATTCTGTTTGTTTATTTATGCAAAAAGAAAGTCTCTATCATATCCTTCAATGTTTGTTTGGCTCTGGTTTGCGTTCTCCTTGTTTAACGCATTTTTCTCCCAAAGGCCCTACACGCATTATTTGCTGACACTTTTGCCTGCATTTTGCTTACTAGTTGGTTTTTATTTATTCGATAAAAAACGCCGGAGATTTACTCTTTTAGTTTTGGCTTTGACTCTTATTATTGTTACAAAAAGCTTTTGGTTTTTTGCCAGGTTCCCTTTTTACTATACAAACTTTATTTCGTTTATAACAAATCAGAAAAGTGTAGCTTCGTACCAAGCTTTTTTTGATAAAAATACACCAACCGATTACAAACTTGCCACCTATATTAACTTACATACTAACCCGAATGATTCAATATTTATTTGGGGGAATAATGCCCAGGTTTATAAATTAACGGGGAAACTGCCGCCGGGAAAATACGCCGCTACATATCATATAACAAGCTACCCCGATGGAGTTTCTAATACCAAAGCCGGTATTTTAATGAAGAAACCTAGGCTTATTATTATAATGCCAAATGTCCGACGGATTCCTTTTTCTCTTTTAAACTACAGAGAAAAAATTACAATCAACAATGTTTTAGTTTATGAAAGAATTTTTTAAAAACGTAAGAAGCGATAAGTTAACTTTTAGAGTGTTTACCGCAACTATTATTATTATTATTCTGCCCCTTCCTTACATTTTATTTTTTTATAAAAACCTGCCGCCATATCTTCCGGTTTTTAATCAGTTCCCCTGGGGAGAGCCAAGACTTGCGCCGCCTATTGGCGTATTTATTCCAAGCTTAATTTCACTGTGTATTTTTATTGTAAATGTCTTTCTTTCGCCAGTTTTATATAAGAAAACTCCGCTTGTTTCGCGGATGCTTGCGGTAATCAGTTTTATTATTGCCATACTTACATTACTTTTTGTTTTCAGAACCATTCAGATAATTTTATAATGTTTGACGCACAATTAACTATTTTCTTTCCCTTACTAACCGCATTTATCGCAACTGTTATTGCAACTCCTTTATCTCTGATTTTTATAAAAAAACTCGGGCTTGTTGACGATCCTAAAAAACACAAGCATCCGGGGGTAATTCACAAAAAACCTATTCCCAGAGCCGGAGGAATTCCGCTTTTTATCGGAGTTCTAATTGCCAGCCTAATTTTTTTGCCTATTGAAAAAATTACAATTGCTATTTTTGCAGCTTCTTTTATCCTCCTTTTGGTCGGCGTTTTAGATGACAAATTTAATCTTTCTCCTTACTCTCGTTTTGTAATAAATATTATATCCGCAATTATTGTTGTTTTTGCCGGAGTAAATGTTCCTTTTATTACTAACCCTTTCGGCGGAATTTTATTTTTAAATTCTTTGCATGTTCCTTTTTTAGGACTTATCGAGCTTAATTTTATTCCTTACGTCATCGCAATTATCTGGATTGTTTGGGTTGTAAACATGTTAAATTGGAGTAAAGGCGTTGACGGACAAATGCCCGGAATTGTTGCGATATCCGCAATTATTATCGGGATTTTAAGTCTTCGTTTTCCGGCTTTAGACCAATATAGCTTAATAAGTGCAACTTTATCTTTTATAATTGCGGGCGCATCCTTGGGATTTTTAGTATTTAATTTTTATCCGGCGAGAATTTTTCCGGGTTACGGGGCTACTGCAATTTATCTTCTTTTGGCAGTAGCAAGTATTTTATCCGGAGCCAAATTGGCAACCGCAATTTTGGTTATGGGAGTTCCTATGGCAGACGGAGCCTTTACCATTATAAGAAGAATTTTAACCGGTCGCTCTCCTTTTTGGCACGATAAAAAACACCTACACCACTTATTATTAAATTTAGGCTTTGGACAAAGACAGATTGCGTTGTTTTATTGGGTGGTTTCTGCTATATTAGGGGCGTTATCACTTGTACTGTCAAGTAAAGGCAAACTATTCGCAATTATAATGCTTGTAATTATTGCCGGAGGAGCAATACTCTTCTTGCATTTTTTTATAAAAAGAACCAATGATAAAACTGGCATATAATTTATTACGCTTACTAAGGCCAAGACAGTGGATAAAAAACCTCGCAATTTTTGCCGCTATTACTTTTTCCGGTGAACTTTTTAATCTTCCCGTTCTTGAAAAAGTATTGCTTGGATTTTTTGCTTTCTGCGGTCTTTCTTCCGCAACTTATATAGTCAACGATATTTTTGACGTACAAAAAGATAAGCTTCATCCGTTTAAAAAATTTAGACCTTTGGCTCGTGGCGATATCCCAATCCCATTCGCAGGAGTTCTAGCTTTTTTCTTAATAATATTTTCGCTTTTCATAGCAAGCCAAGTAACTCCGGCTTTTTTTGTTTTAGGACTTATTTATCTGGCAATTCAATTCTTATATTCATCTTATTTAAAATCCGTTGCAGTTTTGGACATTCTCTTAATTGCCGCGGGGTATATTTTAAGAGTTTACGGAGGAGAGTTTGCAAGCGGTTTTCATATTTCCGTCTGGCTTTTACTTACAACAATCTCAATTTCTCTTTTCCTGGCTGTTGGCAAAAGAAGGTCGGAGCTTACTCTTTTACTGGGTAATAAAAACATAGATATTGCCGCGACAAGAAAATCCTTATCACATTATTCCGAAAGACTTTTGGATGTTTACGCTTCGATTTTTGCAACTTCAACTTTTATAACCTATTCGCTTTTCACTTTTTTGGAAAATTCCAAAGGATTCAATTTGAACTTAGGAATTTTAATGCCGGATTTTTTACCTGTTTTTTTTCAGAGAAAATGGCTCATGATAACCATCATCCCTGTTGTTTACGGATTAATGAGATATCTTCAGGATATTTATGAAAAACATGAAGGAGAAAGTCCTGAAAGAGTGCTTTTATCGGATAAACCACTTCTTACAACAGTTCTGATTTGGGTAGTTTTAGTCGTCGGAATAATTTATGTAATCGGCCCCTAACTTCCTTTTTGTGCGTATTGAGAACTTACCCACCCTGTTTGTCCATTGGTTAATTTTATTTCGAACCAGCCGGGTTTTTCTGCAACAAAATCATATTTTTCTCCGGGGTTAACAAGGCCTATTTGCTTAGACGCTATTGAGGCATCTGCTCTTACCCTTAAAAATCCTGTAGGCGTACTAAGAATCAATATTTTTACGCTCGCAATAGGGATTGGAGCAACGCTTGGAGAAGGCGTTGGAAGAGCTGACGCAGTTGCGGCAGTTAGATTAACTCCCAAAAAAACTAACGCTTCAAGCTTGTAACCCAAA
This sequence comes from uncultured Gammaproteobacteria bacterium, assembly GCA_964537895.1. Taxonomy (GTDB): domain Bacteria; phylum Patescibacteriota; class Microgenomatia; order Levybacterales; family UBA12049; genus JAMCZC01. The sequence continues at coordinate 133,765 of CAZIDK010000001.1, forward strand.
ACAGTTCTTATTTTTAAAGTTTTATCTTTATATCCGTCTTTTGTAAGTTTAATTTCATGATCAGATACGGTTAGATTTTTAAGCAGGAGAGGCGACATGCCCGAAGGACTGCTGTCCAAAAAAACCTGAGATTTATTGGGAAAAGAAACTATCAAAAGCTGTGCATCTTTTTTATCGGAAATAGGCGTTAGGCTTATAACCGATCCCTGCGAGGATGCTCCGGGACCGAAAGTTCTGTCAACAACGGTTAAAATCGAAGGAGCAATGGTTATTTTTTCTTCGAAAGCCTCTAGGTTTCCTTGGAGAGGAACAAGCCTTACGGAATGGATTCCGGCAGCTATCGTATCATTGACTTCGCATTTACAAAGAGGGGTCTGCCCGATAAGTTTATTATCCAAATAAACTTTGCTTATGGGGCTTGAAGTAACCTGCAAAGCACCTTTGCCTGTATTTTTGCTTATGACAAGAAAGATAACAACAAATATTGCTATGGCAAGAAGAATTGGAACTATTATGAAAAGAATTTTTTTCATTTGCTAAAAAGCGCCTAACAAATATAGCAAGAAATTGCTATTTTTACAATAAAAAGGAGAATTTAGTAGTCCATTCCGCCGGGCGGCATACCCGATCCTGAGCTTGCCGAAGGATTCTTTTCGGGAATATCGGTAACTAAAGCTTCTGTTGTTAAAATCATTGTAGCAACAGAAATTGCATTCTGAACTGCTATTCTAACAACCTTTACCGGGTCTATAATTCCTTCTTTCAGCATGTCTACTGGGACTGCGGTCTCAGCGGAATCAATCTTTAAAACATTAAATCCTTGTCCATGCGCACTTACTTCCCTTGCTTTAGCAATAAGTTGTCCCGCATCTAATCCCGCATTCTTAATAAGCTGCGTAAAAGGTTCCTCTAAAGCAGTTTTAACAATTTCAAATCCGATTACTTCATCTCTTGATGCTTTTGCATCTTCTAGGTTTTTAGCACTCATTCTTCCGGATATATCCAAAAGCGCTATTTCTCCTCCAGGAACAATTCCTTCTTCTAAAGCTGCTTTTGTTGCGGCAACCGCATCGTTAACTCTCTCTTTTCTATCTTTAAGTTCAACTTCGGTTGCGGCACCCACGTTTATAACAGCAACTCCGCCTGCCAATTTTGCCAATCTTTCCTGAAGTTTTTCTTTATCAAAATCCGATGTGCTCGCATCAATTGCTTTTTTTATCTGTGCAATTCTGGCTTTTAACTTAGCAGGCTCGCCTTTTCCGCCAATTATTCTTGTATTGTCTTTATCCGACCAAACCTTATCTGCTCTTCCGCAATCTTCAATCGTAACTGTTTCAAAATTTTTACCCGTATCTGCGGATATAACCGTTCCGCCGGTTAAAATTGCGATATCTTCTAACATTTCTTGTCTTCTATCTCCAAATCCCGGAGCTTTAATAGCTAAAGCATTAAATGTTCCCCTTAATTTATTTACAACCAAAGTTGCCAAAGCTTCACCGTCTATTTCGTCCGCAATTATTACTAAATTCTTTGAAACTTTTACTAAACTTTCTAAAAATGGAAGAAGTTCGTTAAGAGCCGATATTTTTTTGTCGGTTATTAAAATATAGGGAGCTTCGATTTCTGCTTCCATTTTTTCGGGATTCGTAACAAGATATGAAGACGCATAGCCTTTATCAAATTCCATTCCCTCTTTATACTCAATTTCTGTTGAAAGACCTTTTCCTTCCTCAACAGTTATTATTCCATCTTTACCTACTTTTCTTAATGCCTCTGCTATAAGTTTTCCAAGCTCTTCGTCTCCCGCTGAGATCGTTGCAACATTCGCCCAATCTGCTTGTTTTAGATCTTTTTTCATTTTCAAGAGCTCATCAACTATAAACTGACTTGCTTTTTCCAAACCTTTCCTCATAATCATTGGATTAGCGTTAGCAGTAATCATTTTTATTCCTTCTCTAACAATTGCTCTGGCTAAAACAGTTGATGTGGTTGTTCCATCTCCAGCAATATCCGCTGTTTTCGAAGCGGCTTCCTTAACAAGTTGCGCTCCCATATTCTCAAAAGGATCTGCAAGCTCTATTTCTTTTGCAACCGCTACGCCATCATGTATAACATTAGGGGCTCCCCATTTTTTATCTATAGCAACGTTTCTACCCTTAGGACCAAGCGTTGTTGCAACAGCATCAGCCAATTGGTTCACTCCTGATAATAATTTTTGCCTTGCTTCTTCTTTATAAATTATTTGTTTTGCCATAAACTTTATAAAATTCTAAATCCGAATATCGAAATCCGAAACTTTTTTGAATTTTTGTAATTTGAATTTGTTTCGATATTCGTGCTTCGAGTTTTGAGTTTTCAATCTACGATTGCCAATATATCTTTTTGCTCAACTATTGTCCACTCTTGACTACCGACTTTTACTTCGTTTCCGCCCCATTTTTTATACATTACTTTTTGCCCTATTTTAATAATCATTGGAATTTTTTCGCCTTTTGGCGTAACGTCACCGGGGCCAACAGCCATAACTTCACCTATTTGCGGTTTTTCTTTTACCGAATCGGGAATAATTATTCCGCTTGCGGTTTTTGCTTCCGCCTCGAGCGGTTTTATTAGAACGTTATTAAAAAGAGGTTTAAGGTTATTTTTTACTGCCATATAGTCAAAAAATATCACTCGCTTAAAGTGACTGCTTATTTATACAACAAAAATACACTGCTGTCAATACTTAACTACTTGACACTTTACCTTTTGTTATATACCATAAATTTAGATTATATTATGTCCTTACCATCGGGCAAAAAATTGCTGTTACTTGGTTTTATAGCGGTTCTACTCGTAGTTATCCCTTTAACTGTGTATCTTGTGCAGCAACAGCAAAAAACAAAAAGCGGAGCCGCTCCCGCAACCACTCTCGGTTTTAATCCCGCAAGTAAAACAATCGGTGTTAATGACACCGTAAATTTAGACGTGATGATGAATCCGGCAACCAATCAGGTTTCTTTTGTAAAATTAATTATTAACTATGACGCAACAAAACTTGCGACTGCCGCAGCCGGCGCTACTGTTTGTCCCACAAGACCCAATGACGCTCTTTGTCCAAACATTGCTGCGTTTCCATCTGTTTTACAGGGGCCAATCTATGGTCCGGGAACAATTTCGGTTACTCTTTCTATTGGCGGGAGCCCTCAAAACATAGTACAGACAGCGACAAGAATTGCCAGTCTTTCTTTCCAGGCTATCGCTTCCACGGATCCCGGAACAACACAAATAACTATCGACCAGCCCCAATCCCAAGTTCTTTCCATAGCCTCTACCGACCAGTTTAATGAAAATGTTTTGTCTACTGTTAGTCCTGCAACAATCACCATAACGGCTGCCGTATCTTCCCCGACTCCCACGCCAACTCCCACGCCAGAGCCAACTGCCTCTCCCACGCCAGAGCCAACTGCCTCTCCCACGCCAAACGCTCAAGCGCCGGTTTGCGAAAGCCTAACTTTAAGCGGAGCGGCAACCGGAACAGCGCCGTATTCGCTTACTTTCACTGCAACAGGCACTTCTTCGGCAAGCACAATCAGCAAGGTTACGTTTAACTTTGGTGACAGCGCGGTTTTGGATGAACCCCAGTCGGGAGGTCCAAGTTCCGTTAGTGTCCAGTCCTCGCATACTTATAATAGTGCCGGAACATTTGTTGCGTCTGCTTCCTTAACCGATGTTCTTGGAAACGTAAGCGATACTGCAAACTGTACACAAACAATAACGGTAACTGCGGCACCAACTTCAACAGCTATAGCCCAGGCAACGCCAGCACCTCCTCTTCCGGTAGTCGGTCCTGATGCCAAAATATTGGCAATAGGAGCAATAGGAACAATACTTTCTGTACTTGGAATACTACTTTTCTTTGCCCTTTAATTTTCTTTTGTAATTAGAGGAAGCAATGCTTCTTGAGGAATATCTATTTTTGAAGTTCCAAATAATTTATTTTTTCCTTTTTTCTGAGCTTCCAAAAGTTTATTTTTTCTTGTTACATCGCCCCCGGACATTTTTGCCAAAACATCCTTTCTGAATGGGGGGATTTCCGATCTGGCAAGAATTTTTCCGCCTACTTTTGCCTGAATAATCTGTTTTATTTGTTTCCTCGGAATTAAATCTTTAAGTTTTTCTGTTTTTTGTCTTGCCAGAAATTGAGCTTCATTACTGTAAACCAATTCCGAGAGCACGTCTATTTCCGTATCGTTTATTACAATTTCTAGATTGACCAAATCCGCTTCTTTATAATCAGTAAGTTCATAATCTATACTGGCAAAACCAGAAGAAACAGTTTTTATCTCGGGGGAAAGGTTCCTGATAAAGCAGCTGAATGGTATTTCATACTTTAATATCGCATTGTCTTTGTGATACGAAATATCAATAAGACTGCCTTTTTTACTTTGAGCAACAGACATTACTCCGCCGACAAATTTGGTTGGAGTAAAAATAATTAAATTCATATATGGTTCCAGCATTGCTCCATCTTCTCTTTTTTCATATAAAACGTGGGGCATAGTTAAAATCGGATCAATCTTTTCTTCTTGTTTTAATCTTTCTTTAAAAATCTCCGCGTGTAAAAGTCCTAAAAAACCTACTCTAAAACCACTTCCCAAAAATACCGAATACTCTGAAGATATACTTAGCGATGCGTCATTTAACGAAAGTTTGCTTATTGCTTCTTTAAGGCGGACTAATTCGTTTGTACTTTTTGGATAAACGCCAAAAAATACCATTGGTTTTGGAGTCTCGTATCCGGGCAAGGGCTGAATGTCTGATTTTTGATTTTTGCTTTTTGCTTTTTGATTTGTCAACGTATCTCCAACCCTTGATTGTCTTATATCTTTTATTCCCGTAACTATATATCCGATTTCGCCGGTTGTTAAATCTTCTTTTGGAGACAGAAACGGAGAAAAAAATCCGACTTCGGACGCATCTACTCTCACTTTATTTTGCAAGAATTCTATTCTGTCTCTTTTTCTAATTTTTCCGTCAACAACTTTTATAAAAACCACGACTCCCCTATGCTCATCATATTCGGCATCAAAAACTAACGCTCTTAGGGGTGAATCCATCGAGCCTTTTGGTGAAGGAAGTTTTTCCACTAACCCCTTAAGCAAACTTTCTACATTTTCTCCTGTTTTTGCGGAAATATAATATATTTCTTCTTTCTTAAACCCAAACATTTCTTCCAATTCCTTAGTAGTCTGTTCAGCCATTGCCGTGTCCAAGTCTATTTTGTTAATAACCGGAATTATTGTTAAATTTTCTTTTTGGGCAGCCCTAAAATGAGCCACTGTTTGCGCCTGAATTCCTTGAGTTGCGTCAACTAAAAGTATTGCCCCTTCACAGGCGGCTAAAGTTCTTGAAACTTCGTAGGAAAAATCAATATGGCCCGGGGTATCAATGAGATTTAGCGTATAGTTAATAGCGTTTAACGTATAGTGCATTCCAACAGGCGCAAGTTTTATAGTAATTCCGCGCTCTCTGCTGATAGGGCTTTGGTCCAAAAATTGTTCTTGAATTTTGTCTTTAGAAATAGTTTTTGTTAACTCTAAAAACCTATCGGCAAGAGTTGATTTACCGTGATCTATATGCGCGATAATTGCAAAATTACGAATAGTTGTTTGTTTCATTAAAGTTCTTTGGGGAATTATATCAAATTATGGGTTAAACCTTGTTCCGTCAATTACTTCTTCGCTGCCTTTAAGAATTTGTCTCCAGTCTCCGAGTCGTTTGAAAAGGAGAATAAACATAGTTGCCTCTTTAACATTAAAAAGCCAAGTGAGAAAAAGGTAAAGAGAAAGTCCTGCAAAACTTGAAATACCCGTAAGAGCTATTAAATTTATTGTTTTGGTTGTATCAAAAACCAACTGGTCTAAAAGTTTTATGGGAATGTAAAGAGCAAAACCTGTAAAAATAGTCGCCAATGTAATTTTTGTTAAAGAAATAAACAAAGGAATTTTCTTAAAACCGCCTGTTTTCCTGTCTAAAAAAATAAATAATACAAGTATGTTAATAATGCTACCTATTGAATAGGCTATGGCTATGCTTTCGATTCCATAATGATAAATAAAAATAAATGATGCGCCTAGGGTAATCATAAGACCGGTAGTTAAAGCGCCTATTATTAAAGGGGTTTTTGTATCATGCAATGCGTAAAAACCTCTGGAAACAAGATAAACCAAGCTTTGGGCAAAAATCGAAATGCTGAAAAAAGCCAGAGTTCTACCGGTAAGAACTGTCGCCTCCCAGTCAAATTGCGCCGCTCCGTAAATAAGTCTGACAATAGGAATTCTCAGAACTAAAAAAAGCACTGAAATGGGCAAAACCAGATAGAGCATCTGATTCAAGCTTGTAATAAAAGTGGTTTTAAAATCTTCAAGTCTTTCTCTTTCTTTGGAAAGAACGGGAAAAGCCGCCTGAGCAATTGCCTGACCAAAAAGAACAACAGGAGCAAAAGCCAGGGTTTGCGCATAATCAAAAATTACATAATTTCTACCAGGATCGGGAAGAAAAGAAACTAAGGTTATCGTAACAAGGGTTCCGAGCTGAAAAATTCCGATTGACAAAGTTCTTGGCCACATCAGCTTTAATACCTCCAGCACTCCGCTTGATTTTAAGGAAAAAGAGGCTTTAAAAGAAAAACCTAATTTTCTAACAAAAGGAAGCTGTACGGCCACAAAAATTAAAGAACCCAACACTACGCCGTAAGCCGCCGAGAAAATACCTACAAACGGCGACAGAGTTATGATGCCAATGATAATTCCCAAATTAAAAGTTGCGGAAGCAATGCCCGGAATAAAAAAATGATTATAAGATTGCAGTACTGCCGACAAAAAGCTTCCGAAAATAAAAAATAACTCTCCAAATATAACAATCCTGGTTAAATCGGCCATAAGATTTATTTGGGACGCGGAAAACCCGGGGGCAACGAGTTCTGAAATATCTTTGGCGAAAATAAAAAGAAAAATAGAGATAATGGAAAAAATTACTAAACCTACCATCAGAAGAGTAGAACCAAGCCTATGAGCATCCTTTTCTTTACCTTTACCTAAATATTCTGAAAATACCGGAATAAAAGCCGAGGATAATGCTCCTGCAATTATTAACTGAAAGAGAAAATCAGGAATTTTGGTTGAAGCAAGATATACACCTAACGTATTTGATGCGCCAAAAATTCCAACCAAAAGCCTTTGTCTAACCAAACCTAAAACTTGAGATAAAATAATCGTGGTCATTATTACAAAAGCCGCGGAAATAATATTGTTTTGACGTTTAAATAGGAGACCAATTCCTCTTTTTAAAAAATCCTTAGGCATATTGTTTTTATAAGTATAACATGGTAAAATGCCGCTATGCCAGTAATAAAATCTGCAAAGAAAAAATTAAGAAAAGACAGAAAAAGAGAATTGGTAAACAAAACTCTTAAAAACCTCTTCAAAAAAGCAGTAAAAATTGCGGAAAAAACTCCGACGCAAGCAAATATCAGAAAAGCCGTAAAGATTATAGACAAAACGGCCAAGAAAAATATTATTCATAAAAATAAAGCAGCCAGAATAAAGTCAAAGCTCGCAAAACTTATAGCAGGCAAAAAGTCAATCCCGATTAAATCGGGATCAATCAAAAAAATACCCCAAAAAGTTAAAAAACCTACTCAGGCAAAGGCCTCCAAGACAAAAGCTAAAAAATAACAGAATTCTGCAAATTTATCTTTGACAAAAACGTAAAAAACCCCTAGACTAAACTTGCTATGCAAAAAAACTCTCCCTCAATAAATCTGTTAAAAAAACAGACGAGCTTAATTGACAGACTTGTTAACTGGGCATTAACAGTAGGAAGACTGCTGGTTATATTAACGGAGATTGTTGCTTTATCGGCTTTTATATACCGTTTTTCTCTGGACAGACAGTTGATAGATTTGCACTCTAAAATTACTCAGGAACAAGCAATTGTTAATTATTTAAAAGATAACGAACAAACATATCGTAATTTACAGGATAGATTAGCTGCTGCAGCAAATTACAGCACTTTGGGGGTAGACAGGTTTAAAATTTTTAGTGATATCGTGGGTTTTACTCCAAAAGGAATGGCTTTTAATAATCTTTCATTATATGAAAATCGAATCAGAATAGACGCAAACGTTGATTCGGTTTCATCCCTTAGTATTTTTGTAAATTCTCTTAAAAATTATTCTGCCATCGATACGGTGAGCATAGACAAAATAGAAAATAAACCGTCAAGCGCAGTTATTACGATAAGCATCACCGCTATACTTAAACCTAATTTCACTTATGCAACTACAAACTAATAGTTTATTTAAAAACTTACAGAAAAAGAAATACTTTGAGATGTTACCGGATTTCAAAGAAGAAAGAATGCAAAAGTTTACTACTTTAGTTTTTACCATTATCGCATTATCGTTTTTTGGGCTTTTTGCAATTAACCCAACGCTTTCAACCATTGCCAACTTAAACAAACAATTATCGGATAGTAAATTTGTTGACCAAGAGCTTCAAAGCAAAATAAACAATTTGTATCTCCTTCAGGAAAAATATGGCCAACTTACACCGGACATACCTTACGTTTTAGATTCATTTCCTAAAAATCCGCAGGTTCCTCTTTTAATTGCGCAGCTGCAATCGCTGGCGCAAAGTTCAAACGTTGCAATTACGGGTCTTCAGACTTTTGAAATCGAAATTCCTAACTCCTCCGTTAACACAAAAAAATATTACGCTTTTTCTTTTAGTATTTCGGCAAACGGTTCTTATGAAAGCATTTCAAAATTTATCGATTCAATGATTAAAATGCAAAGAATTGTTTCTATAAATATTCTCTCTTTAAGCCGAAATAGCGGAGAAGGTCCGTCAACGCAATTAAATTTTAAAGGTACGGCATATTTTAAACAATAAGCATGAAACAAAGAGACATTATTACATTACTGATACCATCATTCATCTTAATAGTAGCGTGGATTATTTTCAGTATTTATCATAGCTCTGTAACCTCGACTATACCGCCCGCTACAAACATCCAGATATCCCCGATAACGCCTGCCTTTGATATGGATGTGATATCTAAATTAAAACAAAGACAAAAAGTTACACCTCTTTATGAAGGGCAAGCTATTGCTTCCCCAACGCCAACGCCGGGGTTTCCAAATATTTTCTCGTCTTCTTTATCCGCTTCTCAAATAACCGGCTCTAGTAATGCTCCTCAAGGCTCGCCGGGAGGAAGTCTGTTGCCATGAAAAAAACAATTTGGGATAAACGTATACCAACACTTTTAGGAATGTTGCTTATAGTTGTTGGTATCGGTCTGACTTCTTTCTTAGTTGATAAGGGAGTAATTTTCATTGGACGCGCCAGTCCGGCAACAAATCCGCAAAACGTAAGAATAACCAACATTACAGACAATTCATTTACTGTTTCTTATAATACGGATGCGCAAGTTATAGGCAGTTTAACTTATGGAAAAGATCAAAATTTAGGACAGACTGCCCTGGACGACAGAGACCAGCAAACAGGCTCTTTGGCTAACCATAAGATTCACAGTATTACCGTAAGAAGCTTATCGCCTGTGACAAAATATTTTTTTTCGATTACCAGCGGGCAAGATAAATTTTCAAATAACGACACTCCATTCGAAGTGGTTACCGGAGCAAACGCAACTAGTCCTCCCTCGGAACAAAAACCGGTCGTTGGAAAAGTGGTTATGCCAAACGGCCAAGCCCCTGATGAGGCAATAATTTATATTACAACCGCCAACTCTCAAGTTATCTCTTCGCTTGTAAAATCCGGCGGAACCTATTTGATTCCCCTGAATTCCGTGAGAAGTCAGGATTTGGCATCTTATTTGGATTTTTCAACCGTGAACACTCTTAAAATGCTTGTTTTTGGAGACGGATTGTCTTCAAACGTATCCTTATCTATAAACCAAATAAATCCTGTTCCAACCGTAACTCTTTCTCAAAATTATGATTTTGCAACAGGTACGGAACCTGTAGCATCTTCATCGGCACAGCAAAATTCAGCCGAAAGTTTCCCGTCGCCAAAACCTAATGAAAATGTTTCAAGTAAGACCCCCCAGATACTAACTCCGCAGGCAAATCAAAGTTTTTCCGATCAACAGCCTCTTTTTAAAGGCACTGGGAAGCCTAATGAAACTGTAAAAATAGAGATACACTCGGATGCGCAAATACAAACCGAGGTAAAAACCGATGCAAATGGAAATTGGAGCTACAGACCTAACGTCCCGCTTTCACCGGGACAGCATACGATTTCTATAACTACAAAAGATATAAACGGGATATTAAGAACAATAACAGAAAATTTTACGGTTTATGCCGCAGGGAGTCAAGTTAACCCTGTTGCCAACCCTCCCACGGCCACCCCGACTCCCAGCCCGGCCCCATCCGCGACCCCTACACCAACTCCATCACCTACTCCTGCCGCAACGCCAACGTCTACTCCGGCGGCAACCGTTACGCCTACTCCAACTCCATCACCCACTCCTACTCCAACCGTAGCGCCGACGGTAGCGCCCTCTAATCCCGGGCTTGCACCGGGAGGAAACTTACCGGGACCTGATGGGAAAATAATTACCTTAGGACTCCTCGGAGGAATACTTACCATTATCGGAGCCGTACTGCTATTTGCTTTATAATAAATACCGCTTTATGAAAATAAATAAACTTCAGCCCTACCTTGTGTATTTTTTAATATTCGGAATTACTTTTATAATCTATTTTCTTACTTCCTCTGAAAATACTCCATATAACTATTTTGTTAGACTTGCCGATGCTTTTATCAATCACAGGCTTTATCTTACAGAACACCCATCATGGCTAAGTGAATTAATTCCCATCGCGGGTAAGTATTACGTCGCTTATCCTCCAATGCCGGCAATATTATTAATTCCGTTTGTTGCGATTTTTGGAACTGGGTTTTCACAAACTATTTTTTCAATATTCTTAGGTAGCCTTAACCCGATTATTTTATATAGTATTTTTAAAAAAATAAAAATATCTGAAAAAACAGCTTTGCTTACAACTATTTTTTTTGTATTCGGAACCAACTATTGGTTTTTATCAAGCGTAGGCTCTTCTTGGTATTTAGCCCACATTGTTGCTATTTTTTTTCTACTCTTAGCAATAAGAGAAACTTTTACAAAACAAAGGTTAATTATCATAGGTTTATTGTTGGGAGCAAGTTATTGGTCGCGGTCTGCAACAATTTTCGCTTTCCCCTTTTTTCTTTTATACTTGAACGACAAATTTCTACCAATAAACAAAAAATCTATTTATAATTTAATATCTTTTGGAATTTCTGTTGGTTTTTTTATTTTTTTGAACAGTCTTTATGGTTATCTTAGGTTTTCAAGTATTGATCCCGTTTCCCCTTATTGGAGCGCGCTTCAATCACAAAAATCATTAAATTTAAAAGACGGTGTTTTAAACATTATTCATATTCCTTCGCAACTTAGCGCAATGTTTTTAAGTCTCCCCCGTTTTCAAAAAGAATGGCCCTATATAATTCCTTCTCTTTATAGTCTTGCCATATGGTTTACTTCTCCCGCAATAATTTTTATTCTTAAAGCAAAAAAATCTCTGTTGACGATTTCACTGTGGGCTGCAATTATTCCAATCTTTTTTGTAATATCCTTATGGAAGTTTTCCGGATACAGCCAATTTGGATTTCGTTATGCCCAAGATTTTATGCCTTTTGCACTAATTTTGGTTGCTTTAGGTATCGGACAAAAACCAAAATTAATTACATATTTTTTGGTTTTCTTAAGTATAATTATTAATTTTTGGGGAATAATTATGATTAACTTTTTGAATATTTGGATAATGTAACGAAGTTATTTCCAGCTGGAAAACCAAAAGTAAGAATCATACCAACTAACGCATCCTTGAGGAATTACGCACTTAGGCATATGTATCGCCGTCCATAATGGGAAAAAATAAACAAATAAAATTAGCGACAGAGAAAGAAAAGTTATCACGAATGCTTTACCGATTTTTTGAGACAAAAGCTTGTTGAGAACATATCCTGTTGCAATTGCCAAAAATGGAACTGCCGGCAGGTAATGGTAGTAGAACATAATTCTCGGAGAACCAACCCATGGCAAGAAAAAACCAAAGTAACCAATGAGAACTATGGCAATTGCCATTGTTCTTTTTCTGATGAATTCAAAAAGAAGAAAAATAACCGATACTAATCCAAACCACATAAAAAGCGGGTTGCCCAAGTTATAAATACCGGCAATCGTATTGTCTTTATAATCTACATAAATCCAAACCGGCCTAAGATCAAAAGCCCATTGCGAAGGAGTCGACTGGTATGGATGAGTTGCTTTTAGACGCGTATGGTACCAATACATTTGCTGTTGCAGTCCAATAAAAGTTTCGACATTGAAAACTGAAGATTTGTTACCTGGCGGAGTATGTTTTCCTGTAAAAAATGGAAGATAAACAGCCAGATAAACAAGCAAAGGAATAATTAAAAAGAATAAAGGCGCTGCTATTAAATTTTTTAGAGCTTTTCTTTTGGAAATATCTTTTTTTCTAAGTTTTAAAACAAGCTGAATAATATATATTATGCCGATTATTCCTATTCCAAAAAGTCCTGTCCATTTTGATGCGATAGAAAGTCCCAATGCTAAGCCCAGCAAAAGTTTTCTGTTATGCAAAAATAAGAAGAAAGCAAGCAAAATAAAAAAGAGAAAATACATATCGTTCATGGCAATACGCGACATGGTAAGAAGAAGTCCGTCTAAAGAAGCGGCAAAAGCCGCAAATAATGCAATTAAACGGTTTTTAAAAAGCTTGTAGCTAATTAAATAAATTAAGACTATTACACCAAAACCGAAAAGGGCTGAAAAAAATCTCCAGGCAAACGGATTATCACCAAAAACAGACATTGCAATTACCATGAATTCTTTGGCTAAAGGCGGATGCGTCCATTCATAAGCAAACCCTTTAGGAGGAGTGTTCCACCATTCCCAGGCGGCCGGATTACCTCTGAACATTTGTTGTGCGGTAAAAGCATGATAAACCTCATCGAATATGTGATTTTTTGGAATTCCCAAGCGGACAAACCTTGTTAAAAAGGCTAAAGTAAAAATTATAATTTCGGGAAGAAAAAATAATATTTTATTAATAATTTTTTCACTCTTTATTTTTGGTTTTTTATTTTTTTTCATAAATTAATTTTTGATTTTTATAATAAACATGCAACATGATACCAAATATAATTAGCGAAAACACAGAAAAAAATACCTGATAATTTGAGGATATATCAAAAATAATATTCTTCGGAGCCATTGGATTATTATAAATAACGTTATAGTAATAATAAGAATAAAACAGATTAATAAAATTAATAATAGCGAGGACAATATAGCTTACAATAAGTGTTCTTGACCTAAAAACACACGCTGAAATAATAAGGAGCGAAAAGACCGGAAATAAGTGCCTTTCATGAATGCGGGTTAAAAATAAAAAAAAAGCAAATGATAAAATTGTATACAAAAGATAATCTAGTCTTATAAATGATTTTGATTTTTTTATTAATAAAGGAATAAAAATAATACAGAGTACAAATCCATATAAAACATAACCCCACATATGATATGACAAATTAAGCCATAACGTCGCATCCGGCTTCCACCATCCAAAAAGTCCCCAAAAATTATAAGCGTTAATAGAGGTATAAGGATAAACATTCAAAGAGGTTGATAGGTGTTTAAATGGTCCAAAGAATGGGTCGCTTGGAAAAAATGGCATTGTGACAATAAAAAAAATTAATAAAGATACTCCTGATGCTTTTAATATTTTTTGAGCGGAAAAATTTTTAATTATTCTATATAACATTAACGGAAAAAGAGCGACGTTCAAAGGTTTAATTAAAAATGATAAAACGCTTGCAGAAAGCGATTTAACAATATTCTTTTTTTCTTCAAGCTGATATAAAGATAAAGTAAGAAGAAAAGTTGGTATTGCATCTATTTGCCCCCATACTGAACTGTTAAAAATTACGCTTGGATTTAGCAAATATAAAATGCTCCCCAAATACGCCCATTTTTTAGAATGTTTATTTATAATTTTTAAAATTATAAATGCGGTTAAAATATCAAAAATATTACTTATAACTTTTATGTAAATTTCAAAACCAATTGAAAAAATAGCAGCGTTTCCAAAAATTAATGCAAATATTTTTGCTAAAATAAAAAGGGAGAGATAGAAAAACGGAAAATAATCTGCAAAAATATTTGCTGAATAAAAATTAAACGGTCCAACTTCTACAAGTCTTGCCGCCCATGCTTGCCAGTCATTCATATCTATTTTAAAACTTGGTTGAGTAAATAAGAAAATACGTATAAATAAAATAGCCATTATGGAAAGAGTTGCCGGTAGGGGTATTTTTCTATATTCTCTTAAAAAATTTTCCATTGTTATTTAGCTTTGGGGTTTTATGGAAACAGAGCAATTGCCCGTTTTTACTTCACAATATATGTATTTTTGTATTTCTGTAAAATTTCCATTTCCTAATCTTGGAATAAGTACCCATTCCAAATTATAATCACTTGTTATTGGAGGATTTATAAGAAGTCCCGGCCTTTGAGCTTTTTCATCTCCCGTATCTATTACTGCGCTGTTTATTCTTACCTGATTCATTTTCTGGGCAAGTCTTACAAAATCGTCAAACTCATCTTGTTTTATATCTGTATCTATACTGCCTTTTAAAACGCTATATAGACTCAGAATTTTTGCGGGGTTTATAAGCGTTTGTGCGGATAAAACTTTGTCTTTAAAAGCTTTTATTACTTTTTCCTGTCTTTTGCTTCTTGCAAAATCACTTCCCTCATTACCCTCCGAACTCCTTGATCTTACAAATTCAAGAGCTGTTTCTCCGTCCATGCGCTGTAATCCTTTATCAAAACGTAAATATTTATACCGGCAGGGCAATTCTTGGGGCAACAATTCAGCAGATACAGTAGCTAAGCTTTGAAGTTCTTCCGGGGTTTTATTGCAGGAATCGTTTTCCTTACCGCTAATTGGATATTGATAATCAACAAAAGAGTTATCAACCATAACGTCCAAACCTCCGACAATATTAACTGCCTTAACAAAACCCGAAAAATCAATCCTTAATCCGTAATCAACATCCCAACCTGTAACTTTTTCTACTATTTTTTTTGATAAAAGCAATCCTCCGCCTTTTCTTTTTAACTCTCCGACTGCGTATGCACTGTTAATTCTTTTATCATCTCCTTCTAAGTCAGGCATCCATAAATCTCTTGGAATTGATATAAGAGTCATTTTATTATTTTTAAGATCAAGGCTTGCAAGGATAATTGTATCTGTTAAATTCGGGCCGTCATGACTTCCGCCTCCGATACCCAAAAGAAGAATGTTAATCCTATTGTTGGTTTCTTTTAATGCAACTCCTTTATCAAAAAACAAATGGAATAAAAATGGATACAAATTGGCTGTTTTTACAATAATAAATACTGCTAAAATAACCACAAAAATTCCTACGATAATTAAGGGTTTTTTATTATGCATTTTGAATAATTTTGATAAACTCTTCCGCCTCAAGACTTGCTCCTCCAACCAAAACACCGGTTAAATCTGTTTTCCCCGTAAAGCTCTTAACATTATCGAAAGTTACACTTCCTCCATAAAGAACTTGATAATTATTTTTTTCTTTTATTAGAAAGGCCGTCTTATCGGCGTTTTCCGGGGTATCGGGAACGCTACTGCCGATTGCAAATACTGGTTCGTATGCGACTATTTCAACTCCTTGAGGAATTAAATTATCATTACTTGAAACCAGAAAAATCGGCTTAAGTCCGTATCTAAGAGAAAGCTCAACTTTTTTTGAAAGTATGTCATCTGTTTCGTTAAAATTATTTCTTCTTTCTGAATGTCCAATCAAAACATACTCCGCAAAATCTTTTATTTGTTTTGCATTTACCTCTCCCGTATAAGCTCCTTCGTCAAAAGCCGAAACATTTTGTGCTCCAATTTTTACAGACAAACTGTTATCGAAAACATATGAGCTAAATATAGAAAGCAGGGTAAGGGAAGGACAAATAACTATTTCCTTATTATCAAAATTTTGTCCCAATTCTCTTATTTTTTTGAAGTTTTCTAACCATTCCTTAGCTTCGATTTGAGTCTTATAGGACTTTAAGTTGGCAACTATCAAAAGCTTATTCATGCTTGAGCCGCGTTTGACGCGGTGGTATCATTATACGGTATGAGGCAAGATTTTCTCAAGGACTTGAATAAGGAACAGCTCCAGGCAGTGCTTCAAAAAAATGGTCCGATGATAATATTAGCCGGAGCAGGTAGCGGCAAAACAAGGGTTTTAACCTATAAAGTTATCTATTTAATTTCAGAAGGGATAAGTCCTTTCAACATTCTCATGGTAACTTTTACTAATAAAGCCAGTAAAGAAATGAAAGAAAGAATGCAAAAGTTTTTTAAAAAAGGTGACAAACAGGTTTCCGAACTTCCGTCAATATCTACTTTTCATGCGCTTTGTGCAAAAATATTAAGAATTGAAGGTAAATACATTGGGATCCCAAATAATTTCTTAATATACGATAGTCAAGATCAAAAAGACACAATAAAAGAAGCCTTTAATCTTTTAGGGCTATCTCTAAAAGAGTACAAACCTTCATCTATTCTTGCAACCATATCTCAAGCAAAAAACGAATTAATTGATGAAACACAATATCCGTCTTTTGCCAGAGGGCATTTTCAAGAAGTAGTTTCCAGAGTTTATGTAATTTATCAAAAAATCTTAAAGGAAAATGCTGCTTTGGATTTTGATGATTTAATTTTAAAAACAGTTGAGTTATTTAGAAAAAACCCGGATGTTTTGGAAAAATATCAAAATAAATTTAAGTATATTTTTGTAGATGAATATCAGGACACAAATCACGCACAATACCTGCTTACGAAACTGCTTAGCCGGAAATGGAACAATATTTGCGTCGTCGGCGATTTTTCTCAAAGCATATATAGTTTTAGAGGCGCAGATTTTTTAAACCTTGCAAAGTTTAAAGAGGATTTTAAAGATACAAAAACTTTTTCTCTTTCACAAAATTATAGATCAACTCAAAGAATTCTTGACGGGGCTTCTTCTGTTATATCTAAAAATAACGGTCATCCTGTTTTACAACTTTGGACCGAAAACAAAGCCGGAGAAGATATTTCAATTTTTGAAGCGTTAAATGAACAGCGTGAAGCGGAATTTACCTTAGAAGAAATGGAAAAAATTAAATATCAGAATCCGAGTTTAAGATATTATGATTTCGCAATTCTTTACAGGACAAACGCGCAATCGAGGGCAATTGAGGAAGTTTTTATTCATAGCGGAATTCCATACATCCTAATCGGCGGAACAAGATTTTACGAAAGAAAAGAAGTCAAAGATGTGCTTTCTTATTTAAGAGTTATTGCAAATCCCAAAGACAAAATTTCTTTAAAAAGATTAGAAAAATTAGGCAAAGGAAAATTTGTTAAATTCCTGGATTTTCAAAAAACTTTAGATGAAAAAAATATAAGTAGTGATACGACAATTTCTATTATGGATAGTGCTTTAAAAGCAACAGATTATCTTTCTTTATACAACGCAAAAGACGGGGAAGATTTGGGAAGACTTGAAAATATCAAGGAGCTTCGTTCTGTTGCAATCTCCTATCCTAATCTTGGAGAGTTTTTAGAAAATGTATCTTTGGTTGAACAAGAATATATACCCGATCACATAAAAGACGAAAACGGCAAGAAAGATGCAATAAATTTAATGACTTTGCATGCGGCTAAAGGTTTGGAGTTTCCTGTTGTTTTTATGGTAGGAATGGAAGAGGGACTTTTTCCGCATAGCAGGAGCATGATGGATAAAAATGAACTTGAAGAAGAAAGAAGACTCTGTTATGTTGGGATGACAAGAGCTAAAGAAAAACTCTTTTTAACCTATTCAAGAAAAAGGCTTTTCTTCGGACAAAAAACGACAAATATTGTGTCTAGATTTATACTGGAACTTCCGGAAGGAGTGTTGGAGAAAAGCTTAAATCGGATACGGATTGACGTTCCTGAATATTTATGATAAATAAAAAATTACATCCCTTGCAATCCCCAGAGTGGGGGGAATTCAGAAAAAAAACAGGCGTTAAAGTTGTTAGGATTAATAATTTACAACTCACAATTCATTCTCTTCCCCATACAAAATATACAATCGGATATTTTCCTAAAGGACCGGATATTGATAAAAAAATGCTTGATAAGCTTTTGGAGATCGGCAAAAAAGAGAACTGCATTTTTATTCAGCTAGAACCAAACGTTGAAAAGATAGATAATAAAAAATATAAGTTAAAAAATCTTTTTCCCTCCTTACGCCCTCTTTTTACCAAATATACCTTTATTTTAGATTTAACAAAATCGGAAGATAAACTTTTAAAGAACATGAATTCTAAAACAAGATATAACACCAAATTAGCAGAAAAAAAAGGCGTAAAAGTAATTGAAGATAATTCAGATAAAGCTTTCGAAGAGTATTTACGCCTTACCAAAGAAACAACACAAAGACAAAGATTCTATGCCCACAGCGAAAGATATCACAGGCTAATGTGGGAAACGTTAAGTAATCAAAAATCATCCATTCGGGACATTCGGCTGAGCTCAGTCGAAGCCCAAGCTCAGGACAAAAATCAAAAATCGGATGATACCGAGCTATCTGCGCATTTATTGAAAGCTGAATATGAAGGAGAAATTTTAGCAGCGTGGATTTTATTTGTTTTGGGGGATACGCTTTATTATCCTTATGGAGCTTCAAGTACTAAATACAAAGAAGTAATGGCTTCAAATCTTATGATGTGGGAAACAATAAAATTTGGTAAGAAATTGGGACTTAAAAATTTTGATATGTGGGGCGCGCTTGGGGTAAATCCTAACAGCAAAGACCCTTGGTACGGATTTCATAAGTTTAAAGAGGGGTATGGAGCAAAACACGTAGAATTTGTAGGCAGTTACGATTATGTTTTGAAGAAGAAATTATATGTTATTTATAATATCTTAAATAATATCCGCTGGCTTATTCTAAAACTTAAATAATATAAAGGTGTATTTGGTTTTCTTTATCGTAGTCCTTTAAAGGCAACTCCATCTCGTATCTGTAACTAATAATCTTTGTTCCTTTTTTTAATTCTTTTTTGAATTTGGGCAAAAGTCTATCCAAAGTTTTTGGCACCAAATAAACAAAAATAACGTCGGCTTTGGAAATATCGTGACTGAAAAGATTTCCGCTTATAATTTTTACTTTATTCGATAATCCGTTTATTTTTAAAATTAATTTTGAAAAAATGACCCTTGAAAAATCTATCTCTACCCCAACCCCTGTTGCTCCAAACTCTTTGGCGGCAACCAAAAGTGCCGTTCCTTCTCCCGAACCTAAATCGTAAACATTATCTTCTTTTGTAACTTTTGCCAACCGGCACATTGCTCTTGCCGTTTTTTTAGAGGTTCTCCACCAGGGAGCCCAAGGACTGTCGGGCGGCCAAACCATTGACAATAAAAAAAGGAGAAATAAAATTACTAAAATAATAAAAATATAAAAAAACATACTAAAAAATATAAATTACTTTTCCAAGAATATCATTTTTTGATACAAAACCAAAATTCTTACTGTCTAAGCTGTCGTTTAAATTATCTCCTGCTAAAAAATACTTATTTCCGGTTTTTCTTATAATTCTTTTTATCAAAATTTTCTTATTTTTTTTAAATGCAGCTATTTCTTTAACACTAGGTTCTGAAAACAAATAAGGAATTTTACTAACTAAAACGTGTTGTTCATTTTTAATTGCGGGTTCCATGCTGTGACCAGAAATTTTAAACCAGGATAAAAGAAGCATTATTTATGAAGTACAATTTCTCCGCCTGTTGGATAAACCGTTTTAACTCTTACCGGCTCTACCCCTTTTGTTTTGTAGAAAATCTCTGCTATTTGCAGTACTTCTTCCAATAATTCTTTTGCCGCAGCCATATCAATATTTTGTCTGGCTTTTGCCCCAAGTTTGTTTGCATTTGAGAAATGTTCTCCTAACTTAGGATGCTCTTTATAGTGTTCTTCTCTGAAATAGTCATTCTCAAGAGTAGTTAGTTCTTCTTCCAAAAGACTTGAATGATCTTCTTTAACATATGTAATTCTTGCAATATCATGCTCCGGTTTTGTTTCAGCTTGTCCTGAGTTTGCTTGTGGTGAGCTTGCCGAATCCGTCGAAGGATTATCCCTTTTAACCTCTGTTAAGAGTTGGGTCATGCGAATAATTGTATGCGCTGCAACTTGTGCGTTATGGGGATCATATATTCCGCAGGGAATATCACAATGAGCATAGGCTATTTTTCCTATTAACAACTTTTCCAAAAGAAAACGGAGAACTGTTTTCATAATTAAATGATAATACGTAAGAGAGGAAATGTCAAAAAGTTAATTTCCTTAATCTCAAAAAGCCGCTTGGCTTGATAAATAAAATAAATGTGATAATCTAAAGTTATGCCACAAACTTCTATTGAAAAAATTAAACAAGAGTTTCCTGTTAAGAACGTAAATGTAACCCACCGTTCCAAACTTTCCAGACTTGATAAAGTAGCTATTTTGGTGACAGAAAAAATCGGCACAATGGGATTTTTTCTTGTAATTCTTGCTTGGACAATTACTTGGCTTTCATGGAATATTCTTGCACCTAAAGAATTAAGATTTGACCCCTACCCCGCTTTTGTATTATGGCTTTTCATTTCTAATCTTATTCAGCTCCATATTCTTCCTCTTCTTTTGATTGGTCAAAACATTCAAGGAAAACATGCGCAGCTTCGGGCAGAACATGATTTCGCAACTGATATAAAAGCGGAAAAAGAAATAGAAACAATTTTGGTTCATTTGGAAAATCAACAAAAATTAATGCTTGAGATTTTAAAAAGATTGGAAAAACTTGAAGAGAGAAAATAACCTAATCCGGCCTCTTATTATTAGCTTGCAAATCCCACTTTCTGATTTCTCCTTCTGTTAAAAAAGTTGGGGGAACGCCTACTCCATTATTACGTAGAGTAAAGCCGTGCTGCCATGGAACACCGTTTTTCATACTGCTTTCACCTTTTATCGCAAAGAATATTTGACTTGATCCATTTTGTAACCTTATATGAGAATCTCTGGTTTCTGCAGGAGATGATCTAACCTCCCTACCTTTCTTAAGACCATAAACTCTTCCTATAAAAGTCATCTCTACTCCATCTACGGTAAGAATGAGTCTTTCGCCCTTTTTTCCAGGCGCAACAGTTTCAATTCTCGCCGTTACCCTAGGAAGAGGCTGAACGGTTTCTGGTTTAAACTCTGGACGTTCAGGAGGAGTCAGAACAGGAATTGCGGATTGCGTGGGTTCATCAAGTAATCCTGTTCCGGACATTCCCGGACCTTTCACTTTTCCTTTTTTTCTTAGCGCCGGTAAAGAACCTTCCTCGCCGGAATAACGGATGCCCCTAAATTAGACGATTGCGGTCGTGGATGTACGCCTTCTTTGCCTTCACTCATACAAGGATTATACCATGCCATAGTGTCTAATCAAGTTATTCTGTTGAAAAAAACATTCAATTTCTATACGATGTAAACATGCTGCCTATTGATGTAATATGCGTTGGAGACGCGAAATTAGATATCTTCCTCACAATTGATGAAAAAAACACACACGTTAAGCTTGATAGCAACACCCGTGAGTTGCGTTTTGGACATGGAGAAAAAATAGAAGTAAAAAAAATGAATTTATCTATTGGAGGAAATGCCGCAAATGTAGCGGTTGGCATTTCGAGGCTTGGGCTTAAAAGCTCCTTAGTTGCGGAACTAGGCAAAGATGAATTCTCGCAAAAAATTATAAATAACTTAACCGGAGAAAATGTCAGCTTGGAACTTGTTAAACAAATATCAAACGAGGATTCGTCCATAACGGTTGCAATAAGTTATAAAGGCGATAGAACTCTTTTTACAGAACATGCCACCAGAAAACATGACTTTAATTTTGATAATTTAGAAACTAAATTTGTTTACTTAACAAGCCTGGGGAAAGAATGGGAAAAAGCTTATGAGAAAACCCTTAATTTTGCAGAAAAAAATAATATCAAATTAATTTTTAATCCTGGGACTCTTCAGATTGAAAAAAGAAATCCAATTATTTGGTCTGCTATTTCCAAATCGGACATACTCTTTGTAAATAAAGAGGAGGCAGAAGAACTTCTTTACGGAAAAGAAATAAATTTACCCTCAAGTTCCGAAAACTATGTACAAAAACTCCTTTATGGATTAAAAAGCTTGGGAGCAAAAATTGTTGTGATAACCGACGGCAATACAGGCTCCTATGTAATGGATAAGGCTCACAACACTTACCGGCTGGGTATTATTCCCTGCGAAGTAGTTGAAAAAACAGGAGCAGGAGATGCATATACCTCGGGATTTATCTCTGCAATTCTTAACAGTGAAACTATGCAGGAAGCAATGCGCTGGGGAGCTTTTAATTCCACGGCCGTAATTGGAGAAATCGGAGCAGAAAAAGGATTATTAACCAAAGATGAAATGCTCGAAAAATTAAAATCTAACGAAGATTTTAAAGCAAAAGAAATATAGAATTATCGCAAAAAATTCGTTTTTACCTGCGTAAGCTATGCACAAAAGTATTGGAAATAGATAAAATTATTCCAAAAATAAATGCCCACAAAAAGCCATCCACAATAAATCCGGGAACAAACTTGCTTACAAGAAGTATTAGTGTTGCGTTTATAACAAAAGTAAAAAGTCCCAAGGTAAGAATATTTATTGGAAGAGTAAGAATAAGAAGAACGGGTTTTAAAAAAGCGTTTATTATTCCTAAAACCAAAGCAACTGCTAAAGCCGAGGTAAAACTTGCAACATGAACTCCAGGCAATATATATGCAATACTAAAAACAACCATCGCGCTGATTATCCAACTTATGAGTATTCCCATAACTCTATTATATAGCTTAGGATAGTTTACGCAAGGTATCTTTTACGCTTTTTAATATTGGGTGTTTTACCGCAAGCAGTACTTCGTCTATGAGCTGAATTCTGGAAAGAGCGCCAAATGTTTCAACTGCTGTCGGATTAATCCTTGCGCTATAAAGTCTGTTTAAAATATCATCCGAAAGCGCGGCCGGCCTTCTACCCGGAGCAAAAGCATATGCCAGCGAATCCAATTCCGGATCATAAAAAATAGCCGATGCTCCGGCAGGACTTACGGAAGAATGACCCAAATCAAACCTTCTTCCTGTTAATTTAAAATAATCCCTAACAATAGGCAAAACTCTCTCTGTTGTAAAACGTAAATTTTCTTTCGCGCCCTCCAAAGGGCTTTCATTGTGCTCTTGTAAAGGATTATGCTCTTCGGTTGTGCCGTTGACATGATCATTAATCAGGCCTCTTCTGAATTGACTTAGTTCAAAAATTGCCTTTTTTGCCTGCATTTTAGCATGTGCTTCAAATGTTAACGCCTGAACAGCTTCTCTTTCCATATAGTACAGAATAATATCATAATAACGCTTATTTATCAACTATAGGTTGCGTCGATGTCCTCCTCTATTTCAGATTAAACCGTGACACTAGAAGCAGTTAGCTGAGATTGTTCCTATATGATTAATCTGCGATAAATGATAAAATATATTCAAGAAAGGTTAATTTATGGCAAAATCTAAAAGAAAAACATTAGGCAAAGGTCAGTTTGCAAAAAGGAAAAGAGGACTAAGACACGGAACTCCAAGGTAATTTACCAAGCTAATGCTTGGGGGTTCAAGCTTATGTTATAATTCCGTCATGAGTTTTCCGGAAAGACCTTCAGGGAATCCTGATGGGCATCCGATAATGCCGGTTGTAAGTGAACGTATTCCAATGGGCGGAATAAAGCCCGATATGGTTGGTCCGGACAATACTGTTAGGGAGGGTAACTTCAATGATAAAAGAACTTTAATATTAGAAGAGCTTAGTAAACGTCCGTGGTTCCGAGCCTTAGCTGAAGATGTTCAAGCAAATAGAAAAAGCGCAATCTTGGTCACTTTTGTCGGAGGGGTAATGATAATTGCTGTTGCGGCGGCAGGATATGAGTTTGGCATACGTCATGGACGCGATATTCGACAACTTTTTCCACAAAGAAAGAAAAAGTAGTATAATGCAACTAACATGAAGGTTAAGGATGTATTCCAAAAAAAAGTTGGCTACATTACTCCCGATGCTACCCTTTCCGAAGCTGCGCGATTTATCTTTGGGCATGATTATAAAGGACTGCCTGTTGTAAAAGGCAAAAGAAAAAAGCTTGTTGGTTTTATTACGGACCAGGATATTACTTCTCAATTATTTCCTAGCATTCAGGAGTTAATGGAAGATTATGTGCATGAAAAGGATTTTGAAGCAATGGAAAAAAGAGTAAAAAGCGTTTTAGTTAAAAAAGTAAAAGACGTAATGAGCAAAAAAGTTATATCAATTCATATAGATGAACCTCTTTTGAAAGCCGAATCAATAATGAAGCTAAAAGATATTAGACGTCTCCCAGTTGTAGATGACAAAGGCAACCTAATCGGGATTATTTCTAAAGGAGACATTTTTAGAGCGTTAGTAAGCCCCAAAATTAGAGGTTTTAAGTAAATTTTTGATCATTTGGGAAATTCAATGGTGCCCCGAAGCATCTTCTGCTTTAACTTTTAGAAGGAACTGATGAATTAAGCTAATCTTCGGAAGATTTGACTACGCTAATTTAGATATTTTTCAATATTTTCCAGATGCTCTTCGTATGTAACCGAACAATGAATCTGGCCATGAGAATCATGTAAATAATATATACAGTCCGTTTCCTCGGGATTTAAGGCTGCTTTTATAGCATCTATTCCGGGGTTGGAAATAGGATGAGGAGGAAGTCCGGCATTTTTATAACTGTTGTAAGGAGAATCTATTTCTTTTATGTCGGATGGCGTAACAATCGGCCACCATACGCCGTTTGTTTTACCTTTTGCATACTGGATAGTAGCATCGGCTTGCAGTTTTTGACCAATAAGAAGCCTGTTCCATAGGATACCAGCGATAATAGGCATGTCTGAAGGCCCCCCTGCCTCTCTTTGGACAATGGAAGCTAATTTGAGCCCCGTCGTCCATTTAATATTTTTCCTTGCAAACCCATCAAGATAAGGTGCTAATTTTTCGTTGAAATGATTAATCATCCTGTTTGCAATTTCTAAGCCGTTTTCTTTAACCGGAATAAGATAGGTATCCGGAAAATAAACTCCTTCCATATAATCGTATTTCATTGCTGTATAGGTATTGTTCCATTTCTCCAATTCTTCATCGCTCCAGCCAAAAGTTAATTTAAGATTTTCCCCTATTTGTTCTTTCCGCATTCCCTCAAGCACGGTTATCCATTTTAAATCGGGGCCCTTGGTTATTTTGTCGATAACTGTCCAGGTGTCCATATTTTTTGAAAGATAATATCCGCCCGGCTGTACTTTACCATGCTTTCCTTTTAAGTTTAAGGCAATTTCAAACGCAATCATGGATTTAACGAAACCCTTTTCGGAAAGTGTTAAGCCTGCAACATCGTCTCTGTCGGTATCCAAAGTTACGATTTCTATTTTGCTTTCGGATTTGGGCGCGCTGAAGGGATTAAGGAAAAAATAGGCGGAAGCGATAGAAAGCAAGAGAACAAAAAATAGTACTGTAATTTTTTTCATGAGGCAATTATACCAGAAGAAAAGCTGATGCTCCGCGCAATGCCTGCCCGTCTTTGGAGGGGACGATGTTAGAACCTATTATACTAACTAATTTTTTTATACTTCTTGTTTAGAAACTTGGTTAATATATTTTGTAATTGTCTTATCTGTTATTTCTTCCAGAGGAATTGCTGTTTGATTTTGTAATTGTTTTTCTAAATCTAACGCCCTTTTTCTTCTTAACTCTACTTCCTCGATATCTGAGAGCTGATGATCTCTTCCTCTGTATCTTTTGATAATCTCATCAAAGCGTTCATTTATTTTAACTACTGCAAAGGGAGCACATCTAAGATCTGCATATGTAACAATTTTTAGATTAAAGTTAGCTGATACAAGGACTTCTTGTAATCTTGAACTTCCCGTATGGGTAAGGACTTCATAAACATCTTCTGTGTTTTTTAATTCTTTTACCATTTTGTATGTTGCAAGATGTTCATCGTTATTATATTTACTTTTATAAATTTGCTGTTGTGTTTCCCAAAATTTAATCTTTTTCTTTTCTTCAATAGTTAGGAAATTATTTGCTAAATCAAATTTAATAATATTTCCTATATCGTGAAGTAATAATGATTTAATAATTAGAGCCTTATCTACTTTATTAGGATTTTTAAAGTTATCCGAAAGATAGACTCCTAAAGCAGCCGCTCTTATTTGGTGTTGCTGCAGAAGTTGAGGAACTGGATATTTTTTATATATTGATGTTATTATCACATCATAATTATATCAGAAGAATAATTGAGGCTAAAACCGAACCCGCCTAAAGACTCTAGCTTTACTTGATATTTAATGGTAAAATCAACTACATTCCGCCGCAGTCAAACGCGGCTGGGAAGTTAGACATTCCGCGGTAGCTCAACGGTAGAGCAGGAAACTGTAAAATAATGCAGCCCTCAATGGAAATGTTGAGGAGAAAAACTGGGCTAATTCGGGGAAACCCCTAGGGGCAATCCCGAGCTAAATCTCGCAAGAGTAAATGTGTAGAGACTATATACCCAGGACCTAACTCGCAAGATATGGTCAAGAGATAGTCCACGCTTCGATGAAAGTCGGGGATAAGTGTAATTTCAAGGTTCTAGGTTCGAATCCTAGCCGCGGAGCAGATTAGCCGAGGTAGTCTTTAAGTTTATTGCCGCGGGATGGATGCCTTAATTTCCTCAAGGATTTTGCTTCGATTTGTCTTATTCTTTCTCTTGTTACCGCAAACATTTTTCCAACCTCTTCCAGCGTTTTTGGCCGTCCGTCTTTTAAGCCAAATCTTTCTTCCAAAACTCTTTTTTCTCTGTCAGAAAGAGTTGATAAGACCTGTTCTACCTGCTCTTTTAAAAGTTCCCTACTTGCCGTGTCAAAAAGAGTCGGAGCCGCAGTATCGTGAATAAAATCACCTAAGCGCGAATCTTCTTCGTCTCCAACAGGCGATTCTAAACTTGCCGGCTCCTGGGAAATTTTAATTATCTCCAACGCTTTTTCAGGGTCAATATCCAAAGCTTTGGCAACTTCTTCAGGCGTTGGCTCTCTTCCTAACTCCTGCATCAATTTTCTTGATGCTCTTAGAAATCTATTGATATTTTCAACCATATGAACAGGAATCCTGATGGTCCTTGCCTGGTCAGCAATGGCGCGTGTTATGGATTGCCTAATCCACCAAGTCGCATAAGTTGAAAACTTATAACCCCTTCTCCAATCGTATTTTTCAACTGCTCTTATTAAACCCTGATTTCCCTCCTGGATTAAATCTAAAAGCGTTAACCCACGACCGACATATTTTTTAGCAATAGACACAACTAATCTTAAATTTGAATTTACAAGAATTTTCTTTGCTTCGTGGTCTGCTTTTTCAACTCTTTTTGCCAAAGAGATTTCTTGGTCAAAGGTTAAAAGAGGAATTCTGCCGATTTCTTTAAGATACATTCTTACCGGGTCGGAGACTGTGCCTTCAGTTAAAACAGTTAATGCTTCCAGTTCTTTTTCCAAATCTTCTATCGGCTTCTCATTGCTCTGATCGGCTGCAACGGACTCAAAAACATCAATATCCGAATGCATTAATTTATCGTAAAGCTGATCAAGCTCAACAATGTGCTCTTCCGGATGGGGAAAAATAGATAAAATTTCGTCTTGGGTGATATACCCGCGTTTTTTAGCAGACATAACGATATCTAATAAAATATTTGGCTGTTTTTGTTTCATAGCAGTCGGCTCTTCTATTTTAACACGAAATGCGGATAAAATAAACCTAGAGTTTAATCTTTGGAGACAGATTTCTTTTTCTCTCTTGCGTTAACCTCGGAAAGCTCGTCTGCCACCTTTACCAGGTCTTCAAAATATTTTTCCTCATTGTTAAACGCCGGCAAAGGTAAAAGATAGCAGCTGTCAAAAGATTTAAGCAGTTCTGCTGGAAGTCCTTTTGATATTTTTTTGCTGTCAATTTTGGTTTCATTTTTTATGGCTGCGGTCATAAAATCCATAATTTTCTGATATGAGGGTATTTCAAACTTATAATCCTCGAGAATTTTATTGGCTTTTTCCAAAGCCAGATTTAGGTCCTCACTTTGAACAATAAGCGCTATCAAGTATTCCTCTAAAATCTCGCGCCTTTTTCGCTTATCAGAAGTTCCAACCGCAACTTTTTCCGATTTTTTCCCGCTTTGATATTTATCTATTTCCTTAGTGATGCTTTCTATAGAAGTATCTATCTCCTTACTTAATTTTTTAACATAATGTTCTCTTACTACTTCGTTTTCAACTGCGGAAAGAAGAGGTTTCATTTCTTCTACTATCCTCCCTTTCCCCTGAGATGATGTTTTATCGTAAAGTGACAAAAATTTATCAATTAAAAAATCATAGACTCCAATATCCTCTTTTAACGCTTTTTTAAACGCGCCGGCGTTTTTTTTAATCGCTTCGTCCGGGTCTTTTCCGTTTGGCACAACAACGATTGTCGTTGTTAAACTTTTTTTTTCAATTATCGGCATGCTTCTTTTTATGGCCTCAAAACCGGCTTCGTCCATATCAAGACAAAGAGTAATTTTAGGAGTAAAACGAGACAAAAGCGCAACTTGATTTTCGGTTAATGCCGTTCCTTTTATGGCAATCGTATTCCTTATTCCCTCTTTAAAACAAGCAATAACGTCAAATTCCCCTTCAACCAAAATTGCCTGCTGTTGTTTTTTTATTTCGTCCTTTGCATTATCCAGCCCAAAAAAAAGACTCCCCTTATGATAAACGCTTGTCTCCTTTGTGTTGATATATTTCGGACTATCGGAATTTTCATCTAATATCCTGGCTGAAAACCCAACTATATTTCCTCTATGATCCGACAAGGAGAACATTAGTCTTCCTCTAAAAAAATCGACTGTTCTCCCGCCGTTTTCAAAAGCAAGTCCCGCAAGATACAAATCCTGTTTTTTGTATCCCTTTTTGTTCATTAAGTAGTTTGACAATGCGGTTCCGGAAGGAGGGGAAGAACCAAGAGAAAAAGTCTCGATTAGTTTTTCCGACAATCCCCTTTTTTCCTTTAAATAAAAAAGGGCTTTTTTACCAAGATTATGTTTTAGTAAAACGTATTGATAAAATTTTAAGGCTTGCTTGTTAAGCGAATAAATTTTTTCTTTTTCCGATTGGGCCTGGTTGTCGTAACTAAAACTTTTAAGCTCGACACCTGCCTTTTTTGCCAAAACCCTTAAGGCTTCGGGAAACTCCATGTTTTCGTATTGCATTAAAAATGAGAATGCGTCTCCGCCTTTTTGGCAGCCGAAACAATGCCAAATTTGCCGTTCCGGAGAAACCATAAACGAAGGGGATTTTTCATTGTGGAATGGACAGTTTGCCTTAAAATTCCTGCCTGCTTTTTTTAATGGCAAATATTCGGAAATAAACGAAACTATATCTATTTTTTCTCTGACGTCTGAAGCTTGATCCATTTCGTGTATTGTACCACGAGTCCCACATTTTTGAAATGTGAGGGGTTGCTTTTACTAATGATATTAGCTACAATTCCAAAGGTTTATGGCAGTAACTTTAATCATCGGTTCCCAATGGGGCGACGAAGGCAAAGGCAAAATCATAGACAATTTTTCGGAAAAATCCGATTTTGTAGTCAGATTTAACGGGGGAAACAACGCGGGGCACACAATAATCAACAGCTACGGAAAATTTGCAATGCATTTAATCCCCTCCGGCGTTTTTAATAAAAAAACAAAAGTAATTATCGCAAACGGCGTAGTTTTAGACTTAGAAGTTTTGATTTCCGAAATTGAAACTATAAAAAAAGCAGGAATTAATCTTAAAAATAGACTTTTTATTTCTCCAAGATGCCATCTTATAATGCCTTACCACAAACTTTTAGACAGGCTTTACGAAGAAACAAAGGGTAAAGCAAAAACCGGAACAACAGGAAGAGGAATAGGCCCTGTTTATGCGGATAAGGTAAGCTATAACGGAATAAGATTGGCAGATTTAGCGGATAAAAAAACTTTTTCCGAAAAACTGGAAACTCAACTTCTTATAAAAAACAAGATTTTAAAAGCTCTTGGAGAAAAACCTCTTTTGCAAAAAGATATTGAAAAAGAATATTTTCGCTTTTTTAAAAAAATTAAGCCTTTTGTAGTTGAGACATATCCCATTTTAAAAAAGGCAATTGATTCAAAAAAAAATATTCTTCTTGAAGGCGCCCAGGGTGTATTTTTAGATAACGATTGGGGCACTTATCCTTTTGTAACCGCTTCTACTGTTTTATCGGGCGGAGTGACCGCAGGGGCGGGGATTTCTCCTAAGAAAATTGATAACATTATTGGAATTGCCAAAGCCTACACAACAAGAGTTGGAGCCGGACCTTTTCCAACCGAACTTTTTGATAAAGACGGCGACAAGCTTACGGAGCTCGGAAAAGAATATGGGGCAACAACCGGAAGAAAAAGAAGATGCGGTTGGTTCGATGCAGAATTGATAAGGTTTGCCGCAGAAATAAATGGGTTTACCGAAATTGCTATTACAAAACTTGATATTTTAGATACTTTCTCAACGATTAAAATTTGTACTCATTATTCGCTAAACGGCAAGAAAGTAGGCTACGAAGACGGAGACGCAATCTTTTTAGGAAAAGTTAAACCTGTATATAAAATTATGCCCGGCTGGATGAAGACAACTAAAGGAGCAAAGAAATATAAAGATTTACCTGTTAACGCCAAAAAATATTTAAATGAATTAGAAAAACTGATTAAGGTTAAAATAAAATATATTTCTACCGGTGAAAAAAGAGATGAAATTATCAGCCTCTAAATCATTATCTCTATGAAAAATAATTTATTAGCCATTAATCCTTTGGACGGAAGATATATCGATAAAATTTCGGAGCTTTCCGAATTTGTTTCAGAATATGCCTTAATAAAATATCGAGTCGAAGTCGAAATAAGATACCTCATTGCACTGTCCGAATTAGGAATTGTAAGGAGTTTAAACAAAGGAGAAAAAGATTTTCTCCTTTCAATTTATTTCAAATTTAATATCAATGACGCAGAAAAAATAAAAAAGATCGAACAAGAAACTAGACACGATGTAAAAGCCGTTGAAAAATATTTAAGGCATGCGTTTGCAAAAAATTCTTTAAAAGATATTTCGGAAATGATTCATTTCGGGCTTACTTCCGAAGATATTAATAATATTGCCTACCGTTTAATGCTAAAAAACGCGATTGAGAAAATTATTCTGCCGACAGTCTCCGAAATTCTAAAAGATTTGAACAAAAAAGCAAAAGAATATAAAAAAGTTGTAATTTTAGGCAGAACTCACGGACAGAAAGCCGTTCCCACAACTTTTGGTAAAGAATTTGCTGTTTTTGCAACCAGGCTCGAGAAAGAAATAAAACTTTTAGAAAAACAAAAACTAACCGGAAAATTAAATGGAGCCGTTGGCAACTACAATGCCTTAGATTTCGCTTACCCGGAATTTGACTGGATTAAATTGTCCAAAAACTTTATTTCGTCTTTTAACTTAGAACCGAACCTAATTACAACCCAGATTAATGCTTTTGAAGATATAATTTCACTTTTTCAAAACTTGCAAAGAATAAACGGAATTTTATTGGATTTTGACCAGGATCTGTGGCGCTATATTAGCGACGGATGGATAAAATTGGCTGTAAAAGGAAAAGAGGTCGGCTCTTCCACAATGCCGCAAAAAGTCAACCCGATTGATTTTGAAAATTCCGAAGGCAATTTAACTCTGGCAAACGGCTTGATGCAGACAATTAATGATAAATTATATATATCGCGTTTGCAGCGGGATTTATCAAACAGCACGATTATTAGAAATTTAGGAACAGTTTTGGGCTATTGTCTTTTGGGATATAAAAGCGCCTTAGCCGGACTTTCAAGGATTGATGTAAATTTAGAACAAATTGAAAAAGACCTTGAAGAGGATTGGTCTGTTCTTTCCGAAGGTTTACAGACATATCTTCGTAAAGAGGGCTTTAATGATTCTTATGTTTTCGTAGCTAAAGCCACAAAAGGAAAAAAATTAGACAAAGAATCCTGGCAAAAACTTATAAACGATCTCCCGATAGGACAAAAAAATAAAGAGGACTTGCTGAAACTTACTCCCAAAACCTACATAGGCCTTGCGGAAAAATTAGTTTAAGGCAGTTATTGAACAACTTTTACCTTTCTGTTAGTCTAGTTTTATGCTCGTTAAAGTTTTGTCCGGAGCGGTCATTGGACTCGACGGAGTCGCAATAGAAGTTGAAGTAGATATTGCCTCCCAGGGCTTACCGTCTTTTACAATTGTAGGACTTCCCGATAAGGCGGTTGAGGAATCGAAAGAAAGAGTCAGAAGCGCAATTAAAAACTCCAACTTCGACTTTCCCGCCAAAAGAATAACGGTTAATCTTGCCCCGGCAGATTTACCCAAGGAAGGGCCATCGTATGATTTACCGATTGCATTAGGAATAATACTCGCTTCGGAACAAATCAAAGCGGATATTTCGGATATTCTTTTTACAGGTGAACTTTCTTTAGACGGAAAATTAAGACACACCAACGGGATTTTGCCCCAAGTTCTTATGGCAAAAGAAAATAAAATAAAAGCAGTTGTTATTCCGCAGGAAAATGCCTTTGAGGCGGCAATTATAAAAGGCGTTGAAATCTACACGCCTAAGGATTTACTGGTTCTGGCAAAACATTTAACCGAAGAGGTATTAATTGAGCCTTTAAAACATACGAATTTAAACCAGTATTTAAAAAACGAGGTTTTTGATTCCGATATGAGCGATATTCAGGGACAGGAACAGGCAAAAAGAGCTATGGAAATAGCCGCCGCCGGAGGACATAATATCTTATTAAAAGGCCCTCCCGGGGCTGGCAAAACTTTAATTGCGAGGACCCTTCCCTCGATTTTGCCAAAATTAAGCCTTGACGAAGCTTTGGGAGTTACAAAAATTTACAGCATTTCGGGACTTTTAAACAAAGACACTATTATTACCAAACGGCCCTTCAGAACTCCGCACCATACGTCCTCCTATATCGGCTTAATCGGCGGAAGCGCCATACCAAAACCCGGAGAAATTTCTCTTGCCCACCGCGGCGTTTTGTTTTTGGATGAATTTCCCGAATTTCCAAGACAGGTTTTGGAAGCTTTAAGGCAACCCATGGAAGACGGTTTTGTCACTATTTCCAGAGCCCAAGGCAGAATAACCTTTCCTTCCAAATTTATGCTGGTTGCCGCACAAAATCCCTGCCCATGCGGATTTTTGGGAGACAAAACTCACGCCTGCCACTGCACCGCCTCACAAATTTTGCGCTATCAAAAAAGGGTTTCCGGTCCAATGCTGGATAGAATTGACATTCATTTGGAAGTTCCTGCTGTTAAGGTAGAAAAATTAACCGCAAAAGACGATTCCAAAAGAGAAACCTCCGTTCAAATTAGAAAACGAGTGCAAAAAGCCAGAGATATTCAATTAAAACGATTTTCCGCCAAAGGCGGATCGTCCTATGGACGAAAAAATAATATTTCCTCCAATGCCGAAATGACCAATAGAGATATTAAAAAATTCTGCGAATTATCCGAAGAATGTTTATCGCTTTTACGCATGGCTGTAAGCCGCATGAATTTATCCGCCAGGAGCTATCACCGAATTATTAAACTGGCCAGAACAATTGCGGATTTGGAACAAGAAAAAAATATTAAACCTACGCATATCGCCGAGGCGCTGCAATACCGCCCAAAACTCGAACCTATATTTTAACCGCAAAAAATCTTAAAGAGGAGTTATTGGAGGATGGGATTATCTTTTACAAATTTTATTTGTTTCCATTTTTTCCCAAAACCAAAAACAGAACCCGCATCGGATTTATAAACTGCCCATAGAGCAAGAGCGTAGACTATGTGTTCATCCAAAAGAGGGTTATGTTCGGAAGGAACCAAAGCAAGCCACATTAGGAAAAAAAGCAAACTTCCGGAATATGTCGCAATTCTAATACCAATCCCTAAAAGAAGCGTAAGCCCTATCAGCAGTAAGCCTGCCATAAAAAGCAAATCTACGAATTGGTTGCCGGCTATACCTTGAAAATATTGTCCAAACATACCCGTTGCGCCGAATTTTAAAAACCCGTAGGTAGGAGATGCTCCAACAAGCCAGGATTTATCAGGAGTCGTAGCAAATCCAAGACCAAAAAGTTTATCAAAAAACGCCCAAAGCAAAATAAATCCGAGCGCTATGCGAAGAAGAGCCATAACTTGCTGGAAACTTACTTTCATAATTTAACGATATACCCTTAAAAACCTGTTGTCAAACCCAAGCCTCATGACCGCAGAAGAAGATAGGAAAAGATAGAAAACTTCTCTTAATATAATGTAGAATGAAATAATGAACCGCGGACTAACTTCCCAGGAAGCCGGCGAAAAATTATTGCAGTTTGGAAAAAACGAAATAGAAGTTAAAAAAAGCTATAATGCTCTTTCAATTTTTTTGTCTCAATTTCCAACACTTATTAACGGAATCTTGTTTTTGGCTACAATTTTCTCGTTTTTTATCGGTGAGGTTTTAGACGCGGTACTTATTCTTGCTATTCTCCTTCTTAATGGTGTCGTGGGTTTTATCCAAGAGTATAATGCCGAAAAATCTCTTGAAAAACTCAAAAACTATGTCAAACCCATATCTTTAGTAATTAGAAACGGCAAAGAAGAACAAATTCCCACTTCAGATTTAGTGCCGGGAGACATCGTAGTTTTATCTGAAGGAGACAGGATTCCGGCGGATGGAATACTCCTTCATCATGAAGACTTGGAGATTGACGAATCTATCTTAACCGGAGAATCTCTTCCGGTTGCCAAGGAGCAAAATGCAGAGATATTCGGGGGAACCCTTGTTGTAAAAGGAAGAGGTCATTTAACTGTACAGAAAACAGGCATGAATACAAGCTTTGGTCAAATTGCAAAGACACTGTCCACTGTTTCTGCTGATCGGACTCCTCTTCAAAAGAGACTTGATGTCTTGGGAAAAGTCTTGTCACTTATTGTAGTTATAGGCGCGATATCGATAATCCCTATCGGTATTCTTCGGGGAAAAGAATTAATTCCTCTTTTGCTTCTTGCTGTCAGCATTGCTGTTGCCGCAATTCCTCAAAGCCTTCCGACAGTAATTACAATTGCTTTGGCCATTGGGACAAACCGAATGGCAAAGAAAAACGCGATTGTCAGGAAAATGCAGGCAGTTGAAACACTTGGGTCTATACAAATTCTTCTTGTTGATAAAACCGGAACATTGACCAAGAACTCAATGAGGGTCAGGAAATACTGGGTAAAAGATAAAAAATTAATTACCCCCCTTCTTCGCGCATGTGTTTTTGGCAACACTGCCTCACTTATACAAAAGGGTTCTCCTGCCTCTTTTGACATAGTCGGAGATAAGACAGACGGAGCCCTTCTTTTGTGGGCAAAAAGTCAAGTCAAAAACCTAGAGGAGTTAAAGGACGGAGGAACTATCACAGATGAGTTTGTATTTGATCCCGATGAGAAAACTATTACAACTGTCTGGGAAGAAAAAGGGGGAAAGTATGTCTTTGTACGGGGAGCGCCCGAAGCTCTACTTGAAGAAAGTAAATTAAGCGGAGAAGAAAAAATAAAAATAACAAAACTTTATGAAACTCTTGCCTCAGAAGGACTAAGGGTCATAGGATTTGGAATGAAACATGAAAAACATGAAGGACATATAATGCGTGATCATCTTGAAAAAAATCTTGAATTTCTAGGACTTGTGGGTATTTACGATCCGCCTCGTGATGAAGCAAGGCAAGCAGTCGTTAAGGCACGCAGCGCAGGAATAACTACAATTATGGTTACCGGGGATAATGAAATTACAGCACTCGCAATTGCAAAAGAGGTGGGACTTATTGAAAAAGATGAAAATGTGGTAACAGGAGAAGATCTTGCGAAATTAAACGATGACGAATTATCAAAGATTATAGAAAATACCCGGGTTTTTGCCCGAATAAGACCAGAGGACAAACTGCGTCTTGTCTCAATTTTTAAGAAAAAAGGGCTTGTGGTTGGAGTTACAGGAGATGGAGTTAATGATTCTCTTGCTCTTAAAAGAGCCGATGTCGGGATTTCGATGGGGCAAACAGGAACTGATGTGGCAAAAGAAGCAAGCGATATCGTACTTACAGATGATAACTTCTCAACCCTTGTTGCTGCAATTGAAGAAGGACGAATTATTTATCACAATATCTTAAAGGCCATAACATATCTTCTGTCTGGAAATCTTTCGGAGCTTTCCCTTATTATTTTTGCAACCCTTTTGGGTCTTCCTTCACCTCTTTTACCTACTCAAATTTTATGGATTAACCTTATTACAGATGGTCTTCCGGCACTTGCCTTGGCATCTGACAACAAAGACCCCGATCTTATTAGAGACAAGCCACGAGATCCCAAAACTCCTATTCTTACCAGGGAGAGATTAATATTTATCGGAGTCGTAGGCTTTTCCCTATCCGCTGGTCTTCTTTTCCTATTTTTCTTTCTTCTTTCTCTTGGAAAATCTGAAGTTTTTGCAAGAACTGTAATTTTTAATGCATTAATTTTTTCTCATATGATGCTTGCGTTCTTAGTAAGGGGAGGTTCTATTTTTAAATTCAATAAGGTTCTTTTTGCTACGGTTTTTATAACTATTATTTTGCAGATAATAATTACAACCGTTCCTTTTTTCCAAAACATTTTTAAATTAGGCTTTGAGTAAAAGTGTATAATCTTCATATGGAAAACGTAAATGATGTTAAATGGCTGAAGCCAAGTTTGACTTGGCTGGGACACGCAAGTTTTTCTTTTGTTGATGAAAAAGGCAACAGGGTTTATTACGTTGACCCCTTCAGTTTGCCTACCTCGAATGGCTTGCCGAAGGGCGATTTAATCTTTATCACCCACGCTCACTCCGATCACTTTTCCCAAACAGATATTCAAAAAATAATAAAAGACGATACGGTAATCATTGCTCCGCCTGATATTTTGGAAAAAGTGGATATTTCCCAAAACAGAAAATTAGGGGTTGAACCCCTAAAAGACTACGAAATTAAAGGTTTTAAATTCAGCACAATTCCCGCTTATAATAATCATCCGCAGAAGCTTAACTTTCATCCAAAAAGCAATAATTGGGTGGGATATATTTTTAATTTGAATGATAAAAAAATCTATCATGCGGGCGATACGGATTTTATAGAAGACATGAGGCGCTTGAAAAGCTTGAATTTGGATGTTGCCATGCTTCCGATGGGCGGAACCTACACAATGGATGTGACAGAAGCAGCGGCAGCAGCCAATGCAATTTGTGCCAAAATAACAATTCCCATGCATTATAAAAGTTTATTAAGAGAAAAGTCCGGAGACGCGGAGGAAAAATTTAAAGCCTTAGTCACAAATTCCAAAGTGGTCATCCTCAAAGAGCTGACATAAGGATTTAAGATTTAGTGCTTCTTTTTGTT
Source organism: uncultured Gammaproteobacteria bacterium (assembly GCA_964537895.1). Classification (GTDB taxonomy): domain Bacteria; phylum Patescibacteriota; class Microgenomatia; order Levybacterales; family UBA12049; genus JAMCZC01. The sequence continues at coordinate 171,574 of CAZIDK010000001.1, forward strand.
TTTCTAATTGATATCATATGCCTAATAGTGCTCGAATTTATCTTTAGAATGTTGGCAATCTCTTCGGAGTTAGCGCCGTTTATGACAAGCTGAAGTATTAATAGTTTTTTAATGTCTTCCAAGAGTTGCTGTGTTTTCTTGTCCATAGCGCTGCTCTCTTTCTTAATTTTCGTTATACGCTTTTACGCCTTGGAAGTCAAATTAAATTCGTAAATTACTATGCGTGTTAATTACCAGTATACTTGTATACAAGTATATTAGTAATATCCCGACAGGGAAAATATCTAAACATGAGATGAAAATTATCACTTTCGGAAATTTCTCAGCGGGTTGAGCGAAGTGAAATCGTGAGCGTAATCGAACCGCTAAGAAGTCAAATTATTATTCAATCTTATCTGATTTTTGAAGGTTGTGTTTCATGCATAAAAGCCTGACATTTTTTGCCGTAAGACTTGTTCCACCTTTTGAAAAAGGCAATTCATGGTCAAAATGCAAATTTTTCGTTTCGCTACAAATAACACACTTCCCCTTATCTCTTTTCCAAACTTCTTTTTTTACTTCTGTTGGAACTAATCTTGTATGTAAAATTTCTTTTTGTAAGCTACCGTCAACTTGTTGATTTTCTGACAAACGAAGAATAAATCTAAATACACCTCTACCGTCTTCAAAAACTATCTTGTAGTCTACAAGATCAAAAAAACCTTTTAAAGACCAGACGCCAGGCATTATTTTTTCGTATACTTTTACAACTTCCGGATTATTTCCATTTTCCTTAAACTCTTTGACAGCTTCGATGAATAAGCCATTTTGGGTTAATTTTCCAGAAGGAAGTTTATCGGGTTGGTCTTCATATTTTGGATTATGAGTATAAGATCTTTTGGAAACATCGTGCCCTTCGTATTCTATTGTAATTCCGTCTTCGTAAACTCTATCCTTGTACGGCGCGTTTGATCTTTGCGACATTAAAATAACAGAGTAAGAACTCCCTAGATGAAAATTCATCCCGCGCTGAAGAGCTTGGGCGTTTTCTGTGTCGCACATTTCTCTATAGCTGAGGATATCATCTCGAATTTTGTTCATATTGAATCGGATCCTAGCACTTTGTAGATGTTTTGGGAAGGATAGGGTTATGTAAGCTTACTGCTTTATATTTCTTTTCTTGCATAATATTGTATAATGGACTACTATAATTAATAAGGAGAAAAATATGGCTAACATTAGCTTCAATAAAGAAAAATATAAAGCCGCTTTACTCTATATATCTAACTCCTTAAAGGGAATAGAAGGAAAGAAAAAAGCATATAAGTTGTTCTATTTTTTAGATTTCGATTTTTTCGAGGCATACGGCAAATCTTTTACAGGCGATACATATAAAGCACTAGAAATGGGGCCTGCTCCAATATATTTTGATAGTATAGTTCAGGAACTTATTGACGAGGGTAAAATAGAAATCAAGAAAGTACGAAAATCTCCAACCCATGAGAATGATACTGTTATCTTCAAGCCTCTGACAAATACTGATTACAGCTTCACAAAGGAAGAAAAAAGTATGCTTGATAGAATAATTGAATTATATGGTAATCAAACAGGCACGAATCTTGAAAAACTATCTCATGCTGAAGCGCCATATAACGCCGTTGATCTCTATCAAATAATACCCTACGAATATAGTATTTATAGAGACACTCCGAATTTAGCTTAATCACATTATGCATGATTCTTCTTCTCCCTGTTGCTTTGTTCATCACCCTAGCTTCATAAAAGAATTAGAAGAATTTGTAGGAAAACATGGATCTCAAGATACGTCAGCCGATGAAACAATTAACAATATCCAAAGACTACTCTTTACGCATTTTTATAATAAAAATCCAATGTTTACACCAAAACATCTAGGACAAGCTCAGGGATTCAGTGCTTTTACGATTTTCTGGCTCCATATGGTTATACCGAATTGCGTTCTATCCAGAACCCAACTCCCAAAAGCATATTTTTATAAAACTGATGGACATATTAGCTTTTTATGTCTTGATTCTCATATACAAGATTATAAAGACTCAAAGCTAAGGTCAGTTGCAGCAGAACGACTCCAGGAAATGATTGAGCTTCTTAAAACACATGAAAATCCTTAGATAAAAAGCACGGACCCCACATAGGTAAATTTTATATCAGTTTTTCTTGCTTGGACTGCTTTGGAAGAGCTATTTTGAGATGTTGATAAGCTGCAGGGGTGGCGACGCGACCCCTGGTTGTTTTTTTAAGAAAGCCAATTTGCAATAAATACGGCTCTACCACCTCTTCTATTGTGCCGATATCTTCACTTATTGTTGAGGCAATTGTTTCTACTCCCACCGGCCCGCCGCTATGTTTTTCAATAATAGCTTTTAAGTACCTAACGTCTGACGAATCAAGCCCAACTTCATCAACCTCTAGCATATCCAATGCCTCTTTGATAAGATTTTTTGTCAGTTTTCCATCGCTTTTTACCTGCACAAAATCCCTGGCTCTTTTTAAAAGTTTAAGCGCGATTCTAGGCGTTCCCCTGGCTCTTTTGGCAATTTCTAAAACCGAATCTCTATCTATCGGAACTTTTAATTTTGCCGCCGCTTTTTCAATAATTTCTTCCAAATCTTTGGGATCGTAAAAAGAAAGCCTATGCACAACTCCAAATCTATCCCTAAGAGGCGCCGATAAAAGACCTATCCTTGTTGTTGCGCCGATTATTGTAAATTGAGGCAAATCCAAACGCAAAGTCCGGGCAGAAGGCCCTTTGCCAATGATTATATCCAAAGCATAATCTTCCATTGCCGGATACAAAGTTTCCTCAACCACTTTATTTAATCTGTGAATCTCATCGATAAACAAAATATCCCCTTTTTCCAGATTGGTTAAGATTGAAGCCAAATCCCCTGCTCTTTCAATGGCCGGACCGGAAGTAACCCGAATATTGCTACCCATTTCTTTGGCTATAAGATGCGAAAGGGTGGTTTTACCTAAACCAGGAGGCCCGTACAAAAGAATATGTTCGATTGCTTCGTGCCGGTTTTTTGCAGCGGTTATACCGATTCTTATAGATTCTTTAACTTTTTTTTGTCCGTAAAACTCTTTCCAGTCTTTTGCCCGTAAAGAAGTGAAAAGTACCTCCTCCTCGGGAGTCTCCTCTTCGATTTTTTCTTTATCTATTTTTTTTATCATATTTATTTAGCTACTAGCCATTAGCCTCTAGCATCTAGCCATTAGTTAACTAGTTGCTAGTTGCTCGTTGCTAGTTGCTCGTTGCTCGTCCTAACGCTTTCAGTGCCAGTTTTATTTTTTCATCCAATGTTAGTCCTTGGGTTTTTATTTCCCTAACAGTTTTTTGCGCTTCCCCTACCGAAAATCCGAAATTTTTAAGCGCCTGGACAACTTCGGCATTTTCCAGCAAGTCCTTGCCTGATAAATCCAAATCTGTGCCCGCTCCCATTTTATTTTTAAGCTCAATTATAATTTTCTGGGCATTTTTTGTGCCTAAGCGCGGAACAGAAGTAAAAAACGATACGTCTCCTTTAATTATTGCCTCGATTATGTCTTTTCTCTCTCCAAACGAGAAAATATTTAAAGCGGTTTTAGGCCCAATCCCCGAAACCGTGATTAGTCCTTCAAAAAGTTTTAAGTCTTCAATTTCCAAAAAACCAAAAAGAGCAAGTTCGTCCTCGCGAACATAGGTATAGGTAAAAAGTTTAATTTTGTCTGCTTTTGAGAGTTTTGAATAAACACTGTCGGAAACTAAAACTTTGTAGCCGACTCCGTTAACATCAACATAAATAAAGGGTCTGTCCAGAAGTTCAATGCTGCCTTTGAGGAATCCTATCATAGTTTTAGTAATTAGCCCTTAGCCTCTAGCCATTAGTTAACTAGTTGCTAGCGGCTAGTTGCTAGTTACTAGCATTAAAAGGATTATAACACAAGCTATAGTAGGACTTTAGATTTAAGATTTAAGATTTAAGATTTAAGAATAAAGAGCGGTCTCTTTTAGTTTGCAATCCAACAAAGAACGTTAAGTTTTTGCGATTGAGCGAATCAGGGGAATTCCTCAGATCGCGAAGCGAGATTGAGGAAGGGGTGAAATTACCCGATGAGCGAAAGAGTAAAAATAGTTCGGCTTGGCTTGCAAAAAGTTTTTGGGCGTCTTTTCCGAAAAAGACGCAAAGAGCGATTGCTTTCACAAAAAATCTATTTAATAGCAGAGATTTTTCTTGAAAATGCGTGGGTTAAGGCAATTGCCAAAGCGTCGGTTGTGTCGTCGAGTTTTGGAATTTCTTTTAAATTAAGAAGGGTCTTTACCATCTTCCCAATTTGGTTTTTCTCCGCTCTGCCGTAACCTGTAACCGCAATTTTAACCTGCAAAGGGGTATAAATATAGTTTTTTAGCTTATTTTCTGCCCCTGCCAAAAGCACCACACCGCGCGCCTGACCGACAACAAAAGCGGTTTTGGCGTTGGTATTAAAAAAGAGCTCTTCAATTGCCATTTCTTCGGGCGAATATTGCTTAATTAATTTTGAGATCTCTCTATAAATTGCGGAAAGTCGTAATGAAACTTCCGCGGTGCTTGGCGTTTGAATACACCCAAAACCCCTAACTTCCAGCTTCGAGCCCCTAGCTTCCAAAACGCCCCACCCGCATCTTGCAATTCCCGGATCAATTCCTAATATGACCATTTATCCTGCACCTTTCTCAAATATTTAACGAGTTTGAAAGTCTCTTATAAATATTTGTAATTCCCTGACCGTAATTTTTTAAGGCCTGCTCTCTTTTCCTTGCGTCTTTTTCAGAAAGATAAGCTTCATAATAAACCAGCACTAAAGGCAGTCTGTGTTTGGTTGAAAAGACTTTCACTCCATTATGCAATTTTATTCTGTTCTTCAAATCATTTGTTGAACCGATATAGCATTTATTATCTTTTTTACTTTTCAAAATGTAGACATATGACATAAAGGTGCAGGATGAACCTATCTTATCACATTCGCATATTGTAATAGAGAGGCTTTTCCTGTAGAATGGTATCTTAATGAAAAGGTATAAATTGCTTGTCGAAAAAAGAAAAATTCTCGGCAAACAAATTAAAAAATTAAGGAAAGAGGGTATTTTGCCCGGAAACATCTTTGGCAAAAATATAAAATCCACATCGGTTCAGGTTCCGTTAAAGGAATTTAACGCCGTTTATAAAGAAACTGGAGAAACAGGACTCGTTGACTTGGAGCTGGATGGAAAAATAATCCCTGTTCTTATTCAAAATCTTCAATCAGACTACAAAAACAATATTTTACACGCCAACTTCTATCAGGTAAACCTTAAAGAAAAAGTTAAGGCCGCGATACCTTTGGAAATTATAGGAGAACCAACAGCCGTAACCGAAAAACTCGGGCTTTTGATAAATATTTTATCCGAAGTCGAAGTCGAAGCCTTACCCGAGGATTTGCCTGAAAATATTCAGGTTAACGTTGAGCATTTGGCCGCAGTTGACGATCAAATAACAGTCGCCGACCTTAAGATACCTACCGGAGTTGAAATTTTAACCGATGCAACGCAGGTTGTGGCAAAGATTGACGAATTAGTCAGTAAAGAAGCTCAAGAATTGGCTGCCGAAGAAGCCGCAGCTGCCGAAGCGGCCAAAGCGGAAGCCGGAGCGGCTGAAGGTGCCGAAGGCGCACCTGCAGAAGGAGAAACTTCCGCCGAAGGCGAAGGAAAACCAAGTGAAGAAAAGCCGGCAGATGAAGCTCCTAAAGAATAACTACTTATTGCCTAATTCTTTCTGCAGTTTTAACGCTTCCTCGTAGTTTGGGTCAATAAATAAAGTTTTTTGCAAATATTGGTTTGCAGATTTAAAATTCCCCAACTGAAACTCTCTAGCCGCTATTTGAAAATAAACTTCTTTGTAGTTTTTGTATTTATCGGAAAATGATTTCCAAATGTTTATTTCGTGGATTAATTTCTGCCGTTGAACTTGAATTTGTTGATTTTTGCTGTAATTTCTATATAGATCAACTGCGGTAAATAATATTAATGCCACAACTGCCGTAAAAATAAAAACAATTGTCATTTTTTTCAGAATTTGTAAAATACGGACGAATTCAGGACTTTCGGTAATTCTTCGGTAAATCCTCGGGGATTGTAGCTTCCTAACCGCTGATTTAAACCTTGCCTGTTTCCTAATTTGTTTTGAGGATTTTTTTATATTCTTGAACTTCATGCGCTTTTAGCCGGCCATTTTGAAACTATAAGGCTCTCCCCTTTCCCAAACAGAACTTGGTTTATCTCCTCCGTAACAAAAGGCATGAAGGGATGCAGTAGCCTTAGGAGAATTAAGAATAAAGAATTAAGAATTAAGAATGAATTCTCGTCGATCCTATTCTTAACATCCTCAATATACACGTCTGCGAATTCATGCCAGGCAAAATTATAAAGGTTTTGCGCCGCATGATTAAAATCATATTTCTCCAAAAGCCTGGTAACTTCCGCTGTTAATTTTTCGACTTTTTGAAGCATTTCCGCATCCTTCTCATTTTTAACAATTTTTTCCAGTTCTTTCAAGGATTTTTGATTTTTGTCCTGAGCTTGGGCTTCGACTGAGCTCAGCCGAATGTCCCGAATGGATGATTTTTGATTTCGATTCATATCAATGAATCGTGCCATATTCCAAAGCTTATTGGTAAAATTGCGCATTGCTTGTAATTTTGAAAAGGACAATGCTTGATCATTTCCCAAGGCTGTTCCGTAAACCAAAGCAAAACGCACCGCGTCTGCGCCATATGTATCAAGAAGTTCCAAGGGATTTATTGCATTACCCTTGCTTTTACTCATTTTCTTGCCCAAAGGGTCGTTTACCAGGCCGTGCAGGACAATAGTCTCAAAAGGCACTTTTTTTGTCTCGTAAATCCCGAGCATTACCATCCTGGCTGCCCAAAACCTTAAAATGTCATAACCGGTTTCCATAACAGTGGTTGGATAAAATGTATCATAATCCCCTTCTTTTGCTGTTTGCAAAGTTGCGAAGGGCCATTGACCAGAGGAAAACCAAGTATCAAAAGCGTCCTCATCTTGCTTCATTTTTCCCGAACATTTCCCGCATTTTTCCCGAACATCCCCATCTGTTACTTCCCACTCTCCGCACTTTTCGCACTTAAAAGCGGGTATTCTAATTCCCCACACGATTTGCCTTGAGATATTCCAATCTCTTATATTTTCTAAAAATTGAAAATAAAGTTTTTCCATATTTTTAGGATAAACTTTAATCTTGCCTGATTTTACAATTTCTATTGCCGGCTTTGCCAAAGGCTCCATTTTTATAAACCACTGCTCCAGTGGCAAAGGCTCAATTGGATTTTTACATTTATAGCAAAGTCCGATTCTATGGGTATACTTATCATCTATTTTTTCTATTAACCCTTTTTTTTGCATCTCCTCAACAACCGCTTTTCTTGCCTGCTTTACGTAAAGTCCGGAAAATTTACCTGCTTTTTCATTCATTTTCCCATCCAGTCCAATTACCTGAACCATTGGCAAATTATGTCTTTTTGCTACTTCAAAATCGTCAAAATCATGGGCCGGAGTTATTTTTACAACGCCTGTGCCGAATTCCTGATCAACCATTTTATCTGCCACGACTTTAATTTTTGCTTTACCCAAAACCGTTTCTATGTCCAATTCTTTTCCAATGTATTTTTGGTAACGTTTGTCATCGGGGTGAACAGCAACCGCAGTGTCTCCGAATTTTGTTTCCGGCCTTGTTGTTGCCAAAACCAAAGATCCATATTTTATGTAATAAAGGGGGTTTTGACGTTCTTCGTAAATTACTTCCAAGTCCGAAAAACTGGTCCCGTCAAAAGTACAGTAATTAACAAGTCTTTCCGCCCTGTAAATTAATCCGTCATCATGTAATTTTTTAAAAGTTTTATAAACTATTTTTACTATGTCTTTATCAAGCGTGAATTTTCTCCTGCTCCAATCAAGTGAAAAACCAAGACGTCTTAGCTGGTTTTCCATAACAGGCCTATTGCTTTGCACAAAATCCCAAATCATTTTATACAAAGTTTCCCGGGAATAATCAAAGCGTGACTTCCCTTCGGCTTGTAATTTTTTCTCAAACACAAATTGCGTTTCAAAGCCCGCATGATCTGCTCCGGGAAGCCAGAGGGCTTTAAATCCCTGCATTCTTTTAAAACGAATGAGAATGTCTTCCAAAACATACATTGCGTGGCCAAAGTGAAGCGGCGCGTTTGCGTTCGGAGGAGGTAAAATTATCGAGTAAGATTTGCCTTTAGGATTTACTTCGGGACTAAAATATCCTTTTTCTTCCCATTCTTTGTATATTTTTTCTTCAACATTTTTGTGACTATATACCTTATCCATACACCCTGCACTTTCTTTTTAAAAAAACTTACCTTGCAATACTTCTTATTTTATAGCTTTTTCAAGCTAATGGCTAGTGATGAAAGTGCAGGGTAAATTAAACCTCTATTAGTTTATAGCCTCTTGTTTTTATTGTTTGTATTTCGTAGTTATTGTCCTGGTTTTTTAATTTATTCCGCACCCTTGCAATAAGCTTATCTATCGCCCAATCCGATACACCCAACTCTTCTTCCTCCGGCCAAATTATTTCGATAATCTGTTCCCTTTCGCAAATCTTATCTTTATTTTCCAAAAGAAAGTTAAACAATAAATTTTCTTTTTTACTGAATTCATTATTTGCATCTTTCGAGCTTATATTTGTTTCTTTTTGTCTGACAAAATCCGCAAAAAGTTTACTGAAAACATAATTATTTGCGCCTATTGTTTTTATAAACCCGGTATTCCAAAGATATATTGATTTTCTTTTTTCTTCCGTCAAAATTTTCTCACTATTTGCTATTTTTAACAGTATTTTTTGGGCATTTTTGTCCAAACTTTCCCAGAGCTCTTCCGACTGAAGGTTAATTCTTTCATCTTTACTAAGGCCTAGGTAAAGTTTTTCTTTTGTTCTTATCGCTTCTTTTTTTTCGTGAAGAAAAATAAGCGCCAGCTGAAGATATTGCGTATAACCATCAACCAATTCAAATAAATAATCTTCGAGATATTCAGAAAGAGGAACTCCAAAACGTTTTTTATAACTTGTGAATATTGTTTTTACATCTTCTGTTTTTGCAGGGCTAATATAAATGTTTTTAAAAAATACCGTCCAAGAAGTCTTTGGAAAAGCCGAAGGCATAAGTTTTTTTAAAGGCTGGTAGCTGGTAAAAACAAAAGCAACTTGCTGGTTAGTTGACTTAATCCCTTCTAAATTTGCGAAAAACTCCGGAGTTACCGCGTCTTTCATTCGGTCAAACCTGACAAAAAAAATGGTTGGTAAATATCCTTGTTCCGTAATCTTTAGAAGCGAAAGACGAACGCTGTCTATTGTAAAAAATAAATCCTGAAGCTGAATGCTTTCTAAAAATAAATTTCCGATTTGCTCTTTAATTTTTTCGTCAATTGGGTACTCCTCTACCGAATCTACAATTCTTTTTAAAGTTAGTGTCCAGAATGGTGCGATTTCGCACTCAACTAAATCATTAAGCTCTATGGGAATGAATAAATGTCTCCTGTAATCCTTTATGTAGGTTCCCGGGATGTCTTTATTGTTTAAAAAAAAGCGGAGGAAATTACTTATTCCCACCTTTTTCATTCCTATCAAAACAACTGCGTGTCTGTTTTTCAAGTGCTTGCCGAGTTCTTCCGACTCGTCTTGCCTAAAAGTTAAAGGATAATTTTCTTCTATTATGTTATGCGTCATATTCGTGCCTCTATTGTAATTGCCGAAGGATTATTTAGCAATAAGGCTGGATGTCAGGTTAATGTCAGACAAAAATCCCCTAACCGTCAAGCCGGGTAAAGATTAGTCATTTATTATGTTGTTATGGCATTAGCTGAAAGTCCAAGCAACACAGGATACTATCGTGAAATAAGAACCATGGAGGCACGTCAAAGACTTCGAAGTTCGCTACGAAGACCAGAAGGAACTTCAAGTTCTCCGTTGAGAGTAATCCGACTAGGCAGAGTATCTGTTGATGTCAGTGGACCAACAGATACGCTTTTACCCGAAGGGCAAGATGTGGTCATATCCCGGAGAACCGTAAGATAAGTTTCCGCCGCATAATCCCTCTTGAAGCAAATAGGAAAAGCTATTTTTTAGCTAAATTTATTAAAATATTCCTGTCGCTGTTTAGGCTTCCCGAATAAACTACTCTTCCGTTATCATCTGCTCCGTCACTTGCAGAAACAACTCTAAACCCGCTCGGATATGTAAGCGAAAAATCATAAGGATACTCCTCTGTTCCGGGCTGTTTGAAAATACGCAAATCATAATTTAAAACAGGTGAGGAAACTAAAACCCGGTCGTTAAGCGAGTAATCAAAAGTTATTGTTTGCAGAGCGTTAACGGGAACGTTTGTTAAGAAACCGTAGATTGTTTTTCCATTCTGATCACGTTTTTCAATTTCCAGCTTTTTGGGCGGAGAAAAATTTTTATTTTCGTAAATCTGGGGATTAGTAATCGCATCAACTGTACTTTGAGCTTGTCCGTTTATTTTTACACCTGTTAGCTGTGCTCCTTGCGGCAATATAAACCTCAAATAATTTTTATAAATTCCTCCGGGCCAAATACCATTTACGTTTGTATTTTTATAAGCAACGGTAATGCTTGCGGAAACACTACCGTTATCATCAATATTAACAACTTGGGAAACGCTTCTTTTGATAAAATAATTCGCTTTATTAATGCCTAGATTTGCTTCGCTAATACCAAAAAAATCATTAATAAGGTTTTTCTCTTGTTTTCTATCATCCCACAGGGATGAAGACCAGCCGTTAACGGTGAAAAGGTTTTGGATACTTGAATTATCAAATGCAAAAAGAACGTGTTTTTGCGAAATAGAGTCCCCAACTGCCTGAGCCAGAGAAAGATAAGAAATATTCTTATTGGTTGCTATGTTATTTTCCATTGCCTGCAACAAAAGTCGTAAAAAATCTTTCTTTTGCGTAGACCCCGGGAAAAAGTTTTTTTCCGCGTGAGACTGTGTAAGCGCAAAAAGGTTGCCGGAGTTTACGTATTCATTGTACTCCGGAACATAAACCTGGCCCATTGCGGAAAGAATATTTTTAACAAAAGAAACGTCAACCCCAATAACTCCGTTAACCGTCTGTTTTTTTGTTAAGCTAAGGAAACGCGCTGCCGCGGCCGCATCATTAATATAGTCAACGTCAAAATTACTGTCTCTCATATATAGGTTAACGGACGCAAGATGGCGCCTTATGGCAAATGGCGGCTCCACATGCCCCCTTAACTGTCCGTCCGCATCATAAACGTCATATATCTTAAAAGCCGAAACCTTACCGTTTTTAACGGTAAGAATTCCGTATGAACCTATAAATCCCCCTCCGGGCCTTAACTCCATATTGTTTTGAAATAAAACTAAGTAAGTTTTCTCATTATTAAAACCAAGTAAATCCGGCCAAACATCTACGGTATTGGAAATAAAATTAATTAAAGGGTCAATTTTTTGCGTAATGTCGGAAAAATTCTGTCCCTGCGCTTTTTCTTTTTCAAAAATCACAATGGCGTTTTTCAAATAATTAGACGCATCAATAAAATTGCTCACAGATTTAACATCGCTGGAAAAAGCCAGGGTTAAGGATTTTGACGCATTCAAAAGATAAGTTCCGGCCGTTGAAACATTCTTTCCGGTTTCTATATCGCCGGCCAATTTGTTAAGGAGATCTTGTTTCCCAAAAACCTGGCTTTCGGCAGATAATATGACCCACGCATTTTGAGCGAGAGAAAAAGAATTTTTAGCAAAATACACGGATTTTTCGGCGGCTATAAAGTCTCCTTTATCAAGCGACGCTTTTGCGTTTTTAAGCGATTCAAGTCCCAAGAACGAAAACCCCAAGGTTGTGATGAGCGGTAAGGACAAAAAAAACACGATGCAAAAAATTAACCAGAAAAATGGCAGAGCTATGCTGTTTCGCTCTTTATATGGATTACTAGTTATAACGATGGATTTTAAAGGCTGTTTTTCTTTAATGCCTACGTTTTTTATTTTATCTTCTAATGCATAGTTCTCGCCTAAAAGATAAACGCCTTCCGTTGAAAAAACATAATTTTTTTGCTGGGGGTTTTTTTCTTTAACAAAATCGATATGAAGCGCCGGATTTGCTTTTTGCAGCATATGGGCAAGAGAGATTAACGTTACTCCGTGTTTTGGAAATAAATAGAAAAGGTTTTTGTTTTCTCCATCTCCAAAAACGGCTTCGAAAATCCCCGTAACGACATCTTCTAGAAATACGGGGTAAGTTACGCTTGTACCGTCTCCTGGTACATCGATTTTGTTGTAATTTTGCGCTTGATAAATAAATTTATTAACAGCAAATTTTGTATCGTAAATAATATCCTTACAAAAAATATCGCCGAAAACAGCTATTTTTGCTTTTTGGTAAACATTTGGAATTTCTGCTACAAACGGCTCGTTTATTCGCAAAATATGGGTAGCAAATAAGAATACCGCTCTATCGTATTGAGCTTTTTTTATAAAACTTGGTAAAGAATCTTTCGTGGCACTTGTTTGATCATCAACAACAAAAATGTGTGAATATGTATTGTCCGGAACCGTTGGATTTTTTTTAAAAAACGGGATGTGAACAACATTTTCCGGCGAGGATGGTTTTTTTTGACTGACAAAAATAATCAAGGACTCATCTTTAAGCTGTTCTAAAAGCGCGTCTCCTATTATCCCTATCCTGTCAACAATAAGTATGGGGTTTCCATCCTTTTTTTCGGATGTTACAAAGGCAGATCTTTTCACAAGAACTATTGTAGAAGCTCTAGAGCAGGTTGTCCAGCGCTAAATTAACCAGTTCGTCTGCCCTTTTGTTTTTTTCCCTTGCGATATGATTCCACTGAAGAGGCAGTCCTAATTGCGCTTGTTTTTCCCTAACCGTAAAGACTAATTCTCTTATGCTTTCCGCTTTAACTTTAAAAATTCCTTTTATTTGGGAATACACAAGCTGGGAGTCTACAAAAAAAGATATCTTTGCGTTTTTTTCTAAATTCTGCTTATTTTCCAAAAGCCAGGAAAGAGCTGCCAGAACAGCTTTATATTCGGCGGTATTATTCGTTGCCTCCCCAATTCTTTTGCCAATTGCCGCCAATTCGTTGCCTTTGTCATCAACTATGTAAACCCCGATTGCCGCAGGCCCCGGATTACCCCTTGCTCCCCCGTCCGTAAAGATAGAAATGTTATTCATTTTCGTGTGTCTTTTCCAAAAATTTTAACAGAATACCGCTTAAAAGCCAATAAGGCAAAAACGAGTTCTTCCGAAATTCCGGTAATTACCGCAAAGGTTTGATATGACCATTCTTTGTCCTTATTGTCTTTTCAGGGTTTGCCCAAAACAATCCAAGGATAACTGTAAACAGAATTTGTCCCTGCTGGAGTGTTAAAAAGTAATGGTCAAAAAGGCCTAGAAAAAAAATAGAAAAAAACAAAACCGGCAATTCAATGTTCGAACTTTTTTCAATTCTCTTATATGTTTTTATTAAGAAATAGCCAAATAAAACAAAACCGATAATCCCCGTTTGCGATAAAACCAAAAGATAAATGTTGTGCACCGGCTGAATATACAAAACTTCTCCGTGTTGTTTTTGCACAAAAGGAAGGTTAACTAAAAAATTATTTAAGCCGGCTCCGAGTATCGGGTCTTGCCAAAACATAACTATGGAGTTATTTATTAAAACCTCCCTTTGAACAACAGACTGGTCTGAAAAGTTAAATTGAAAAAGGCGAAGGCCTAGGGGAAAAGTAAAAATAAAAGTAATAATTATAAAAACCATCAGCGGCAAAATTCTGTTTCTAATTAACAGTAGGTCTATTTTCTTTGTAACATCCATTCTAGTTTTTTTCCAAAAACTATAGGTAAGTAAAAACATTAACGCGCCGCTCCAGGCGATTATTGAAATTCTGCTCATTGTAAAAAAAAGCGCTAAAGATCCAAAGAAAAGAGAAAAAAATACAACTGCGTTTTGCCGTTTAAAGAATTTCTGTTTTGCATAAAAAATAATTAACATCATAAAGACAAATAAATACCCGGCAAGAACATTTGGATGCGAAAAAGTTGCGTAAGGCCTTAGGAATAATTGCCCGCTTACCGAAGCGTTTGCAATGCCCGGGGTTTGTGAATTAAAACTTCGTTCACCTAAAAAATAAAAAATCCCGCCAAGCGAACCTTGATTAATATATTGCGCGATTGTTAAAAATGATTCAAATAAAACCCCTGCAATAAAAATCGAAAATAAAACAAAACTATTTAGCTTTCTAAAATTTTTCGCGGTATAGGTAAGCAAAAAAATATATTCCAAGAGTTTTATAATCCCGTAGATTCCAACCGGCGGATTATTTGAGTGAAGTACTCCGGCCAATAGAAACAAAACAATAAGAAACACCATTCGCAATTTAATAATATTGTTGCTTGCTAATTTTACCGCGTAGGAAAGACCATTTGAACTTACCAGACTCTCTAAAATCCAAGAAAGAATAAGGCCTATTGTTAATATGTCCGTAAGATACAGCGTGGGGGAGAGGTAGTCTGTTCTTATTCCGTAAACGTAAGAAAAGTTCGGCCAAAAGTGTTTGCCAAACTGAGTCGGTAAAAACAATACCAGGAGATAAAAAAATATTGCAGAGGGATTAATTTTTTGGCTTAACGACCAAGACTCTGTCTTTCCCCTCCCCAATAGATTCGGAAACAACTTCTTGATCATTTTGCAAAAGCAGATGCACAATTCTTCTTTCCCAGGATTTTAAATCTGAAAGAAAAACTTCTTTGTTTTCAGATAAAACTTTTTCCTTTGTTTCAGCGGCAAGATTTTTTAACCACTCTTCTCTTTTTTTCTTATATTCTCCGACCTCAATTGAAACCCTTTTGAACTCGCCAAGCTTTCTGGCCAAACACAAAGACAAAATAAGCTGCAATGACTCAAGAGTATCACCATGATAGCCGATAACAATTCCGCTGTCTTCCGTGTTAAGATTTATTTCAATCGCCTCTTCTTTCTCCTTAACTTCAAAATCTCCCTGTATTTCAAGCAGTTTTAAAAGCTCTTCCGTTGTGTCTTGCACGATTTTACTTTGTTTTTTGTCCATATATTTTATTTTTCCACTCTTCCAGTCCGCCTAACCCCGAAACTCTGTATTGCTGCATGATACCAAAAATCGTAAAAGTGTTCCAGTATAAAGATAGGCCAACGGGAAATGTGTATGAGAAAAAACCAATCATAATGGGGAAGATATACATCGCCTGTGATTGAAAAACAGAAGCAAAATCATCATTTTTTTTCTTCTCGTCTTTTTTTACCAATCCTTCTTGAGCTTTGGGCTTACTAAACATCATTTTTGACTGAATAAACTGAAACAGTGCTGTAAGTAAGGGAACTATTAAGATGATTGGCCCAACGCTTGTGATAATCTGGGAAGGGTTACTCCCCAAGGAAACGCCAAAAAAATTCGGATCCCAAGCCTTGGTAAGTTTTAAAGCGTCAAAATAAACAATTTTATTAATTACGTTAGGCCCCAATTGAGCTATTTGCTGCAAAGCCGTATATAGCCCCCAAATGATTGGAAGCTGAATAATAACAGGCAGGCAGCCGGCAGCCGGATTAACGCCGTGCTCTTTGTATAATTTCATTGTTTCCTGCTGGAGGGTTTTTGAATCTCCTTTGTGTCTATTCTTAAGATTTGTAATGTGCGGGTTTAAGTCCTGCATTTTCTTTGAAGCTTTAAGCTGAGATGCGGTTAGAGGGTACAAAACAAAACGGATGATTATTGTTAATATTATAATTGAAAAACCCAAAGCAAAAGGGAAGTTAACAAAAATTAAACCTTTGTAAACGGCAACTAAAACGTTAATTATCGGCCAGACAAGAATAGTATTAAAAATTGAAGGATCTGTCATAGTTTATGCAATTTTATAGAACGGCTGACATTTTAAAAGACGTGCCAATGAAAGCCGGGTACCTGTTAAAACACCTTTTTCTTTAATTGAAATTTTTGCGTATTCAGAGCAAGTTGGCGAAAATCTGCAGCAATTACTAACGCCAACAATACTTTTAATAATATAAGAAAAAACGTTTTTATAAAAGTCTATAAAAAATAAAATAGTTTTTTTCATTTTAATAATTTCCGTTTTCCCAATTCTCCCAAAGTTAATTCGCAAATCTCTTTTGTTGTTTTGCCCAGTATATTTTTTTTTAATATAAACAGCATATCATAGCCGGGTTTTATTTTGTCAAAATTATCTTCGATACAAACCCTTATTTGTCTTTTAATTCTATTTCTTGCCGTTGCTCTTTTGTCAATTTTTTTTGAAACTACGAAACCAAACCTGTTAAAAGATTTTTCATTTTTTGCAAGTCTTAAAACAAAAAATGGGGAAGTATAAAGATCTTCCTTATTAAACTTCGTTTCTTTTAGCAAACGGTATTTTTTCTTAAGCATTAATATTAATAACCGCCTAAACAGTAAGGCTTTTCCTTTTTTTTGCCCTTCTGTTTTTTAAAACTTTTTGTCCGCCATGGGTTTTCGATCTTTCAAAAAATCCGTGTTTTCGTTTCCTTTTTATTTTTTTAAGCTTTATTGATTTTTCCATTTATTAAGTATAGCAAATTGCGATTGTTTTGAAAAGCATTAAGCGTGCAAATTAAAAGAGACCCACTTATATACACTTCTGCATATTGACAAAAAGTTATCCACATTATTAAACTGCTCTTTACCACTATGGAAGAAAATAAAAAACTTTGGAGTAAAGTTTTGGGAGAAATTGAGATTGAGGTTTCAAAAGCAAATTTTCTAACGCTTTTTAAAAGAACCTCGCTTTTGTCTTTGGAAGGGAACTCTTTAACAATTGCCGCGCCTTCGGTTATGATTATTGATCTTTTACAAAGAAGGTTTTATGACGTTATTAAAAAATCTGTTGATAAACATGTTGGAGTAAGTTCAAAAATAATTTTTGTCCCAAAAGTTTTAGCACCGGAAGAGCAAGCGGAAAAAAACGGCCCTCTTTTTGACGAAAGCGAAAAATCCCCGACAATTATTGGACACTTACCGCGGGTAAGGCCGGACTACACTTTTGAAAATCTAGCTGTTGCCTCAAGCAACCAATTAGCTTTTGTCAGCGCATCAACCGTTGCCAAAAAACCAGGCATTGCATATAATCCTCTTTTTATTTATGGACCAACAGGAGTAGGAAAAACGCATCTAATGCAGGCTATTGCAAATGAAGTTTATCAAAAAAACCCAAACAAAAAAATAGTTTACACGACAAGCGAGGAATTCACAAATGAAGTGGTTGACGCAATAAGAACCAACAGCACGGCTCTTATGAAAAAAAGGTTTAGGAATATTGATCTTTTAATAATCGACGACATTCAGTTTATCGCGGGAAAAGAAAAGGTTCAGGAAGAACTTTTTCATACTTTCAATATTTTGGTTGATAATCTGGCGCAAATCGTTCTTTCTTCCGACAGGCCCCCGTCGGAAATTAAAAAAGTAGAAAAAAGACTTTTATCGAGATTTTCCGGCGGGTTAACCGTTGACATAGACACGCCTGATTTTGAATTAAGAACGGCAATCTTATTAATTAAGGCAAAAAAATACGGGTTTGACCTGCCAATAGAAGTTGCCAAAACAATTGCCGAAAAATCTCAAGACGCCAGAAGTCTTGAGGGGGTCTTATTAAGAATGGCAACAGAGGCCGAAACAAGGGGGATTAATATAACCGGCGATTTGGTGCAGTCGGTTTTAAAAAGCACTCGCCAAGAAGATAGAGGGGTTTTCCACCCGGACGATATTATAAACAACATTTGCGCTTATTATAAAATCAAACCAACACAGATAAAAAGCGCTAAAAGAGATGCTTCTTTGGTTAGGGCTAGACAGGTGGCAATGTATATTCTTAAAAAAGACCTTGAGTTAACCTATGTTGAGATTGGTAATATTTTAGGCGGTAGAGATCACACAACTATTATGCATGGTGTGGGAAAAGTGGAAAAAATGGTTGATACGGGTGGGTTTTCCCAGGAACTTTTGGGGATAAAAAATTATGACGGGGGAAAACTTGCGGGTTATTAAGTTTTTGAAATTTTACACTTTTTCTAAACACTGTTATACACATTTTATAAACATGTTTCTTGGCCGTGCCGCCTTGCTTTTTTCCACTTTTCCAGATACACTACTACTACAACAAGTATCTATATTATGAAAGCCACTTTTCTTACAGAGAATCTACAACGGTGTTTATTTTTTTTAAACCATGCTGTTTCCGGAAACAGCCAGTTGGAAATCTTATCGACGTTTTTAATCATCGCCGAAAAGGGACGGCTCATAATTAACGCAACCGATTTGGAAATAGGTATATCCTCATCTGTCCCCGCAAACATAGAGGAAGAAGGAATGGCTTGTGTCCCCGCAAAAACATTTTTTGAACTCATAAACAACGTCTCAGAAGAAAAAATATCCATAGAAACCAGGGAACAAAACCTTGTTCTAAAAGGGAAAAAAATAAAAATGGCTTTTCGGACAATGCCTTACGAAGACTTCCCTAAGCTTTATGAGGACAAAGGCGAGGAGGTTGCAGTCTTTAAAAAAGAAACAGTGCTGGATGATTTTAACAAGGTTGTTTTTGCCGCAAGTCAAGATAGCGGCAGACCAGCGCTTTCAGGCATTTTAATAAAAAAAGAAAAAGACGGCTTTTTAATAGTGGCAACGGATGGATACAGGCTTTCTTTAAAAAACAACGTTGTGATAAAAACTAAAAAAGGAGAGGGCGTGGACGAGCTTCTTCTTTCGGCAAGGGTTATAAAAGAGCTTGTTTCAATAAAGCAAAACGAAGACATCTCTCTTTTTGTTTCAGGCAAAAATAACCAAGCGATTTTTGTACAAGGCGAAACAACACTGGTCGGAAGATTAATAGAGGCAGAGTACCCAAGTTACGAAAAAATTATCCCAACCGATTTTGGAACAAAAGCGGAATTTGATAAGGACGAAATGCAAAAAGCCATAAAACTTTGTTCGGTTTTTGCAAGGGAAACGGCGAACATAGTTAAATTTTCCGTTAAAAAGGATAAAATAATTGTTTCCGCAAACACGCCTTCGGTTGGGGAGAATACGGTCGAGGTTGACGCGAAAGTAATAGGCGAGGAAAACGAAATTGCCTTTAATGCCCGCTATTTACTGGATCTTTTTTCAAACATCAATGAGGAAAACATGTCTTTCGAAATGACCGGCCCGCTAAATCCCGGGGTTTTTAAAATTACAGGCGACAACTCCTTTTTTCACTTAATAATGCCCATTAGAGTGCAGGGCTAATTATTTCGGAATAACCCCCCATGAGAAATCATATCCAGAGGTGCTTACCCCAATTCTTTTTAATTCCGTTAGCACCTCGTTTTTTAGTACAACAACCTGTTCGGAAATAGAGGATGGAGAGTTTTTTAATGGATATAGATCAACAAAAAACAGTCCTTTTTCTGCATCAAAACCAACAAAATACCTATCGTTTTCCGGAGGAAGGCTATCATACCACGGATATTTTTTATAAAAAGCGTCCATCTGGGCATTTGACTCGTTATCCAGTATGCCTTGTGCTTTCAACTGATCTTCCTCTGAAACATTTTCAATTTTTGCAGTCGTAAAGCCCCATGAATATTTCTTGTTAAAATAATCCAGTCGCAAAATATAGGCTGTGTCCACCTCAAGGCCCCCCTCCAGCTTTGCATTAAGCCTAGAATTATTATTTGACCAAAAATATGAAGTTTTGACAAACGGATTAATTAAAAGAGACACGTTATTTTTTTCAGTATTATCTACTGGTCTTGAAAAATCAACATAAACATCTGTGAATATGCCTGCGTTATTATGGTTGGGCTCCGGAAAAACATTTTTTATTTCCAAACCTTCCTTTTTAAGGATTACAGTCTCTTTTGGAACAAGATAACCCGTTCTTTTATTTGAAAAAAGAAAAAAAACAATGATGAGCAAAAAAAATAGCGCAAAACTAAGGCCCAATATTAAAACCAACTTTTTGTTATAAATAAGAAAGTTTTTCATTTATCTTGGTCCCAACCCAAAAGCTACATTTGTTGCAGCAGGCAACCACACGTTTCCTAAAAGCTTCCATCCGCTAACATAATGCTTAATGAGTTTCTGATTGACATTGGCATCTATAGTATACAGCACTCCATTTCCGCTTGAATTAACGCTTATTGCATCTATTAAATCTGCGTGTCTATATCTATAGCAATTGCAACTTCCGCTAAGACCATACCAAAAAACAGCATCTCCTGGTTTTACCATCCTTACATTATTTGTTTTTAATAAGGTAAGGCCCCTGATGGATCCCCATTGGCTTACCATGCTGGGGGTCCATTCACTAAGATTGTTTTTTATGCCCGCCAGGTTATAGGCGTCCTTCACAAGCCTTGTGCAGAGATAGGCTCCTCCAT
Source organism: uncultured Gammaproteobacteria bacterium (assembly GCA_964537895.1). Lineage (GTDB taxonomy): Bacteria > Patescibacteriota > Microgenomatia > Levybacterales > UBA12049 > JAMCZC01. Next base: position 192,117 of record CAZIDK010000001.1, read on the forward strand.
ATCCTTGACAATCACCCCCCCTAATAGCAGCACTATATCCTGCAGTATTTCTTATAATGCTTTGTTGTCTATTGTAAATTGTGTTGCTGCAACCTAAAGCCTTAGTAAGGACGCTGTTTATTTTTCTCCCCCACACGAGAATATCTGTTCCGTCGAGTCCGCCTGGTTGCGTAGTTGGTCCGGGAGTAGAAGATTCTGTCGGAGAAGGGGAGTTGCTTAGGTCGCCGCCGACAACAGTGCTCGGGGCGGCTCCGGAGAACATAATAATAACAACAACAAGTATGACAACGCCAATCCCTACCCCTACGGCTGGTCCGGCCAATGCGCCCAATCCTTCTCCTGCAAGCCATGCCGCCCTCGCTTTTTTGTAAGCACCATAGGCTCTTTGCAGATTTCTTCCTTTGCCGGCAAGGCTGTTAATTCTGCCCACAGCAGATGAATCTTTTTTTTCGTTTTCTTCGGCCATGACTTAATAATAGCAGAAACTAATTGCTGGCAACTAAATACCAGCAACTAGTAACTAGCTACTAGCGTCTAGTTTAGGAATGGGGTTTTCTGTTGGGAGGATGATAGTTGTCGCTGGCGGAGCAACCGGCTCATTGACCGGCGTCATAGGTGGTTCAACAGGGGCCTGTGTCATCAACCGCGCTCTTTCGGCTTCATCCTCCTGCATTTTAAGAATTTCTTGCGGGTTAGATGTAATCATTGTGTGTTCAAAGGGTGCAGCTATAACTTTCATTGCAACATGGCTTTGTCCTGCAAAAAACAACCCTTCGCCGATATCCGCCGATAGCAAAAGTTCTTTCTCTCCCTGCGAGAGATAAAAGGTTTGCGAAACCAAGTCTACTTCGGACGGGCTTTGTTTTAAAAGCATTTGTATCGAAGAGTTTGATAAAATGGCTTTGCCATAGTCGGTGGACAGGAAATCCTGCACGTCTTGGGTTGCCGTTGTTAGCGCAAGATAATATTTGCGTGACCTTTTGGCAATGCTATAAACAAAAGAAGCAGAATCGGGATATTTCATAATATACCAGGCCTCATCAAGAATAAGAAGGCGCTTTTTAAGTGTTTTTCTAATCCTTGTCCAAACAAAATCTAAAACAATGTGCATGGCAACCGGCCTTAGCTCTTCCTCAAGCGCCTTGATATTAAAAACCGTTAGCAAATTCTTAAGATCAAAATTGGATTGCTGGTTAAATATTCCGCTTAAGCTTCCTTTAATGAATTTCTCAAGTCTTAACGCCAGCTCTCTGGCGGCCGGGTCTTCCATGCCGAGCAATACCTTGTATAAATCTTCCATTAAAGGAGGCTGTTTCTTTTGCGTTGTGGGATCGGCAGTTATGCCTTTTTGCCGGTATGTTTCGACCAGTGCCCTGTCTAAAATTGCATCGTGAGCGGCATCCAAATCGCCCATAATAATTCTTAAAAGTCCGTGTAAAGAAAGAATTTTAAGACCAAGCTCATTTTCGCCTTCTTCGTAAAGCCCGGACATGTCAAAAGGGTTTATCCTGACCGGATCAGACGCGGTAAAGGAAACATGCTCGCCTCCCAGAGTTTTTGCCAGGGTTTCATATTCTCCTTCCGGGTCGATAATGATAACTTCCGTTCCAAACATAAACTGCCTTATTGCTTCAAGTTTAATTAAATAAGATTTTCCCGCTCCGGATTTGCCCAAAACCACTTCGTTGGCGTTTTCTAAGGAGAATCTGTCGAAAATAATTAAAGAACCGTTTTGCTCGTTAATTCCGTACATTACGCCTTTATCTTGCGCCAGCATTGCCGAAGTAAACGGAAAAGTTGAAGCAAGGGATGTTGTGTCCATGTTCCTAGTTATAAAAAGCCTGTCTTGTCCCAAGGGAATGCTGGATTTAAATCCGTCTTCCATTTGCAGGGTTGCGGTTTTTGAGAGCATAAGTATTGAGCCAAGCGTTGTGCTTAGTCTTTTCGAGGCTTCGTCTAAGTCTTTAACGTTTTCGGCAGAAAGCGTTATGTAGAGACTGTATTGAAAAAACCTTTCAACGCCTTTTGCCAGCTCTTCCTGAACGGATAAAGCGTCATCTAAAGATGCTTTTACCTTAGGGTCAATCAGCTGTCCTTCCTCAACTTGGGATGAAATCGTTGCTTCCATTTCGGCAATTTTTCTGCGCAAATCCGACAAAACATCGGGAGATGAGGTTGGATAGATAAACATAGAAATATTCATAGAGTGGTCAAAGTCAATTATGGGCTGAAGCCAGTTTGCCGATACGTAGCGCGGATAGCCAACGACGAAAACTGTTTTATAAAACTTTTCCCCTACTCTTATAAAATGAAAATCAACTTCAACAGAAGACGGCGCAATAATATCCGTTAAGGAAACCATTCCTTTTTCAAGTTTGGCAATACTTGGCGAAACAGTCTGCTGCTGCTTTGCTGGCAGCTGTGTTTGGCTGACTTGGGTTTTGTTTTTTTTGAAAAGATTCATTTTGCCCCCTCGTTTTTAACTATCGGTGATTTTATGTTGTCTGTTGCCTGGCCTGTTTCAATTAAGGTATCGTTGTATATTTCATAAAATAATTTAATTAACTCTTCTTTTTCCAGAGTTCTGGCTCGCAAATTAAGTCTTCCGAGCTGGGAGTGCAGGGACTCTGCTTTTGAATGAAGAGCGGATTTAGCGTTTTGGACAAAAGCGAAATCATCCACCGAGCTTTTCTTCTTAACACTGCCCGCCGCAGCGCCGATGCCCTTTTCAAGGTAGGAAAAAGGAACAGCAATATAGAATTTTTTATCCAAAACGGTATTTACCTTAATTAATTCCTGAATAAAATCTTTGTAAAGCTTTATCTGCTCCGCAAGCATCTGATTTTGTGTTTTTCCTGCTTCAGTATCAAGAAGCTTAAGATAGGAGGTTATGTCCAGCTTTTTACTTCTGATAAGAATTTGAATCGGGAAGGAGAGGGAGTTAAGAAGGGCGGCGTAAGAGAAAATTTTTGAATCCTGTTCTTCTGCGGACAAAAGCGCAAAGTTTGTAGCGGTTACTTCAATAACCAAGCAGGCGTTACCATTGGTTAAAACAACAACGTCATCGATAACGTCCTGTATTTCTGTGAATTTCTGCGTTGTTGCGTTGATTTTTCGGGCAGAACTTTTCATAAATAATTATTAATTTTCAATTTCTAATTTCTATTGGATTTTCAAGCTTCCAATCTTTGATTGCATCATTTTCATATCAAAAATAAAATTTTAAATATAAAATACACATAGCAAAAATTAAATATTATTCCCTTTTCCTTTTAAAGTCGGGATACTTGAACCGAATATTTTGGAAATTTCATCAAGTTCTGCCAAAATTGAATTTGCTTCATCCTTTTCACCATTATCTGTATCCCGCAATATTGAAACCCACACCTTGCTTTCATTTGCCGACTTTAAGCTATGGTGAAAATAGTTTGTGTAATCCTTCTTTGAACTTGCAGACTGCCCTTCTATATAGTTTCCCAAAATACTCGTCCCGCTTCTTATTAATTGGTCTCCAATAATCTTTGTTGTTTGAGATTTTTTGCAATTCTCAACAAATTTAATAATCCTTAAGATAAGACCGTATAAACGTTTTTTAAATTCTCTTTCCCTATCGTTTTTCATATTTGATATGTATTTTTAATATTTTATATTTAATCTTTTAAATGCTAGCTAAACAGACTTCTCCTTAACTCTTCTCTTGTGTCAACGGAGAGCACTTCTATCGGCAGTATTATTTGTCCGGTTACGCTAAATTGAATAACATCAAACTTGTTTTCTCCCTTAGTGTCCTCAAATTCTATAGTGTAAGTACCGTTATTTAGCGGCGTTGCGGAGGCGAATTGTCCTAAAGGATTTGTTTTGAATGCTCGAACAGGGTTACTGTCGGCATCTTTTATTTCAACAAGAATATTTCCCAAGGGATTGCCTCGCGGGTCTTTTACAATGCCTGTAACCAGGTTTGGAAATTCGGGCGCAATTGGAAGGCCTATGCTTTTTCCTAAGCCTTGGGGAATGCTTCTTATATTTTGAGTTTCTTTTTTGGGCGCTTTGGCAATAGAGGCGGTATAAACGTTTTTGTTTTCGTTTGTAAGCTTTTTCTGAAGTTCTGCGATTTGTCCTTCAAGCACTTGTTTTTGCTTGGCAGTATCTGTTAGGAGATTTTCAAGTTCAAGTACCTTTAAGTGCGCCTGTTTATATTCTTCAGATCCCGACTGCGCTGATTCCTGCGTCTTTGCTTGCACCAACTGCTGCTGTAAAATTTGCGCCTCTTTTCGTAAAATTTCTTCCTCTTCGGAAGGCATTTCTGCTTCTTTTGCGACCGGAGCCGGTTGATTTGGCGGAGCTTGGTTAGCAAAAGCATGAGGCGTAGCGGGCTGGGGTACTTGTAATTGCGGGGCAGGAGTGTTTGCCTGGAGACTAGCTAACGATTCGAAGAAAACCATTTCTTTTTGGTCAAGCTGGTTTTTTGATCTTTTGGGCAGTGAATTTAAATAGTCTTTTAATGCCTGTCCGGAAAGAGACGCAGTTTGGGCCGCCTGTTGGGCCCGCTGTTGTTTTTGAGATTGAGCAAGATGCGGTATAGGAAGCCAAAGGTGCCCCCCTGTCTTTTGATAAATAAACTGCGTCGGATAGAAGACGGCTTTAAAAAAATTAGAAATCATTAAATCCATAGGTCTCCCCTCAATGGGCAAAAAAGCAAAGCCGGCGCCTAAAAGAATTGATATTCCGGCAAGAGGAATCTTGACGATTGGAATTAAAGGAAGAACGAAAATAATCCAGCCTATTACCACCCCTGCCGCAAGATAGGCAAATTGTTTAATCGTCATGTCGCCAATCAGCTTAAACTGAAAACCGGTAATATCTTGAGGTATAGGGTGATTTTCCATAGTTCAGTTACTAGACACTAGTTAGATTAGTTACTAGTTGCTAGTGTCCTCCTTTGTTAATTTTTTCATTTTTCCTATCATAACATTTAACATTTTAGAAACTTCCAACAAGAGATTCTCGCTTGGTTTAAATAATGTCTCTTTTGCCATAATTAATTCTTTTGAAATAATAAGCTGCGTTTCAAGCTCTAGGGCAGAGCCATAGGCAAAGGAATAAAACTGAACAGATGATCTAAAAGATCTTCGGCCGAATGCCTCTGCAATGTTTGATGGAATTGATACCGCCGCTCTTCTCATTTGAGAAGTAATGCCAAAAACTTCTGATTTAGGAAAATTTTCGGTTAAAAGAAAGATTTCTTTTACTAATTTCATTCCTTTCTGCCAAACGATGAGTTCTTTATAAGATTTAATAATTGCCATGGGATTTCGTAACTAGTATCTAATAACTAGTAACTGATTATACTAGCTTATAACGTGAAAAATTACGTTGCAAGATTATCAAACTAGGTGCAAACCGCGTCAGACGCGGTCAAAGGAAAATATTAATTTCAGCCTGCCCCGTGAAAATTATCCTTCGGAGAAATTATTTGCAGGTATCAAATCCAAACGTAGTGATGCAGTCGGCCCCAGTTATTGTTCCTATTAACTTAATTATTGCAAAAGCCAAAAGAATAACGATTAGTCCCGCTACTGCATAGGTTAAAGTTTTCCTTGCTCCCTCGACTTGTTTTGGGTCGCCGCCAGAGGTTAAGAATTTTATTCCTGCCAGTATGATGAAAAAAACAGCAACAATCCCGGCTAAACCGGCAGCCCAGTAAACAATATTACTAAAAACAGCAGGTAAGCAGCTAAGAGTTGCAACTCCATCTTGAACACAGCTTCCCCAGTCCTTCATATAAAGCTAGCGTAGCAAATAGGAAAAGAAAAAGTCAAGGATAAGGGTTATTCGCAGGTGGGGTTAGTTAAGCTAGGAATACAGAAATTACCGGATAAGGGGCTGCCGACTCCCAGAAAAGTAAAGACAACATTTATAATAAAGAAAGCTGCAACTACAATTACTAAGCCGACTATCGCAGCGACAATGTGTTTTCTGGCGGCATCAACGTTTGCTTTGTCCCCGCCGGAAATTACCCATTTAATTCCTCCGTAGATAAGGAAAATCAAGGAAATTAAAATACCGACAACTAAAAGCAACGTAATCAAAAACTGAGGAACTTTTTGTAAGGAAATATCTTGTAGGAATCCTGTAGAGCTTAGCGGAACTTTTTCCCCAACCCCTCCTACAGCGGCCAGCGCTGAAGGCACCATGGTAAGATAAGATGCTGCTCCGATAATAAATCCTAGTCTTTTTTTCACGATTATGATATGAGAATATATTGTTTTTATTATTTTGTCAAGGGGTTGAGAAATAAGAGCGGTTTTTGACCAATAATAGTTATAATAATATTTACAATAAGAAAAGAAGCGGCAACTATAATAAGACCAATTATTGAAAAAGTGAGCCTTGCTCTGGCTTGTTGAATTTTCTGCTTGTCTCCTCCCGATATTGTCCATTGAATGCCGGAATAAATAATAAAAATAAGCGTCAATACAACAGCCAACATAAATAGTATATTTGTGAGCAGCTGTATTATGTTTCCGCCAATGTCGATTCCTCCGCTTGGAATACCTGAAAGCGAGGGGATAGGGGTTCCGTTTATTGATAAAGCTAAATGTTTCATGTTTAAGGTCCTCCGATGCGCGTATTTGTTGATTGAGCAGGGCCGCTTCCAAATCCTGGTATGCGCAATATGTCATAACCGATTATCTGCAGAATAACCAGAGCAAAAATTATAAACAATAGACCTACAATTGCTGCGGTAAGCTGTTCCCGTGCTCCTTTAAGCGTTTCGGGATTGCCTTGGGATGCTAATATTTTATAACCGGAAATTATAATTAATATCAGGGCTATCCCGCCGGAGATACTAAGAATGAGTCCGAATACTGATTTAATAAGACTTTGGGGATCTGTCCCGATAGGGCCAAGTCCCGTGTCAACCTTGGCGCAAGTCCCTTTTATATTTGCTCCGGCGGCGCACGGCCCCGGGGGAATAGGGTCTTCTTTATTCCCGGCTCCCCCCAATCCTCCTCCTGCCGGATTAACATTAAACGTCGCGTAGCAACCCGTCAGCTCAAATAGTCCGCCCGGAGTGCAACTGTTTTTAACCTCTAGGTAATAATTGCCTGATGTAAGATATCCAAAGCCAAAGCCGCCACTGTCTTTAAGATCGTTTCTTTTTATACATCCATTCCAAACAGTTGCCCCGTCGTTGTTACCTATCTTTATATAAGTGTGAAGTTGATCATTATTATCTATTGACGCCAAGTTCCCGGTAATTTTAAACGCAATGTAGTCAGAAGGTTTAGGATTAAATGGCTTAGGCTTAACAGTAACAAGATTACAACTATCTCCTCCGGCTACATTGTCACTGCCAACTTGAAAAGAAATACCGCAAATAGGCTTGGAAGTTTTTGTGTCAATTACCCCGATAGTATATTTTCCATTCGGCAGGGTGTGGAGAAAGTCAAGCTTACCGGAAAGAGCGCCATTGTTTAATTGAGTGTCTTTAGAAGGGCAATATCCCTGTCCCATGCCGTATTCATAATAACAAGCATTTCCTCCTGAAAGTTGTATTTTGTATGTGTAATTAGGAGCAAAATCGCTACTTGTAACCTTAACCTCGATAGATTTGTCTTTAATTGTAACAGGGGAAGGAGCATAGGTTATATTGCAGGTAGCAGCTTTTGATTTTGGAACAAAAACAAATGAAAAAAATATTAAAAAAAACAATACCTTAAAACTGTTGAAAATAAACTTCTTCACAGTTTTATCGTAACGCAAAGATTGAATAAATTGCAAGCCCTTGCCAAGCTTTTGCTTGGAATTTTTAATTTAAAATTTTTAATTTTTAATGAATTTTCAATAATTAAGTTTTAAAATATTTTATTTAGTGTTTACGGCAATTTTAGAAAATATTAAAATTAGCTCTTGTGTCTCCTGGGACAGTAGTTCAATCTCTATTTTCAAATCATCTTGAGTGGTTGCTAAAAGCCTAAGCCAATATTTTGTTTCCTTTGCTTCTTTTTTGCAAATAAAAATTTTGTTTTTGAAATCTTTTTTACTGCTTGCTCCATTTGCTTCACAGTAATTTGCTCCTATTGAGGTCCCTGCTCTTATTAACTGGTTAATTATCGGAATAGTAATTGAATTTTTAGGCGTTTTCTTGCATAAACCAATAACTTTTTCTGCAAAAATGGCAGTCCTCTCTTCTAAGTCATATTTATTATTTAATTTATTCATTTAATTTTATAATTTCATTTCGAATTTTAAATTTCAAATTGAAAATTAATTCACTGTACGAATTTAAATCCTCTTCCTTTTACGGTTTGAATATGACTAGGATTATTTGGGTCGGTTTCTATTTTTTTCCTAAGCCTAAAAACAAGCTGGTCCAAAGCCTGGTCTGTAACTCCTGCTATTGACTGCATATCTTTCCAAACTGTTTGAATAATTTCCTCTCTTGTTATAATTTTTTCCTGATTAAGGATAAAAAATTGCAAAAGCTTGAATTCGGAAGATGTTAATTTGTCCGAAATAACCAAGCTCCCCTTTTTAATTTCGTTGGAATTTTGCTCAAAAACAATTTTTTCATTTTCCGCTAACTGCTTATTTTTTTCTAAAGCATAATCTTTTAAAAGCGGGATTGTTAAGGTATTATTTTTAATAAGCCCCACATTTTCCAAATAAGAAATATCGTGGTTTGTAAAATCAAGCAAAGACAAAGCGCTTTGTTCGGAAGGGCTTAGGCAGTTCCAAATGCCAAAAAGAGCGCTTCGTACGGGTTTTTGTTTAAGAAAAAACTCAATTAGTTCCGAACTAGTGGCTAGTTGCTCGTGGCTAATGGCTAGAATCGCTTCCAAGCAATGCCTGGTTAAATTTCCATGCCCTCCGGTTAGCCCCATTATTTTATCAAGCATTTTTTTGTCTATTTTTTTACCCGTTATTTTTTCAAGATATGAAATTCTAAAATCAAGCCCGGGTTGGTCTTTGATAGGCAGGTATACAATTTTCCCTGCCATAAATTCATAAAAATCTCCAAAAAATACAGGTTCAAAAATATCCTCAAGGGGTCTATCTGAAGAAAAAATAACAGAAAAGCGGTATTTCGCCCTATTTCTTAAAATTCTTAAGTTGGCAAAAAAATCGCTGGTTACTGTAGGAACATATTCCTCGAACCGGTCTAAAAGAAAAACTATTGTTAATTCTTTCTCAATTGCCAAAAAATCAATGGTTTTTTTTAAGCCTTGGAATAAAATCAACTCATCATTAAGTCCGACACTCTCTTTAAAAATCTTATTAACAGCATCGTATTCGTGTTCCATTTTTCTGCCTCTTAATGAGTCTAAGAGCCCTAAGAATATGAATTTAGTCGCGTCAAAAAGCGGTTTTTTCCTTATTTCGGAAAAATTTAAAAGCACAAAATGAAACCATTTTTGCTTTTCTCCCAAATGTTTTAAGCGGACATTTCTGTTATAAGACAAAAGCCCTAAAAGATTGGACCTTCCTATTCCGGGAACGCCAATTAACTGACAAGAGTTGCCCTCTTTAACAAAAGAGAGAATTTTTTCAATCTCGGCAAACCGAGTTGTGTCGGGATAAAGCGCTTCAAAATGCTCAGGTTCCATAGTTAGCCTTTAGCAACTAGCATTCAGCAACTAGTTATCTATTCTCCTCATTTTCGTAATCATAGAGTTTAACATTTTACACACCTCTATCGATAAGCTGTCAACTTTTTTAAAATTTTCTTGAGGGGCTAGTTGTAATTCCTTAGAAAGTAGAGTTTGTGTTTCCAATTCAAGCGCAGACCCATATGCGATTGCATAAGATTGAGTATAAGATTTTGTTGATTTCCTTCCGTATCCTTCTGCAATATTTGAAGGAATTGAGATTGCAGCTCTTCTCATTTGGGAAGTTATGCCATAAAGCTCTGATTGAGGAAATTTGCCCGTAAGGATAAACACTTCTTTTACAAGCTCAAATGATTTCTGCCAGACAATCAGTTCCTTATAAGATTTAATGTAGCTCATAACTAAAGGCTAATGGCTAGATGCTAATTGCTCTATAAAATCATTGTAATGATTTTGTAAGGAATTTATCAAGCAGTTTTGCTTCGCTCACTGTAAACTGCAGGCATATGAAAGAACAAGGACCAAGGCCTATTGATTTGACAAACCAGGCTAATCTTCATAGACTTGAAGAGAGAGGAGATATTTTTATGGCAGAAGACGGAGAAGGCTCAAAACCAGACTTAAGAGGCGCTAAGTTTAGGCAAGGGCTAAGAGAATCTCGTCTTGGAGAAGCGCCTACTAGTCCGCCATCTGGCGATGGAGGGAGTCATGAACCGCCTGCTCCGACGCCAAAACCCGAGGTAGCTCCCGAGCAAAGACAGGCAGCGTGGGCAAGAGCAAGAGAGAAGCTTGCCAGACAGGGTATCCTCGCTGACATTGAAGGCCCGATTAAAGACTACATGCAAGTGTTAGAGGATGCGGGAGAAATGCCTCCGGAAGGACTAGGAGATCCCGTGACCGGGAATAGCGGGAATGGTGGTGGCAATGAGCCTCCTTCTCGACCGGCTGGTCCATCAGGTCCCGATGATGGAGACGGAAACGGGAACGGAAACGGAGACGACATAGACGCTAACATAAGAAGCGCTTTTAGGGGAGGCGCAGCAGAAATGGGTGGCTCGTTTAATCTGTATCTTACCCGTAATGATCAAGAACAGCTAGAGAGAGATCCTTTTGCTTGGCTTGAGTCAAAATTTGACATGATTTATGACTTTGCCGATCAAGGACAGGAATTAAACTCGCCAGTTCTTAGCCAGCTCCAAAATATTTTTACATTTGCCTCAACCTATCTCGTTGAGCTTGGGACAATCTCGGGGGCAGAACACAAGCCGAGCAAGCAAGACGTGACAGAATTTATATCCACGTTTACAACCCGCCTAAACCTTATTTTTATGAGAAGTTCGGTTGACCACAAAAATTTAGATGGGGTAAAGCAGATGGCGGAAAGACTTCAGGCTCATGGACTTCTTTCTGCTCTGGCAATGGAAAATGGAAACGTTCACAGGATGTATTCGAGAATGGGAGAGCTTTTGGAAGACAAGAGACTAGCTCAGGAAGATGCGGTAATAAGACTTCAGAGACCGGGGCTTACCGACAAAGAGAGTGAGAGGATAAAAATAGAAATAGGCCAACTTCACATACGCCCGGGAATGATGTCGGGGCTACAAGACTCCTTGATAACGGAGCAGTTTGATTTGGCAAAAAGAGGAGTCGGCCCTTATAGCCAGGCCTATGCGGAAGCAAAAGCCCTTTACGGTGAGGGTGAAATTAAAGGAAAGGTAAAGAGCGCTGTTGAGAGTCAGATAAGGCGTTCGGTTAGAACAGCATACGATGTCTTTATCGTTTCACAAAGACAAGCGATACTTGTTTCCAGAGGACACGTTTTGCCCGGAGCAGACAGATACATGTCTGACCCCGCAGCGCTCATGAACGTATTTAATCAGGAAGACTTCTTAACTAAACATTTCAGCATATACAATGTTGTAACAGAAAAGTTCTTAGATGAAATTAAACTGGATATGGCGCGTTCCAAACCGCCAAACAAAGGCAAGGGTCGTACAAGGGAAGAACTGCTTGATTTTGGTACCAGAATGTTCAGGGATTTGTATGCCGTACCAGATTTTTTTAGCTCAAGCTGGAGAGTTAATGGTATTTTAAGGTCAATTGAGGATAGGATTAAGCACGAACTTACACAGCAAGGATTAGAAGGAGACGAGTTAGATGCGAAATTAAGACAAAGATCAAACGACCTGGCACTTTTCCTTAGGCTAAAACAATCCAGGAAAGACGAGGAGAAAGACCCGTTTGCAAGCGAGGAGCAGGATAGGCTTAGCGTTTGGGAAAGAATAGCTGAAATCAGGCCGGAAGAGATGGTAAGGCTTTATAGAGAAAGAGCTATAGGCAATCCGGCTTTAGAAGCGCAGCTAGGCGAGTTTTTTGCAGCATCGGATTTTGATGGAATCAGACAATACAAGGTTGATAGAGATGGAAATCCAGTTTATGCACTCGACAGCAATAACAAGCCTATTCTAGATAGTGAAGGTCATCAAATTCGAGTAACGAACGCTTTCAGAACCTACGATGAGTTTAAAAAACAATTTGGCTCAATTGTCCAGTTTTTAAGACAGCAGGGATACACAAAGCTTCAAGCTCTTAGGTTGGGAGAAGAAAACTTCGGTCTTTCCGCAGGGGAGGCAGGAGAGTTTAACGAAGCTATTAAAAGATATTTTTCTGGACAGGATAAGGATATGAAAGATCTGGTTGATAAATTTGGCGGGAACGTAGACGAAATGCCGGAAAAAATAAGGAAAATGTTTGCGCAATTTACAGAAATTGCCAAAAGAGATTTTAGAACCATTACAAGAGACGAGAAGAGTAAAATAACCTCCGGGAAAGGAATTATATATGAATTAATGACAAACGATAAATTTGAAGATATTTATACAAGAACGCTCTTGGTGGATGATGCGCTTTTGGATATTTTGGAATCGGACAAGAATGGAATAATGCCTATTTCCAAGACTTGGAGTTCGGAGCCTTCAACAGACGCTTTAGTCAGGTGCTATAACGATATGGAGCATGCCATAAAAGCAGGCTCAGCACTGCTCAATTTTGTATACAAAGAAGATTCGGGAAAGCGAATAGAAGCCGCAGAACAATTTGCCGAAGAAACAAGCCAGTACAACGGGATGGAAGGGAGAGCAAAGTGTATAAGATATACCGTTGGTACTTTACTCAATCTTTCGAAGCAGGATCTTCTTTGGGACGCTCTTGGAATTGGTAAGTTACCCTTTAGAAAAGCAATGTCTAAAATAGAGGAAATTTATGGACCGCAAGCCAAGCCAATGAGCAGAGACACTTTACAGAAGGAGTTAGACAGGATTCACACTTTGCTTATTTCGGCCGTGGACACTACTTTAACAGGAAAAGACAGGGATGAGAAAATAAAGGATGCCCACAAGGTTTATGACGAACTTAGGGTTCTTTTGGAGACTACTCCTAAAGATATGGTAAAAAGAAGAGCAATTTCGTTTTTATTCTTTCTTATTTTGGGAACATTAATAGAGGCTGGTCAATTGAGCAAGAGTGTTGTAAAAGATAAATAGAAAAATTTACCGGCCGATTCCGAAACCTCTTGCTACTCTGCCCAACGGTCCACCGGGATAAACTATTTCTCCTTTTTCATTATAATGTGGTGAGAGTAATGCGCTAGCCCCTCCGCTTACAAGTCTTCCGGGCGCTCCAACTCCTACTCCAACTGCTTGGCCGATTGGGCCAAGGTCAATCTTGGGAGATTTAAAAGCGGCCTTGGTTATCTTAACTATATGTGGAGTTGAAAATATTATACCTAAAGCAATTAGTGCCCCAAATGTATTGACGCCACTTGCAGCAGGATTTCCTATAAGCGGAGGATTAAACTGTCCGACAGTATAACCGCTGCCAAAAGCATCTATAAGCAGCTTCCCAATTAAAAACATCGCAATTGTTGTTGGAAAAGCGGCCAGATTGCCAAGCATTTCCCTAAGCCAAGCACCAAAACCCAGTGACTGCCCGCCAGGGATAAGCCCTGTAACAAGCCAGAAAGGAGCAAAAATAATATTGACTAAGATCATAATGTATGCCTCTAAAAGAGCAAACCACAGCTTGAACATTGACCACAAAACCGCAATTAAAATAATAAAGAACGCTAGGAAGCCGCCTATTATACCCAGCAACCCTCCTACTACTGCGCCAAGAAAGCCGCCGAAAGCACTCCCAAAAAGATCAACACCGGAAGCTGCAGAATTAGTCGTTACCGATCCGCTTCCTGTAAAGATGTTAATGATGAGGCTTCCTATTGCTGCGGCACCTCCGGTTATAACCCCGAGCAATCCTCCGTCAAAAACACGGTTCCCAAAATTAAGAGAAGTAGTATTCAGTTCCTTAGTTATGCTTCCCGCTGTTGTAGCGGTATCGACTATTTTAGGGTCAGCGGAAACCAAGATGTTTATAAAAAGATAAACCGTAATCCACATGATATCTATTAAAAGCCCCGCAATTGCAAAGGAAAAAGTAACCAAAAGAATACCAATTATAAGTTTGGGGATTTGGTTTTGTACTGTCATTACGGTTCTTGGGTCAATTTTTACCCTTAGCATGATTGCGATGCCGATTATTACAAAAACCAAAACAAACAAAAGATAAGTAATGTTTCTAAAAACAATCCACGCTCCCATAATCGGAGATAGTGAATTAAAGCCATTTTGTCCGGCCGCATACGTTGGCTTAGCAACCCCAAAACTGTTAAATAAATAGGCAATGTAATCGCTTGTGCGAACTGGCGGCGTAAAAGTCATGGAGATTAAATTGCCCATTACTCCAACTGCGCCGCCGCCGTTTTCCACAAAGCCAATTTTGCCGGTTTTTTGGTCAACGCCCAAGCATTTTGCCGAAGGATTGGTGGGGTCAATTCCTGCCAGCTGGCAAGTCATTGCCGACATTACCTCTATCATTACGTTTTGGGTCCAGTTGTGCAGGTTATTCGGGACATCGGGATTTGTGTTGGGCGCGGCATAAGAATTAACCGGTTGGGTTTGAGCTTGAGTTTGGGCGAAAGCGGGAGATTTTAAAATAAAAAACAGCGAAAAAAATACAAGAAAAACAAAAATTACGGATTTAAACAAGGCAGCTATCTTCATTCTAAATATAGTTTGTCCTATTTTTTAAAATATGTCAACCCCGTTAAAACTCTGGTTATAAACTTGAATTTAATATGGGATTGAAAATAGTCAGTTGAGCTTTGAACTAACAAAAGCAACAAAGTTTTAACGGGGTCAAGGTCATTTTGCGGAGTCAAGTTCGACTTGGCGGAGAGGGCGGGATTCGCCACTATCATTCGATGTGGCGTCCCGTCGAATGACGGGACGAACCCAATTTAATTAATATTTCTTTGAATTGTTGATTAAAAAGTCTTTTGCCTTCAGTTGTTTTTAGGAATTTTTCTCTTCTCAAGGCATCCTTCTTGTTTAAATAAGCTTCATAGCCAATCAAAACAAAAGGCAATTTTTTTCGGGTGGATACTACTTTGCCATTTTTATGTTCAGCTATTCTTCTCTTTAAATCGTTGGAGTAACCGGTGTAAATATCCCTATTGTTTAACCTTAGGAAATAAACGTAATACATGCGGTGGGACCGGGATTCGAACCCGGGATGATCTTGCAACCATACACGCTTTCTCAACCTCCGGTTGATCGCCCGCAGGGCGACAAGCGTGCGGTAAGGGAGGGATTTGAACCCTCGGTAGCCTTTCAGCTACGCACGCTTTCCAAGCGTGTCGATTAAGCCACTCTCGCACCTTACCATCATCCACATGTCTCCTTATATTCCTAATCTCTCAAACAGAATTTCTTTTTGCTGTCCTTTATTTTTTAATTCCAATTCTCTTTTCCTTGCCAAAGAATAATTTTTGTAGGCTTCATAATACACCAGTTCAAAAGGTTTGTAAAATCTTGTTGATCTTGTTCTGCCTGAGTTATGATCATCTAATCGTTTTTTCAAGTCTTTAGTTGAACCAATGTAGCACCATTTTTCCTTTTTGCTTTTCAAAACATACAGATAGCTCATTTTCCTTTTACTTTCAACCTCCGGTTGATCGCCCGCAGGGCGACCTGCCAGACTTTTCTTTCAGAAGGATAGGTTAAGCGGTTTTCAACGTTTTCAGCTTCTAACCATTCTACGTTCTCCATCTCTTTATCGTGTTCTGATATATCTTCGGAAACAACGCTCATTAAATAATAATAAACAGTTTTCTTTATTTTTACTTGCCCTGATCCCGTCGAAGGGTCGCCTTCAAAAACATACCAATAACCAGCAGGACTTAGTGGCTTTATAATTTTACCAAGAACGCCTGTTTCCTCTAGGACTTCTCTTATCGCAGTTTCTTCTTTTCCTTCGTTTTCGACATAGTCACCAATTAAGCCTTTTGGAAATACCCATCCATGATGCTGAGAGTGTTGGCAAACTAAAATATATAGCTTACCGGCGGTTTTTTTATAAACCACACCGCCTGCTGAAAATTCAAATTTCATGCGGAGGAGACAGGATTTGAACCTGTGTGAGTCTTACGACCCGCTCGGTTTTCGAAACCGGCCAAATAAGCCACTCTTGCACTCCTCCCTAGTGCTCTCGAAAGGATTCGAACCTTCGACCTCGACGTCCGCAACGTCGCGCTCTATCCGGCTGAGCTACGAGAGCATTTCTAGGCATTTGTATTTTACTTTATTAGAGATTCTGAAGCAAATTACGCGTTTTCAAGAGGAAAATTTTTAGATAGCCAATCGGCGGATTTATCCATAAATGTCGGTTTAATATATTCCCTGTAGGGAAGGAAAGGCAAAAGAACCGACTTTACGTGTTCTTCGCCAATGCTTCCCAGCGTTATGGTTAGCTCTCCGGGAATAAAAGCGTGAGTTCTAATATGTAAAACATCAATACCGTTTCTTTTTTTAAAGTAAAAGTCGTAAAGTTCCTGCCATAAGAAAAAATGATCCTCCACGGTAATTCCTTCGGTGCTAACCCTGTAATGAAAATCTCTTGGGGGGACAGTGGCCAAGGCAAAAGCAACAAAAACTAGAGACAAAACAACCAGCATAAGCATGTATTGAGAAAAAAGAAATAGAATCACTTCGACAAAAAGCATAATTAAAAGACTGGTTAAGTAATACTGCTTTGTCCTTTTTCTAAAAGGCCGTCCGGGGGCAGTCCAGGCAAGCAGAGTTTTAACTTCGTTTGGAACGTGGTTTTGCAAAAAATCAGGAGCTCCGGATGCAGGCGCGCTTGCCGGAGCTTTCACTTTCGCCGAGTCTGACTCGGCTTTGGTCAATTTTTGAGCAGTCATAAGTTTACTGTAAAGCAAATAAATATTTTAGTCAAGCAATTATTCAGCCTCCAGCATCTAGCAATCAGCCTTCAGTTGAATTATAATATTGAACACGGAGAGGTCGCATAGCGGACTAGTGCAATGGTCTTGAAAACCATCGTGGCAGCAATGCTACCGTGGGTTCGAATCCCACCCTCTCCGCCAATATCTATCTGCTGGCTCTTAAAGCGTTAATAATAACTGCAACGTCAATTGCCTCTTGAATAAACGCTCCTCCAATTGGCGGGATTAATCCGACAGAAGCAAGTCCCATGCCTAAAATACTTGCTCCGATTCCAAGGAATATACTTTGCTTAGCAATTTTAAGTGTTCTCTTGGCAATATTTAAAGAATCTACGACCAAAGAAAAATTTCCGCCTAAAAATACAATATCGGCTGCTTCACTTGCCGCTGTTTGTTCTTCATTACTAAAAACCATGCCGACATCAGCCAAAGCCAAAGCCGGTGCATCATTTATTCCGTCTCCAACCATGGCGGTTATTTTCCCCCGTTTTTTTAATTCCAGGATTCCTTTTTGTTTGTCTTCGGGCGTACACCCCGCTTTTACAAACACATTTTCGCCTAAACTCGTAACCACTTTTTGTGCTGCGTCTTTTTTATCACCCGTAAAAATATGCAGTTCAAAACCGAGAGTTTTTAATTTTTTAATAATTTGTTTTGAGTCTGCTTTTATTTGGTCTTCAAATTTAAATGTTGCCAAATGTTTTTTGTTTTCAAAAATACCAATCATCATGCCTTCTTGGCTCGATAGTTTTGAAAGAGAATATGATTTTCCATTTACAACACCTGTTATTCCCGAGCCTACTTTTTCTTCGATATTTTGTGCATGCAGAATTCTTGCTTTTTTTGATTTTGCAAATTCAACGACTGCCTTGGCCAAAGGATGCAAAGAATTTCTCTCTATACTTTCTGCAATTGCCAGAATTTCCAGAGGCTTCAAGTTGCTTAAATTATTAAACTCGGCAACTATTGGTTTGCCTAAGGTTATGGTACCTGTTTTATCAAAGATAATAGTGTTTGCTTTAGATAAGATTTCAATGCTGGCGAGTTTTTTTACAATAATATGTTTTTTAGCAGCCGCATTAACTCCTCCCAAAAGCGCAATCGGCGTTCCGATAATTAGAGGACACGGAGTTGCAATTACTAAAACTGCCAAAGCTCTCGTTAAATCAAAGCTGGAAATAGCATAAGCAAAACCGGTAATTAAAAGTGTAATTACGGTAAATATAACGCTGTATTGATTGGCGATTCTTATAAAGGGAGTTTTTTCGTCTTGAGCTTTTTTTACCATTTCAACAATTTTTGCATAGGTTGAGTCTCCTGCTTCTTTTGTAATTCTGACAATAATTAAGTCGCCCATATTTACTGTTCCGCTTCGGATTGGATCTCCTTTTATTTTTTCTATGGTATAAGGCTCACCGGTTAATGAGGATTCATCGGTTAAACCCGCTTCGGAAATTAATATTCCATCAAGCCCTATGACTTCGCCTCTTCGAACAATAATTTCATCGCCTTTTTTAACTTTGCCAATACTTAATCTGGCTCCCATCGTATCGTTCTCCCAAAGAATAACTTCATTTGGAATTCTATCGGCAAGTTTGGTCAAGGATTTTTTAGCCTGCGCCACACCGTAGTCTTCCAGAGTTCTGCCTGAAGAAATCATCAGTGCTAAAATTGCAGCCACGATATATTCATGAGTTACTAAGGAAACAAGAATTGCTAAAATTGCAATATAGTCTAAAGCAAACTGTTTTTTTAAAATCGCCCGTGTCGTTTCGTAAAAAAGTCTATAGCTCCCCAAAAGAGTTACGAAAAGAGCGATAAAAATTGCAAGAGTACCGGCTTTTAGAAGCTCAAGGATTATGTAAATGATAATGCCTAAAAGAATTATTGCGGGGATTTTAAAAGCATTAAGAATATTAATTTTCTGCTTCATAGCTAAACTAGATTATATCAGCTTTTTAATAGAATTATGTAGATTACAAGAGAAACCAGTGCGTTTGTAAAACTCGTCATTGAAGCGAAACAATCTTTATGTTAATCTAAATTAGAGGATTAGCAAAGCGCTATGGAATTAAGACTAAAGTTTATTGCAGGACAACAAGAAAAATTTATACAAGAGATTCGTGAAAAAAGTCACCTTTCTATAAAGGAATTGGCACAAATTGCAGGCGTGCACGAAAGAAGCTTTAGGGATTGGAATAGGGAAAAACTAACAATGACGCTTAAAGCCGCGAGGCTGTTTTGTGTTAAGTTCGGTCATGTCTTACCGGAAAAGCAGGAAGCCCTTGTTGGTAGATGGAAAAAGGGAAAAGAGGAAGCAAGTAGAATAGGAGGAATTGCCCGTTTTAAAAAACACGGAAGTCCGGGGACAGAAGAGGGAAGAAGAAAAGGGGGAATGAAATCTATTGCAAACTTGAGGAAAAACGGTATTATCCCTCGGATTAAAATATACAAAACTCCGAACATTAATAAAGATCTTGCGGAATATGTTGGAATTATGCTTGGGGATGGGGGAATAACTTCCTCTCAATGCACCATAACACTCAATTCTATCGCAGATAGCGATTACGCAAAATTTGTATGCGATCTTGCTTACAAACTGTTTGGAGAAGAGCCTAAAATCTATAAAAAGAAAGATTGTAACGCAATCACTCTGTATTATAACGGAAGCGCGTTGGTAAGATATTTTTGTTCAATAGGTTTAAAAGTAGGAAATAAAGTAAAACAGCAAGTTGGGGTGCCTGATTGGGTTAAGAATTCAAGTTCCTATCGAATAGCTTGCTTGCGAGGATTAATGGATACTGATGGTGGAGTTTTTATTCACAAATATACAGTAAACGGCAAGAAGTATAGGTATAAAAAAATTTGTTTTTCTAATAGGTCGATGCCTTTGCTTTTTTTTGTTAAAGAGACGTTATCGCAATTAGGTTTTAACCCGAAAATAATAGATAGAGTAGAAAATAAGAAAGTTTGGCTGTATAATGAAAATGAGGTAAGTCGATACTTAAATACGGTGGGAAGTCATAATTTACGATTGTTAAAATTTTTTGGAGGGTGACTCAGACGGTTACGAGACAGGTTTGCTAAACCTGCAGGGCGAAAGTCCTGAGTGGGTTCGACTCCCACACCCTCCGCCAAGTCCGACATGGCTCCGTACTTCAGTAATTCAACTGAAAGCTAATTGCTAGTTGCTTGTGGCTAAATATTGTATTCGTAGACTTTGCCGGGGATGTTTTCGTAAGAGCACATCTCATCTATTGTTAAATGCTCAAAATATCTTCTCATCGGCCTGATTGAGTTTCCACTGGCGGAAATAAAAATGACATCATCTTTTTTCCAAGTTGGTATAGTTTCGTTTAAAAATTCTAAAACTCTTTTTTCAACCATTTTTATACTCTCTCCGTTTGGCGGAGGAGTGTTATAGGAACGGTGCCACAATTCATATTGTTCCGGTTTTTGTTTTTCTACTTCTATTTTACTTTTTCCTGTTAAGTCGCCGTAATCTCGTTCCTTAATCCTTGTATCTGTAATTATTTCAACCTTTTCGTGCCAGCCGTTTAAAACCAATTCAAGTGTATGTTGGGAGCGGATTAAATCCGATTGATAAGCTTTTGTCACTTTTTCGTTTTTTAGTTGTTCTCCGACCCTCTTTGACTCTTCTATTCCTTCCGGAGTTAAATCTGTTTGTCTAAAGCCGGAAAAAATGTTTTCTTTGTTGTCAAAAGTTTGTCCGTGCCTAAATATAAATAATTTTGCCATCTTTATTAGCAACTAGTTAAGTAATAATATAAACTAATTTATAGCAACTAGCAATTAATCAACTGAAGGCTAGCGGCTAGAAGCTGATGGCTAATTTTCTGGATTTTATTTTTCCCAAAAAATGTGTTTCCTGTAAAAAGTTAGGCAGTTATCTTTGTGAGAATTGTTTTTCCTATCTTTCTTTTGACGCAAAATCTCTTTGTCTTGCTTGCAACAAGCCTTCTTACAATAGCCTGACCCATCCAATCTGTAGAAAAAAATATACGATTGACGGCTGTTTTTCCGCTCTTCCTTATAATAAAACCGCGCAAAAACTGATTTATAGCTTTAAATACAAGCCATACCTAACCGATTTAAAAACTGTTCTAGTTGATTTATTTTATGAAAGCTTAATTCAAAATGAAAATTTCAATAAAGAATTGGGAAGGGGAGAATGGATTTTTGTTCCGATTCCGCTTTTTTCTTCAAAGCTTAAAAAAAGAGGTTATAACCAGTCGGAAATCTTGGCAGAAGAATTATCTAAAAGATTCAACGTCTCTTTTCAAAACATTCTCAAAAGAGAGAGAAATACTGTTTCTCAAGTCGGATTATCAAATATAGAAAGAAAACTCAATATAAAAAACGCATTCAAACTAGGAGCTAGTGGCTATAGGCTAGAGGCTAGAAACATTTTTCTCGTCGATGATGTGGCAACCACCGGTTCGACTCTCTTAGAAGCTACCAAAATACTAAAAAGAAACGGAGCAAAACGCGTAATCGGCTTAACTCTTGCGAGGGATTAGTCCAATAAAAAACCCCGCAAAAAATTATTTAATTTCAATTAAAGTTCTTTTAAGGATTTCCTTAAGCTGTTTTCTGCCAAATCCACTTTTAAGAAATTTTTCTCGTGCTTTCGCATCGTTCTCGTTAATAAAATATTCATAATGAATTAATTTGAAGGGTGACCTAAATTTTGTAGAGGAAACTTCACCTTTTGCATGATGTATTAATCTTGACTTTAAACTTGAGGTAAATCCAATATAAAAGCCTCCATCTCGGAGGCTATGTAAAATATAAACGTAATATTTGGTTGAAACGTCAGACGTTTCTTTCATTGAAATATATTTCTTGGTGTCGCGTCTAACGCGATCACCTTGCAAACTTGGCTTCTGTGCGAAGCCGCGTTTGACGCGGTGGAGATGTCCGGCAATGAACCGGAGTCCAAGAAAACAATGTAAAAACTTCTACAAGCTTATTCTACTTTTTTTACCCCGCTTAGCGGGGCAAAGTCGTTTTATTCTTTTCCAATAGAAGGGAATAAATAAAACCAAGATTATAAATTCGATAAGGAACTAATCGGCCTCCTTATTAATTTCTCAACTGTATTTATGCTCATATCATCCCATTGAGAAAAGATGTTATGAACAGGTCAAGCTACTTAAGCAGCTAGTGCGTAAGCAAACTGGTGACCGCTAACATTTCTATTAGCATTTATTTTTTGATTATGTTTTACGGCTATTAATCAAAGCCGGCTTGCAGTTTTTAAAGTGCGAATCTTGTCGATGCAATGCATCCCCAATAAACGGAATTATACCCGATTATATGCTGAATGTCAAGCTTATTAGCCTCGAGCTAGCTTCGGGAAGAAAGGTCGGCTTCCAGCTCTCTTTGCAAGTCTTTTTTCTTTATTGATTGTTTTTTATCGTATTTTTTCTTGCCTTTTCCTAAAGCCAGCTCGACTTTTACAAGATGAGATTTTAAATATAAAGATAAGGGCACAATGCTTAAATTTTGACTATCCATCTTTAATTTTAAAGCGATTATCTCGCTTTTATGCAAAAGCAGCTTTCTGGTTCTTGTTTCGTTGTAATCATCTGTTCTGGCATTTTCGTAAGGGAAAATCTTTGCATTAACCAAATATGCTTCGCTGCCGATTATTTTTACAAAACTGCCTGTTAAATCCGCATGGCCCAAGCGTATTGCTTTTACTTCTTGACCATAGAGAGTTATTCCGGCTTCAAAACGGTCTAAAATCTCAAAATTAAAAAACGCTTTTCTATTGGTTATTTTCATAGTTCGGCTTCGCTCACTATCTGCGATGGTTCGATTTTACTCACCATAAATCCTTCGGCATCCATTCGGCAAGTTCAGGATAAAGGCTCAGGATAAGTTATGTGTTAATCCTTAAACTTGATAAGGTTATGATAGGACAAAAGAGGGGAAAAGTAAAACTTACGCCGTTAATCCGTATCTTCTTTTTTGTAAATCAAAGAAATTATCCATTTCAGCATCCAAAGCCCGCCCGGACAAACCACTCCTTAAAGATTCACCATATACATTGAAAGCGCGTCTAAGCACATCCAGCTGATTGGAAGTGCCGGTTGCAAGCAGGTGGCCGGCGGTTTTATCATCTGCTGTTGGCTTAAGCCGCAAAGAAATATCTACTTTTGGCCCTAATCTTAATTTATCAACGAGTAATACCAAATTATGTCCAAGCAGTAAATCTGTTGAATCTATGATTAATGTCGGCCTTACCGTAGTTGTTCTTCTTTCAATTGCTTCGTGTCCCATAAGTGTAGCATTTTAAAGTAGCTTTGCTAATTTGTCAAGACTATTTCAAATCTATTGCGTAGACTTTTCCGCCGGAGAGGATGTAAACTTTTTTATCTTTTTCCAAAACTTCAAAATCAGAAGCATTTTTTAGAATATCCGCTTGGTACTGGGCTTTATAGCTTCCGGTTTTATCCAAAACTACGATTCTTGAATTACCAGAATCCAAAATATAAACATTATCAAAATCAATAGCTGTGTAAATTCTCGAAGGACTGGAAAAATCTTTATCAAGTCCGGTAATTGAAAAAGTATCGGCTTTTCCTTTGGTGAATTTTTCAATAGTCCCGTCTTTAAATAAAATCCAAATTGAGCCGTCAATTGCAATTGAAGTTGCCGATGCCAGATCAGGTGAGGTGCCATTGGCAAAATAATCTGCTTTTGCAAATCCGCTTGAAGTTTGGACGAACTTATTTATTTGCTTACCAATTTTATCCAAAACGTAAACATTGCCAAAGTATACTCCTAAGCCTCCTATGTTTTTTGGCAAATCACTTGACTTAATAATTATTTTTGGATTTCCTCCTGATTTTGCCAGCGACGAAACGCCGTTTGAATCGGCAAAATAAATATTTTTATCATCCTGGGCAGCATAACTTACTCCGGAATTTTCTATCTCTGCTTCCAAAAGACTGCTTACTTTGTTATCAACGCTTTGTGTTTTTGCCAAATTAACTCCGGAAGACGAACTTAAAGCCAGGTTTACTTTTTCAAGGAGTGCAATAATTTGCTGCTCTTCTTTTGATTTTGCTTCGAATTTTGATTTCCCGCCTTCAAGTATTTTTTGTGATGCCTGAAAACTGTCACGCGCCAGGTTTTGATTAAGTCCCAAGAGACTTTGTCCCTCGTCGTATTTTTTCTCTGCCGGTAGATAAACTTGGTTAAATAAGCTTAGGGTTTTTGCGTCATTTTGTTTTTTTACCGCAAGGATTATACTGGCTATAAAGACAACGGCAATTATAATAGCTACTGTTAATAACAGTTTCCTGGAGTGGTTAAAACTATCTATTTTGGGAAGTTTAAGTTTTCCTAAGATTAAAGATAAATAGCCGGAAGACGCTACTTCAACGGCTGCTTGGGGCATTTCTTCTTCTTTCTCTTGGGGCTGAATAACTTCTTCTTCTGCTTCTTCTTTCTCTTCGGGCAAAACCGCTTCTTTTTCTTCTTCTATCCCTTCGGATTTTTCAGCGCCTTTGTAGGCAAGAATTATTGCGGCCGCTCCCGACTGCTCCTTTTCGTTTCCGTGAATTTTTGGCGCAAGAGTTTCTGCAATTTCGCTTGGAGGCTGACTATCTAAAGATGCGGCTAACGTATCGGTTGAAACAATGTCTGAAAATTGTTTTGTTTGTAAAATTATAATGTCGTCGTTTTGTAAAAATCCGGAAGCGGCTTTAACCGATGAGGAAAGACCTTCCTCAACCTGCAAAATTGTTCCTAACTTGCCGTCTCTTTTTACATCGACCTTACCTTTCCCGAGGATAAAAGCATACAGGAGATTGTTGATAATAGCGCAAATTACAAAAGAGCAAAAAACATCTTCAGGAATTTTTTTTGAGGTTACCAAAACGGCATTTTTAATTGAGTCCAAATCTTTTGTTTCAAGAGTAAAAAATTCCTGTTCCAGATTGTCTAGAATTTCTTTCCCAAGAAGATTTAAAGTATCTTTTTCTTCCAGGCTTTCTTCATTTCTTTCAAGCGATAAAACAGCGAAAAGCTTGCCCGCATTGTAAGCCTGTGACCAGGAATAAGGAGTCGGGTTTGCAACTATTTTCGCAAAAGTAACGTTTGTTTCCGGCATTTTCTTTTTATAGTATAGCAAGTGCTGTTAAAAAAAGCGAAATAGCAAGAAGCATATTGATAATAGAGATAATGCTTAAAATTTGGGATGAGGTAGGAACGTGCACAATATGATTCATTGCCCTAATCTGATTAAACACAACAAACGCAAATATTATATACATAGCCACTATTAAAAGAAAAAATATTTTCAATATTAAATCAATGTTAAAAATATTTAAAAAATCCATATTATCCGCTTCCGTCGCCTTTTCCAATAGAGTCCGAAATTACATGCGCCGCTCTGGCAGGATTTGGCACTCCTAAAGCTTCGAGATTTTCTCTTCCGCCCGCAGTTTGCACAAAAACGTCGCCGTAATTAAAAAACGATCTAAAAAAGCCAACCTTTGTGTAATTTACGTCTTCAACTAAATTAAAATTTGTAAAAGCAACGTCGTGATACAAAAGATCGGAATAATCGATGTCTATAACCCCCAAATTAGTTATTATTGTTATGTTATAAAACCAGTTAAGAAAATTTAAAAAGGCATAGGAAAACACCGTCAGGTAATAGAAAATAACAAAGAACAAAACAAACCTTTCCGGGATAAAGGCAAGGGGGCTTGGAGCGAAATTAAATATTAAAAAATAAAGAAGAGGGACAAAGAGAAGGAAAATGAAAATAACAAACCACAAAAAATTTGTTATTAAATGCGCTCTTAAAAACAGAACTATTTCCTCGCGGCTTTTTTGATTTGCGAAAGTAACTCCGTGCGGTCTTTCCGCAAATGCTTTGAGAATGCCCATATGTTTATGAGTATGATTAGTTTTGTGGGGCAGAGGCATTTCTATTTTTTCTTGTTTTGTTTTTGTTTCTGCTACGAAAATATCCGGCATATAAATCCTTTATTTTTTTTCTACATTAAAAAAGGCAAATCCTGATTGCGGAATAGAAAGACGCCCCGGGGCTCTTAAGTTAAAAGCTTTTTTAAATTCAGCTCCTGATAAAGAGATGCCATTAATAGTGACACTATTTGTATTGCCATCGTTTTGAGAAACAGAAACACTATTAGCAGAACTTATGCCGCCATTTCCGGCAACAAGATTTTTTAATTCATCCATGCTATAAGGATTACCTCCCCAACAGGATGTCGTAACAGGGGTAATTCTAGAAGTATCAATTCCTCCGGTTTTTAATGCAATTGCAGCATTTACAATATCTGCCATTTCTTCGGGAGAAAGCCAAGGATTTGATCTGCCGCATTTGTCACTATTAATATTGTACTTTTGCGTATACCAAGCTTTATAAAGCCAGGGAGAGCCTCCTTTTTTTTCATAAGTTTTATCAGTAAAACTTGAACCTCCTGCTCCGTCTGTCGTATCCCATCCGGACGTAGTTAGGTATCCGCCGGCTGTAGAAGAATAATAAGTGACTACATCTTCTATTACCTCACCTTTTGTTGACTGAACAGCTTGTTTCCAGGCATCTGGGGGGTTATCCGCTTTTGAACTAGAAAAAACCTGACATGCTTCATTTGTACATATTTCTTTACCTTCAATTTTGTACCGGTATGCGTAGGTTCTTGCTGCTACTGCTTGTGCTTTTAATGCTTTCATGTCCCAGGTAGAAGGCATTTCTGCTATTCCCATAAGATATCTATCTTCAAAGTTCATAGAGCCGTGTCCTGAGACATTTATATCTCCTCCCGTATCCTTAACCACAGGTTCCTTTCCATAGTATTTACTTAAAATCTGCTTATAGTCTTGTCCGTCCTGGGCCCTTCCGCGTGCTCCATATTGGCTCATCCCCTTTCTGTGAGTATATGCGCCAAAGGAAAAAGCTGCAAAATAGCCAGAAGGTGCAGATTCACGAAAGCCTTTTATTGACGCACTATAGTCATCTGCCAATTCGCTGTCTCCAATACTGACTACAAAGCTTCCGGATCTTGCATTAATTATTTCTTGTTGTTTCGCACTAAGCTGTGCTATTGTGCTCGATAGAGTTGATTGATAGGCTTTTGCTTCCCCAACTATTTTATCAAGCTTTGTTTTGATAACAGCCAGTTCTTTTTTCTCGCTTTCAAGTTTTGTTTTCCTTTCCTCAAGATCCTGGATTGTAAAAGCAAACTTTATGAGTTCTTGTTTGTCTCTATCGATTAATGCTTGCTGGTAGGCCAGATTGTTTATGAAATTCTCAATTGACGAATCAAGTAAAAAACAAAAAAGACAGCTGCGGTAGCTGTTAATGTAATAATCTACTATTTTCTCATCAAGTAATACTTTTTGCTTCTCAAGATTTTTATATCCGTCTGCTATGTTTTTTGCTTTAACAACCAAATCGTTTTCAATAAACGCTACCCTAGATTTAATTCCATTTATCTGATCTTCGAGAGGTTTAGTTGCTTTTTCCGATTGTTCTTTGGCATTTTTTAATTCGTCAAGGCAACCATTTATTTGATCCAAATTAAGATTTGCAGGATTATTGCAAGCTGCATTTTGGGCGTTTGTAACAGGAATTGAAAAAATGATAACTATTGGGAAGATTGCAATAGAAAATACAGAAAACGCTTTTTTCATAAAGAGTAGATTTATTATACCAAATTAAAATCCGCCGGGTTTGCTAAACGTTATAAGACGTGCTATTATGCAACTAAGCGGTATGGAAAGTAATCAATTTCAAGAAATACCCCAAACTTTTGCCCCCGGGAGGATCAAAAAACCCCTTCCTAAAAAAACCGTCGTTTTATTTGCCTTTGTTGTCTTAATAATAGTGGCTGTTTTATTTGTAAACTTAACTGCTAAATCGGAAAAGCAATCGACTTCAACCGCCTCGGAAACTCCAATAGCAACCCCGATTGAATCGGGGCCAACAGAAACTCCCGCGTCAAACGCGGCTAGCGCAACTCCTGTTCCAACTTTAATTCCTACCTCAACACCAAAACCAACACCGAGCGCCAATCCGGTTGACAAGGCAACGGGTTTAGACAGAAGCAAGCTCTCTGTAACTGTGAAAAACGGTAGTGGGGTGACTGGCGCAGCGGGAAAAGCCGCGGACATGCTTAAAGGACTGGGCTACAACGTTGTCTCAACAGGAAATGCCGACAATGACGACTTTGTTAATGTTAGTATCCAGGTAAAAGTAGCAAGCAGTGACTTTTTGGTACTTCTTAAAAAAGACTTAGCAAGTTATACGATAGGCAGTAATTCCGCAGACCTTTCCACTAGTTTTTCCTCAGATGCTCTTGTTATAATAGGAAAGTAAGCCAAGCGTATAGAAAATAACCTTTAGGGTATAGTTAACTAAACGCTATACGCTAATCACTATTAACTAATAGAGTATGAAGGTATATTTAGCCACGGATCATGCGGGATTTAGTCTAAAGGAAGAGATTAAAAAATACCTTATTGCTCAAAACTTTGAGGTTGAAGATTGCGGCGCTTTTTCTTTTGAGAAAGATGATGATTATCCGGATTTTGTTAGCGGGGCGGCCGAAAAGGTTTCCCAAGATAAGGATTCAAAAGGAATTGTTTTTGGTAAATCCGGAACAGGCGAGGAAATTGCCGCTAATAAGATAAGAAATATCAGAGCTGTTTTGGGTTTTTCAGATGAAAACGTAAAACTTGCAAGGAAAGATAATGATGCAAATATTTTGTCTTTAGGCTCGGCTTTTGTAGATTTTGAAAAAGCAAAAATTTTGGTGGATATTTTTCTCAATACCGCATTTTCAAACGAAGAAAGACACAAAAGAAGAATAGGGAAGATAACGAAATTGGAAAATGATATTTTGAAGTAAGAAGTTAGATATCTTTGATTTTGATTTTTTGAATTATTGATATCTGGAAAATCTAGAATTCAAACGATCAAAGATTCAATATCAAGAACGTCCAAGCTCTAACTTCAAGAGGTCTAGATATATGTTTGAAATTATTCCCGGAATTTTGGAAAAAGATTTTGCCGAAATTGAAAGAAAAATAGAATTAGTTAAGGGCTTTGCAAAGACAATACACATAGATGTTCTTGACGGAAAATTTGCCCCAAATGTAACTTTTTTAGACCCGGAACCTTTTAAAAAATACACCCTTCCTTCGTCAGGGCAAGCCTTTTTTTTTGAAGTTCATTTAATGGTCGAAGAGCCGATAAATTATCTTGATTCTTTTGCGGCAGCCGGTTTTAAAAGATTTTTGGGACAGGTTGAAAAAATGTCAAGTCAGGAAGATTTTATTGCTAAAGGGGAATTTTTAGGAGAAGTTGGTTTGGCATTAGACGTAAATACACCGCTGGAAAGCTTAAAAGCAGATTATCAAGATTTAGATTGCGTTTTAGTTATGAGCGTTAAAGCAGGGTTTTCCGCACAAGAATTTATGCCTGGCTCTTTGGAAAAAGTTAAAAAGATAAGGGAAAAATCACAAATTCCTATTGAAGTAGATGGCGGGATAAATGAAGCCACAATTACGCAGGTTTTAAATTGCAACGCTAACCGTTTC
The DNA here is from genome assembly GCA_964537895.1 of uncultured Gammaproteobacteria bacterium. Taxonomy (GTDB): domain Bacteria; phylum Patescibacteriota; class Microgenomatia; order Levybacterales; family UBA12049; genus JAMCZC01. The sequence goes on from CAZIDK010000001.1 coordinate 221,697, forward strand.
GTAACAACAAGCTTTCTTTTTTCCGGCAATCCTTTGGCAAATTATCAAAAACTTTTTTCAGTAACTCATCAGTTTTAATTAGTATTAGGCGAGGGACTTGGTGCAGGGGTGGTTTTACAGTTAACCAAAGTTTCAGTTCCTTTTACAAAATATTCTATTCTTCCAAAGCAGGGTTTTTGAATAATATCATCCGGAATTTGTATGGGTTCATCCGAAACGTTTTCCAAAAGCATAGTCATAATTTTGTTCCAAATAGGAGCGGCTCCTGTAATTCCGGAAGCCAAAGTTTGACTCATCGGAGAGTTGTCGTTATTTCCAACCCAGACTGCAACCAGTCTTGAGGAGGTAAAGCCGATTGTCCAATTGTCTCTTTTATTATCCGAAGTTCCTGTTTTAACGGAAACCGTGCGGTTGGGAATATCTAAAAGGGAATTTGCACCAAACGCTAAAGACCTGGCTTTATTATCGGATAGAATGTTTGAAATTATAAACGCTACTCCCGGGTTAACAACGGGTTTTTCTTCAGGATTACCTTTTTCGTAGATAAGATTTCCTTGGTAATCGGTTATTTTTAGAATGGGATCAAGGTTAACATTTTTGCCCGAATTCGCAACGGTACCGTAAACTTCTGCCATGTCTGTCATTTTTACCTCCGCCGCCCCCAGTGTTATAGCCAGACCGTATTGATTAGGTTCATTCCAGGTAGTAATCCCCATTTTTTTGCCCATATCAACCATATTAATAACACCTACTTTTTGCAAAGTTTTAACAGCGGGAACATTAAATGAGTTTGCAAAAGCCAGTCTTAAAGGGACTCTGCCATGAAAAGCTCCGTCGTAATTAACAGGAGAATAGGAAGGCGAACCGGGACTGTTGTAAGTTACCGGTGAGTCGTCAAGTATGGTTGCGGCAGTAAATCCGTTGGATAGAGCTTCTGCATAAGTGACAATTTTTATAGAAGACCCCGGCTGTCTTAAGGAAGTAGTTAAATTTACATTGCCGCCGTTTGGGTCGTTATAATCGCGGCTTCCGACCATACTCAAAATGTCGCCGTTTTTTGGATTGGTTATTAAAGCCGCTCCATTTGTAAGATTAAGATATGAATTACTATCAACTTCTGTTTTTACAATATTTTGAGTTTCATTTTGCAGTTTTAAATCAAGACTTGTGGTTACACTTAAGCCGCCTTTTTCAACCCGCGGCAATCCGTATTTTGCAATCAGAAGATTTTTAATATACATTACAAAATGGGCCGCGTAAATTGGTGTTTGGGGAGGTTCAAAAACCAGATTCTCTTCCAAAGCTTTTTTTCCTTGTTCTTTTGTAACAAAGCCTAATTCGGTCATTTTATTCAATACTTCTTTTTGACGAGTTTTCCAAAGATTGGGATTTTCCCCGTAAGGGGAATAAGTGGTTGGAGCCTGCGGCATTCCTGCTAAAAATGCGCTTTGCGCAAGATTCAAGTCCTTGACGTTTTTCCCAAAATAAACCTCGGATGCGGCTTGTACTCCCCAGGCTGTTCCTCCATATGGCACTTGGTTAAAATACATCTTAAGAATCTCGTCTTTGCTGTAAGTTTTTTCAGTCCAAATGGCTAGAATAATTTCTTTAATTTTTCTTTCAATACTTACTTCCGGGGTTAAAAGAGTTGATTTTATAAGCTGTTGTGTAATCGTAGAACCTCCTTGTATCGGTTTGCCCGAAACATCGGCGATGGCGGCTCTTGCTATTGCGTTTATGTCAAAGCCCGGATTTTTATAAAAGTCTTTATCTTCAATAGCAATTGTTGCATTGATAAAGTCTTTGGGTATAGAGCTTAAAGGCACCAGCGTTCTATTTTCGTTGGCATATATTTGATAAAGCAAAAAACCGTTTCTGTCATAGATTTTAGTTGTTTGGGCAATTTCTCTAAGCGATAATGCTTTAGGATTTGGAAGATTTTGCAAAAATATTAGAAATAAAAGAGGCAGAAATATAAAAATAAAAGAAAAAAATCCGCCCAAAAGAAAATATTTTATTCGGAGTCTTATTAAATGCGGTCTTTTATAAACAGTAGTTTTTTTTGCTTTCTTTGTTTTTTTAAGTTTTAGCTTTGGAAGCTTCAGTTTAAAGGAAAAACCTTTTAAATTCGGTAATTTAACTTCAATTTTTAACAAAGAAAACTTTATTTTCTGCCTGGTTTGCAAAATCTGATTTTTTCTAAAAGCATAATGCCCGGATAATTTTTGTTTTTCTTGCGTTGCCGCTTTTTTTATATGCTCAAATTCTGAGTTTAATGCGTGGCTGGCAGATTCGATAGTTTTTATTAAGAAGTTAATAATCAGAAGAATAAAATCTCCTATTTTAACCAAAAAATTTAGAATAAAAACAATAGTATTTAGTAAAAGTTTCATATTTTCTTGGGCAGGGAGAGTGTGCGAATTATACTATAGGGACATCAGCTTTGAAAGAGGCAAAACTAACCCGCAGGTAAAGGGGCGGGGGTGGGAGTCGGATGCGGGCAGCTTAGGCAATATTTGTCTCCGGTTGGGTCCGTATATATAGTTGCGTTTTTGGTTTCCAAATTATCCGTTTGTCCTTTTGCCGGCAGGTCTTGGGTCGTTTTATCAACTGCAACATCTTCGGATGAAAGTTTGCCGGAAGAGTTTTCGGTTCCTTTTATAAAATATTCAAATCTTGCAGGGCATGAAGCGCCATCTTGCGCAATAGATGGGAAAAATCCCGTATCGGAGCAAACCCGTTTTTGAATTACCGATGGCGGTCTTGAAATTGGTTCAGGAGTTTTGTCTTTAAGAAGATAAGACATAATATCATTCCAAATAGGAGCCGCTCCTGTAATTCCGGATACTAATCCGCTCATCCTAGTGTTGTCGCTATTGCCAACCCATGCGGCTACTAAGAAGGAGGGAGTGTAGCCGATTGTCCAATTGTCTTTATAATCATTTGTTGTGCCGGTTTTAACAGAGACTATTTGTCCTTTTATTTTAAGTTCTGAATTTTCTCCAAACGCTAAAAGCCTTGCCCCGTTGTCGGCTAAAATGTCCGAGATTATAAAAGCAACTCCTTCGGGAAGCACTTTTTTTCCAAATATCGGACTTCCCGGAGGATTATATTGTTCAAGAACCTTACCGGTTTTATCTGTAACCTTAAGAATTGGATGAAGATCAATTCTGTAGCCTGAATTTGCAAATACTCCAAAAGCGGTTGCCATATCCGTCATTTTTACTTCCCCGCCCCCCAAAGTTAAAGAAAGCCCGTAATTCTCAGGGCGGGTAAATGTAGTTATTCCCATGGCCGATGCCGTTGCAATCATATTATTAATACCATTTAACTTAAGCATTTTAACGGCAGGAATATTAAAAGAATTTCCCAGGGCAAAGCGCATTTGAACAAGGCCGTGCCATTTACCGTCGTAGTTAAGCGGACAGTAGTCTTTTCCTCCTTGATTTGGAAAACAAATAGGCCCGTCCACAAACGCAGTTGCGCCGTTATATTTATTTATTAGACCTGCGGCGTAATTTATCGGCTTTATAGATGATCCGGGCTGTCTTAGGGCGGTAGTTATGTTAAAGTTTCCGGCAATTTTTGCATCAAAATAGTCTTTACTTCCGACCATGGCTAAAATTTCGCCGGTTGCCGGGTTTGTTACTAATGCGGCACCATTTGTAACATGATAGTATGCCGGAAGTTTGTCAATTTGTGCGGAAACCGACGCTTCAGCGTACTGTTGGATGGATGCGTCAAGGCTTGTAATTACTTTTAATCCGCCCTCCTCAACGTTTTTTTGTCCGTATTTTGCGATCAAAAGGTCTTTTACGTACAAAACAAAATGCGGCGCTTCGATATTATCCGAAATTCTTTTATAATTCAAAACTTCGTTCCCGGCTTTTTTTTCTTGGTCTTTTGTTATGTATTCTTCTTCTCGCATTGCTTTTAAAACCTCAAGCTGTCTTTGTTTTGCAAGTTCGGGACGGGAGCCAAAAGGAGAAAGTCTGGTGGGCGACTGAGGCAGTCCTGCCAAAAGAGAGCTTTCTGCTAAGCTCAACTCGCTTGCATTTTTATTAAAATATTTTTCAGCAGCAGCTTCTATTCCCCAAGCCGTACCTCCATACGGACTTTGATTTAAGTACATTTCAAGGATTTGATTTTTCGAATAAATAAATTCTGTTGCGAAAGCTAAGATTATTTCTTTAATTTTTCTTGGAATTGTTCGCTCTTGGGTTAAAAGGCTATTTTTAACAAGCTGTTGTGTAAGAGTCGAACCCCCCTGAACCTGCTGTTTTAAAATAGTTGACACAAAAGCCCTTGCAATCCCTCTTGCGTCAATTGCCCCGTGTCTGTAGAAGTTTCTGTCCTCAATCGCAATAGTTGCCTGCTGCATATATTTAGGAACTTTAGACAAAGGGATAAATGTCTGATTTTTCTTATCGTAAATATTATATAGAAGCTTTCCGTTTCTGTCGTAAATTAAAGTCGATTGAGGTGTTGAGGCACCACTTAATTTAGTTGGGAGCGGGAGATCTTTTAAAAGCGCAAAATAGAAAAACAAAGATAAAGCCAAGACAAAAATAATAACAAAACTGTTTCTCTTTAGATGTTTTTTGTAACTTTTAAAAGGACTTTTGAGGTACTTTTTCATCAATTTATCATACCATTATATCTATTCACTGACAACCATTTCCGGATTGTATATAATAGACAATGTTTATGGATATTAATACACTGTTTTCTTTTATTTCAATACCAATTCTAGGATTTAACTGGATTGATATTTTAATATTAATTGTTCTTATTTTTTATTGTTTTGAGGGCTATGCTCTTGGTTTTTATGCTGCATTTTTAGATTTGGTAGGTTTTATTGTTTCTTTTGCTTTGGGTCTTATATTTTATGGATTTATAGGCCAGATTCTTGTTAAGATTTTTTCAATACCGGGCGGATTTGCTAATGCGCTAGGATTTTTTGCAGTCGCGTTTGTTACGGAAATTATTATTAACTTTCTTTTAAAACATCTGGTTTTGACTTTGCCATTCTTTGCGGAATTTGAATCCCAGCCGGAGAATATAAAAAAACTAAATAATTTTCTTGGGATAGTACCGGCTGTTTTTTCCGGACTTTTGCTTCTTTCTTTTATACTAACAATGGTTATCATTCTTCCTGTTTCGACTTTTTTAAAACATTCAGTCTCTTCGTCTAGGGTGGGAAGTGTTTTAGTTATACACACACAAGGCTTTGCAAAAGATTTGAATAATGTTTTCGGCGGCGCCGTTAACGAAAGTTTGGCTTTTTTAACGGTTCAACCAAAAAGCAATGAAATTGTTAATCTTAATTTTAAAACAGAAAGTGTTAGTATAGATATGGTTTCGGAGGAAAAAATGTTTGCCATGGTAAATCAGGAAAGAACCTCGCGGGGAATATCTGTCCTTCAAGTGCGAAGCGTACTAACGGATGTTGCCAGGAGTCATTGCAAAGACATGCTAAAAAGAGGATACTTTTCTCATTATACGCCCGAAGGATTATCGCCTTTTGACAGAATGGCAAAGGCTAATATTGATTTTACTTTTGCAGGAGAAAACTTGGCTCTTGCTCCAAATACCGAATTGGCAATGAAAGGATTTATGCAAAGCCCCGGGCACAGGGCAAATATTTTATCAGCAGATTTTGGTAGGGTCGGAATAGGGGCAATAGACGCCGGAGTTTACGGACAAATGTTTTGCCAGGAATTTTCAGACTAGTTATCAGCCATTAGCAACTAGCAGCTAGTTAGCAACTGATGGCTAGATGCTAAGGGCTAGTTGCTTAGCAATGCTTATGATTTACGATTTAAGAAATATAAAACAGGCCGACTTACAGGATAAGACTGTTCTCTTAAGAGCGGATTTGGATATTCCTCTCACGAGGGGAGAGATTTCAGACGATTTTCGCTTAATTACTTCTCTTGAAACAATTAATTATCTTTTAAAGCAAACGAAGACAATATTTATTATTGGGCACCTCGGACGTCCGGAAAAAGAAGATAAAAGTTTAAGTTTGAAAGTTGTGGCGAAGTGGTACGCAAATAAACTTAAAGGAAGCTTAAAGGATGCGGAAGTTAAAGGTTTTTCAGGCTGGGAAATCCTTCCGGGCCTTGTTCTTCTTGAAAATTTAAGGTTTTATAAAGAAGAAGAGAACCCTTCGACAGGCTCAGGGCGAGCTTTTGCTCGAAAACTGGCAGGTTTAGCGGACGTTTATATTAACGATGCTTTTGCTTCTTCGCATAGAGTGCACGCTTCAATAACAGGCGTTACTAAATATTTACCTTCTTTTGCAGGGTTAAGGCTGGAAAGAGAAGTTGAAGAACTTTCAAAAATTTTAAATGATCCTAAGCGGCCGCTTGCTGTAATAATAGGAGGAGCAAAAATAGAAACAAAATTGCCGCTGGTTGAAAAAATGCATCATTTTGCCGATTATGTTTTGGTTGGCGGAGAAATTGCCGAGAACGATAAAGTTTTATTAAAAGTTCAGCACGAAAATCTCAAGGGAAGAAAATCAATTCTGTTGGTAGCTGATTTAACAGAAGATAAAAAAGATATAACACTCAAAAGCGCTGAAAATTTTCTCCAGATTTGTCAAAATGCCGCAAGTATTGTTTGGAACGGACCAATGGGGTATATAAATGAAAAATTAAATATAAAAAATAAAAAATTGAAAGCCGGAGACGAGGGATATACAAGTTTCCTGCTCGCTTACGGCATTATTAATTCAGGAGCTTATACGGTAGTTGGGGGAGGAGATACGGTTGCCTTTTTGAAAAAGAATGATCTTTTAGATAAATTCTCGTTTGCTTCAACCGGCGGGGGCGCAATGCTGGAATTCCTAGCAGGCGAAGTTCTCCCCGGCCTAAAGGTGCTTCAGGATTAAAGATAAATATTTCTTCTTAAATTAGTAATTAATTAGTGAATAATAGGATTAGTGTAAAACAGATAAATCTTGACATTCACTATAATGATATATATTATTATAGCATATTATGTCACAAGTGTCTAAATATCCGGTAAGCAAGGAGGTTTCGGATAGGATGTTTGAAGTATTTCAAATGACAATATCATCCCTCAATAGCAAGCAGGATATAGAAGAATTTTTTGATGAATTTCTTTCTCCAATTGAGAAAATAATGCTTGTAAAAAGGTTATCGATCGCCGTTCTTTTGACCAAAGGGTATTCATACCCCTTAATATCAAACATTTTAAGAGTTACTCCAAGGACAATTGCAACAGTCAGCCTTTCTTTAAAATACAAGGGTAAGGGATATCAAAAAGCGGTTGAGAAAATATTATCTAATGAAAAAATGGATGACTTCTTCGAAAAAATCGAAGATTTCTTAGGAGGTCTCCCTCCAACTAAGGGAAGCTTTATATACTTCCGAGATAAGTACGAGAGGGAAAAAAGAAAAAGAAAAAGCAGGGCGTTTTAAGGCTCGCAATGCTTGAGTTTTTAAGCGGGGAAAAACTTCCTGGGCTTGAGGTGTTAAAAAAATAATTATTGATGGATTTTTTTTATTAAGTTATACTAAATTATAAGGTTAGGCACTTCGATTTCGCTTGAGTGTCAAATCATTAAACTATGATTAGAGTTGCGATAAATGGATACGGAAGAATTGGAAGACTGGCGCATAGGGTTGTTTTAGAAAGATATACCCAAGATATAGATATTGTTGCAATAAATGCAGGTTCTTCAACGGATATTAAGGGATGGATGTATTTGTTAAAATACGACACGACTTACGGGCCTATACTTGATAGGCCCATTTCTTATCAAGAAGCAGAGGCAAACCCTGCAACCAGCAAGCTTTTGGGCTATCTTCTTGTCGGAAACGCAAAAATCCCGGTTTACTCTGAAAAAGACCCTACGCTTTTGCCCTGGAAAGATTTAAACGTTGATGTTGTTATTGAATCAACGGGTCATTTTACAACGGAAGAAAAATTAAAAGCCCATCTTCAAGCCGGAGCAAAAGCTGCTGTTTTATCCGCTCCTGTAAAACAGGGAGAAATTCCTACAATTGTAATGTCGGTTAATCAAGATAAATATCAGGGAGAAAATTTAATCAGCAACGCCTCCTGCACTACCAATTGCATTGCTCCGGTTGCCAAAATTATGGTTAATCACTTCGGGGTTGAAAAAGCTATGATGACAACTATCCACGGTTATACTTCGGACCAAAAACTCCAGGACGGCGGGCATAAAGATTATAGACGCGCCAGGGCAGCCGCTTTAAACATTGTCCCGACTTCAACCGGCGCAACAATAGCAGCAAGCAAAACAGTGCCCGAACTTGCCGGACTGTTTGCCGGTCTTTCAATCCGGGTTCCTGTTCCCGCGGGTTCACTTTCGGATTTTACATTTATCTTAAAAAAAGAAACTACAAGAGAAGAGGTAAATAGTATTTTTAAACAGGAAGCGAAGAATCCAATTTATGACGGAATACTTATGGTAACAGAGGATCCCTTGGTTTCAAGTGATATAATCGGAAATCCATACTCGGCAATTGTAGATTTATCTTTAACACAAGTTTTGGGAAATTTAGTGAAAGTAATTGCCTGGTACGATAATGAATACGGATATGCGAATAGATTGGTTGAAGAAACTATAATGGTTGGCAATAAACTTTCAAGCATCGTATGAAAACTCCCGTTGACATACTAGGCATTAAAAATATTACAATTTCCGGAAGAATTGCCGCCGGATCAACATCCTTAGCGAATAAACTATCAGAAGTTCTAGGCTGGGAACACATTGAAGGCGGAGATGTTTTTTGGGAAGTAGTCCGCAAGAAAATGGGATTAAGACCAAAGGATACTCATCTAAGGCCCGACAAAGACGACAAAGATTTTGACGCTTCTTTAAAAAAACTTCTTAGGGAAAAAGAGCACGTCGTTTTGGAAACAAAATTAGCAGGTTTTAATGCGCAGGGGATAGAGGGGGTATACAAAATATTGGTAATTTGTGAGGACGAAGATGGTCAAGATCAGCCCCAAATCCGCATTGATAGATTGATAAACAGAGAGACCCAATCGGTTGAACAGGCAAAAGAAGAAATTCTAGTCAGGGAAAAAAGTGATTTAGAGAAGTGGCAAAAACTATATGTGCAGGGTGACCCGGCCTGGACCTATTGGGATAAAAAATATTACGATTTGATAGTAAATACCTACTCGCATAATAAGGAAGAAACTTTAAATATCGTTTTACGGGGAATAGGCTACGAAAAATAGAATCAACCTCTTTACCTACTGTGCTATAATAATGCTTAAGCATAAAATAAAATGAAAAAATTTTTAGTTTTAATAATTTTAAGTGTTATTTTTTTTATTAATCTTCAGAATGTTTATGCAGCGCAAGCATTAAGCTCTACCCCCGCATCCTCGTCAAACGCGGCTGGTGCAAACGCGGCTAGCGCAACACCTATTGCGACAATTGATTATCCACTTCCATACCCGGGAATTTTACCCGACAACCCTTTATATTTTATGAAAGCATTAAGAGATAGGGCGGTTTCGTTTTTTATTTCCGGTCCTTTGAAAAAAGCAGAGTTTAATTTATTAATGTCGGATGTTAGGCTAAATGCCGCGCAATATCTTTTTGCAAAAGGGGAGAATAAATACAGCTTAGCGGAAACAACAATTTCCAAAGGAGAAAATTATTTTTACAACGCGTTAGTAATGGTTAATGAGGCGAAGCAGCAGGGGATGCAAGTCAACGATTTTGTTTCCAAACTGATAATCGCATCGCAAAAACATCAGCAAGTTATAAAAGAACTTGAGAATAAAAGTTCGGGTACTGTAAAAGACAGACTCGCGGATGACGAAAAAAGAGCTAAAGATTTTGAAATTAGAGCGACTCAACTTAAACCGAATTAGTAGGCTAATATATTAGTAAGGAATAATTTTTTTACCCTGGGCTTTGAAATACATTCTATAAAGAGTGTATTTTTTTATTCAATTTTTTAACTGTTTTAAAAATAAGAAAAATTTGAAGCTAAAAATTAACTTGACCTATTTTGATATAAAAATTAATAGTTGACAGGGCAGATATAGTGTCATACTATCCTTCTTGGCACTACAAGTAGTGATTTAAATTAACATTTAGATTGGAAGCAAGAAATAATGAAATGTCCTTATTGTGGCAGCAGAGATACGGAAGTAGTAGAAACAAGAGACAGCGAAGACCTGGAAACTATTAGAAGAAGAAGGGCCTGTCTTAAATGCGAAAAAAGATTTACTACTTACGAAAGAGTTGAAAATGTTAGTTTGGTAGTACTAAAAAAAGACGGGAAAAGAGAGCAGTTTAATAGGGATAAACTAAAAAACGGAATAATCAGATCTTGCGAAAAAACAAAAGTATCGCTTGATGATATAGAAAAAATAGTAACGGAAGTTGAAAGAGAGTTAAGAGGAGAATCGGGTGTTGAAGTAGAAAGTAAAAAAATAGGACAGTTGGTTGCAACAAGACTTAAAAAAATAGACAAAGTTGCATACATAAGATTTTCCAGTGTTTTCAGAAGATTTGTTGACGTAGAAGATTTTGAAAAAGAAGTAAAAAGATTAATTAAATAGCAACTAGCCGTTAGCAACTAGCAACTAGTTATTTTTTAACTGATGGCTAGATGCTAGGCGCTGAAGGCTGAATAAAATTATGAAACTTGACGGAATAAGACAAAAAGTATTCTTAGACAGATATTCCCTTAAAGATAAACAGGGTAATCCTATGGAAAAAACTCCGGACCAGATGTGGAAAAGAGTAGCCAAAGGAATAGCCGGTGTTGAAAAACCAAAGGAGCGAAAGAAGTGGGAGAAAAAATTCTACGATGTAATGGATGGATTTAAATTCTTGCCGGGCGGAAGAATTTTGGCAGGTGCCGGAACAGGTTTTGACGTTACTTACTATAACTGTTTTGTTATTCCCAACCCTCCTGATTCCCGTGGGGGAATAATGCAAAATCTTACACAAATGATTGAAATTATGGCCCATGGTGGAGGAGTTGGTCTTAATCTTTCTTCCTTAAGACCAAGAGGCTCAAGGGTTAAAAAAGTCAACGGCTTTTCTTCGGGTCCTTTAAACTGGGCAGAGCTTTATTCATTAGCAACCAAAGACATTGTCCAACAGGGGGGCAGTAGAAGAGGAGCTTTAATGCTTATGCTTTGGGATTGGCATCCGGACATCGAAGAATTCATAACCGTTAAACAGGATTTGAATAAAATAAACGGCGCAAATCTTTCGGTTTGCCTTTCCGATTCTTTTATGGAAGCGGTAAAAAAAGGCGCCGATTGGGATTTGGTTTATCCCGATTTAGACGATCCTGAATATGATAAAAAATGGACGGGAGACATGGATGAGTGGAAAAAAATCAACGGAAAAGTGATTGTGAAAAAAACAGTAAAAGCGGAGTATCTTTGGAATTTAATTTGCGAGGCCGCCTGGAGATCTGCCGAGCCGGGCCTTCATTTCCTAGACAGAAGTAATAAAAGAAGCAATACCTGGTATTTTGAGACATTGCTTTCAACAAATCC
>CAZIDK010000001.1:233337-290307 GCA_964537895.1 uncultured Gammaproteobacteria bacterium
GCCGGTAAGTTTGATTATGAAGTTTTTGGCAAAGACGTTAAAGTTGCAATGAGATTTTTAGACAATGTTATTGACGATACTTATTATTTCTACAAAGAAAACGAAAAAGTCGCCAAAGACATCAGAAGGACCGGTCTTGGAATTTTGGGCCTGGCTGATGCTTTAATAAAAATGAAAGTTAAATACGGTTCCGAAGAATCTTTAAAAGTTATTGACAAAATCTTCAAAACTCTAAGAGATAATGCCTATATTGCTTCATCGGATATCGCAGCTGAAAAAGGAAGTTTCCCAAAATATAATAAAGACAAATATCAAAAGGGATGGCATATTAAAAAATTACCCGAGGAAATAAGGAAAAGAATTGCCAAACAGGGAATAAGAAATGCCGTACTTTTAACAGTTGCTCCTACAGGAACAACCTCACTTATCTCGGGAGTTTCATCGGGAATAGAGCCTGTTTACGAATTTGAATTTGTAAGAAACGACAGGCTTGGAAAACACATAATGCACCATCCTTTATTTGAAGAATGGAAAAAAGCAAATCCAGGCAAAACAAAACCGGATTACTTTGTTTCGGCAAATGATTTAACTCCGGAAGAACACGTTAAAGTTCAGGCAATTGCCCAAGATTACGTTGATTCTTCAATTTCCAAAACAGTTAATGCTCCCAAAACACACACGGTTGAGGACGTAAAAAATCTTTATATGCTCTCATACGATGCGGGTCTTAAAGGCGTTACTTACATGAGAGACGGTTCCCGTCAGGGAGTTTTAGAAAGGATAGATGATAAATCTGCCTCCGCCAAGGTTCCCGAAGGACAAGTAACTTCTCAAATTCCAACTTCATTACCTGTAATTCCAAGGCCCATGATGGTAGAAGGAGTTACTTATCAAACCGAAACGCCTGTTGGCAAAACTTATATCACCATAAACCACGATTTTAATAAAGAGCCTTTTGAAGTATTTATAACGGTTGGAAAATCAGGCTCCGATGTTGCGGCAATGGCGGATGCTTTGGGGCGGATGATTTCTCTTAATCTTCGCTTAAACGGTCAGCTTTCTTCAAGAGAAAGAATAAGGCAAGTAGTTGCCCAGCTTATAGGTATTGGCGGAGCAAGAAGTGTTGGTTTTGGAGAAAACAAAGTCCGTTCTTTGCCTGATGCAATTGCTAAAGTTTTATCAAAACATTTTGAATTTAGAATAAACGGCATTGTTGAAGATAAACCCAAGAATGGAACAAACGGCAACGGAATTGATCATAAAAATAGCACGGTAAATGGTCTTTCCAACGGCCGCGTAGAGCTGACTGCCGACGGAGTCCAGAAAAAACAAACAGATGAAATAGTTAAACTTGAACAGCTAACTCTTCAAACACAAGAAGGTTCTATGGTAGCAGGAGAAGGTTCGGCAACAGGACTTTATGATATCTGCCCCGAATGCGGCGGAGCAAGCCTTGCCTACGAAGAAGGCTGTAAAAAATGCTACGCTTGCGGTTACTCGGAATGTTAGAGTTAATTTGCTGAGGTCGCATTCTTAGTTCAAAAGTTTTCGAACGCAAGCGTCCCTGCGGCCGGATTTCATCCGTCCTCGGGATACGGTCCCGCCTTGGCGGGACTCTAGCGAAAACATTTCTCATAAGAAAGCTCCCCGCAAATTATAAATTAAAAATTACCCGCCTGCCGGCAGGGCAGGGAAATTGAAAATTGGAGCGAAGCGACATATGAGTGTTTATACAAGATTCGGTGACAAAGGTAAAACTTCCTTATATGGCGGGAAAACGGTTTCTAAAGGCAGCTTAAGAGTTGATGCTTACGGCAGCCTTGACGAATTAAATAGCGCAATAGGAGTTGCGCTAATCGAGATTAAAGATTCCCCAATAAGGAAAGAGTTGTTGCTTATTCAAAATGATTTATTTGAAATTGGCGCAAATCTTGCAAGTAACATGGAAAATAAAGAACTTGAAGAGTATTTTAAAAAGCGTGTTAAAGATTTTGAAAAACAAATAGACAGTCTTTCGGAAAAACTTCCGGAGCTTATGAATTTTATACTTCCCGGAGGAGGAAAAGGAAGCTCATTTTTGCATCTGGCAAGAACTGTTTGCAGACGCTCCGAAAGAAGGGTGGCTGAACTTTCTGAAAAAGAGAGTATCAACAAAGAGACGTTGATTTATATTAACAGACTTTCGGACTTGCTTTTTACTTTCGCAAGATTTATAAATTACAAAGAAAAGAAAAAGGAAATAAAGTGGAGCATTAGATAATAGCTCTATTTTCGGGTGAATCCAGTGTAATTCTGGAACTGTGCCGCAACCGTAAGTCCTGAGCGTAGTCGAAGGATATAGTCGGAGCCCCGTCCCCGCTAAGCGGGGTAAAAATCTTCCGAGTCCCGATGGTAGTTTCCATTCGGGATCCCGATGACAACGATCATCGGGGCAGAAGTAAGCATATTTTTGCGTTACTCCTCTTGGAAGAAACCAGAGGAGTTTTTTTATGGCTGAAAGATTAAGACCAAGCATGATTCAATTTTCTGAGCGAAGACCTTACTCGGTTGATGGATCACTAGCTTTGGATGTACGCCCATCGTATTACCCATTACCCGGTCAAGAAAGTAACGTTATATTCTTAGAGCGGCAACAAAAGAGCCTGCTTCAAGAGCAAATAGACTATTTCGGCCAAAATTATAGGAGAGAAGAGCTTCCCCGCGATTGGTGGAATATAAATGACATTGGTTTTAGTATGAAATCACAGATGAGGCTTTTAGCAGAAACAGGCGATGTAAATCAGGTAGAAAGAGACTTGCGCGGTTTTGCCCTTGAGTATTTAAGACAAGGAACGGTGTTTCCATTTGAATACGAAATAGTAGACGGAGAACTTGTAGATAGGAAATACGGAAACAGAAGATTGCTTGATACGGTCGATCCCAACGAAAGAGGCGGAGCAGTTAAGGAATCTCTTTCAAAAATACAAGAGTATTTGGTGGGCGGAGAAGATGGAGAAATGGCTATTATGGTAAGCCCTCCTGGCTGGACAGGTCTTGCGATGGATAATGGAGAAAAGATTGTATATGAGGATACTCAAACATTCTACTTGCAGAAAGTGGGAGATAGGGTTTTGGGGGCAGGTCTTAGAACGGATTTTGACTTAAACCAGGTAAAACAACTAATTAAACAATTAACAGGGCAAGAGCTTCCTGCTTCGGCAAGCGTTATTGATTGTGTCAAGGTTATTTCAACAATAAATCCAAACACAGATGGCGTAGGAAGCGCTAGTGATTTAGTTAGAATTTTGCAAAAAGTAAAAAAAGAGTCAAGGCCTGGTGAAGCAAGTTTTGCATACCAAGATAAAACTTGGGAAGACATGGAGCGAGATATCAGCAGACGGCAAGAGCTTTATGAATTTGATGAAAGAACAGGAGAAATAATTAATGATTTTAGAGAGTATGTTCTTTCAGGTAATCGCACCCAGCTTGAGATACAAAAAGCATTGGCTGCAACTTTTCTTATACTTTCCAGATACTTTTTGGTTGATAAAAAAATACAGTACGGCGAAATACATACAGAAACTTACGCTAGGGATATAGCTGCAATGCGCGTAATGACTTACGGTCAGGTTGTTGAAGAAGTTCAAAAGCTTCCCGGATGCGCGGGAGGAGGTAGCAGTGCAACGTCAGTGACCTCAATTACGGAAAGGTCGGCGAAAAAGTGGGATGGGGAAACTTATGATGAAGATGGGCCTTGCCGGCTTTGCGGTAAAGATGTCGTCTGTGGCCCATGCAAAGTTTGCCAGGTATGTACAGAAGCGGATAATGCAAAGCGCCTGGCGGCATAACTATGGATACTCAATTAAATAAAGCTCAAGAAGATTGCGAAGTTTGCTTTAAAATTAAATGTACAAATTGCGGTTGGGAGCCGGACGAAAAAGAATTACCAAAAGTTCTTTCGGGCAGTCTTACGAATTGCCCTGACTGTGGCTTTGCAAAATAACCGTTTATAACCTTAAACTTCATTGCCGTTCACAGCGAATTCGTGTTATGATTATTGTGTATGGATGATAATTCTCAAAAACAAAATCAAAGCGATAATCAGGTTCAACAGCCCCTAAATCCCGTAAGCACCCCGCAAAAAGAGGTTGAGATGGCTCCTGTTAGTGATTATCTTGCGCCTTCCGCCGAAATAGAATCAATTATAAAGGATAAGGAAGTTACGGATGCGGGAGTTAAAGAAGTTGGTCAAGCGCCAAAGCTTACACAAGAGCATTTTAAAACCGGAATCAAGCACGCGGCCGAAAGCACACCGGTTCCAAGAGAGCCAACCGGGCAAGTAAAGCTTCCGATGTCTCAAGATCAGGTACAGCAGCAAGCCAAAGGAAGCACAACAGATGCTGCTACTTGGCTGGCAAACTTTATCTTAAGACTTTTTAAAAAAATGCGACTTAGCAGCACCGGTTCTTAAAATATGCTTTTACAAGCTTTTTCTCTAAAAAATTTAATGTCTTTTTTTACCTCCCTTATAGCGGGGTTTTTTATTACGGCTATTTTAGTTTTGCTTGGGGTTTTATTTTCTTATATTTTTGTTCTTTGGTATAGAAACAGAGATAGAGAAAAAGAGTCGTTGGAATCCACCCTTTTGCAAGTTACCCTTCCTAGGGATAACGAAATAAAAATTGATGCCGCAGAACAGCTTTTTGCAAGCCTTGGCTCGATGCGAAAAGGCGGAAGGTTGTCTTTTTCAAAACTTCAGCCTCATCTTTCTTTTGAAATTGTCGGCATGCCCGGAGATATCCGTTTTTATGTTAACACCCCCAATAAATTTAAAGACCTGGTCGAAAAGCAAATAAACGGAGCTTATCCTGATGCGGATATTAAAGTAGTCGACGAAAAAACTCAAAAAGCCGGTTATGTTTTAGGCAATGAATATAATATTTTTTCCGATAGTGCAAAAGTTGCTTTTGCAAGTCTAAGGCTTAAAAGCTCAAACTATCTGCCGATAAAAGTTTTTAAAGATTTGCCAACCGATCCTCTGTCTTCAATTACTTCGATTTTGGCAAAAATGACCTTGGGCGAAGGTGCGGCAATTCAGGTTTTAATAAGTCCTGCGGATTCAAAATGGAAAAAACTGGGCAGAGGATATATTGCCAGAACAAAAAAGAATGAGTCAAATCCCGAAACCGCAAAATATGCGGCCGACCCCAAAGAGCTTGAGGGAATAGAAAATAAAATAGGTAAGCCGGGATTTAATGTGGTTGTAAGAATCGTTGTTTCTTCAAGTTCTATCGAAGCCGCACAAGCACATCTTGGCAATATAGTCAGTGCTTTTTCCCAATTTGACGGAGCAAATTCATTCACCAAAAACAAACATCGGTTTAAGGGAATGTTTATGACGGATTTTATTTACAGGTTTACGCCAATGAGAGGGCAAACGTCGGTTTTAACCAGCGAAGAATTGGCAACTGTTTTCCACTTCCCCAATAAAAGCGTTTCAACACCTCATATTTTTTGGATTTCTTCCAAAAGAGCTCCGGCCCCCGCTCAAATTCCGGACAGCGGGCTTTATTTGGGAATGAGTACTTTCAGAGGACTTAGTAAGCCCGTTTATATGCAAAGGGATGATAGAAGAAGACATATGTATGTAATTGGAAAAACCGGTGTCGGGAAATCGGAATTCCTCAAGGATATGATTTTACAGGATATTAAAAACGGGGAAGGGGTTTGTTTTATAGACCCTCACGACACAATAGATAAACTGCTGCCGCTTATTCCGCCGGAGCGAGCCGAGGACGTAATTCTTTTTGACCCTTCCGATACCGATAGACCAATGGGTTTAAATATGCTTGAAGCAAATACCGAGTCGGAAAAACACTACGTTGTTTCATCAATTGTCGGTCTTATGTACAAACTTTACGACCCTAATAAAACAGGTATTATCGGACCCCGCTTTGAGCATGCAATAAGAAACGCCATGTTAACCGTAATGTATGAAAAAGGCAGTACTTTTGTCGAAGTCGTAAGAGCCTTAACAGATGCAACTTTTGTCCAGGAACTGCTGCCAAAAGTAGAAGATCCAATTATCAGACGTTACTGGACAGACCAGATTGCGCAAACTTCAGATTTTCACAAGTCCGAAGTTTTAGACTACATTGTTTCAAAATTCGGCCGTTTTGTTACCAATAAAATGATGAGAAACATCATCGGCCAGTCAGAGTCGGCTTTTGATTTTCGAAAAGTTATGGACGAAGGAAAAATTCTTCTTGTTTCTCTTTCCAAAGGAAAAATAGGAGAGGAAAATGCCAGTTTCCTGGGTTTAATTCTGGTTCCAAAGATTTTGGTTGCGGCAATGAGCAGGCAAGACATTCCCGAAGAGAAAAGACGGGACTTTTTCCTGTACGTTGACGAGTTCCAGAATTTCGCCACTCCTGATTTTGCTCAAATACTGTCGGAAGCAAGAAAATACAGGCTTGATTTAATAGTTGCCAATCAGTTTATCGGCCAAATGGACGAAGAGGTTAAAAACGCAATTTTTGGAAATGTCGGAACTTTGGCTTCTTTTAGGGTAGGAGTAACGGATGCAAACTATCTTGCGCATGAGTTCCAGCCGACTTTTACGGAAGCCGATTTAATCAATGTAGATGTCTACAATACGTATGTTAAAACAATAGTGCATAATGAACCGGTTACGCCTTTTTCTATGGATTTAACCCGCGATATGAGTAAAGAAAAAGACGTTGCCAATCCAAGGGTAGCAGAGTTAATAAGAGAACTTTCAAGGCTAAAATACGGTAAAGATATGCGAACGATAGAAGGAGAAATTGCTCAGAGAGCACGGCTCTAGTTGACAACCTCAATTAAAACTCGTACTATATAAATATAAACACAGAATATTAGTTTCAGCGTTCGATTTATGGCAAGAGTTATTGATAGGCAAAGGGCAACTGAATTAAGAAAGCAAGGCAAAACTTATGGTCAAATAAGTAAGGAGCTGGGAATTACTAAGAGCACACTTTCAGACTGGCTGGGTAATTATTCTCTTTCAGAAAAGCAACTTGATTTATTAAAGCTTAACAAAGAATACGCTAGGCAAGTAGCCGCAGAAAAGAACAGGATTACAAAACAGAAAAAACATGAGAAAAGATTAAATGATGTTTATCAAAAAGAAAAAAAGAGATGGAAATTATTAACAAAAAGAGAGTTAGAGCTCGCAGGAATATTTTTATATTGGGGAGAGGGAGCAAAGCGCACGAATGGTCCAATATCTCTTAACAATACAGATCCGCAAGTTCTTAAATTTACCTTATATTGGTTGACACATGCATTAGAAATTCCTAAGGAGGGAATACAAGTTTTTTTACATCTTTATAATGATATGGATGTTAAAAAGGAAATGGAGTATTGGAGTGAAGAATTAAAAATGCCATTAAAGCAATTTGCAAAACCCTTTATTAAAGAAAGTTCAAGAGTAGATATAACACATAAAGGTTTTGGGCATGGAACATGTGGCTTACGAGTAAGTAATATTTTGCAAAAAGAAAAACTTATGATGGCAATAAAAGCGATTTCTGATTATTATGTGTTAAAGCTTGAGGCTGTGATATAATTATCAAAATTTGGGACCGTAACTCAGTGGTAGAGTGACATCCTTATAAGATGTAAGTCGATGGTTCGAATCCATCCGGTCCCACAGGTATATTAGAAAGCCCAAGCAGACGCACCGCGTCAAACGCGGCTTTGCTTTTACAGTTCGGAAAGCGCGGCGCCTTCTTTGCTTTTCCCAACTTCTCCAACGTATTGAAGATATCTTTCGGTTGTTGAAAGTCTTTTGTGTCCCAAAACTTTAGACAAAACAATCAGCGAAACACCGTGTTTTAAGTGGTGGGCAACAAAAGTGTGTCTCAAATCGTTAACCTTTGCCCCTTTTATTTCTGCTAAGCGGAAATATCTTTCAACAGCCGTTCTAATATTTCTTATCAAAAACGGCTTGCCGGATTTTGTTATGAATAAATGATCTTCTTTAACGCTTGGCCTAATGTTCATGTATCTGCTCAAAGCTTCCCGGGCGCTTTTGTTAAGGGGAACAATTCTGTCTTCGTGTTTTTCAAAAGGAGCAATGTGCAAGCTGTCTTTTGTAATGTCCGAAAGCCTTAAGTTGGAAAGCTCGCCGATTCTAATGCCTGTTTGTAAAAGCAGTTCTATAATCGCAAACATTCTCGGGTCGTTTTTTGCGGCGTCTCTTAATGCCCTATATTCTGTTGGAGTTAAGATTCGCGGGGGTGCCAGCTGATATTTAGGATGGGATACCAAGAGGGAGGGGTCGTCCGTAACGTATTCGTTTACTTTTAAAAATCGGTAAAAGGTTCTGGTTGAATTTATTTTTCTGGAAATTGATTTAGGCGTATAGTTATCCTTGCTCATTTTGGCAAGAAAAGCTTCGATGTCTTCTTTAGACACCTCGTGAACCTGGTTTCTCTGCAGTTCTTCCAAGAACGAAAGAAGCTGATCAACGTCTTTTCCGTACGCAATTACAGTAGAGTTTGATCTATTATTTTCTTTTAAGTATTTTTTAAATTCTTCGTGGGCATCGCGAAGCTTAATTGGCTTCATATTTCAATTCCTTCAATATGACCCTGAGCTTGTCGAAGGGTCATAGTGTCCTATAATATCACTAATTTATACTATAGTCAAGGTCAAGAATTTAGGAACTTTTAAAATATGCTAGTATATCTAAGGATAGATATGGCAAAAAAAGCAATTTTTATAGTTGTTGTAATCGTTTTTCTTATTATTATTAATAACCTTGTCCGTTCCATTTACGATATTTGGAGTAAGCAAGATTTATTGAACCAGGCTCAAAAAGAATTGACTAGAAAAGAGCAGAGAAACCAAAAGCTAAGAGCGGAACTTTCTTATGTCCAAACACCTAAATTTATCGAAGAAGAGGCAAGAAACAAGCTTTTTTTAGTAAAACCGGGGGAACAAAAAGTTTTAATTCCAAATAAAGTTTTGGAAACCCAGAAAAAACAAGAAAAAGATACTCCTAACTGGCAAAAGTGGCTTAAGCTGTTCTTTTAATCTTCTTTAAAACTCTCGATTTAATATTGCCTAATATTATAGCTAAAGCTAGTTTGGGATCAGCTTTTTTACCCCGTAAGAAATATTGGTCGAAAGGCAAAACCCATTCTATTTCAGGATCGCTTGTTTGTCTCGCATTTCTTTGTCTTTCTTCAAGCCTCACCAGGTCAACTAAATGATGTTTTAAGAGAAATCTTTTTGGCTTCTCATAGGTCCACTTATATGCCTTATAAGGTAATGATTTAAGAATTCTGTCCATAAGTCTTGCCGTATGATTGTCTTTGTGGGAAAACAGCCTCGTTTCATCGGTTTCTTCGTATTGTCTGTCTTGTACAGGGACCTCTTTCCACGGAGTAGGCGTACCTTCTTTGTCTACATTTAGGACCCTTCTGACTTTGTAAACCCTTTCGAATTTATGAGTGTCCTTTTCTCTTAGTATGTCTTCTGCAGATTTGAAATCTATTCCAACCAGCCCCCCCATTCTTTCGAATAGTATTCTGATTGTTTTTTGGTGTTCTCCGAACGCCACGTCTATTATTCTGTTAGATTTTCTTTTTTCTGCGAACTCGACAACCGCCGCAACTTCTCCGCCCGTACTATAGACATCTCCTTCCCTTATTACATTTCTATCCGGGACGCCATATCTAACCAGAGCCTCTTTGTATAAGTCTCCTTCAGCAGGTCTTTGAGGTCCTCTTAAATTTCCAAGAGGGGAAAGAACTTCGGCCGAATATCCAATTTCAGTAGCTTCTTTTTGTGCGAGAGCAGTAGCCTTTGCAGAAATGTGGCTCCATAAAGCAAGGACGGTCGCAATTTTTGTGGGGTTTATTTTTCTGTCTCCCATCCAGTATCCATGGCCCAATACTACTTTTGATTGTTCGGGTGTTTGATAGATTTGTGCGCGTTCTGTCATGCGGGGATTATAGCGCTGAATTTACTATAAGTCAAATTAGTACCAACGGTAGGATTCGGACCTACGACATGGCGCTTATGAAACGCCCGCTCTACCCCTGAGCTACGTTGGCTCGCCTGGGATATTTTATCAAGAAAAAGCTCAAAATGCTATTTTTCTAAATTCAACTTAAGCCCTTCAATAAAACCCTTCATCAAAAGTAGCATATTTAAACTATCCTTTACATGAATTCTTAAAACACCATGGTAATTGTCTTCATTATATTGTCTTTTCCATTTTGTTTTTTGATAAAAAGTTTTTGAAAATCCACTTTTTGGGATTCCTGTAATTTTTGACCAATAATCCTCTATCTCTTTTGTTCTTTTTTCATAAGACTCATTTAAGGTTAACCTAGCAATTATGCTGTCTTTTTTTACTCCAAGAGAGTTTTCAAGCCATTTTATATAAAACCTTATCATTTCAGGATCAGAATTACAAAAACCCAACCGATGTTCGTGCTTGTTTTTAAATCCTTCTCCCCAATACAAAGCAATTCCTGCTATTAAGAAATCTCGATTAGTTAGGTTACCCATGCTTGTAATTCCTTTATGGAAAAGTTTCTTTTCGTTATTAAACCTTAAAGCTTTACTCTGTTTTTGTTTTCTAATTCTTCCTTCCTGCAATGCTTTATGAGTTTTGGATTTCAATTCATCCAGTTGTCTTTGGGAAAGTTTAATATCCTTAATCCAGCTTCGAATAGTCGTTTTTGGAACATCTGTTTTTTCATATATCTGTCCTAAGCTTAAGCCTTTTGTACGAAGTTGACGTACATTGTTTTTAATAATCTGGTTATGCTGCATATTTATATTATGGAAATATTATTGCTCCGTGTCAATAAGAATTTAATAAGCTCAATCATTGAGCAGTTTATTGACTATTAGCTTTATTTTTGATAGTATTCTTTTATGCGCGGGGTAGTGTACAGTGCACGTGAGGCTTAACATAATGGGCCGTTTTGATAGCAATAACAAAACAGTACTCAGCTATATCGGTGAACCCCTAATTTAGGGCGATACCGAGGGAAGAGTTCGATGAGAATCGGACAACCCGTAGAGACTACACGCTGGGCTCCCTAAGATTTTAGGGATGAAGATATAGTCCGACACTTCAAGTAATTGAAGAAACAGATGCATAATCTCACAGGCTAGGCGCAACTCCTAGCCCCGCAACACAGTCGGAATAGAAGCATACTTTTCTTCAAATTGTGCCTTCATTGCAAGCTCTTTTTCAGGTGCGACCGCTTCTCCGATAATCGGTGCATCTTCTTTCATTTCTTTAAGGGTGAGAATATACTTCGGGCTGTCAATATCTACTATTCTATCCTTCAATGTTAGGTGCGACCCTAAACCCATGAAAATATCCCGTTTTATTTTCAGGTCATCCGTTGCAAATCGCTCCTTTGCCCTTGCAGCAAATGTAAACGCTTTTACCGTATCCTCGTTTGCTTGTAACATGCGGTTATCAATAGTCCCAAGCTGTTTCTCTAAGCCTCTCAATTCTTGCTCAAGCGTATCTTTCTCTCGCTTATATTGCTCATCGCTTAGCAAACCCCCATCACTATTGGCTGGTGATATTTTAAGCTGCAAGAGATTGTCCAGCTTCTTCCTACACTGATCGTGAGCTCGCTTAATGCCATCTATGGCATCCTCTCGGAAGTTTCGCTCATTATCATTCGCCTTGTGAATCTGGCGTATTGCCCAATCCATGAAAAGGGGTGAAATCTCAACATGCGTGAGCTTCTCATCAATTTGCTCCTCAAGTCTGTCAATCCGTATCGCTCGCTCTCTACAGGCGGAGTTCTTCTTACGACTGCATCTGTAGTAGGTATAGTGCAGAATTGTAGGCTTTACCATATCTTCTATACGAGTATTACATGCCGTACACTTTTCTTTGTTGATCTTCGTCAGCGAAAACTTGAGCTTACAGTTTGTGCAAATACACTGCAACTTTTGCTCGGCAACGATACTTGAACTGCAAGACCCACACCTCACGAGGCTACCTGTATAGGCATACTCATGGTGCTTCAGTCTATACTGACTTCTGCGACCAAGTTTCAGTTGAATCTCATTAAATATCTCCTCACTTATGGTTTTTTCATGCTGTCCTTCGTACCACTTGCCGCTTCCAATAGGATACTCATACTTCCCAATGTAAAAGGGGTTCGTAAGAATAGCATAAAACATGCTTATTGAGAGCTGCTTACCTCCGCTTCGCTTCTTCTGTCTCGTTGCAAAATGCCATTCATCTTTTGCAATCCTATGAATTTCTATAACTGGTGTACCTGTATGGAATAGCTCAAATATCTTTTTAACGAATGGTAAGCGTTCTGAATCGGTAAGTATTTTTCTAAACCCGCTTTCTGTGGTCTTGTCATTGAGATAGCCAACTGGTGCAACGCCTGGCCGCCAACCATCACGTGCTTTCTTTCCTAACCCTCGTACGACAACAATACTTTTATCATCGCTATCTTTCTTTGAAATACCAAATTCAAGCGTGAGCATAAACTTATCTTCTGGCGTATTGTGATAGGTACGGGAGGGTGTACGAATTTCTATAAGCTTGCCTTCATCCATTAAGTAAAGAATTCTGCCTGAATCAAGGGGGTTACGACATAACCTATTGGGATGCCACGTTAGGATAGCATTTGCTTTACCTACCTCTACCTTTTCAAGCATGGCATTGAATAATTCTCTGCCTGCTTTATGAGCAGATTTTGATTCTTGGAGAATTTCAATAATGGCAAGATTATGTCGTGCTTTAATTCCTTCAAGAACGTACAGTTGCTCAGGTAAAGATGCTGCTTGCCGCTCCTTGTTATCCTCCGAGGACTTGCGAGCATAGCCTATGTATCGTAGAGTAATTTCTTTATCCATAAATATCTATAATGGCCGCCCTAGTTGTACTCACACCCTTGCGGATATGTCTAGGACGGCCATTAAAAAACCGCAAGATAGGTGAGTACGACTTAATTATCTTCTTTCTTGTCTTTGCTGTCAATATCTTTTTTCTTTGGTAAATCATTACCATACACAGCCTTTACAAGGCCTATTAGACGACTGCCATAGTCAATAGCTTGTTGATTGGTGAGTTTTATACCATATTCTCTAAAATACATCTGCTTAAATTCCTCAATTGATTCTTGATCCAACTGCATTTTACTCCTTTTCAGATGAGACTTTCTCCACTGCTAAAAGCTCTGCTAGATACCCTTCCAAAAGCGTTTTAATGCTCACTCCAGCCCTCGTTGCTTTAATTTTGAGTAATTGATGCAGTCCAGCGTCTATCCGTACTTGCTTTGTAGAATTTTTGTCACTTTGTAACTTTTTCATGTTTTCTTTTTGCGAACAACAATTCCATAAAAGTATTGAGCTGGTGTCGTTCTTATTCGTCCATCTTTTTGAGCCTCATTTGTTAATGCGAGACATTCAAATAGAGTTTCCGTGGAATATTGATAGGCAAGTTTTATATAAAGTTTGAGATTGTTTGGGGCATTAAGTTTTTCCGCTAACATTTCACCTATAGCTTTTGGTTTATCTATAGCGTCTCTAATTCTTTGAACAACGTTTTCATCGTAAACGTTGTTATATATATTATTATCTACGTTAACGTTAGTACCAACGTTCTTTCTTTTAAGAATAGAATTTAAATCTTCCATATAAAAAACAGTCTCCGAAGATAGGGCTCTCAAGGAGACTGTTTATTACTAATTAGTTCGTAACCTTGTATTAAACAAGCCCTATACGGTTGCTGTTATGGTAATGGAAAGGGGGTGAATATTATGGACAATAACAGGTAGATGTGTTAATGTCCCTTGAGTACCTTTTTAAGGCGTTGCACGCCTTTATGGGTTGCCTCTAAGCTTCGTTCGTCATTTACATCACGAGGTATAGATTTATCATATATTTCTTTCACTGTTTTACCTGTACTTTTTTGTTCCAGCACAGCAAAATCTTCCAATAGCCTTCTTTTTGTTCTTGCTGATTCATAATCAGGTAAAGATTTTTGCAAGGCACGTACTTTATCCCATACCCTTTTAACATCGTTAAGAGTTGTATTTGCATTCAGCTCTAAGATTAGCAAATTAGGTCTATTGTCTTTAAAAAGCATTTTAATTTTGGGTAGAACAGGAGTATTTCCAGAACGCATAACAATCCTATCTCTTATTATTCCCCTTGTAAGATACAGAGCGAAAAAGTAAACCCAATAACGAGGTTTCTTAACAATAGGTAGAATAATTTCAGTAATATCTTGCAGAAAATTTGAATACAGAGATGGAGATTGCTTACCAGCAAATACTTTCTGTCTTGTTAATCTATCTAACCAATTCTTATACTCGCTGCTTTTTTGAAATCCTTTTGCAGGAATACTCCATTTCTTTCTAAGCTGATTGATAGTAGCTTTTACTGCTTCTTTTGCAACCTCTAGCTGAGCGTTTTTGAATACAATTTCTCCTTGAGAGCCCTGTTTCATTACAGCCTAGTATAGCATCTATGATAAAATACTTAGGTTGATGATCAATATTCAAAAGAAAGAATCGGAGACGATTGAATTTAAGGAATCCATGAGCGAACTTGAGAACGCTGGAGAAACTTTATGCGCTTTCGCTAATCAAAGAGGGGGAGATTTATACTTCGGAGTAAAGAACAATGGAGAAGTAAAAGGTATCCCAAGTATTAACGAAAAGACAACGAGAGATATTTCACAGTACATTTTTGATAATCTCGAGCCTAAAAAAATAATAAGCATAGACCAAGAAACTATTGAAGGAATAAGTATATTAAAAATTTCAATTGGAAAAAGTGATACTCCATATCATACTTTCCGCAAGAAGCCCTATATAAGAATAGGTGCATCAACAAAATTAATGCCACAAGAAGAATATCAGCATCGCTTGATGCTCTATAAAAGCACGAACAAAGATTATTCTTCTCAAATTATCTCTGAAGCAAAACTATCGGATTTATCATCAGATGCTATAGTAAAACTTAGAGCTCTACTTATGCAATCTGGAAGATACGACGTAGATATAAGCAAATTAACTGACGAGCAACTATTAAAAGATTTATTATTGATCCGAGATAATCAATTAACAATTGCTTCCTTGGTTTTGCTTGGCTCTGAAAGTGCCTTAAGTAATTTCTTGCCTTACTCTGAAGTAAGATTCGGATATAAAATCTCCGAATCAGAAATAAGAAATCAAGATACAGCAATATTTAAAGGGGGCTATTTACTTTATTATGATCGGATTTGGGAAAAAATTCAGGCAAGAAATCTTACTCTATCTATCCCCTTAGGAATGAGGCTGGTTGAAAAGAAGGCTTTTGATGAACAAACTATTAGAGAGGCTGTAAACAATGCAATAATTCACAGGGATTATCTCGTCCAAGAATCTAGTTTTATTATGCAATATCCTATAAAAATCGTTATCAAAAGTCCAGGAGGATTTCCTGAAGGAATAACAATCAACAATATTATGTTTGAAACTAAACCTAGAAATAAACTGCTGGCTGATCTGCTATTTAAGTGTGAACTAGTTGAACAATTCGGGAATGGAGTAAATTTAATGTATAAAAACCAACTGGGTCTTGGAAAGAGCCCGCCAAACTATAGACAATCAACAGATAAAAGAGTAGCCCTAGAATTAGATGGAAAAATTCAAGATTTGGAGTTCGCTAAATATGTACTCAGAGTAGCAGAAAATAAAAATAAAGTACTAAATGATGTAGAGTTATTAATTCTAAATAAAATAAAGAATAATCAAAGCGTAGTTCCTAATGAAACAACCGAAGAGCTATTAAATCTTGGACTAATAGAAAGACGAGGTTTCAAGAAATTTATGTTATCGAAACAATATTACGAAGATACTAATCAGAAAGGTATATACACTAAGCAAAAGGGTTTAACGAAGAGCACGAATAAGGCTCTCATACTTAAGCACTTGCAGAATTTCGGATCTGGCAGAAAAGAGGATATAGCTCAAATTTTTAATTATGAAATGAATGAAAAAACTCTCTGGAAACTACTTGATGAGCTAAAGAAAGAAGAAAAAATCTATTTTGATGGAAAGCCTCGTTCACGTACTGGTCAGTGGAAATTAAAGGATAAGTAATAGGTACAGGATAGGTAGTCAAGGGGTAATCTAAGGCAACTTATAGGTACAGGATAGGTAGTCAAGGGGCAGTTGATAGGTAGAGACTTCGTCTATTATAGATTCCTTATTTATAGCTCAATTCAGAAGATCATAACACTAAAAGATTTAGTAATTTTAGATAAAGTCTTAAATGTAGGATTTCTTTTCCACTCTTAATTTCTATTATTGGCCGAGGGACACTCAAGGTTTAGAAGTCAAAAAGCTCAGATAGTTTGACTTCAAGGGCGTTTGCTATTTTCCACATGGTTCTTAGCATTGGTTCACGATTTCCGTTTTCAATTTCATTAACTGTCGTTAAATCTACGTTTGCCTTTTGAGCTAAATCAAGTTGAGACATTCCTTTTCTCCCTCGTAGCTTCTTAATCTGAAAGCCTAGTCTTTGAGTAATGGTGGCCATTGTTTCACCCCTTGAACAAATATGGCAGGGATGCCATACTTACGATATGGCGAGGATGCCAAATTTCAGCCTTTATCTAAGGGTAGATTTATGAATAAAAAGAAATCTACAAAAGCAGAAGCGACTATTGCAGATAAAATAAGAGTTAATATTGTTGATATAGTTGTAACGCTTGCAGTACCTATTATTGCCTCTCTCATTTACATTAAAGTTGCTGGCGAGGAATTTGTTTCTACTGAACTAGGAGCGTTTATAATGTTAGGGGTAGTTTTGCTGTCCAGTATAACAGCTCATTTTACTTACAGATTCTTATTTCCGCATTATTCTGATGATCTAGGGGGTATAAAGTTTTAATATGATGAAAATATTTACTGGTAAGTTTTTCCGAAATGTATGGCTATTCTCAGTAGTAGTGTTCTTAGGAAATATAGCTTATGTAGTTTTCAGTCCTGGAGAGAAAAATTTACCAGAGGATAAAATATTAATCCCCACCATTATTCTCTTTGCCTCTGTTTTTATTGGCAGCATATCGTTTGTGTTCTGGATACTTTCAATAATTGATAAGCGTCTTAGCACTAGCTTTGAAAAATATTCCTCATCTCGTGGTAAAGCAGTAAAAATAATAAAAATATCCCTTATTACTCTTTCAGCACTTTTTGTCGTTTTACTTTTAGTAATAACCTTTTTATTCTCAACGACTTCTATTACTGGTGATTCAATGGGTGGTAAATATAAAGATAACAGCATCCAAATTATTTGTAAGATATGTAAGGAAATTAAACGAGGGGATGTGATTATATATAATACCATTCATGATCCCGACACAGATTACATTGGAAGAATAGTTGGATTGCCTAATGAAAATATAACAATTGAAAAAGGTAAGTTGCTTGTGAATGGTAATATCTTAATAGAAAATTATGCTGACTGGTCAGAATGGAATCCTCAAGAGAAGTTAGATATACAACTTAATGATGATGAATATTTTGCCTTATTTGATAGAAGAAAAATATATACAGAATCAGGGGAATTTATTAACATTCATAAGTTTAAGAAAAGTAGTTATATAGGAAAAATCTTATGAACTTCAATAAACCTTTTCTAAAAGGAGCTGTCATAGGAATCCTTATTTATCTTGTATTTAATCTTTTTGTTTTACTCCTTGGTTTACCTATTCTCCTTGGATATTATTTTGCAATAGTTTTTGCACTAATTGGAGGATTAACGTCCTTGTTGTTTAATAAAAAGAAATTAATTCAATGAGAGATTTATTGATTGAAGCTCTTTATAGAATTAAAGAAAATATTGGTAATATATTTGGACTGATTATATTGACAATCGTTCTTGCGCCAATCATCCTCCTACTTTTTAAAATGATAGATTATCTCTTTCCAGGTTTGCACCCAATAACATCAGCAATTAGCAATATAATATTATTTGTACCAAACTGGCTATTTTCAGGTTATACAGGTGGAGATCCCTACGAATACTGTACAGAAGATAGATTTGGTACTCCTATCTGTCCTTAATATCTGAAAATATATAAACTGATTTTAATATAAAATATTCCTATGTATTGGAAAAACAAAATGAAATTATCACGTAAGCTCTACCTACCCTTTGTATTCTTAATTATCGTTAGTGCTGTTTATGTATATTCCTTTAAAACAAGTAATAACAAATTACAACAAGTAAGAACACAGGATAATACTGTAGCTTTATGGAATAAGGAAATAACAGAGAAATACGACGACGAACCAAAATATGAAGATGACTATCGTAAAATTTCTTCGTCATCTGCATGGATTGTACCTCCTGATCCATATGTTGTAAGACCCCTGCATGTTCCAGAGGACGAAAATGTTGATATGTTGCTTAAAATGGCAAGCAGAGGAACAAGCACCCCAGTATTATCTGATAAAGACATTGACGAGATATGGACAAATAGTACTCTTAACAAAGACATATTAGAAAAGTTTGTTAAAACAAATAAACTTCCTGAGTTTTTTTCCTATTTCTTCTATAGGGAAACACGTCTACCCCTAAAGTTTTGGGATGAGGATATTACAGGAGATGGGTTTAAAGACCAGTTGTTCTCAGGTGTAGGGGTAGGCTGCATTAGTTGTCATACTTCATTCATTGACATTTTTGTTAAGGGACAGGGTATATTCCAAGCAGAAACAAATAAAGGAACTATTTATTCAAGGGTAGACAACAAAGGATTTTACCTTGATAGTTACTATACTGGAAAAGATTACGCTACATGCTGTCCAGATAAGGTAGTAGTAAGTAAATATGAATGGAATGGTAATGGCTTTACAGAGATAGCAAGAAAAGAATTGATTCTAAAAAGTATTAAGTGACTATTATGGAAAGAAATATTTGGAAGATTTTCGGATTAGCATTACTAGCTACTCCAATGGCAACCTTTGTTGGTCTTATCGTCATTACTTTAATTGAGGCTATAGGCGACGCAATTACTAAAATTCAATTAGCTGGATACTGGTGGATAATTCTGATCGTAGCATATGTTTTATCATTTCTATATTTTTTCTATATACCTACATTCCGCAAGAATCGAGAAAGAGAAAAAATTGCTTATGGACTTCTGTTTTATTGGGAAGAACAACTTATAAAACAAATTAAGCCCTTGCCATCAGATAGAGAGCGTGAAGTAATAAGCGATTTAATTCTTGAAAGAGTGAAGATTTGGGCATGGAAAGATCCCAAGTTATGGTCTAGGTACTTTAGTAACGAAGAATATTCAAAATATCTTTTCGTAATGATAGATATTCTAATGAAAAAATATTACTCTAAAAATCCTGTAAAGGCTTTCTTCGGACGTTAGAATTATTTGCAAATACAATAGAGTAATTCTAGCCATTCTAATAAAAAACAGTATTTTGGAATATGTGTATAGGGAATATACCCTTTTTGGAATGTCATTTAAATACTTTTAAGTGCAAAAGAGATCAATTTATGTCAAAAATAGCACTTAGACTTACGTCAAAAATAACATAGTCTATCACCTAGACATAGCTAAGTTTAGCATTTAGGGTAGCATAGTAATAGCATATAAATAGCCTATAGATCCCCCACTCTGTATAGGCAATAACCCTAGTCTAATGAGCATTTTCTATAATTTGAACTACTAGTACCCCAGCCTTAATAAATTTGAAATCTGATTATTAGTGGAAAACTTACCTCAAGTCTGGTATAAATAGAGGCGTGGACTGGGTGAGGAAGAAAATTCGTATTTCTTCCAATCCCCGCAACATATTCCTCTTTTCCTATGAAAGAACCTATTGGAATAATCGACTCGGGGGTCGGCGGGCTCTCCATAGCTTCGGTTTTAATTAAAAAACTTCCAAACGAATCAATAATTTATCTGGCAGATTCCAAAAACTGTCCTTACGGAGAAAAAAGTAAAGAAGAGATTTATAATTTAACAAAAAGGATGGCAAGGTTCCTTCTTAAAAGCAGGATAAAACTTTTAGTTGTGGCCTGCAACACAATTACTGTAACTTGCATTGATAGACTTAGGCAAGATTATCCGAATTTGCCAATTGTAGGCATAGTTCCTGTCTTAAAAACAGCCGCAGAAAGAACTAAAAACGGCAAAATAGGCATATTTTCAACTAAAGCTACAGCAAAAAGTCTTTATCAAAAAGACTTGATAGAAAAATTTGCCTCAAATTGCCATGTTGTAAATGTTGGTTCTTCATTGCTGGTTCCCTTAATAGAAAAACTGGATTTTGAAAGTATTGATAAACTGTTAAAGAAAGAACTTAAACCGTTCAAGGAAGCAAAAATAGATACGCTTGCGTTGGGCTGCTCACATTTTCCGCTAATTAAAGTCCAAATCCAAAAGATTTTACCCGGGGTTTTAATTTTGGATAGCGCGGGAGCCGTTGCAAGGCAGATACAAAGAATTTTAGAACACAATAAAATGCTATCTAATTCCGGCGATGCGAGTTATAATTTTTATACAACCGGAAGCCTAGAAACGCTGAAGTATTTTGTCAGTAAATTGACAAACAAGGCTAAGTTAAGTAGAATTTCGCTTCTATGAATAATTTTAAAGACAAAAAAATTGCAGTAGTTAATGCTGGAGGTAGGGTAGAGAGTACTTCCAACGCTGAGTTTTTTGAAAAACAAGGCGCTATAGTTACTATTATTGATCAAACCAAAGGAGAAAATTATCTGAAAAAACTTGATGAATTTGATTTGGTGGTTAGAAGTCCGGGAGTTAAATTAAGCGCTCTTGAGGTATATGTTTCGAAAGAAAAAATAACCTCTCAAACAAAACTTTTTTTTGATTTAGCCCCTTGTAAAATCATTGGTGTAACCGGAACAAAAGGAAAGGGAACAACGTCGTCTTTAATTTACGAAATGCTTAAAAAACAATCCTCCTCCGCCTCCCACTCCGCTAAAGCTTCAAGGGATAAAAAGGCTTCGGGGGACAGGGGTTTTGATGCGTATCTAGGAGGGAATATTGGTGTTCCTCCTTTTGAGTTTTTGGATAAATTAAATGCTCAATCAGTTGTAGTCCTGGAGTTATCTAGTTTTCAGCTAATAGATCTTGATAAGAGCCCTCACGTTGCGGTAATGCTTATGACAACAAGCGAACATCTTGACTATCATAAAGATCTTCAAGATTATGTTGATGCCAAAAGAAATATTTTAAGATTTCAAAACGAAAAAGATTTTGCAATTATAAACAAAGATTATTTGGCAAGCAGGGAATCGGATATAGAAACAAAAGGGCAAGTTTATTATGTTACAAGGGTTGATGAAGCGCAAAGAGGTTGTTTTGTAAAAGACAATGCTATTTGGATAAGAGATGGGGAAGTTCTTGAAAACATAATAAATACCAAAGATATTTTTATTCCGGGGGAACATAACTATGAAAATGCCAGCGCAGCTTCGATGGCAGCGTATTTGGCAGGAGTAAAGGTTCGCAACATTTCTCAAGTCTTAAAAACTTTTAAAGGCTTGGAGCATAGATTGGAATTGGTTTCAACTGTCAATGGCGTTAAATATTACGATGATTCTTTTTCCAGCATTCCGGAAACTACAATTGCGGCGATTAAGGCTTTTAAAAATCCCGAGATTTTAATCCTGGGAGGATCGAGTAAAAACAGTGATTTTCAAGAATTAGGCGAAGTTATATCAAAAGCGGAGAACATAAAAGCGATTATCGGCATTGGAAAAGAATGGGTACGCATTAAAGCGCAATTCAGAGTTCAGGATTCCCCGGCCTCGCCAAGCGAAGCGGGGCGGGCAAAATTCATAATTATCGAAGGAGCAGATAATATGGAGAAAATAGTAAAAGCAGCTTCAAAAATTGCATTACCCGGAGATGTTGTTTTGCTAACTCCTGCCTGCGCCTCTTTTGATATGTTTAAAAATTACAAAGACAGAGGAGAACAGTTTAAGTCGGAAGTTTTAAAACTTAAAACTCCCTAAATTTTCAATTTCAAATTTTTAATTTTTAATGAATTTTCAATGATTCAATTTTTAAAATTAAAGCATTTGGATTTGATTAGAAATTTTAAATTAAGAATTAGGAATTATGTCTCCAAAATTTCAAATTACTAAAAAAGATAAAAAGACAAAGGCGAGGGCGGGTGTAATCGAAACTCCTCATGGCGATATTGAAACGCCAAGCTTTGTTCCTGTTGGAACACAAGGAACAGTTAAAGCGGTTAGTCCTCGTGACCTTCGGGAAATGGGAGTGCAGATTGTTTTGGCGAACACTTACCATTTACATTTGCGGCCCGGGGAAGATTTAATAAAAAAATTCGGCGGGCTGGCAAAATTTATGAGTTGGAATGGCCCGACTATGACAGATTCGGGCGGCTTTCAGGTTTTTTCTTTAGGAGTAGGAAAGGAAGGCGGAGGAGTGAAGTTCTTAAAAGAAGACGATGGAAACTTGAAAATAGAAGGTAGAACTTTGAAGGTGGAGAGTAGAAGATTGATCCATTCTCAATCATCTACCATCAAAAGTCTATCATCCACCGTCTATTCTCTATCGTCAGACGAACCGCATCCTAGATTGAACAAAATTACCGAGGAGGGAGTTACCTTTCAGTCGCATATTGATGGCAGTAAGCAATTTTTGAGCCCAGAAACTTCAATCGGGATTCAGGAAAAATTAGGTGCAGATTTAATTATTGGTTTTGATGATTTGGAATCTCCAAAATATTCGCATGAGGAATCTGAAAAATCTCTG
Source organism: uncultured Gammaproteobacteria bacterium (assembly GCA_964537895.1). Lineage (GTDB taxonomy): Bacteria > Patescibacteriota > Microgenomatia > Levybacterales > UBA12049 > JAMCZC01. The sequence goes on from CAZIDK010000001.1 coordinate 256,133, forward strand.
GAGTTAACAGCAGGTTGGCTTTTGCGTTCTATTAAAGCTCACAAGAGAAAAGATCAGCTATTGTATGGGGTAACTCACGGGGGGCCATTTGAAGATCTAAGAAAACTTTCTGCCAAATTTGTTGACGAAAATTTTGACGCTATCGGCATGGGCGGAGCTCATTTATCAAAGAAGAATTTATATGATGTGGTTGATTGGACAACTGATATTGTTTCGGATGAAAAACCGAGGCATCTTTTAGGGATAGGAGAAGTTGATGACATTTTTGAAATAATTGAAAGAGGCGTTGATACTTTTGACTGCGTTATCCCAACCAGAATTGGCAGAACAGGTTTTTTCTTTATTTCTCCCTTCGGGACAGAGGATCCTCCGGGCCGGCGGCCGCCTTTTGGAAATTCAAGAAACCGTTTTAGAACAGATATAGATAAACCGATCTATAGGCAAGATGCAAAACCGCTTGATGAAAATTGTAATTGTTACGCCTGCAAAAACTTTTCAAGAGCATATATAAGTCACTTATTTAAAAGCAGAGAACTCTTGGCATATAATTTATTGAGCATTCACAATCTTTATTTTTTAATTAACCTTACAAAGCAAATAAGGCAGTCAATTTTAGATGATAATTTTCAATCATTTAAGAAAAAATGGCTGGTGTGATAATATACAGATATGAGTAAAGTTGTTTTTTCGGGAGTTCAGCCATCGGGGAATTTACACATTGGAAATTATATCGGTGCAATAAGGCAGTGGGTTGACCTACAGAATTCAGAATCTAGAGTTCAAAATTCAGAATTATACTTCTGCATTGTTGATTTGCACGCGATAACTTCTCCTCAAGATCCAAAAATTCTAAAAGAAAAAATACTGGAAGCTGTTGCTTTATATTTAGCCTGCGGAATAAATCCTGAAAAAGCGCATACTTTTGTTCAATCGGAGAACCCCGATCATACCTCTCTTGCTTGGATTTTAAATTGCATCACGCCTTTTGGGCAACTGGAAAGAATGACTCAATTTAAAGATAAAAGCGGACAGCAAAAGGAAGGAACAACAGCAGGGCTTTTTGATTATCCTGTTTTAATGGCAGCGGACATCCTTTTATATCAGACCGACGAAGTTCCGGTTGGGGAAGACCAAAAACAACACATTGAATTAGCAAGGGATTTGGCGGAAAAATTCAATAAAACTTTCGGGCAAACTTTTAAACTTCCAATACCTCTTATCCAAAAAGAAACAGCTAGAATTATGAGTCTGCAAAATCCAACTTCAAAAATGTCAAAATCAGACAATAATCCTCTTGGAACAATTAATTTATTAGACAGCGAAGAGGATATTCGCGGGAAAATTAAAAAAGCGGTTACGGATTCGGGTTCACATATTTCAAAAGACAGAGGTTCGGCAGGACTTTCTAACCTTTTAACTATTTACTCTGCTTTCAAAAACCAGAATTTGGAAAGTTCAATTTCGGAGCTTGAGGGTAAATCATACGCTGATTTTAAAGCGCTTTTGGCAGATTTAATCGTTCAGGTTTTGGGCGAAATCCAGAAGAAATATAAAGAAATAAGAAGTGATGAAAATTATCTAAGACAGGTGCTTAATGAGGGAAGAGATTTTTCTCTTGAAAAATCCTCTCAAACTCTCCTGTTGGTAAAAGAAAAAGTTGGCTTAGGTATTTAATTTCCCCAAAAAGTATAGTAAACGTACTCAAATTATGCTATACTTTCGCCGTATGGCAAACGGAAAAAGAGCAAAACATCTAAAACGCATCAAAGTAAAAATGAATTTCTCCTGGAAAAACATAATTATTTATGCATTCCTCCTTCTTTTTATGGCGTTTATTTTCATGGGTCTTAACCAGTCGGCCGAACTTTCATCGGAGAATACAAAAACAGTTCCGCTTTCTAGAGTTATCTCCGATGTAAAAGCGGGAAAGGTTACAAGTATTGAAGTTTTGCCTAATAAGCTTATCGTTCACGAAAAAACAGGCAACTTGGAAAGCTTTAAGGAATCAAACGCCAACGTTTACGAGCTTTTCAAAGATGCGGGTGTTCCTTTGGATAAAACAAATGTTGCAATAAAGGATGAAACAGCGATTAATAACTGGATAAATATTCTTTCTTCAATTCTTCCTGTTATTTTAATGGTGGCCTTTTTCTACTTTATTTTTAGACAAGCAAGAGGAGCGCAGGAGAGCGTTTTTTCTTTCGGCCAATCAAAAGCAAAAGTATTTAATAAAGACAATCCAAAAATTACTTTTGCAGATGTTGCAGGCGTTGATGAAGCAAAGCAAGAATTAATGGAAATTGTTGATTTTCTAAAAAATCCCGGAAAATACAAAGCAATGGGCGCAAGAACTCCAAAAGGAGTACTTATGATTGGTCCTTCGGGAACAGGAAAAACTTTATTGGCAAGAGCAACCGCAGGAGAAGCAGGCGTTCCGTTCTTCTCAATGGCAGGGAGCGAATTTATGGAGATGTTGGTTGGAGTTGGAGCGTCCAGAGTCAGGGATTTATTCAACACTGCTAAAAAAGCCCAACCCGCAATTATTTTTATAGATGAAGTTGATGCAATCGGAAGACAAAGAGGATATGGATTAATGGGGGGGCATGATGAAAGAGAGCAAACCTTAAATCAAATCCTGGTTGAAATGGACGGGTTTGCTCCGACAGAACAATTAGTAGTAATAGCGGCAACAAATAGACCTGACGTTTTGGATCCTGCGCTTGTAAGACCCGGAAGATTTGATAGAAGAGTGGCTTTGGATATGCCGGATGTTAACGGCAGGAAAGAAATTCTGGCAATCCACGCGAGAGGCAAGCCTTTTGCAAAGAATGTGGTTTGGGAAAAAATTGCTAAAAGAACAGTCGGATTTTCAGGAGCCGATTTAGAAAATATGTTAAACGAAGCGGCAATTTTAGCAGCGCGTTTGGGTAAAAAAGCAATTGATATGAGCGATTTGGAAGAGGCGGCTACAAAAGTAAAATTAGGACCGGAAAAAAAGAGATTGCAGACGGAAGAAGATAGACGTATGACAGCGTATCACGAAGCAGGACACGCGCTGGTTAGTTGGTTTATGCCGGGCATGGATCCTGTCCACAGAATTTCAATTGTTTCAAGAGGAATGTCTTTGGGGCATACAATGATGGAGCCAATGGATAGAATTCATGAAACAAAAACCCATCTCTTGGAACAAATCGCCGTAATGTTTGGCGGACGGGCGGCAGAGAGCTTGGTTTTTAAAGAGATGACAACCGGTGCATCAGATGATATTGCCAAAGCAACAGAAGTAGCAAGGACAATGGTTGTCGAATTCGGAATGAGTGAACTCGGACCTATTAATTTAGACGGAGAAAGACGGTCGCCATACGAGCAATCTCAAATTTCTCCGGAAATGGCTGCAAAAATAGACGGGCAGGTTAAAAAAATAACAGATGAGGCTTACGGAAAAGCTTCGGATATTCTTAAAAAATTAACAGATAAATTAGATATTTTAGCTGGGGAGCTTTTGAAAAAAGAAACAATAGAATCTGACGAATTTGTAAGAATAATCGGTCCTAAAAAGGCTGTTCTTGCAAAAATAAGAGCATAAATTTGACAATTATAATCTACTCGTGAGATTATCAAAAAGATATGGCAACAGTAAAAAAGAAAACCTCTGCAAAATCCGAAAAGAAAGTTTTAAAAACTACTAAACAGCATTTTTCCAAAAAAGAAGCAATAAACCTGGGATTTAAATTGGCAAAGAAAAATATTATATTTTTCATCGGGATTTTCGTTATAGTCGTTGTTATTTCCTCTATATCGTCAGCAATTCAAATAGGCGTAGCTTTAGAGAAACAGTCAATGTTGTATATTTTATTGAATATCTTAACATTTATTGTTAACGCAATTATTGGCATGGGACTTATTAAAATATCTTTGGCGTTTATCGATAATAAAAAACCCAAATTCTCAGATCTTTTTTATGTAAAACCGTTTGTTAATTTTATATTAGCCAGTTTAATAAGAGGCGTAATAACTTTTATTGGTTTTATTTTGCTTATTATTCCGGGAATTATTTTTTCTATAAGATTGCAATATGTTACATATTTAATTGTCGATAAAAATTTGCCTCCGGTTGAGGCTATTAAAAAAAGCTGGGAAATGACAAAGGGAAATACATGGAATCTTTTTTTCTTTGGTATTTTGCTTTTCTTAGTTAATGTATTGGGCGCAATTATTCTTTTAGTAGGTCTTTTTGTAACAGTGCCCTTAACAATGCTTGCCATAACCTTTGTTTATCGTAAGCTCCTCTTACATTCAAAAGCTGCCTAGGTTATAATCATTTTATGGACCCCGCATATTCTTACTTTCTCGCGAGGCTTACATCCTCGCCTCGAAAGAGCGAATATACGGGGCAAGAAAATTAATAATTTATGGATAAATTAGTAATAATAGACGGTAACGCGATTGTGCATCGCGCATTCCACGCCCTACCTCCGATGAATACTCAAGACGGCCAGTTAACAAACGCAGTTTATGGTTTTTTTGCCATGCTTTTAAAGCTTTTAAACGACTTAAAACCGGAATATTTAATAGTTTGCTTTGACAGGCCTAAGCCAACTTTTAGAAAGCAAATGTATGTAGGTTATCAGGCAAAAAGACCGAAAATGTCAGACGATTTAGCTCCGCAAATAGATCTTTTGCACAAAGTATTAGAAAAAGCCAAAATAGAACATTTTGAAATAGACGGATATGAGGCAGATGACATTATCGGAACAATTGCGACTCAATCCGCCGCAAAAAATCTCCAGGCAATTATCGTCTCCGGAGACAGGGACATGCTTCAGCTTGTAAATCATAAAGTTCTTGTTTTGGCCCCAATCTCGGGTATTACAAAAATGATGCTTTTCAATGAGGAGAAAGTAAAAGAAAAATATGGTTTAAAACCATCGCAATTTATAGATTACAAAGCTTTGGTAGGTGACTCTTCGGACAATTACCCGGGAGTTACGGGAATTGGACCAAAAACAGCCAGTAATCTTCTTAATAAATATAATACTTTTGAAAACCTTTATGAGCATATCTCCGAACTTCCGGAAAATATCGGTTCAAAACTTGCGACGGATGCGGAACAAGCTGCTCTTGCCAAAAAACTGGCAACAATCGTTACGGATGCACCTGTAAAAATGGATTTGGAAAAAGCAAAAATAGGAAAGATTGATAAAATAGGACTTCTTGAGGCTTTTAAAGAGCTTGGTTTTAAAACTTTAATGGGAAGAGTTCTTGTGCAGGAAGTTCCGGTTAAAAAACTAAACAAGAAAGAGAATAAAAAAGAAATTAGAGATCAACTGAATTTATTATGAAAGTCGCAATTGTTCACGATTATATAAAAGAATACGGCCCCCGCACAGAACTTACCTTCTTCCGAGGCCTACGTCCTCGCGGCGAAGGGGCGTTTATGCGGGGTAAAGGAGCAGGGAAATGAGAGTGGCTATCGTTCATGACTACATCAAGGAATTTGGAGGTGCAGAGAGAGTGCTAGAAAAGCTTCATGAAGTTTTTCCCGATGCGCCTATCTATACAACTGTATATTTACCTTCATTTTTAGGGCCTCATAAAAAAAGATTTGCGGGTATGAATATTAAAACTTCGTTTTTGCAGTTTTTTCCGTTTAAAGCAAAACTAATCAGTCCTTTTAGGCTTTTGGCCCCAACTGCATTCAGAAGCTTTGATTTTTCCGCATATGATGCAATAATTGTTTCCCAAACCGGTTCGTATTTCCCAAATGCGATTAAAAAAAGAGGAGCTAAGCTTATTTGCTATTGCCATACGCCGCCAAGGTATCTGTATGGGTTTGAAACGGCAAGGGATTGGAAGAAAAATAAGCTTTTTATGGTTTTGGGGATGATTTCGATTCACTTTTTAAGAATGACAGACTTTAAATCTTCGCAAAATGTAGATTATTTTATTGCAAACTCGGAAAATGTCAGGAAAAGAATACAAAAGTTTTATAGAAGAGATGCGATTGTGATTTTTCCGCCTGTAAGTTCAGCAACTAGTAATCTAGCAACTAGCCATCAGTTACAGAACGACGAACTGAATGCTAACTCGCTAGTTGCTAGAGGCTATTATCTGGCTGGAGGAAGACTTGCAAGGCCAAAGCATATAGATTTAATAGTAGAAACATTTTCAAAACTAAATCTTCCCTTAAAAATATTCGGAAAAGCATTTGCCGGCTATGGGAAAGAACTTAAAGATAAAGCAAAAGAAAATGTTGAATTTTTAGGCGAAATTACAGATGAAGAAAAATATAAATTTATGAAAGGAGCAAAAGCATTTGTTTTTGCTTCGGAAGACGAAGATTTTGGCATAACTCCGGCAGAGGCAGAGGCCCTGGGGACGCCGGTTATAGCTTTTGCATCAGGAGGAACATTGGAAACAGTAGTTGATAATAAAACAGGAATATTTTTTAACGAATTAACAATTGAGTCACTTTCGGAAGCGATAGAAAAGCTTAATAAAACTAAATTTAAAACAGAAGACATTATTGCTCAAGGGAATAAATTTTCGGAAAGTATTTTTAAATCTAAAATAAATGAATTTGTAGATTCAAAAATAAAATGAAATCAAGAATTTGTGTCTCAGCAGTTATAGAAAAAGACGGTAAGATTCTCTTGGGACAGAAGATAAAAGATTTAGGTCCATATCCGAATACGTGGCTTTTGCCAGGCGGAGGTGTTGAGCAAGGGGAATCTTTAGAAGAGGCAATTAGAAGAGAAATTAAAGAAGAGACCGGCTTAGAGGTGAATAATCTTGAAAAAATAGGCGTTGATGAAGATGATGAGCCTAATAAGTATGAAGAAATGACGCATTATATTTTTCATTCTTTCAAGGCAAATCCGATAGGGAAACACAAAGACACAGAAGAATTTCCCACGCTTGGGTGGTTTAAGATAGCTGAACTTAAAAATATCCTTCACGCAAGACCATCAATAAAACTTTTTAAGAAACTGGGGTATTTATAATGCCGGAATTACCTGAAATAGACCCCATACAAAACTTACTTTCTCCCGAGGTCTACGCCCTCGCGTCGAAGGGGCGTTTATACGGGGCAAGAACAATTAATACGAAAGGAGTAATGCTATGCCCGAGCTACCTGAAGTAGAGACAATAAGGCTTGGTTTGCAAAAATATCTTGTCGGGCATAAGATTGAAAATATTGAGGTTAGAATTCCTAAAATGTTTGCCGGCAGAAAAGAAGATATTTTAGGAGTAAAAATTACTAATATCAAAAGAATAGGTAAAGGATTAATTATCGAATTTGATAATGATTATCTTTTAGCAGTGCATTTTAAAATGACCGGCCAGTTGGTTTTTCGGGATAAAAATACTCAAAACCTGGTTCTTTCCAAAAAAGTTGGGGGCGATGTCCTGCCAACAAAGTATTCCCATGTTATTTTCACCTTGGATAAAGGAGCTATGCTTTACTATAACGACCTGCGCCGCTTTGGCTGGGTAAAGATTTTGAAAAAAGATGAACTGATGAAAATGCCATTTTTTAGCGAAATGGGACCGGAACCCTTCGTCAGCAAAGCTTCCTCAGGGCAAGCCGTTTTAACTCTCGATAAGTTTAAATCAATACTTTCAAACTCAAGCGTTGCTGTAAAGCCTCTGATAATGGATCAGAAGAGAATAGGAGGAATAGGTAATATCTACGCCAATGATGCCTTATTCAAAGCCGGAATTGATCCAAGAAGATCTGCAAAGCAGATTACAAAAGAAGAGGCTAAGAAACTGTACAAGGCAATATTTGATGTTTTAAAAAAAAGTTTGGAATACGGCGGATCATCGGATGAAAATTTTGTTAATGCGCTTGGACAAGAGGGGGCATATCAAAATCATACCTTAGTTTATGGGAAAAAAGGCCAAAAATGTCCAAAATGTCATTCGACTCTGAGGGACAAGCCCTCAGGCTCAGATCTTCGATTCCGAGATCACTCAGATTCGAGGAACTCGAAGAGCGGCTCAATAATTGAAAAGATCCAGCTTGGGGGCCGTGGAACCTTTTTTTGCGAGAAGTGTCAGGGGTAGTTAATTAATTATTTGGACTTATGATATAATCTTTTGAGGTAATAGGATGAAACCTACGGAAATAAAATATAAACGAGTGCTTTTAAAGTTAACAGGGGAACTTTTTGGTGGCGAGGAAGGTAAAAAAGGAATAGACTTCACAGAAATAAAAAAAATAGCTACTTATATCCACGAACTTCATGAAGAGACAAAGATAGAATTTGCAATAGTTATTGGAGCAGGTAATTTGTTGCGTGCTAGAGAGCTTTCGGGAACAAACGTAGATAGGGTTACAGCAGATTATATCGGAATGTTGGGAACCATAATGAACGCACTTGCATTACAAGAGGAGTTGGAAAAATTAGGAAGCATAACAAGGGTAATGTCATCCTTAAGTGTTCAGACTGTTTGTGAACCTTTTATTAAAAGAAGGGCAATACGTCATTTAGAAAAAGGTAGAATTGTTATACTTGCAGGAGGAACCGGAAATCCTTTTTTTACAACGGATTCAGCGGCAGCTCTAAAAGCATGTGAACTCAATTGCGAGATACTTCTTAAAGCTAGTAATATAGACGGAGTTTTTAATATTGATCCTAAAATTGACAAAAGAGCAAAATTATATGAGAGAGTTAGCTTCGAAATAGCTTTAAAAAAGGGTTTAACTGTTATGGACAATACAGCTTTTTCTCTTTGTCAGCAAGAAAAAATTCCGATTATAGTTTTTAATATTAGTTCATTCGATAATATTGAGAAAATTCTTCGCGGAGAAAAAATAGGCACATTAGTTAATTAAACAAAAGCGGTTTAGGATAATAAACATATTTGATTTATTTGACGATTAATGGTAGTATTAACATCTAGCACCACGTGCTAGTTTTTTTATGGCTTATACGGAGAAGGTTGTAATGTCCATAGGAGGATCCCTTATCGTTCCAAACGGAGGGATTGACACTAAGTTTCTTAAGGAACTTAATCAATTTATTAGAAAAGAACTGGCAGAAAATAAAAATCGCCAGTTTTTTTTGATAATTGGGGGAGGGAAAATTGCCAGAAAATATAGAGACGCCGGAAGAGAAGTAATAGGCCACGAGTTAACAAAAGACGATTTGGATTGGTTAGGAATCCACGCAACTAAACTTAACGCGCATCTTGTTCGCACTATCTTTAGAGACATTGCCCACCCCTATATCATTAAGCATTATGAGATTATCAGAAAAGCCGAAGAGCCGGTTGTTGTGGCCGCCGGCTGGAAGCCCGGTTGGTCAACTGATTATCCTGCGGTTTTACTTTGCGAAGATTATAATGTAAAAGAAATGATCAATTTAAGTAATGTTGCCCAAGTTTATGACAAAGATCCAAATAAAAACGAAGACGCAAAGCCGATAAAGAAAATTTCCTGGCAGGATTTTAGAAAACTGGTTGGAGATGAATGGATTCCCGGAATGAATGCTCCTTTTGATCCAGTTGCATCACAAAAAGCTCAAGAACTTGGTGTTAAAGTGGTAGTTCTATCAGGGCATGATTTTGCTAATTTAGAAAAATATTTTAAAGGCGAAGAGTTTGTCGGAACTGTGATAGAATAACCTCGTGCTAAAAAGTATTTCCCTTCAAAATTTCAGAAATTACTCACAGGACGAATTCAAATTCAACGGTAACACCACGGTTATTATCGGTCCGAATACCTCCGGCAAAACCAATCTTATTGAGGCTATTTTCTTACTTTCTACGGGAAAAAGTTTTAGAACGGATAAAGATATTCAGATGATTTCTTTTAGACAGGATTTGGCAAGAGTCATCGGGAGAGTAGACCCTTCGGTGGATTCGGCAAGCTCACCACAAGCAAGCTCAGGGCAAGCAGCAAGCCTTGAGGTTGTCATAACCAACGGGCAGCTGGGAGGTAAATCCCCGCAATTTAAAAAGTTTCTGGTAAACGGTGTTGCCAAAAGAAGAGCAGATTTTGTAGAAAACTTTCCCGCTGTTTTATTTTCGCCGGAAGACTTAGAAATTATTGTTGATTCCCCATCCCTCCGCAGAAAATTCCTGGACAGCATTTTAGAGCAGGTTGACAGGGAATATAGGCTGGCTATTGTTTCTTATGCCAAAGGTTTGCGGCAAAGGAACGCGCTTTTGGAAAACACCAGAGAAACAAATATCAGAAATGAAAAACAGTTTGAGTACTGGGATAATTTGGTAATTGAAAATGGAGATTTAATCACTAAAAAAAGAGAAGAATTTATTAATTTTGTAAATAATGAAACCAAAGATATTTTTGATTTTGCCGCTTTTTACGATAAAAGCGTAATTTCCAAGGCTAGACTTTTGCAATACAAAGAAGCGGAAGTTGCCTCCGGGGTAACTTTGGTTGGTCCTCATAGAGATGATTTTTCAATTAGTATGTTTAATCCTTCGGCAGGCTCAGGACAAGCAACGACCCACGATGTTAAGTATTTCGGTTCACGCGGCCAGCAAAGATTGACAGTTTTACAGCTAAAAATGCTTGAGCTTTTGTTTATTGAAAAAAAATTGGGGCAAAGACCGGTTTTGCTTCTTGATGATATCTTTTCGGAACTAGACGAAAGCCATATAGAGTTAATTTTAGAAATGATAGGACTTCAGCAGACGATTATTACAACAACTCACAAGGAATTTATTCCCGCTAATGTTTTAAAGAAGATGCAAATCCTGCATTTTTCTAAAGAGTAACAAAAAGCAGGATAAATGATAAAATTAACCAAGGAGGAAAAATAAATCCTGCACTTTTATGTTAAAATTTATAAGACTTCATAAGTTCAAGAAGGGAGAAAGTGCAGGGTAAATGGAAGAATTTAATATTGCCGATTTAAAGAAACTTTATGTTCCGTTAAAAGATTCTCACAAGGGTCAAAACGGAAAGCTGATGGTTATCGGAGGGTCTGTGCTTTTCCACGCCGCATCGCTCTGGTCACTAGAAATTGCATCAAGGATTGTTGATATGGTGTTTTACTCCTCGGTTGATTCGAATAACAAAATTGTTCAGCAAGAAAAGCAGGAATTTAGGGACGGAATTGTAGTTCCAAGAGATAAAATAGAACATTATATTGACGAAGCAGACGTTGTCTTAATCGGCCCCGGTCTTTCAAGAGAAGAAGGAGTAGAAAAAGGGGATGACGACACAAAGCTTCTTACGGAAACTCTTTTACAAAAATACAAAAACAAAAAATGGGTCGTGGATGGCGGTTCGTTGCAGGTTATAAAACCGGAAATCTTACCAACTGGTTCGATTATTACACCTCATCATAAAGAGTTTTCCAAGCTTTTTAATTTTCAATTTTCAATTTCCAATTTCCAATCAAATTCAAATAAACAAATGTCTCAAATTCAAAACAAGGTTTCCGAAATGGCTAAGAAATTTAACTGTACTATTTTATTGAAAGGGGAGATTGATGTTATATCGAATGGGGCAAGAACTGTTCAAATTTCGGGCGGGAATGCGGGAATGACAAAAGGCGGAACAGGGGATGTTTTGGCAGGTTTGGTTGCTGCTTTGTATTGCAAAAACGATGCGTTTTTGTCGGCAAGCTGCGGTTCATACATTAACAAAAAGGCAGGAGATGGGCTTTATAAAAAAGTTGGTTTATATTTTAATTCTTCCGATTTGGCTGACGAAATTCCCATTGTAATGAAAAATCTAATCTTGACAAGCTAAAATGGCGGTGTTATATCAATCTATAGAGAAATTTATTTTATAAAGAGAGGAGGATATATATATGGGAAGTAGACAAGAAATAAGGCAAATTATCAATCAGGTAAGAGCCCAAGCAAGGGGAGATTTAGCTAGCGCAGCACCAGTAACCGAAAATACTAGTAGATATGCTTATCAAGATAGGCAAAGCCAAGGAATTGTTGATCTCGGAAGAGGCAGAAGGTGTACTAGTGGAGATTTGGCAGGCATAATAGCCTCAAGAAGATAGAATTTATTTTTGTAATTTTTCGGAGAGTTTTGAAAGCTGATAAGTAACAAAAACAGCGAGAACGGTTACTATCAGAGCATAAATTAAAAGAGAAAGTATTCCGCTTCCACCTGGCAGTAATTTTTTAACATAAGAATTTACAAACTCTTGAATAAGACTGTTCCATGCCAAAGCCGCAACCAAACCAAAACCCGACGTGGCAAGAGTTAACATCTGTCTTACGAGTTCTATGTGTAGTTTTTTGTCAGTAGCTGTTTCTTTTCGGGAATTCTTCGGCATATAATGATATAATTATAGCAGAGCAACTAGCAACTGGCCAATAGCAATTAGTTAAAACTAGACGCTAGCGGCTGATGGCTAAAGGCTAAATTATGTATACTCCTAAGTTTATTATCACTAATAAGATTTTAAAAAATATCGGCAGTATTGAAGCCTCAAAGGAAATAATAGATCACGCACCGCTTCTTCCCTATTATGAAAAAGAATTTAAAAAAGACGCAATAGTTAGAAGCGTCCACTTTGGAACCCACATTGAGGGAAACGAGCTTAATTTATCGCAAGCGGAAAAGGTGCTAAGCGGTCAGGAGATTGCGGCAAGAGACAGGGATATTCAGGAGGTTATAAATTACAGAAAAGTAATGGATTATATTGAAAAATCCGAAATTCTAAATTCGAAATCCGAAATCACTGAGGAATTAATAAAACACCTACACAAATTAACAGTTGAAAAAATCCTTCCTAAGGAACAGTGCGGGGTTTTCAGAAAAACACAGGTCGTTGTTAAAAATAGTCATACAGGAGAGGTTTCGTTTAAGCCCCCTATGGCTGTTGCAGTTACTTTTCAGGTAAAAAATCTTTTGGAATTTGTTAATAATTCCGCAGAGGATGACATAAATCCTGTTTTAAAATCAGGAGCAGTCCATTATGAACTTGTTAAAATTCATCCTTTTTTGGACGGAAACGGACGGGTGGCAAGAGCTTTTGCAACGCTCGTTTTATATAAAGAAGGCTATGATATCAGAAAATTTTTCTCTTTGGAAGAATATTTCGATTCGGACGCCGGAGCTTATTACGACGCTTTGCAAAGTGTTTCCAAAAGAGAAGGGGATTTAACAGTTTGGCTTGAGTATTTTTCTTTAGGACTTTCAATAGAGCTTTCTAAAATAAGAGAGAAGGTCGAAAATATCTCAATTGACGCAAAATTAAAAGAAAAATTGGGCGGAAAACCTTTGCTTTTATCAAACAGGCAGTTAAAAATAATTGAATATATTCAAAAAACAGGGTTTTTGCAAAATCAGGCATTTGAACAATTGTTTCCAATGGTCTCCGAAGACACAATTTTAAATGAGCTGAAATCTCTTGTTAAATCGGAAATTGTAAAAAAACACGGCGTAACCAAAGGCGCGAAATACATAATGGCATGAAATAATTTTCCTTTGAATCCCCTCCTTGGGGGGAGAGGATTAAGGTGAGGGGATTAAAATGAAAAACTACTTAAAAAAGATATCTTTTGCTCGTCAATTAAGACAAAATCAGACTGATGTAGAACAATTATTGTGGAAATACCTAAGAAATCGACGATTTGATGGTGTAAAATTTAGACGTCAACATCCCATTGATCCATACATTGTTGATTTTATTTGCTTGGAGAAGAAATTAATTATAGAGCTTGATGGTGGAAATCATAATACGGAAGAAGGAAAGAAAAATGATAAAGAAAGATCACTTTATTTACAAAAGAATAATTATAAACTATTAAGATTTTGGAATAATGAACTTATTACTGATCTGGATGAAGTATTATTAATAATTCATCACGCCCTCACCCTGCCCCTCTCCCGAGAGGAGAGGGTTAAGAGGAAGCAAATTTTATGAAGTTTAAAGAATTATCAGAATATTTCGAAAAATTGGAGAAAATTTCATCCAGGCTTGCCTTAATTGATATTCTTTCCGAACTTTTCAAAAAAACTCCAAAAGAAGAAATTGAAAAAACCATTTATTTAATACAAGGCCGTCTCGCGCCGTTTTTTGTCCCGATTGAGATAGGAATGGCAGAAAAAACCGTTGCTGTCTCTATTGCCAATGCTTATGATTTGACAAGAGAAGAAGTTCTTAAACTTTATCAAAAACTTGGGGATATGGGGCTGGCCAGTTACGAACTGGCCAGAAATTCGAAATCCGTCCATTCGACAAGCTCAGGACGAAATTCGAAATTATCGGTATCGGAAGTCTTTGATGTACTTAATGAAATTGCAAATACAAAAGGAGAAGGAACGGTTGAAAAAAGACAGACGTTGCTATCAAATCTTCTCAAAGAGCTTGATCCTATTTCCGCAAAACATCTGGTTAGAATTCCTTTGGGCAATACGCGTTTGGGAATCGGCGACCCGACAGTTTTAGATGCATTGGCAACTGCAAAATTGGGAGATAAGAGCAACAGAAAACTTTTAGAAGGCGCTTATAACAGAACTTCGGATTTAGGCTTAATTGCAAAAACTTTGTGGGAAAAGGGATTAACAGGCGTTGAAAAACTTGAAGTAAGGGTTGGTTCTCCAATACGAAGCGAACTTTGCGAAAGGCTTCCAACTCCAGAAAAAGTTATTGAAAAAATGTCCCTCGACTCCGCTCGGGATAAAATTGGCGTTGATGTCCAGTATAAATACGATGGTTTTCGTTGCGTAGGAGGATATACGCCTATCTACACAAAAAGAAAAGGAATTACCGTAATGCGGGATCTTCAAGTTGGAGATGAAGTGCTTACTAAAAGCGGCAGATTTAAGAAAGTGCTTGCCAAGCGTAAAAGAATGATTAGGAAAAAAGAGCGCCTTTTTGTATTTAAGACATATTTAGGGGAAGAGATTAAAGTCTCAGAAGGGCATCCAGTACTAGCTTTAGTCGATGGAAAAGAGCAGTGGAAATTTATTGAAAATATTAAATCAGGCGATGAAGTTGTTTTTCCATTACCTATTTTCCCTCCAAGCAATCCTCATCCTGCGCCTAAAAAACTTGAGCTACAAACAATTTCAGGATATAAAAAAACATTTGTTTTAAATGAGGATTTCTATAGATTTATGGGTTTTTGGATAGGCGACGGATTTACAAACGATTTTCATAATACAGAAAGAGTAGGTTTAACATTTAATAACAGAACTGAAAAGAAACTCGCTGATGAATACGAAAAAATTATTAATACAACACTACAAGTTTCTTCTATTTCTAGAAATATTCACAATGGCGGATTGAATTTATATTGGAGAGACGAACCCCTCAAGCATTGGCTTTCAACTTATTTTAGAAGAGAATGGCAAGGTAAAATGTTGCCGGAATGGTTTTCTCATGTTACAAAAAAACAGTTCATGGCGTTTTTAACCGGCTGGATTGAATCTGATGGCCATACCGATAAAGACGGATTTACAAAAATTGTTACAAAAGAACGTGATTTAGCTGCATTTGCGCAACTTATTGCATTGTCTTTTGGAATAATAATGGGACTGCGTTACATCCGTATAAAAAATAAAACATACTACTCGCTGCTGATTCCCAAAACACAAAGAAAAGCAAGAATTATCGGACAAAAAATATATGTAAAAGTCCTAAGAAATGCAGAATTTAAAAATAGGGATGAGAGAACACAACTTTATGATATTCAGATTGAGGATGATGAAAGTTTTTGCATACCAATGGCAACATTGCATAATTGTCAAATTCATAAAAACGGAGATGAAATTAGGATGTTTTCAAGAAATTTAGAAGAAATGACGCATATGTTTCCCGAGTTAACAGTAGCCGCAAGAAAACAAATCAAAGCCGAAAATGTAATTTTGGATACAGAGGCCCTTGCTTATAACCCGGAGTCTGAAGAGTTTCTGCCTTTTCAGGAAACTACCAAAAGAAGAAGAAAACACAACATTTTAGAAATGGCCGAAAAGCTCCCCCTTAAAGCTTTTGTTTTTGACATTTTGTATAAAGACGGAAAACAGCTTTTGGATGAGCCTCTTTATAAAAGAATGGAAATTTTAAAAGAAGTAATTTCGGAAGACGGTGTTTTAATCAGAACAAAAAATCAGACCGTAAAAGACGCAAAGACACTGGGAATTTTATTGGAAGACGCTATTTCCAAAGGCCTGGAGGGATTGGTTGTAAAACGCTTAGAAAGCCCCTATGAAGCCGGTGGGCGCAACTTTAATTGGGTAAAGCTGAAAAGACATTCAAGCGGAGAATTAAACGATACAATCGACTGTGTAATCCTAGGCTATATTACAGGAAAAGGTAAAAGAGCGGCATTTGGCGCTGGAGCTTTATTAGTTGGCGTTTACGACGATAAAAAAGATGAATTTGTAACCGTTTCTAAAATCGGTACCGGACTTACGGATGAAGAGTGGCGAGAGGTTCATAAAAGAGCAGACATAATAAAACTTGAAAGTAAACCGGCAAGAGTTAACTCACAAATTATTCCGTCTGTTTGGATAAAACCGGAGATTGTGATTGAGGTTTTGGCAGACGAGATAACCCGTTCTCCGATTCATACCGCCGGTGCTTCGACAAGTTCAGCATCCCATTCGGGTCTGAGCTCCTCAGGGTTGAAGACTGGCGAAAAAGAGCCGGGGTACGCGTTAAGATTTCCGCGGTTAGTTTCATTCAGAAATTTTGATAAAAAAGCGGAGGACTCAACTTCGGTTAAAGAATTAATCGATATGTACAAGCAGCAAAAACTAAGTTAAATATTACTTAACAACTTCTCCAACCAACCCAGCAACCACATTTCTTATTCTTGCCAATGGTCTTCTTTGTTCGCCAACTGGTTGCTGTCCTTGGGCTCTTTCCATCTCTTCTCTTTTCATCTCTTCTGCTACTAGTTCACCGGTAAAAGCATTTATATCATTAACAATTGGTATTTTTTCACCGTTTGGTAGCCTTCTCATTTTGGGGTCACCACGATGAAATAAGCTAAATCTTGGTTTTTCTGAAGAATCTGTGATGTTTCCCATATCTCTGTCTCCTTCCACAAGTGTCATAAATCCTATAAGAACATTTTTGCACTATAAGACCTGTTTGTCAGGTTATATATTTAGCTTAACATGTATTTCTGTTTTGTTTCAAGAGGGATTTTATTTAAAATAGTCTTTTTTAGATATTCTTTCGATTAATTGATTAAAAAACTGAATCTGAAGAGTTAAAAGATGCTTAACTGCTTCATTAGTTTCATTTCTTGAGCCTGTATCTATCAATATTGCCCCCGTTGTTCTCTCAAGAAGCATTAAGTGTATGTTTTTGATTGCCTTTTCATCATTTTTGACAACCGGAATCTGATAGAAATTATCAAACCATTTTTTAACAAATTCAACATACTTTTCAAGAGTGAATATCTTATCTTCTATAGCTTCAAGGCACCAATGTAGGTTGAATACAAGATCGTAATACTCTGGTCTGTATGTCCAATAAAGATTAGAAAGAAGGACAAACTCTTTGCCGTTATAAAGAATATCTTTTGAGCTTAAATGTCCATGCGAAAACACCATTTTGCTATCCATGTTTTTAGACATAAAATCTTTATAAATATTTACAATATTTTCGATTTGTTTACGGGAAATGGTTTTTTCTAATAATCCTTTATGATCTGATATTTTTTTCCAGGTTTCTACGCGTTTCAGGACAAAATTTTTGGTGCTAGTTTCCTCATCTGTTTTTACGAAAGGAGAGTTGATGCATTTAGTTTTATATTCCTCATAAAAATCACAGAACAATTTTATTTGGTTAGAGCTTGGAAAAGGCATTTCATGAATTTTAGGGTAGGGGACAAATTCTGCTACTAAAAATCCAAATCCATCTTTTTCGTTCCATTTTTGGTAAGCATAAAGCTCGGGTAATCTAATAATTTTACTTTTATTCTGTTTTTTAAAGCCAATTAAGATGTCTACTTCATCGGTTTCCGGATGAAGACCCTGAAGTTTTAGAACTGCAGGTTTGCCTTTGTAAATTCCTTTATAGATTATGCTCCCGATTTTATCGGGGTCAAAAATCATTCCCTTAAAAAGAACCGCTTGTGGAGTAAATCCTGTTTTAGAGACTACAATTTCCAAAACCTCTTTTTCTCTTTTGGAGAAATCTTCTTGGGTAAAATATTTCTCAACGATTTTTATCATAGATTATATAAATTATAACAAATTAGTTTATGATAAAATGACTCTATGCCCGCTTAATCTTAGTCCGATGTTCTTCGGACAGCGATTTAGCGCCGGACAATCCGTATATGGAATATGTAGCAGATTTACATTTACATTCAAAATATAGCCGGGCAGTAAGTAAAGACATGGTTTTGCCGACAATGGCTTTTTGGGCCAAGAAAAAAGGAATTAGTATTCTTTCAACCGGAGACTGGACTCACCCTTTGTGGCTTAGAGAAATAAAAGATCAGCTTGAAGAGGCGAGCGAAGGCCTCTTTAAACTCTCCGCCAAAGGCGGATCCGCCTCGGGCGGAAAATCTCAAAATCAGGAAAAAGAAGTCCTATTTCTTCTTTCCGTTGAGATTTCCAGCATTTATTCTCAAGGAGGAAGAGGACACAGGATACATAATCTGGTTTTTTCACCAAGTTTTGAAACAGCAGAAAAAATAAACAATGAACTTGTAAAAAGAGGCTGTAATTTGGCCTCGGATGGACGTCCGATAATAGGATTTTCTTCGATCCAGCTCTTAGAACTCATAAAGTCTATAGACGAGAACACGCTTCTTATTCCGTGTCATGCCTGGACGCCGTGGTTTTCCTTATACGGGTCAAACTCCGGATTTGATTCTATAGACGAAGCTTTTGGCGAGTATGGAAAATACATTTACGGGGTTGAAACCGGTCTTTCAAGCGATCCTTTTATGAACTGGCAAATCCCGGAGCTTAAAAACCGTTCGATTTTGTCTTTTTCCGACGCCCATTCTCCGATGAAAATGGGACGTGAATGCACCGTCTTTATTCATAAAGACGGAAATCCGAAATCCGAAATCCGAAATCCGAAAATTACATACGACGATATAATTTCGGCAATAAAAAAAGAAGATTCGGCAAAGTTTAAAATAGGTTACACAATTGAGTTTTATCCCGAAGAAGGAAAATATCATTACAATGGGCACAGAAACTGCCAAGTTGTACAAACGCCTCAAGAAACAAAAGAGAAGGGGACAATTTGTCCGGCTTGCCACAGGCCTTTAACGGTTGGAGTTATGGATAGAGTCCAAGAGCTGGCAAGAGGTAATGATTGGTTCGGTCAGGAAACCGTAAAACTTAACCCAAACGGGGTTAAATGGATACTTGACAAAACAGGTAACCACCCGCCTTTTGTAAAACTTGTTCAGCTTGTTCAGATTATCGCAGAAAGCTTATCTTCAACAGTACCAAGTTTAAAAGTTGTAAATATGTATAACGATGTTTGCAATAAATTTGGTTCCGAACTTGAAGTTTTACTCAAAACGCCGATTAAAGAAATTCAAAAAGAGGCAGGCGAAAGGGTAGCAGAGGGAGTTGAAAAGGTCAGAAAAGGAGAGATTGTTATTTTGCCCGGATTTGACGGACAGTACGGAATTGTAAAAATTTGGGACGATAAAAAGATAACCGAAAAACAAACGAATCTGGTGAATCAGCTCGGTCTTGATTTTTAATTGCGGTTGGTTTACCATCAAGTTATATAAGGAACCCGCCTAAGTTTTCCGTTCGCCTTTCCCGCCTGCAATGCTTTGCATAGCAATGCGGGCAGGTCAGTACTATTCGTACACGGCTCACGGAGCGCTTCATCGGCGGGCAGAAGGGAGGTGAAATATGGCAGAAGCAAAAAACATGAATCTTATGGTAACATTAGAGGAAACGTTTGCTAAACTTCCTCCTTTGTCACCAAGTGTCCGCGAAGTTATCGTAACAATTACTCCCTGGCTCGCATTAATTTTTGGAGTCTTAGGAGTTTTGGCATCATTATCAGCTTTTGGTCTCTCTGCAGCTTTTGCTCCGGCAGTTGCATTGGGAGGCGGAGTTGGGCTTGCAACAGGTCTTATGGTGGCAGCAGTTTTAGGCCTTGCTCAAAGCGCATTGATGCTCGTTGCAACACCAAATCTTTTCAAAAGGAAAGCGTTTGGTTGGACACTTTTATTTTGGTCGGAAGTATTAGCAGTAGTTGCGGCAGGAGTATCATTTTCCGTTGTAGGAGTACTCGTTGCTGTTCTTTCTTTCTATTTCTTATTCCAAATAAAATCTTATTATAAATAAGAATGGAGCTAATTTATCCAGCACCTTTTTAAAACTCCGCGGCTTGCCGCGGGGGTATTGTTCTTGATTTTTCCCACGTGAGCTTAATGCTCCGTGGGGGGAAAGGTACTGGATTTATAAAGGGCCATTCCTTTAAAAGGGTGGCTCTTTTGTTTTGGCGTCGCCCAGAGGGCTTTGCCCGGCGGGTGTATAATGTGTGGGATGTTTGAAAACAGAGAAGAAGCGGCCTTAAAACTTTGTTTAAAACTTAAAAGCGCTGTTAAAGGTAAGGATATTGTTGTTATAGCCCTGGTAAGAGGCGGAGTAATTTTAGGTAAAATTATCGCAGACAATTTTAAAGCTCCCTTAGATATTATTGTTATTAAAAAAATAGGCGCGCCTGGGAATAATGAACTTGCAATTGGAGCAGTCGGTCCTAAAAACACAGCTTATTGGAACAATGATTTATGTAAAGTTTTGGGTTTATCTCAAAAAGAAAAATTAGAGTTAAAAAAAGAAAAAGAGAGACAAAGAAGAGAACAGGAAAAACTATTTAAAAGCCGCCATATTGACTTTAGAAAAAAATCGGTTATCCTTGTTGATGACGGAATCGCAACGGGCGCAACCGCAATAGTTGCTGCCAAATTTCTTAAAAAGAGTAAAGGAAAAAAAGTAATTTTGGCAGTTCCGGTAATTTCAAAAGATACATTAATTAATATTAAAGAATATTTTGATATGGTGTTAAGTTTGAAAATTGTTAAAGATTTCTCTGCGGTTGGAGAGTTTTACAAAAGTTTTCCTCAAGTAGAAAATGAGCAAGTTATTAAAATTTTAGCAACTAGCCACTAGCACTTAGCAATCAGTTATAATAAATTAACTAGTTGCTATTTGCTGAAGGCTAAATTTATGAAGCTTATTGTAGGACTGGTCCATCCTAATCTTTCCGTTCGATCGCGTTCGACGCGACTCACGGAGCCCCGCCTGCATTGCCTTTCGGCAAAAGCCGATGGCGGGCAGGGATTTAAGGAGGATCTCGCATCATTATGAAGTTGATAGTTGGGCTCGGTAATCCGGGATTAAAATACGAACGTACAAGACATAACCTGGGTTTTGTTGCTGTTGAACATTTTTTAAAAGACTTCGCGCCGGTAAAAGATGGAACTTGGGAAGATTCAAAAAAATTTAAAAGCGAGATTGCAGAAATTACTTGGCAGCCGAAAGCCTCGTTACCGCAAAAAGTAATTCTCTGTAAGCCCAAAACCTATATGAATAACTCCGGAATGGCTGTTAAAATAATTAAAGATTTTTATAAAATTCACCCATCGGATATTTGGATCATTCACGATGATGTTGATTTACCTTTAGGCAGCATGAAAATAAGACTTGGGGGAGCATCTGCGGGGCATAAGGGCGTTGATTCAATAATTAACACTCTTGGTACGGACAAGTTTTGGAGATTTAGATTAGGTATTGGAAAGCCGAAACAAAATTTAAGTGAAAAGCACCAGAGCTTTGTTTTTAAAGGTGTTGATAACTATGTTTTGGGGGAATTAATGGGCGGAGATTGGAGCAGGGCAAAAACTCTTATTAAAAAATCGGTAAAAGCAATTGAAACAGCGCTTGAAAAGGATCTTACAGTTGCCATGAACAGGTTTAATACAAAATAAACCCTGCGCTTTTATGTTAAAATTTAGAAAAATTTCAAAAATTATTGAAGGAGAAGGTGCAAGATAAATGCAGAAAGTATCGCAAATTCTTAAAAACTTCGATCCTGTAAAGGATAAGTATATTTCCAGGGATTTTCAGGCATTCGGAATATGGCTTGCCGAAGAGATGGACGATTACAAAAATAGGTCAATGTATATAAAACTTGCAAAAGTAAATCACAGGAGCATTCTGGAAAAATCCCTGTCTTTTGTTAAAGACAGCAATGCCGATAATAAAGTTGCTCTTTTTTTGTGGAAATTAAAACAGCTTAAAAACGAAGTAAAAACAAAATAAATGACATCCCGAAAATATTTCTCCATTTTTGTATTAATACTTTCTTTTGTTTTATCCATAGGAGTTTTTGTTTTAAGAGACAATTTTAAGGAAGCCACCAACTTGGGGCTTTTGGGAATATTTTTAATCAATTTGGCATCAAGCTCTACTTTTTTTGTCTCCGGACCGGCATTTCTTACGGTCATTGCCGGAGGCTCAATATACCCGCCCCTTCTTGTTGCCCTTGTCGCGTCTTTGGGAGCGGCAGCAGGAGACATGGTTTCTTTTTTTCTTGGATTCTCCGGAAGAAGCTTGACAGAGCATAAGCTTAAGAAAAAATTATGGTTTAGGGTGCTTGAGGATTTATTTAAAGCATACGGCACGATTATTGTTCTTACCCTTGCCATTATTCCTAATCCCGTTTTCGACGCAATAGGCCTTGTGGCCGGAGTTTTAGGGTTTAAGCCGCTTAAGTTTTTTGCTCTTATGCTTATAGGACGCTTTGCAAGATTTGTTATTTTAGCTCTTATTGGAGCAAGATTCTATTAATGATAAAGGATGAAGGATTAGGGATTAAAGTAAAGATTAAGGATAAATTATGAGTGATGAGAAGCCAAGAGATATTAAAGAAAGATCATTTACATTTGCGGTAAGAGTTTTAAAGATGACAAAATATCTATCCAAAAACTCAATTAATAATGTTTTGATAAATCAGGTAATACGTTCAGCAACCTCAATTGGGGCTAACATAGAAGAGGCACAGGGAGCTCATACCAAAAGTGATTTTGCTCATTGTATGAATATAGCCAAAAAAGAAGCAAGGGAAACATTCTATTGGCTAAAATTAATAAATGAAATGAACCATACTATTTCAGAAAGGTTAAATCTTTTAGTAATAGAAAATGAAGAAATCATTAAAATTCTTACAACAATAGTTAAGAAATCTAATCCGAGAAATTTTAATTAATCACTAACCATTTATCATTAATAATTATAATATGCAGGCAAGAATTTATGTTTTGGGTTTTGTTCAGGGTGTTGGATTCAGGCAATTTATTAAGAAAAACGCTCGCTCTCTTGGGCTTAAGGGATTTGTTAGAAATCTTCCCGACGGAAGGGTAGAGATAGTCGCAAAGAGCGCAAAGGAACAAATAGAAAAACTTATTGATCTTTGTGAAAAAGGACCGTTTTTCTCGGAAGTAAAGTCAGTTGGGGTTAATTTCGAAGAGGAAGAAGAGTTTGAGGGATTTGAAATACTTCGCTGAATTTTCATTCAGGTTTGATTGTACCAGATTAATTTTACATCTTGACAAATGCAAGTAACTTGCATATAATCAGTAAATAGATCTTACACAATGCATAGATACTATACTAAAGAGTCCGCGGATCTTTTTAGATTTCAACCATGGAAGATATACATAATTGTAAAGATGAATTAAGAAAACTAGATATAAAGGTTACTCCTTTAAGACTTGCTGTTATGAGGTTTTTAGAATCAACGAAAAAACCAGCAGACGTAAATACAATTCTTAGTTATCTAGAGAAAAACAAAATAGATGTAGATCCCGCAACCATCTTTAGAATGATGAATTTATTTGTCAAAAAAGGAATAACTCATCAAGTTCAGTTTCAAGAGGGCAAGACAAGATACGAATTATCCGCAAAAGAAGATCACCACCATTTAATCTGTGAAAAATGTGGTAGCATTGAAGATATCTCAGACGATTTTATGGAAGAGTTTGAAAAAGAAATAAATAAAAAAAAGAAATTTTTAGTTAAATCACACTCTTTGGAGTTTTTTGGAATATGCAGGAATTGTCAATCTTAATTTACATTATATTTTTTACACTTATAGGAAGTGTATTCTCCTTAATAGGAGGATTAATTCTTTTATACAAAGAAAAACTTGCTCTTAAATACTCGCATTTTCTGGCTGCATTTGCCGCAGGAACCTTGCTTGGAACGGTATTTTTTGATTTACTTCCCGAAGCGGTTCATGAAAGTGAAAATTTAGAAAAATCAGGAACAGAAGTGAATATTTTCATATGGACACTTTTTGGAATTTTAGGTTTTTTCCTTTTGGAGCGTTTTACACACTGGTTTCATCATCATCAGCATGAATATGAAGAGGAACCGGTCAAGCCTACCGTTCCTCTAATTATTATCGGAGATTCGGTTCATAATTTTATAGACGGAGTTGTAATAGCGGCAACATTCTTAGTAAGTATTCCGCTTGGAATTGTTACAACTTTGGCGGTTGCGGCTCACGAAATACCTCAAGAAATAGGAGACTTTGGTATTCTTCTTCACAAAGGCTTAGAAAGAAAAAAAGTTTTACTTGTAAATATACTAAGCGCTTTAACGGCAGTGATAGGTGCTTTAATTACTTTTTGGATAGGAGAGAGTATTGAATCATCCTTACCCATTCTCTTAGCTGTAACCTCAGGATTTTTTATATATATCGCAGCTTCAGATTTAATTCCTGAAATTCACCATGAAAATAGGAAAGGTTTTGCAGTAATTGAAACATCCCTTATGTTTTTAGGTGTTGCCACGATTTATGTTTTTATAATGTTACTTGAAGGTTTTTGAGTGCATTAAATCACTTAATTTTACAGACTATTTTCTGGTGGTAAGTTTTTAGCGAGTACCAGAAAGAAAAAATAAGAAGGCTAATAGTAATTGCATGGAGACCCATTCCGCCAAAAGGGATAAGAGATAAACTGCCGGCAAGCCCCAAAAGCGATAAAACAGAAAACCCGCATGAAAAACATCGTGCGACAACAATGCCAAAAACCGTGCTTCCGCCAACAGCAAAACTAAGCTTTACACGAGCAGTTCTTAAGCTTTTTATCATTTTAACAATAAGTAGCATGTTTAATCCAACTAATAAAGAGGTTATGATAAGAAGGGAAAAATCAAGCATATTAAACGCAGAGTATGACCCTATTAAAAGCTGGAATAGTATATTGACTTTAAAATCTAAAGGGTATTGGCCGAAAATACTGGCTAAAACCAGTCTGTAATTTAATAAAAAACGACAAAGGAAAAATAAATAAAAGAAATAACAAAAACTAAAATTAAAGAATAGAGATTTAAGAACTGGGCTTCAAACGTTTGCTAAAGCGTGGGGAATTGGGACATTTTATTTTGCTAATTCCTGGTCGATGATTGTTTTGAACGCGCTGTAAGGTTGCGCTCCCACCAGAGACATGCCATTTATAAAGAATGTTGGAGTTCCATTTACGCCAGCAGTAGCGCCTTCTTGCTGGTCCTTATCTACATTTGCTTTATATTTCGCAGAATCGAGGCAGCTATTAAATTGCGAGGTGTTTAAGTTTAAGCTTGCTGCAAAATTTTTAAGAGCTTGTGTTGTTCCCTCCGGTGTTTGCCCTGTTATTTTAGCTTGATCTTTAAATACTAAATCATGAAATTCCCAAAATTTTCCTTGTTCATTTGCGCATTCTGAAGCAAGAGCTGCCGGTTTTGCAGCAGGGTGGAAATCAAGAGGAAAATGCCTGTAATAGTAAATAACTTTTCCGGTATCAATATAGTCTTTTTTAATTTGACCAAATGTTTGGTCAAAATATTGTTTACAGAATGGACATTCAAAATCAGAAAAATCTACCACCACTACTTTTGCGTTTTTATCTCCCAGAGCAGGCAAGTGTCCCTTATCAACTTCAACTTTTACTCCCGGAGCAGGAGCTTGGGGTTGAGCTCCTTGCGTAGGTGCTTGCGCAGTAGGCGCCGCCGCTTGATTGTTTCCATTTTTTTCCAAGTACGAAATTTTTGTTGTTAATGCTCCCAGGAGAAAAGATGCGACTAGGAGAAGAGCCATGAGTACCGGAGTGTATTTTAGATTTTTATAATCAACATTAGGAACTTTGAAAGAAACAGTCTTTGTTGGTGAGTCTCCGGATTTTTTTGCCATAAAAGCATTGTATGTTTTTTCAAAAAGCCTTGTCAATAGGTAAAAGGCAAGTATATGAAATATTACACAATAATGATACAATTTTACTGTTAGAGGGGTGATAGATATGATGTGGGGGTATCAAAACATGATGAATTGGGGAGGTTTTTGGTTTTTAGGAACACTTTTCTGGGTTGTTATTTTTATTGACCTTGTTCTTTTGGGCATGTGGCTTTGGAAACAGCTTAACAAAAAATAATATGGCAAAAATTGTTTTTTTTGATACTGAAAAATGGGAAGAGATATTTGTAAAAAACGGTCTTTTGGGACTTAGCGCAGTAATAACCTCGGAAAAACTCGATGAAAATACAGCTTCCAAATACCAAGATGCGGAAATTATCTCCTGTTTTATCTACTCAAAGCTTAATAAAGATATTTTAGAAAAACTCCCCAATTTAAAATTTATAGCCACGCGTTCAACCGGCTTTGACCATATAAACCTTTCATATTGTAAGGAGAAAAATATTTTGATATCAAATGTTCCTACTTACGGAGCCCACACGGTTGCCGAACACACGTTTGCTTTAATTTTGACAATTTCCCGAAAAATAGTTCCAAGTGTTGAGCAGGCAAAAAGAGGAGATTTTTCAAGCGAGGGGCTTGAGGGATTTGATTTAAACGGAAAAACCTTAGGCGTTGTCGGAACGGGGAATATAGGTACAAATGTTTGCGAAATTGGGCTTTCTTTTGGAATGAAAGTATTGGCTTTTTCAAGAACGGTAAGCGAAGAATTAGTTTCAAAAGGGGTAAAATACGTATCATTTGACGAGCTTTTGGCAAATTCCGATATTATCACTCTCCATCTTCCCCACACAAAAGAAACGGAACATATTATAAATTTACAAAACCTAGAAAGAATAAAAAAGGGCGCTACTTTAATCAACACGGCAAGGGGGGTATTAGTTGAAACTCAAGCAATAGTAGAGGGATTAGAAAAGGGGATCTTTTCTGGAGTAGGGTTAGATGTCTTGGAAGAGGAAGCTTTTCTCAAAGAAGAAAGAGAACTTTTGTCAACGGAATATCTTAATAAAATAGATGTTAAAACCGAACTTTTAAACCATGTGCTTTTAACAAGAGATGACGTTGTGATTACTCCGCATAACGCCTTTAATAGCCGTGAGGCGGTAAGGGAGATAATGGAAGTGTCAGTTGCGAATATTAAATCTTTCCAAGCAGGCACTCCTCGGAACACCGTCTGAAATAATTGATTGTTGACATTAGAAGCTTGAAGCTGAAATTTGAGATTTAAAGGTGGAAGCTGGAAGATTCTATTTTCTAACCTCTAACTTCAAGATCTAGCTTCCAGTGTCCAGCGTCTATCATCAAAAATAATTTTCCCTCTTGACAAAAAGAATAAGGTATTATATCCTTCTCTATATCCCCCTAGGGGGGATAACAAGACTATGTCGTTTGAATTAAAACTAGTTCTACTAACAATCGTTTCAACAATAGTGATTATGGCTGGAGGAATGATTTTTCTTAGCTCTTCTCAAGCTCCTCAAGTGACTGCGTCTCAAAACGCAAAAGCGTACACAATTGATGCTACAAGCGCCGACTGGGGACAAATTTCAATGTTTAAAGGAAATGTTGCTAAAACATTTACAATTAAAAACACCGGAACCGATACCTTAAAACTCTTCAATATAAAAACTTCCTGTCATTGCACGAAAGCAAACGTTAGCATTGGGTCTGATGAAAGTCCTAATTTTGGAATGGATTCCTATTCGTCTTGGGTAGGGGAAGTGGCTCCGGGAAAAGAAGCAAAATTGTCTGTTATTTTTGACCCTGCTTATCACGGGCCAGGCGGTGTCGGTCCAATTAATAGATTTGTTTCGGTTGAAACAAATGATAAAACAAATTCTAAATTAACATTTACCGTAACAGGTACGGTATTTAAATAATGAGAAAAAGTAATATTAAACTTAAAGCAAAAAAAATCTTACATAAAGCAGTTCCTTTATGGTTGGTTGCGGTTTTGATTTTTAATTCGATTATCGGGGTTGGTTTTTTAGAATATCTGATAATGAAAAGGAATTTTAACCAGTATCTTGCCGCTCTTTCAAAAACCACCAAAAGCCCTGATGAACTTGTTCAAATATTAAAAGAGAAAGTATTGCCTCAAAAAGGATATGTACTGGCAGTAACGT
Organism: uncultured Gammaproteobacteria bacterium; assembly: GCA_964537895.1. Taxonomy (GTDB): domain Bacteria; phylum Patescibacteriota; class Microgenomatia; order Levybacterales; family UBA12049; genus JAMCZC01. The sequence continues at coordinate 284,454 of CAZIDK010000001.1, forward strand.
GGGGGGGCATAGGGAGACAGCTTTTAGAATCAGGGGCAATAGATAGGCAAAAATACGATCAGCAGTTCGCACAAGATCCGGTCGGAAAGGACATGATGCAATATCTTGACCGTTTCTCTGTTAATCATATGACAATAAACGAAAAAAATTCGCATTTTATGGTTAATACTTTGTGGGCTTTGGGACTAGTTAATAAAAGTGACACTTTGGATGAAGGGCCAATGAGGGGTCAGGATGTAGATGCAGGCAATATGGCTTCGACCGGAGGATGGACGTTGGGCGCAAAACAGCCGATGGAGCTATATTCTTCAAAGACCATTATACCCTTAACGCCTCAACAGGAAGAGCTCGTTAAGAAAATTGCAAGTAATATATACAGACCATGCTGCGGTAATTCTACATACTTTCCAGACTGCAACCATGGAATGGCAGCTTTAGGTTACATTGAATTGGCGGTAAAACAGGGAGTTCCCGAACAAAGAATTTATAAAGATATTCTTGCCTTAAATTCATTTTGGTTTCCCCAGCAATACGTAAATCTTGCCGCATACTATAATAAACAGGGAACAGATTGGAAGAAGGTAGATGCAAAGCTGGCGCTGGGAATTGATTACTCTTCGGGTGAGGGCGCCGCAAGAATACAACAAGCCATTCAAGATGTCCCTGGATTAAATGTTAAAGGCGGAGGCTGCAGCGCATAAATGGAACAAGTTTTATTCCAAACGTCTTTAATAGCCGCTTTTGTTGCGGGAATGGTTGCTCTTTTTGCCCCATGCTGTATTTCTTTCTTGCTCCCTGCCTACTTAGGGAGTGTTTTTAAAGAAAAGGAAAAAGTTCTCTTAATGACTTTGATTTTTGGTTTGGGGATATTTGTTGTTATGATGCCGGCGGTCTTGGGTGTTGCGGTTCTTTCGAAAGCTCTGTTTGTATATCATGACGATATTTATGTAATTGGAGGTTTTGTAATGCTTATTGCGGCTTTAGTTACTTTTTTAGGAATAAAATTACCAATGCCAACTCTACCCGGAAGGCAATCTGGGAAGCATGATCCTTTGTCAATATTTATTTTAGGCATCTTTTCAGGTATTACCAGCGCTTGCTGTGCCCCTGTACTTATAGGAATATTAACTCTCACTTTTCTTACGCCAAATTTTTTCGGCGCTTTAAGCATAGGAGCAACTTATGTCTTAGGAATGGTTTTTCCACTTCTTATTATTTCTATATTTTTATCGGGGAAAGTAGATAGATTTATGATTTTAAGAAAACCGATGTTGCAATTTAATTTTTTGGGTAAAGAAAGAGTGGTAATTGTCAGCAATTTTCTGGCAAGCGCAATATTTGCGGCAACGGGCATTATGATACTTTCTTTGAAAGCAACGGGAAAACTATCAATGAGCAATCTTGAAGGTTTTACAAAAATTATTACCGATGCGGGCAATTACGTAAATCAATATGCGGGAGGAAACACGGCATATAACATATTGTTTATACTATTGTTAGGAATATTTATTTATTACCTTGTAAAAAAACTTTAAGATTGACAAAAAGGAGGTGATAACATGTTAAAACCGATAGCATTTGCCAACTCATTTACGGTTATTGGTCTTGGAGCATACGTAGTTTGCAGAGCGCTTACGCTTATTGCGCCGGATTTACTTTTTAGTATCGGACAAAGCTGGTTTCACACTCTAAACCTAAGTTTTGTGAAGGCAGTAATACCAATGGATATTGGGACATTTTTATTTGGAGGAATTACTTTTGCTATTTTTGTCTGGATTATAAGTTACGCTTTTGCAAATCTTTACAATAGTTTTTCAAAGTAATTTTTACTTGACAAACGAATATATCTAATTTAAGATATCTAAATCCCTCGGGGGGAGATATCTTCCAAAGGAGGATAAGCATATTATGTATAGACCAAAAGATACGCAGGAAAGAATACTGCACAGATTAAAAATTGCAAAAGGACATTTGGATAAGGTAATAAATATGGTTGAAAACGACCACTATTGTATTGACGTTTTACACCAATCCCAGGCAATTCAGGCGGCACTTAAGGAAACAGACGGAGTTATATTGGAAAATCATCTTCGAACCTGTGTTTCCGATTCAATAAAAAGCGGAAACCAGGAAGAGGCAATAAAAGAGGTAATGGAGGTTTTTAAGAAGAAAGTTTGATGTCCTCTTTAATTTTCTATGGATAAAATAATTGTAACCATGGGGGGAATTTTTGGTATTTTTTTCACTTTTTGGTTTTTCTTAGGCAAAAAAGACTCAAAAGCAAAAGAAGTAACCGGGTCTATTGATGTCCTTGTTAAGGGCGGATATTCTCCGGATGTAATTTCTGTTAAAAGGGGTAAAGCTATAACTATAAATTTTATCAGAAAAGACGAAAACAGCTGTTTGGAAGAAGTTATTTTATCCGATTTTAAAATTAAAAAATACCTTCCCATCAATAAAAAAGTCAGTGTTCAAATTACTCCTCAAGAGGTTGGAAAGTTTGATTTTTCCTGCGGAATGGGAATGTTTCACGGAAAGCTGATTGTCAAAGATTAATTATGGCAGAAAGTAAAAAAACATTTTCAATAAAAGGTATGCATTGCGCTTCATGCGTCAGGGTTTTGGAGAGGTCCTTAAAAAAAGTTGATGGAGTAGTTGATGCAAATGTAAATTTGGCAACAGAAAAAGCAACTGTAACTTTTGATAAAGGCAAGGTAAACGATGAAAAAATAACTTCAACCGTTGCTAATGCCGGCTATAAAGCTTTACTTAACGAAGAAGGGGTTCATCAAGACGAAGAAAAACTGGAGAAACAAAAAGAGCTTAAAAGACTAAGAAATAAAGTTATTGTAAGTTTGTTTTTAGGCAGTCTTATTGTTTGGGGAAGTTTTCCCGGGCTCATGAATACGGCTCCAAAACTGCTTCAAAACTTTTTAATTCAGTTTCTTTTAGCTTTACCTGTTCAATTTTGGGCAGGGTTTGAATTTTATAAAGCAACAATACCGGCTTTAAGACATAGAACCGCCAATATGGATACGCTTGTCGCATTGGGAACTTCGGTTGCCTTTGCTTATTCATCAGCTGTTGTGTTTTTTCCTAAGTCTATTAATAGTATAGGAGTTGAAGCAATGCCTTATTTTGATGTTTCGACCATTATTATCGGCCTGATACTTCTTGGCAGGTATTTTGAAGCTAAAGCAAAAGCCGGAACGTCAGAGGCGATTAAAAAATTAATAGGCCTTTCTCCTAAAACCGCAAGAGTTGTAAGAAACGGCAAGGAAATAGATGTTCCCATAGAAGGAGTTTTGGCAGGCGATGTTTTGAGGGTAAGGCCCGGAGAGAAAATAGCGGTTGACGGAGTAGTTACGGAAGGAGAAAGTTCGGTTGACGAGTCCATGGTTACCGGAGAGAGTATTCCGGTTGAAAAAGCAAAGGGCGATTTAGTAATAGGGGCAACCATCAATAAATCAGGCACATTTCTGTATAAAGCCACAAAAGTAGGTAAAGATACCATGCTTTCACAAATAATTAAACTTGTTCAGGAAGCACAGGGTTCCAAAGCGCCAATCCAAAGGATTGCAGATTTAATTTCTTCATATTTTGTTCCGATTGTCATAATGTTGGCAATTGCAACTTTTGTCGTTTGGTATGATTTCGGAGGAGCAAATGCGCTTCTTTTTGCATTACTAAACATGGTTGCGGTTTTAATTATTGCCTGTCCGTGTGCAATGGGCTTGGCAACTCCAACGGCTGTTATGGTTGGAACAGGCAAAGGCGCGCAAAGCGGAATTTTAATAAGAGACGCAAAAAGCCTAGAGATAGCGCACAAAGTAAATACGGTTATTTTTGATAAAACAGGAACTTTAACAAAAGGAAAACCGGAAGTAACGGACGTAATCTTAGTTCAAAGTTCAAAGTTAAAAGTTCAAAGTATTCTAAAATTTGCAGCTTCCTTAGAAAAGGTTTCGGAACATCCGTTAGCACAGGCAATTGTTTCAAAAGCAGAAGCGGAAAAGGCAGATTTTGAAAAAGTAGATAAATTTAAAGCAATTGCAGGTCACGGAGTAGAGGGGTTAATAGGTAAAAGCAGGGTTCTTTTCGGCAATAAAAGATTAATGGAAAAAGAAGGAATAGACATCAAAAGCATAAGTGAAAAGATGGATGAACTGGAGAGTCAGGGGAAAACAGTAATGATATTGACTGTAAATAAGAATGTTGAGGGCTTAATTGCTGTTGCCGATACTATTAAAGAAAATGCCAAAGAGGGAGTTTTCAATCTTTTAAAAATGGGAATAGAGGTTGTAATGATAACAGGTGACAATAAAAAAACAGCAGAAGCAATTGCAAAAAAGCTTGGGATAAAAAGAGTTTTATCGGAAGTTTTGCCTTCGGAAAAAGAAGCCGAAGTTAAAAAAATTCAAAAAGAAGGAAAAGTGGTTGCAATGGTAGGAGACGGAATAAACGATGCACCGGCTTTAGCTTCTGCGGATGTCGGGATTGCAATGGGTTCGGGCACAGACGTTGCAATAGAAGCCGCAGACATTACTTTAATAAATAAAGACTTGAGATCGGTTTCTTGGACGGTTAATCTTTCTAAAAAAACAATGAAAACTATAAAGATGAATCTTTTCTGGGCGTTTGGCTATAACATAGTTTTAATTCCGGTTGCTATGGGAGTTTTATACCCTTTCTTTCATATGCTTATGAACCCGATATTTGCCTCCGGAGCTATGGCTTTAAGTTCGATTTCGGTTGTAACTAATTCACTAAGACTTAAGAGGGTAAACATTACCAAAATATAGTATAATAATATTTATGGGAAATACTAATTTAATTGCGATTTTTTTAACAGGACTTATAACAGGAGGGCTTACCTGCTTAGCCGTTCAAGGCGGACTTTTGGTAGCAACAATAGCCCAAAGAGAAGAACAAAGACTTAAGGCAAATCTTAAAAAGGGCGGAAATGCTTTGCCAATCGTCTCTTTTTTAATAGCAAAATTAACTGCTTATACACTTTTAGGATTACTTCTTGGATGGTTTGGCTCGCTTTTTACGCTTTCAATTACCACAAGAGTAATTATGCAGATTGCCGTTGTGATTTTTATGTTGGGGACTGCTTTAAATATTCTTAATGTTCACCCGATTTTTAGATATTTTGTTATTCAGCCGCCTAAATTTTTAACAAGATTAGTTAGGAAACAGTCAAAAAGCCAAGATGTTTTCGCCCCTGCAATTTTAGGAGCTTTTACAATTTTTATTCCCTGCGGAACAACTCAAGCTATGATGGCACTTGCTATTGCTTCGAGTAATCCTTTGTTGGGAGCGGCGATACTTTTTGCTTTTGTTTTAGGTACGTCTCCCGTTTTCTTTACATTAGGTTATTTTGCAACAAGGCTCGGAGAGGCAATGCAGCAAAAATTTATGAAAGTCGCCGCCGCTGTTTTAATTCTCTTGGCAATTTTTAATTTAAACAATGCGATTGCCTTAACAGGCAGTAATTTTACATTGGATAATTTAGGGAAAGGAATATATTGTACAGTGTCTTTCTGCGATTCTGTTAGCGCTCAAGGCACTCAAAATGCCGTTAATGAAGAAACTATTTCTATTGAAACTTTAGGTTATTTTCCAAATAGTTTTACTGTAAAATCCGGTTCAAAAGTAATTTTACATCTGGTAAACAAAGCCGGAGCAGGTTGTGTTCAAGCATTTACAATTCCGTCATTGGGCATTCAAAAGATTATACCGATTGGCAGCTCGGAAGTCGTTACGTTTACAGCGCCGGCACAGCCCGGTCAAATACCTTTTATGTGTAGCATGGGAATGTATAGGGGAGTAATAAACGTAATATGACCCG
>CAZIDK010000001.1:290407-294612 GCA_964537895.1 uncultured Gammaproteobacteria bacterium
GGGTCATAGTGAGCAGTTCGACTGTCCTGAGCTCACTGTCGAAGGAGAATTCGAATCTATGACAAAAAAAGTATTTAAGATAAGCGGTATGCATTGTACTTCTTGTGCGATGAATATTGACGGAGAATTGGAAGATACAGAAGGAATTAAACAATCAAACACAAATTATGCGAAATCACAAACCGAAGTCGAATTTGATTCGGAAAAAATTAATGACAAAATAATTGAGGAAATAATAAGAAAAGTAGGTTATCAGGCAAATCCTATTAGTTAAGCTCAAGAAGGGTATTTTGAACATCTTTTAGCTTCAATTTCTTTTTCATTGACATAAGTAAAATCGTTTGCTATTTTAGTATAGCGAGGAGGTGAGTTATGACAGATTTAACAATAACAGATCAAAATTTTAAAGCAGAAGTTCTGGAATCTAAAACTCCGGTTTTAGTTGATTTTTGGGCAGCATGGTGCATGCCTTGCAGAATTGTAGGTCCAATAGTTGAGGAATTAGCAAAAGAATATGAAGGAAAATTAAAGGTAGGGAAATTAAACGTTGACGAAAACGGGCACACGTCACAGCATTACGGAATAATGAGCATTCCAAGTCTTTTAATTTTTAAAGACGGACAAGTAGTAAAACAAATGGTCGGAGCACAAAGCAAAGATAATTTTAAAAGAGAAATCGATTCAGTTATTAGCTCCTAGCCATCAGCATCTAGCCGTTTGTTTTTTTAACTAATTGCTATTTGCTAAATCCTAGTTGCTTAAATTATGTACGACGTTATTATTATAGGAAGCGGCCCCCGCAGTATGCTTACTTGCTCTCGAGGTTTACATCCTCGCATCGCAAGAGCGCAACTACGGGGCAAGCCTGCTTCAATTTGACTTATGGATAAAATATATGATGTCATTATAATTGGGAGCGGCCCTGCGGGTTTAACAGCAGCAATTTATACAACAAGAGCAGATTTAAAAACTCTGGTAATATCCGGTGTTAAATGGGGCGGGCAGTTAATGCTGACAACCGAAGTTGAAAATTTCCCCGGCTTTCCCGATGGAATTTTGGGCCCCGATTTAATGCAGAATATGCGAAAGCAAGCAGAAAGATTCGGCGTGGAGTTTGTTGATGATGATTTTACTTCTGCGGATTTTAGTTTAAGGCCTTTTAAAGTCTCGGTCGGCGATAAAACATACGAAGCAAAGTCCGTAATTATCGCAACAGGAGCCGATACAAAGTGGCTTGGGGTTCCCGGCGAGGCCGAAAAAATCGGACGGGGGGTTTCTTCTTGTGCTCCGTGCGACGCGCCTTTTTTCCGGGGTAAAAAAGTGATTGTTGTGGGCGGAGGAGACTCTGCAATGGAGGAGGCTTTGGTTTTAACAAAGTTTGCAACAAGCGTTACTTTAATTCACAGAAAAGATACGTTTAAGGCCTCGGAAATTATGCAAAAAAGAGTTAAAGAAAATCCGAAGGTTAACATTCAGTTCAACTCAGAAATTGTTGAAGTATTGGGTGAGGGTAAGGTCGAAAAAGTAAAAATAAAAAATAACAAAACAGGAAAAATAAGTGAAATGCCGATTGAGGGAATTTTTGTTGCAATTGGACACATACCAAATTCAAAATTATTCAAAGATATAGACGTTGACGAACAGGGTTTTGTAAAAGTTCGTGAGCATTTTTTAACCAACAAAGACGGTGTTTTTGTCGCAGGAGATATTCATGACAGTCATTATAAACAGGCAATTACAGCTGCAGGGTACGGTTGTGCGGCAGCGCTTGAAGCCGAGAAATGGCTGGAGGAGCAATCTTCTTAATTCCCCCGACTACAACAACCTCTTCTAGCGTGTTATAATTCTTAAACTTATGAGCTCAGAATACCATAGTCATCCGGATGCAAGCATTGTACAAATGCAATTGTTTACAAGAGCAAGTAACCCTTAGTTTGTAATTTGAATTACATATTTTTAAATTTATATAAAGAATAATAAATATTATGGATGAGGAAAATAAAAAAACAGAGGGGTATGGTAAAAGACCTCTTTGGCAATGGCTCCTATTATACGCAGTAGTAGCGGTTGTTGTATATGGGCTTTTTTATTATTTCGTTTTGGCAAAAAATAACGGAAACAACAGCGCCCAAACGGAATTTATCAGCAAAATGCATCTCCAGTAACAACACAAACACAAGAGCCGACATCTGCTGTTACAGCTGAAAAAATAACAATAGAGGGTAACGAATTTGCGTTTACTCCCTCAACGATTACCCTTAAAAAGGGACAACCAACAGAAATTACTTTTAAAAATACAGGCAAGTTTCCTCATAATTTGACTATTACAGATTTAAATGTTAAATCAAAAACCATCCAACCCGGTGAACAGGACACATTTACAGTTACTCCGGATAAAATTGGAGAATTCGCTTTTGTTTGTACCGTTCCGGGCCACGCAGACAAGGGAATGACAGGCACCCTCACGGTAGAGTAATTTAGCCCCGAAGTGTGATAGTATGTGGTATAATATATGTGGTACAATAAATGTATGACAGATGTATTAGAAACAAGTTCGAGACCGAACCCCACTATAGAAGAGCTAACAAGTTCATATTTTACAAACACGTCTAGGCCGGATTATATTTCATTTGCGATAGGCGGCGTTGTGTCAGGGACTGGAGGGGCTCTAATTATGGGAATACCCGTTGACATATTGCAAGTTGGCGTAGTTGGGGGGTTAATTATAGGGGAGCAAAGCTTCTGGAGAAGTGGGAAGGAAGAATGAATAGAAATAATGCATTAAAAGATGCTGAAGCGGAAAGATTAGGATGGTTTAATACCCAACCGCGAGGAGATAATCAGCAACTAGGGAAAATAAGCAAATGAACGATTTAAAAGTTTTTCTTGATGATTTTTTAACTACGATTGAGTATTCAGGTAATAAAGAAAACTTCATTAATGAATTAATAATAATTATTTATTCCGGAACAATAGATGAACTTTTAAATAAATTACCTCAAAATCAACAAATTGTTTTAAAGGAAAAATTAAAAAACGATAAATCGCCACAAACACTATTGGATATTCTGAATACGTCTTTTGATAAAAAAAGCCTTGAAGAAGCATTAAAAAGAAATTCGGAAAAAGCATTTGTGAATTATTTAAATACTATAGATCCTGCTTTGTCAGACGAACATAGAGTCAAACTGAAAAAATATTTTACTTCTTTTTCTTCGCAGGAATAATCGAAATAATTTAACCCCGCAATCATCGTTTATGCTATAATCCGCCAATGGAAAGAAGAAGATGTCCGTATCTTAGAATAGCCGGTAAAGGCGAGCTTCCACCTGCAGTTTGTACTAAAAACTATAAAGTAGTATTAATAGATGGGGAGCCGCAAACGCCTCCTAATTGCTTAGAATTAAGGCACGAGTTTACGGATAGAAATTGTAATGTGGTAAAAGATAGACCGCTTCCCTTTTTTATCTTACCCTCTCAAGATAATCCGTTAGTAAGTTAGAGCCGGAAAAATCTCGGTCGGGGAATAATTTAGCCCCGTTGACTAAGTAGTGTATAATAAAATTATGAAATTGGAAGAATTAATTAAATTACAAAACAAATGGGTCGCATTTTCTAAAGATCGAAAAAAAGTTGTAGAAAAAGCTAGCTCTTTGGAAGATTTGCTTAAAAAAATCAAAAACGAAAAGGATTTGATTGTTTCTTTTATGCACCCTGCAGATAAATTCCTTTCACCCTAAGTCTTAATAATGAAAGATGTTACCTTTTTCTACGTTCCCGAAGTTGGACAGGATTTAACCACAGGGAAAATATTTGAAGTTTTAAGACCCAAGATTCCAGTAAGACTATCTGTTAACAATAATGTTTCAAACATACTAGTAGACTGTCTTTTTGATACGGGAGCAGATAGAAATTTATTTCCAGCCGCATGGGGAAGAAGCCTAGGCTTAAAGATAGAAAAAGGAAAATTAGTTAAAACAATGGGTATTGGAGGTAAAGAAATTAAAGCCTATACGCATTCCGTTGTCTTATTTGTCCAAGGACATAAAATAATAACAGAAGCTGATTTTACAGACGAAAACAATACTCCTTTGCTTGGCAGAGATGGTTTTATGAATAAATTTGGAGACATAGTTATTAATGAGAAGAAAAAATTTGTAAAACTATCTTTTGTATAAAATTAACGGTGGGGAATAATTTAGCCC
>CAZIDK010000002.1:0-18135 GCA_964537895.1 uncultured Gammaproteobacteria bacterium
AAGCCAACTATACCTGGCGGGAGGCAGCGCCGTAGTTTTGGAATCTTTGAAGTTAGAAGTGAGATTTCTTGAGCTTGAGTTTTTTGATTTCTAGAATTCTTGAAATCAAGATATCAAAGATTCAAGATCAAAGAGGTCAAGAACTCTAACTTCAAATATTCTAAACGTCATCAAAGTGGGGTTGACAGAAGGTTATATGCTTGCTACTCTATATTCGTAGTCTTTTTCTATGAAAAAAACCAGCCTCTTTTACAGGTTGAATTATCAAAGCGGGCAGGTCCTCTTAATTGTTGTCTTGGTTATGGTTATAGCTTTAACCGTAGGTCTATCCATAGCCTCAAAAAGCATTACAAGTTTTCGTAATTCAACAGATACAGCAAGTTCCCAAAAAGCTCTTTCTGCGGCAGAAGCCGGAATAGAACAGGCACTTAAATCAAACACCTCAATTCCCATTACTTCTATATCTGATGATACAAAATATTCTACCGAAGTAAATCTGGTTAGGGGGAGAACTTTTTTATTAAATGGCAGTAATCCCGTTTTGCAAAGCAGCGGAATTGACCTTTGGCTAACTGCCTATTCAAGTGATTCCGCAAAGCTTTACCAAGATCCTTATCCAAGCTCGGGTAGTTTTACCGTCTATTGGGGTGATTCTACAGTAGGTTGTAATAATGCCGCCTTGGAGGTAGTTGTTATAGCCGGAACAAAAAATAACCCTGTTTTATCAAGATATGCTTTTGATCCTTGTTCAGATAGGCAAAGCAAGAATTTTTTTGCTTCACCTACCAGCGGTCAGGCAACGGTTGCCGGCAGAACATTTTACTATCAGGCAACCATACCTGTTGGTGATGGCGGCATAGCAGGCGGCGGCGGACTTATAGCAAAGATTGTTCCGCTTTATCTGAGCGCTATAATGGGCATAAATGGTACCAATGATTTTCCTTCCCAAGGAGCGGTTATTACGTCTGTCGGGCAGTCCGGAACTACAGAGCGCCGAGTGAATGTTTTTCAGGGCTATCCGGAGACACCCGCCGAATATTACCTTTATAATCTATTTGTACCGTAAAGTTTAAATAGGATGAATAAAAAACCCTTTGGCCTTGACATAGGCGCGACAACCATAAAACTTGTTTTTCTTGAAGGACAAAAAGGGGGATATATTTATAAAGCTTCTCTTATAGCTCCTGCTTCCGTAAAAGGAATGTTATCGGAATCTCCGCTTGATGAAGAAGAAATGGCTCAAACAATAAGAAAGGCTATTAACGATGCCAATATTGATTCAAAATATGTTAACGTTGCTTTGGCAGAAAATCAAGTTTATACAAAAGTGCTAGAAATGCCTGTTCTCTCGGACAGAGAACTCGCCTCAGCCATTTATTGGGAGGCAGAGCAATACATACCTGTTCCTTTAACAAACGTTACTCTAACGTGGAACGTCATGAAAAAACCCGATCACCCTGCCCCGGCAGACAAAATGCAGGTTTTAATGGTTGGCGCGCCAACGATGCTAATTAAAAAATATCAGAAAATTCTTTCAATGGCAGACCTTGTTATTAATTCGATGGAAACAGAAATACTTTCGACGATAAGATCGCTTGTTTTGGGAGAAAATTTTCCTCCGACTCTTATTATTAGCATAGGAGCAGTTAGTACCTCTTTTGCAATTGTTAGAAATGGAGTAATGGTTTTTACTTATTCAATGTCTATCGGGGGAGCTGCAATTAATCGCGCTATTGCTACCGATTTTGGCTTGACTCCTGTTCAGGCAGAAGAATATAAAAAAGTATATGGAGTTTCCGGAAAAAGTTTGGGAGGGAAAATAGGTCAGGCAACGGAACCGATACTTAATTCTATCTTAACGGAGGCTAAGAAATCTCTTGCTTTCTATACGCAGAAGTATAAAGAAGAAACTCCAATAAGACAAATTTTGCTTTCGGGAGGAACAGCAAAACTGCCCGGTATTGAGATATTTTTTGCCAGCAATTCAGGTATCGAAACGGCAATAGCCAATCCGTGGAAGGTTCTTTCTTCACAGGCAATTCCTAAAGAAGTTTTGGATAACGCTTCCGATTATACTATAGCCGTAGGGCTTGCGATGAGAGAATATGAGTAACGATATTAATTTGGTTTCAAATAAAGATGCAGCTTTTCTAAAGGCAGAAAAGCGATTAAAACAGATTAAGGTAGTAGCTGTTATCAGTCTTGTTGTTGTCGCCTTGATTTCTGTATTAATTTTTATTATTAACAGTCAAACTTCTTTGGCATCCATAAAAAAAGACGAAAATTCCACTCTCCAGAGCATATCTTATTTAAATAAAAAAGCCGCAAAACTCGCAATTATAAATAATAGGTTAGAGGATATTTCCGATATTTTGCAAAAAAGAAAAAATTACACGGGCGCAATTAATGCCTTGTTGCAATTGATGCCTCCCGGAGTCTCCACAACTGCCTTGGAGCTAAATAAAAACGATGTTGTATTGGTTGTTAACTCGAGCTCTCTTTTGTCGATAGATAAATTTCTAAATAGCATTATCGATCTTTCTTCAAAAAAACAAGTAATAAGCAGCGTGATAATAGAAAGCTTAGTTGTTAATAACAAAACAGGAATCTATTCTCTCTCTATTAAAACAACGCTATTATGAAAAAAAAAGTTAATATAGAGTCCGCAACTTTCTGGTTCTTATATAGAAAATATAAAGAATATCTCTTGCCGGTTGGGGTAATTCTTGCTTGCATTCTGCTTTTTCTTTTTTTTATTGCTCCTCAATTCCAAAATTTTTTAGATACTCAAGAGCAGGTAAAAACGGAATCTAACAAACTTGCTATTCTAAAAAACAATTTAAATTTGCTTACCAACATTGATGAATCCCAGATGGACTCACAGCTTCAAATTGTATCCGGCGCTCTTCCTCCGAATAAAGATTTTGCGGGTATTTTAAACGGTATTTCTGTTGCGGCGAATAAAGCGGGAGTTTTTTTAGGAGACTACGAGTTTCAGGTGGGGGATATTACAAAGCCTTCCTTAAACATTCAGTCCTTTCCGTCCCTACAGCTTTCGCTGACAATTAACGGAGGCTTAGCCGGTGTAACAAGGTTTATGGCAGAGCTTTATAAAACAATTCCCTTATCCGAAGTAACAAACGTAAAAGTTACCAGTACGAATTCCGAAATTACCGCTCTTTTTTATTACAGACCCTTTCCGCCGCTTGGGTTTAACGACAGTGCACCGATAAAGGCGGTATCTCAAGCTGAATTGTCTACGATTACCAATCTTTCTTCCTGGAATAATGTAGTAGAAGTTTCTCAAACAGTTTCGGAGCTGCCTGCTGTTTCTTCTCCAAGCGCAATAAATACAAACCCGTTTTAATTATTTAATTAGGTCGGGGCGAAGCTTAGAGGTAATGTCTACGGATTCTTTTTTTCTCCAAGTTTCAATGCGTTTGTGGTCTCCTGATAGAAGTATTTCGGGCACGGATAAATCTCCATATTTTTGGGGTTTTGTATATTGAGAATATTCAAGGTAAGGCGAAAAAGACTCAAGAGCCGCAGACCTATCCCTAATAACTCCTTTTATAAGTCTCATAACGCTGTCGGTAATTAACATTGCCGGAATTTCTCCGCCTGTCAAAATAAAATCTCCGATAGAAATTTCTTCGTCCACATAATTTTTAATTCTTTCATCAAATCCCTCATAGTGTCCGCAAACAATTATCAAATGCTTTAGGTTCGCAAAACCTTCTGCCGTTTTTTGATTAAAAGTTTTTCCCTTAGCTCCAAGAAGTATTACTTTTTGTGCTTCATTTTTTAGTTTTTTATCCTTTGCTTTTTCAATTGCCTTATGCACAACATCCACTCTTAGTATCATTCCGTTCCCCCCGCCGTAAGGAGTATCGTCAACTGTTTTATGTTTGCCTATTCCAAAATCTCTTATGTTTACGTATTCAATTTCAACCAATTTTTTCTCTTTTGCCCTTTTAATTATAGATATATCAAAGGGTCCCTGAAACATTTCGGGGAAAAGTGTCAGAATAGTAATCTTCATATTTTAAGTCTAAAATGTTTTATTTTAAACTTGCGGCTTGGAATTTTCGGAAAGAGAGATATAGATTTTTTTCTCTTGTTTAATTGCGGGAATTTTAACAACATTCCTTATTGCCTTAATAACCTTGCCGTTTTTTCCAATAATTTTTCCCATATCTTCCTTAGCAACGGTAACGGTAAAATTTATTACGCCCTCTGCTTCCTCTTCGGTTATTTTTACCTGTTTTGGGTCGTCAGCGATAGCGGAAACAATATAAGATAAAGCTTTTTTCATAATTTTATTCCAATAACTTTGAAACCGTAGCGCTTGGACTAGCGCCGACGGATATCCAATGTTCGTAACGCTGCTTATTGATTTTTTTCTTTCCGTTTGGCCCTTTTTCAAAATAGCCAAGAGTTTCAATTGCTACACCGTCACGCTTGCTTCGTTTCTCTTTTACAACAACACGAAATTTTCTTTCGCCTCTTTTTCCGGTTCTTGATAATCTAATTACAACTGCCATAATTTTTTATCTACCATGTACCATTGACTATGTACCATTTTATCATTGTTTGAGCTTATTCTCAATCCCGTTGTTTTTTCCTAAGCTTAAAGTAATTAATGCCTCTTTTGCCGCGTTTTCTTCGGCTTCCTGTTTTGACTTGCCATCCCCTTTTCCCAACAAAATCTTGTTTACGTAAGCCCCGACGGTAAAAATTTTAGCGTGTGCGGGCCCATGTTCGCTAATGACCTTATAAAGCGGAGAGGTTTGTTTTTGCGACTGTATTCTTTCCTGTAAAAGGCTTTTGGGGTCTTTAAAAGTTTTATTTTTTACATATAAATCAGCTTTGGGTAATAACACTTGGTTTAAAAAATCCGAAACAGCGTCTGTTCCCTGATCTAAAAATAATGCTCCTACAAAAGCTTCGAAACTGTCCGCCAAAAGGCTTTGATTTTGCCTGCCTCTTGATTCCTCTTCTCCTTTTGACAAAAGCATATAATTCCCAAAATCAAGTTCTTTAGCGCAAAGCGCAAGGCTTTTTGTATTAACAAGCAGCGATCTAAGGTTGGTTAATATCCCCTCGTCGAAATTCGGATATTTGTTATAGAGGTGTTGGGACACAACAAAGGAAATAACACTGTCGCCTAAAAATTCCAAACGCTCGTTGCTGGATAGTTTTTTCTTTGTTTCATTAAGATAAGATCTGTGTACGAAAGATTGAGCAAAAAGCTGCTTATTTTTAAATTTCGGAAGATTTATCATAATTTAATAATATTGCCTAAAACGCCGTTTATAAACGCCGGACTCGTATCTCCTCCATACTCTTTTGCAAGCTCAACTGCCTCGTCGATTATTACTTTAGGCGGCTGCTTTTTTTCTATTAATAATTCGTAAACTGCCAGTCTTAATATTGCCAAGTCCGTTTTGTTGATTTTGTCTATTGGAAATTCGGGTGCCGATTCTTCTATAGTTTTGTCTATAATATTCAGATGAGAAAGAATCTCTTTTGTATCCGGCAGCACCCTTTGTTTATGAAAGTCCAGTTTAAAGAGATCCTCTACTAATTTTTGTCTCTTTTTATGCCGCGGGTCAAGAGGGTTTTTCATGCCGTATTTTTATCTCCCGCAGGACTAGATTGCTCTTCGCGGGATTTTTCTTTCTCTCTTTTTTTCTTCGCAACGTCGACGACTTCCCTGCCCTTGTAGAATCCGCAGTTTTTGCAAATTGTGTGCGGCAAAACGGCAGCTCTGCAATTGAAACAAAGCACAGTATTTCTAACGCTAAGTTTAATTGCGGCCCTTCTTTTTCCTTGCCTTGCCCGTGAATGTCTTTTTTTCGGTTCTTGCGGCATAATAATAAAATAAAATATTAAAAATTAAATCTAAAATATTATTTTTGAGATTTAATCTTTTATTTATAATTTGATAATACTATTTTACTTTATTTGAGACTTGCTTGCAAGGCTTTAATTAATCAGGGGAGACGTTTTTATTATTTATTTCTTTTATTTTTTCCAACAAAATGGGGTATTTGGAAATTTCATTAAATATTCTACCTGCTTCGCGTTTTGTCTTTTCAATCAAAGAAATATCGGAAAAATCAGCTACTTTTAACATAGTTTTCCCGTGCTGGGCTGTTCCGTATAAGTCCCCTGCTCCTCTTAGTTTAAGGTCAAGTTCCGCAAGCTGCGTTCCTATATATATACTTTCCATAGACTTAAGTCTTTTTAAAGTTGAGTCATTCTTGCTGTCGGTAAAAAGCAAACAATAAGATTGTTTGTCTCCCCTTCCCACCCTTCCTCTTAATTGATGAAGCTGGGCAAGTCCGAATCTTTCGGATGCTTCGATCATAATAATTGCGGCATTCGGAATATCAATTCCGACTTCAACAACCGGGGTTGCAACCAGAACGTCTATTTTTTTATCTTTGAAACCTGCGAGAACAGTTTCTTTTTCTCTGCTTTTTAATTTTCCGTGCAAAAGTCCTAATTTTAATTTCGGAAAAATCTGTTTTAAATTTTTAAATTCTTTAGCTGCCGCTTTAACCGTAATCATGCTTTCAGACTCTTCTATAAAAGGACAAATTATAAATGCCTGACTTTGATGTTTAGTTATTTCCTTTTCAATCCATTCGTAAGCACCCTTTCTTTTTTCCGGAGGAACAAGCCATGTTTTCACTTTTTTTCTGCCCACCGGCATCTCGTCGAGTAAAGATAAATCCAAATCCCCATATATAGTTAAAGCAACTGTTCTTGGAATTGGTGTTGCGGTCATTGTTAAAAGATGAGGATTCTTACCCTTGCTTCTAATGATTGCTCTTTGTTCTACTCCGAATCTTTGCTGCTCATCGATTGTTACAAGTGCTAAATTTTTAAATTTAACTTTTTCAGAAATAACTGCATGTGTTCCAATTAAAATATCAAAATCAGAGTCTTTGAATTTATGAGAACCTGTAGCTAAGGCAATTTTTATTTTAAAAGAAGAAAGTAATTTTGAAATTGTTTTGTAATGCTGTTCTGCTAATATTTCGGTTGGTGCCATTAAAACAGATTGAAAACCGTTAAGAAAAGCAAGGTACATGGCAATTGCGGAAACCACTGTTTTTCCGCTTCCCACCTCTCCTTCCAAAAGCCTATTCATTGGTTTTTTAGCCTCTAAATCGGCAAATATTTCTTTTACTGCTTTCTTTTGGGCATTTGTTAATTCAAATGGCAGTTTTTTTAAAAATTCATCAATTTTTTGAGCGAATTCGGTCACTAAAAACGAATATCCAAGCGATGCACTTTCCCATTCTTTTTTTCTGGCAAGAGTAGATAGCTGTAAGATAAACAGTTCTTCAAAAGCCAGTCTTTGTTTTGCTTTTTGGGCTTCTTCAAGATTTTGCGGAAAATGAATTTTTTGCAAAGCGTCGTTTAAATTCATTAATTGGTTTTCTTTTATTAAACTTTCGGGCAGATATTCTTTGATTGTGTTTTTTTCGTCTAAAATTTTATAAACTTGTCTTCTTAGCCATTTAGATGAAATACCTTTTGTCTCCGGATATACGGGAACTAATCTTCCGGTATGAATAGTCTGATTATTAAAGATAACTTCGTAATCAGGAGACAGCATTGTAAATTTATTTCTATCAAGCTCTACTTGGCCCGAAAGGGAAATCAAATCGCCTTTTTTCATCGCCCTTGTTAAAAAAGGCTGATTAAACCAAATCACGCTTAACGATCCCGTATCGTCAGAAATAACAGCTCTTTGCAGTGTTTTAAATCTTTTCGTATATTGATTTTTAATTTCCTCTACGGTTCCTTGAATCGTTACGGTTTCGCCTGCCTGGACTTCTCCGATTTTTGAAACAAGAGAATAGTCGTCGTACCTAAAAGGAATATGAAATAAAAAATCTTCAAGTTTTTTTATGCCGAGTTTTTCAAGCCTTGAAGCGTACATTTTATAAGCTCTCGAAGCTTCTCTAACGGGTGTTTGTAGGTTCATATTTTTTAGCGAAGGCTAAGGAAAGGAAGAAACGACGTTGCGATTAAGGCAATTGTTGCAATAGTTATGATTATTTTCCAAATCCACTGGTGTTTTCTAAACATTTCCATATTTATATTTTACCACAAATTATTTTGTTTTTACCTTAAATGGGATTTTCCTACCTACTTTTATTATCATTCCTTCTTCCGCTTTTTGATTGATTTGATTACTGTCAATAGTTTTTCCGTTTACTTCGAGACCGTGTTGATGAGTTATCCTTTTGACTTCAGAGGCGCTGATATTTCCCCATGCAGAAACTGTGCCAGCAATACTCGCGCCGCTAGCCGGAGTAAAGAAGGGAAGGTTTGTAGGCAGTTCTTTTCTTTGAACGGTTTTTTCAAAGTTTTCCTGCGCTTCGTCGGCTGATTTTTTGTCGTGAAGCTCGTTAACAATTAAATGCGCTAATTCTTTTTTAATGTTGATTGGGTTTTCTGTTTTTAATCTTTTTTCATAATCTAAAATTTTATCTAGCGGTAGATTTGTTGCCAAAGTAAAATATTGAATAATTAAATCGTCATTTATAGCCATTGCTTTTGTATACATGTCGTTCGGATTATCATCTAGCCAAATCGCGTTTCCCCAGGACTTACTCATTTTCCTTCCGTCTGTGCCCTCAAGAAAAACGTTTGCCAAGACATAAGATTCTTTACCCCGCAACAACTTCTGCAGAGTTCTTCCGGCCTGCATATTGAAAGTTTGATCGGTTCCCCCTACTTGTATATCGGTATCTAAGAAGAAACTGTCATATCCTTGCATAAGCGGGTAAGCCGCTTCATCCAAACGAACTCTTTTGCCTTCATCGAGTCTTTTTCTTATTAATTCACGGCTGATAAAATCATTTAGTGAGAATTTCTGCATGAGACCGAGTGTGTCTTTAAACGAAAGTTTAGAAAGCCATTCGCTGTTTTTTCTAACGGTAATTTTAGAAAAATCAACAATTTTTTCCGCCTGTTTTTTATAAGTTTTGAAGTTTTGCTCTATTTCCTCGTGTGTCAGAATAGGTCTTTCGGATGTCTTATCCGACGTATCTCCTATTAAGGCAGTAAAGTCACCGATTAAAAAAGTTACATTGTGTCCAAGGTTTGCGAATTTTTGGAGTTTTCGAAGCGGAACAGCGTTACCTAAATGAATTTTTGTTGCTGTTGGGTCGATGCCCAAGTAAATATTAAGCTTCTTGCCCGACTTCAATAGTTTTTCAAGTTCGCTTTTTCTGGGGATGATGTTCGCAACACCTCTTGTCAGCAATTCTTCTATTTTATCCATAAGGCGAGTATAGCATATTTGTCATTAGCCGTAAATTTGCTATACTAGTGTTTGTATGCTGGATTACGGAAGGCGCAGAAAAAGCAGAAGGCAAAGGTACTCTTCAGACGCCGCAAAAATGATTCTTATCAGCAAAATTACCAAATATACTTTTTTTGGATTAATAGGCCTTATCTTGTTAATGGCCGTTCTTTTTATTTGGTACGGAAAAGATCTTCCGACTCCAGGAAAATTAGTTGATGCCCAGCAGTCGGATTCAACAAGAATCTATGACAGAAACAACGTTCTTCTTTATTCGGTTTATCAAGATCAAAATAGAATTTACGTTAACCTTTCTAAAATTCCAAAGTATTTACAGCAAGGAACAATAGCGATTGAAGATAGAAATTTTTACAATAATCAGGGATTCTCAATTGCAGGCTACTTAAGGGCAATTAGGAATATAGTTTTATTCAGACAGCTTTCCGGAGGTTCGACTCTTACTCAGCAGTTGGTTAAAAATGTGCTGCTTACTTCAGAACGGTCAGTACCCAGGAAAATAAAAGAATTGATGCTTTCAATCCAAGTTGATAAAAAATATACTAAGGACCAGATTTTGGAAATGTATCTAAATGATGTCGGTTACGGAGGAACGGCCGTCGGGGTTGAAGCCGCTGCGGAAGCCTATTTTAATAAAAGCGCTAAAGACCTAAGCCTTGCTCAATCCGCACTTCTGGCAGGTTTGCCTCAAAGTCCTACTGCCTACTCTCCTTTTAGCGGATACAAATATTACATAAATAGATCTAAAGAGGTTTTGGATGCAATGGTTAGAGACAAATACATAACCCAAACTCAGGCTGATGACGCTTTTAAAGAGATTAAATTTATGCAGTTTACTCAAAACAACACGGGAATTAAGGCTCCTCATTTTGTTTTTTACATAAAAGAGCAGTTGGTTAAACAATTTGGGGAAAACATGGTGGAAAGAGGCGGATTACAGGTTAAAACATCTCTTGATTACAATATAGAAAAGGAAGCGGAAAAAATTGTCAAGGAAGAAATAAAAAAATTAAAAGGTTTGCGTGTTGGAAACGGAGCGGCAGTTGTCACTAATCCTAAAACCGGTGAAATTTTGGCAATGGTTGGCAGTGAAGATTATTTTAATACCAAAAATGACGGTAATTTTAATGCTACCTTGGCCCTTCGCCAGCCCGGTTCGTCTTTGAAGCCCATAACATATGCGGTTGCTTTTTCAAGAGGCTATACCCCAGCAACTCTTTTTATGGATACGCAGACTAATTTTAAGGCAACCGAGGGTGAGAAGGATTATAACGCTGTAAATTACGACGGAAAGTTTAGGGGGCCGGTGCAGGTAAGGTTTGCGCTTGGAAATTCCATTAACATCCCGGCAATTAAAACGTTGGCTTTGGTTGGAATAGAAAATGTAATGCAGAAAGCTTATGAGATGGGAATTTCCAATTGGGAGCCTACGGATGATAATTTGAAAGACGTTGGTTATTCTTTGGTTTTGGGAGGAAGAGTTGTCCGCTTGGTTGATGAGGCCGAGGCTTACGGAGTTTTTGCAAACGGCGGAAACAGACAGCCTTTAGTTTCAATACTTGAAGTAAAAGATGCAAAGGGAAACAATTTATATAAGTATAATCCGCCCTCCCCCCAAAGAGTTCTTTCTCAAGAGGTCAGTTTCTTAATCTCCCATATACTTTTGGATAACAACGCGAGGCTTATTGATTTCGGGCCTTATTCCCAACTCGTTGTAAAGGGACATCCAAGCGTTTCGGTTAAAACCGGCACAACCAATGATTTTAAAGATAACTGGACCGTTGGATATACTCCGTCTTACGTTGTAGGAGTTTGGGTTGGCAATAACGACAACAGCTCTATGAATAAAATTGTCTCGGGAATTACAGGCGCGGCTCCTATTTGGAATAGGATTATGAGCTTTGTTCTAAAAGGAAAACCGGATGAACCGCCTCAAAAACCCGACAATGTTTTGGCAATGCAAATAGACGCATTCGGCGGAGGTTTACCTGTTTCCGGACAGCCGACGAGAACAGAATATTTTATACAAGGGACACAGCCCACAAGCTTGTCGCCTATCTATCAGAAGATTAAATTTTCAAAACATCAGGACGGAAAAATTGCAAATGACGACGAAGCCAAAGCAGGAGATTATTCAACCAAAGATTACATTGTTTTTAAAGAAAACGACCCTATATCAACCGACGGAAAAAATCGCTGGCAGGAAGGAATAGATGCATGGATAAAGGCAACTTATTCCGCGGATCGTCCGGAATATTATCCGCCAAAAGAAACTTCAGATTATAAATATTCCGGAAGTGATAATTCAAACCCAACACCTACTCCGACTCAAACTCCGAGCGCAACGCTTACTCCGACTCCGGCCTCAACCCCGTAGGTTGCTGAATCTCCGACCTCGTAGGTTGATTTCTTGTAAGAATTATTTTATTACGGCTTTGAATGTGTCTTTTAAAGAAGCAATGACCCTTTTTCTTATGGGAACTACGTCTTCGTTTGTTAAATTTTTTTCCGGGTGCTGGTAAACAATATGAAAAGTTCTTGAATTTTGGAACCTATCCGTAAGGGAAACATCGGATATTAGCTCGCTTTGTTGTTTTATTTGGGTAATTATGTCTTCTGTTTTTGCATCTTCTTTGGTAATTACCGATATGTCTTCGATAACCGGCGGATATTTGTTAAGGAGTTTATATACTTTTTTTAAATCTGCGTGCTTTAGTATAATATCGAAATTAATTTCAAAATCCACTAAATTATTATCTAAGACTTCGATTTCTCCTAAATACTCCTTGTTTAGGTATAAAGATGCGCTTAAACCGCCTCTTTCGGAATTTTTAAAAGTGACATTCCTTATTCCAAAATCAATTAAAAGCTGTTCAAGTATTCCTTTAATCTCATAAAAGCTGGCGTTTTGTTTCTTAATTACGCCGGCTAGCATAAATTGTTCTTTCGGTAAATTTCCAACTTCCCTTAGGTAAACTTTTGCCAGTTCAAATATCTTTATTTCCTGCCGCTTTTTGTTTTCCGAAACTACTTTTAAAAGACTCGGAATAAGATTTCTTCGCATGTAAACAAAATCTTGGGTAAGGGGGTTTTGTATTGTTACGGCCTCTTCTGTTGGTCCTTCCAGTAAATCAGAGGAAACCATCGAGTAGGTGTAGCATTCTATAAATCCCCAGTATTTTAATGCATCTTTTGCCCTTTTTTCCCAATAAAATTCATCTACAAAAGGATGCGGGGCTTGGTTTGAAGAAAGCGGGGGCATTAAGCTTTTGATATTTCCGTAACCGTAAACCCTTGCGATTTCTTCCGCAATATCCTCCTCAATTTCTACATCCCCCGTTCTAAACGACGGTACTTTAATTTTAAGAGAATTACCGCTGATGGTATTTTCAAAACCTAAGCCCTTGAGGATTTCGGAAGATGTTTTTATTGGTATTTCTACACCTATTATTTTGTTTATTTTTTCTTGGGAAACTGTGATTGTTTTTTCCTTTAGTCGGTTTGGGTAGATGTCGATAATATCTGATAATATTTTCCCATCCGCCAACTGCTCATACAATTTTATTCCGTATAAAAGCGCGTCGAAGGACAGCTCGCTGTCTAATCCTTTTTCGTTTAGCACAGCGGCGTCCGTTCTTATACCAAGCGACATCGAGGCTTTTCTAATGTGTGTTTTTTCATTATTATCTATAAAAAACAGAATGCGCCTGGTGTTTTCGTTTACAACGCTGTTTTCAAGCCCCATTATTCCCAACAGATCTACGATTTCATTTTTATCGTTTACCGCAACTATTTCTCCTCCAAAAAGTAAATGTTGCTTATCGTCTAAAGTTTTAACCCTTTCCCCCCGCGCTGCTTCTTTTATAGTAAGAGTTTTTGAGGATAATCTATCAAAATCAAACACATGGGCGGGATGGCCGATTGTTCTCATTACATAGTTTGTAATATCAATTAAATTATTCAAACTTCTTATGCCGGAGGTTTCCAGCCTTTCCTTTAAATAGTGCGGAGATTCTTTTATTTTTACATCCATTACAACGGCACAGACTCTATTTACGAGTTTGGGATCGCTTTTTATTTCAATAAGGTTTTTATTTTCTCCTGCGGCTTGTGGTTTTACAAGTTCCGGAGGTCTAAACTGCGCCTTAATTCCCAAATGATTAAGTACTGTTGCAGTTTCTCTGGCAATTCCTACAACAGACATCAAATCAGGCCTATTGGTAGTAACTTCAATATCGTAAACATAATCTTCTTTGTATTTCTCCAGCCTTTCAACGGAAACGCTTGTCAAAGAAAGTTTTTCTGCAATGTCTTTTGCGGTTGCGTTTGTTCTTACGTAATCTCTAAGCCAACTGTCTAAAATCTTTATATTCATAGTTAGAATTGCTCTAAAAATTCAAGTTTATTTGAATACAAAAGTCTTAAATCGTCTATTTCAAGGCCGTCCTTCATCATTAAAACCCTTTCCACTCCCCAGCCAAAGGCAAACCCCGTATATTTTTTAGGATCTATTCCCGTAGCTTTTAAAACATTTGGGTGAACCATTCCTGCCCCTCCAAGCTCCAGCCAGCCGGCCTTACAGAGATTGCAGCCACGGCCTAAACACACACCGCAAGTTACGTCAACTTCAAAAGAGGGTTCTGTAAACTGAAAGTGATAAGGCCTAATCCTTGACTTTCTTTTTTCGCCAAAATAAGATTTTACAAAGTAATCAAGTGTTCCTTTTAAATTAACTATGGAAATATTTTCAGAAACCACAAGTCCTTCAAATTGATGAAACATCGGAGTATGGGAAACGTCGGATTGCCTTCTGTAGCATTTGGCAATATTTAACATCATAATAGGCGGTTTTTTTCTCTGCATCTCTCTAATCTGACCGGATGAGGTATGCGGGGTTAAAAGCATCTGTCCTTTTTCAGGATTTGCTTTTTCTTTAATAAAAAAAGTTTCCCAGTCGTCTCTTGCCGGGTGATTTTCCGGGAAATTTAAAGCTGTAAAAGCGTACCAGTCCCATTCGATTTCGGGATACCTGACTCTTAAATAACCTATTTTTTCGAAAATTCCGGTTATCTCTTCAATTGCTTGTGTTGCCAGATGTAAATGTCCGAGGGGTGGTTTAATCCCGGGGTTTGTAACATCTATTTTTTGCCTAAGAACTTTTTCGGTTTTATGCTTTAAGTTTATTTCCCTTTGTTTTATTGCATCCTCAATTGTATTTTTAACTTCGTTAGCAAGCATCCCCACTTCTTTTCTTTTTTCAGCAGAAATCTTTGTGATGTCTTTTATGGTTTGAGTTAGCTTTCCGCTTCTTCCCAAGAACTGAAGTTTTACTTCTTCCAATGTCTTTAAATCTTCGGTTTCCAGAATAAACGACAACGCGGCATTTTTAATACCAATTAGTTCTTCTTCCATTACATTCAAGAATAACATAAACGAAGCCTTTTTTCACTACTTAACGAATACGGATTATTATTTTGCGGATTTGACGATTTTTTGGAAGGTTTGAGGATCATTTACCACTAAATCTGCTAATATTTTTCTGTCTAATTCAATTTTTGCTTTTTTAAAATGGTTAATTAATTTACTGTAAGAAAGTCCTTCTTTTTTTGCCGCTTCGCCAATTCTAACTATCCACAAGGCTCTCATATCTCTTTTGCGGAGCTTTCTTCCATGATAAGCGTAAGCATCTGCATGTAGAGCTGCTTCATGCGCAACTCTAATAAGTTTTGATTTTGTGCCTCGAAAACCTTTAGTTTTGTCTAAAAGCTTATTGTGTTTTCTTCTTGATACAACTCCCCTCTTAACTCTTGCCATAGTTTAGTATTTAGTTACTAGTAACTAGTATCTAGCAACTGGTTTTAGGCTTCGCCTAACATTTTTTTAATTTTCTTAGCAAACGTTCCCTTCAAAATTCCTATTTCTTTTTGGCGTCTTATTCTTGATTTAGATTTATGGAGTTTCTTATGACTTCCATATTGATGCGCAAACAAAACCTTACCGGTTTTTGTAACCTCAAACCTCTTAGATACTGATTTCTTTATTTTCTTCTTTGGCATTTTTACTCTTCCTCTCCGGCGAAACTAAAATTATTAATTTCTTTCCTTCCAAATGTCTGTCCCTTTCAACTTTAGATACGTCTTCCAAATCTTTTAAGACTTTATCTAGGATTTTGTGTCCGAATTCCGGGTGAGCAATTTGTCTGCCCGCAAAATTTACTACCAGTCTTACTTTGTCTCCGTCTTCCAAGAAGTCCCTTGCTCTCTTACTCATGACTCCAAGGTCATTAGCGCTCATAAAAGGTCCGAGTCTTACTTCTTTTGTTTCCGAAACCCTGGCTTTTCTTTTTTCTTCGCGTTTTTTCTTTTCTTCTTGATATAGGAATTTTTTGAAGTCAATTATTTTTGCAACCGGAGGCACTGCCTTAGGTGCTACTTCGACTAAATCCAATTCCAATTCCCGCGCTTTATTTAGCGCTTCGAATTTGCTTAATACTCCTATCTGCTTTCCGTTCGTGTCTAAAACACGAAGCGTCGAAGCAAAAATGCGCTCGTTTGTTCTGTAAAATTTTCTATCGTCTTGTTTTCGTTTATGTCTTTTTATCAATTTCTTGTTTTATCTTGTCAAGAAAGGCGGGAGTTTTTGTTAATCCCAAATCCTTCCCTTCACGTGTTCTTATGGAAATGGTTCCGTCTTCTACTTCCTGTTTGCCTATTATACCTAAAAACGGAACTTTTTGTAAAGTGGCATCACGGATTTTGGCTTGAAGGCGCTCATTGCGTAAATCAAGCTCTGCCCTAATACCTGCTTTGGTAAATTCCTTGAGTATTTTATCTCCATAAGAATTCTGCGCATCCGTTATCGGAAGGAGCGTGACTTGAACAGGGCTTAGCCACAATGGAAACGAACCTTGGTAATGTTCCGTAAGTATTCCGATATATCTTTCAAAACTGCCTAGAATTGCCCGATGAATCATAACAGGTCTTTGTTTTCCTCCCTCGTTGTCTATAAAAGATAAATCAAAAGCTTCCGGCATATGAAAATCTAACTGCACTGTTGCCAACTGCCACTCGCGGTCTAAGGAATCTTTAATATGTACGTCTATTTTAGGCCCGTAAAACGCTCCGTCTTGAGGTTTAAGGGAATATTTTAATTTTTTCTTTTTTAATGCTTCTTCTAAATCTTTTTCTGCCTTTGTCCAGTTTTCATCTGTTCCGGCATAAATTTCCGGTTTTGTTGCAAGTCTAAAGTCAAACTCAAAACCGAATTTTGTGTAAAACTCAACCATCATATCCAAAATATTGCCCACCTCTTCAAATATTTGATCTTCGCCTGCATAAATATGAGCATCGTCCATTGTCAACTGCCTTACCCTTAATAGTCCGTTTACTTCCCCACTCTTTTCTCTTCGGTGCAGTCTTCCGATTTCGGAAAGCCTTAATGGTAATTCTTTATAACTTCGGGGTCTAAACCTATAAATAATGGTTGATTCGGGGCAGTTCATCGGTTTTAATGTGTAATCAACGGGATATTCATCGTTTTCATCGTCTTTAAGGGATAAATTATACATATTGTGTTGTCCGAATTTAGCAAAATGTCCTGATTCGATGAATAATTGAGACTTAACCATGATTGGAGTTGAGGTTTCCAGATAGCCTGCTTTTTCGGTTAATTCTCTGATATATTTTTCCAGTT
Organism: uncultured Gammaproteobacteria bacterium; assembly: GCA_964537895.1. Classification (GTDB taxonomy): domain Bacteria; phylum Patescibacteriota; class Microgenomatia; order Levybacterales; family UBA12049; genus JAMCZC01. Next base: position 17,042 of record CAZIDK010000002.1, read on the forward strand.
CTTTGAAAATTACCATGCCTTTTGGAAGCCAAAACGGAGCTCCGGGCGCATAATCGTGGCTAAAAAAAAGTTCTAATTCCTGCCCAATTTGCTTATGGTCTTTTTGATTACTCATGGGGCAATTTTATCAGATTTGTTTTTTTTTGTATACAAGCTATCGGGTTAGTAAATTCGGATTTTTTTGAATAACAAATTCAATTACGCCGGCAACAAAATTACCTACATATGGAATTAGGTTGGTATTTTTGAGTATTATGGACAAAAGTGCGATAATTATGGAGAGGCCGATGGTTGCTCCGAGCGCCCAGGCTATTCCTCCGATGAAATTGTCTGTAAATATGGCTTTTCGTTTTTTTTCAATCTGTTGGTAACGTTCCATTAAAGCTGTCTATAGTCTATAGATAGAATAAGGAGTATTTAAGTGGTTTGTCAAGTTTATCCTGTTAAATTGCTTTGCACCGCTTTGCGGATTTCACAGGATGAATCCTGTTAAATAATTTTAAAACACCTATAAGCCAAGCTCGTTGCTTATTAATTGCATTGCTTTTAAAGAAAGCTCAATAAAATCCCTGATTGGCATTTTAAGCTTGTCTTCGCAGGCTAATATCTGGTCCCGATTAGCGCCTCTTGCAAACGAAGACTCATTAAATCTATTTATCACAAAATCCGTTGTTACCGAGGCCAGTTTTCTATCTGGGTTTACCAAGGTGGCGGCTATAATAAGTCCGGTTAATTCATCGGCGCAGTAAATACTCCAGTCCATTGCGCTTTTTGGCAAAACCTTATTGTTTGCAAAGTTGTGAGACATGATTGCGTACATTACTTCCGGGGCAAGTTTACTGCCTATTTTTTCTTCCAAAATCAAGGTGTGCTTTTCAGGGTGATTTCGTGTTAATTCGTAGTCCGCATCATGCAAAAGCCCGACAGTTCCCCATTTTTCTTCGTCTTGAGGATTTTGGTTAGCTAAGGGGGTAAATTTTCTGTATAAAACTTTCATTACGGCTTCGCAAGCCAAATGATGCTTGATAAGGTTTTGATTCTTAATCAGCTTTGTAAGCGTTTTGTATGCTTCTTCCCTATTCATAATCCTTAGC
>CAZIDK010000002.1:18235-155136 GCA_964537895.1 uncultured Gammaproteobacteria bacterium
AACTAGCAACTAGCAACTAGCAACTAGCAACTAGCAACTAGCAACTAGCAACTAGCAACTAGTGGCTAGTTTGGTGGACCCGAGAGGTATCGAACCTCTGACCTCTTCAATGTCAATGAAGCGCTCTACCACTGAGCTACGAGTCCATGGTCTGAATAATTGCGTATTTAACTTTTTTTCCTATTCCTGTTTTATAGAATTTCTCTTTCGACATTGCGTCTTCTTTACAAATAAAATTTTCATAATAAACTAATTTTAAAGGTTTATTATTTTTACTCCATGTGCTATATCCGCTATTGTGCTCGTCTATCCTAATTTTCGGATCACGACTTGTAAAACCAACGTAAATTTTATTGTTTCTTAAACTTCTAGCGAAATATACGTAATACATTCTACCACTTCGTCCAGAGGACGATCAGCCTCTGGCTGAGAGCTACGAGTCCCTAAAACGAGTCTTCCCTCAAAGGCTCGTTTTATTCTAACAAAATAAATTCAATCTATCAAACTCTTCCCGAAGGCCTTGGGAAAATCTGCGTCATAACTTTGCTGTCTGCTGGTACAAATAGAGTATCTCTGCCGCTGTTTATAACAACAGTTCCTCTAACAGGTGTCTCTACTTGTTCTCCTGTAGGGGTTGTTACTATTATGATTTTCGTATCTGAATATGTTGTACCTTCTCTAACCAATCCTGCTACTCTGAGAGCTTCCCAGCTATCCAAGATATGTCCGTTGGGACCTCGCCGGAGTGGTCTTCCCTGCCTTAGAGTTTTCAGTATTTCCCGTGCCTCTCTAACATCGGCTGGTGGACGTCCTCCTAAACCCGGACCAGTTTCTAATGTCATAAATATTCACCTCCTTACACCATGATTTCCGTTTTTTATTCTTTTCTTGTTTTCATAGCCTATTCCGGCAAGCGTTCGTTGTATCCTATCAGAGTCTTTCAAATTTGCGCCCGCGAACAAAAATACGGCCGGATTTCCCATCCATGCACCTCTTGTGTAGTAGGCTAGCAATCTTTTAGGATCATTGGGGTGTCCTACCGGTAAAACGTGGACGTCGGTTTTGCCGTTTGCAGATAATACGCCGATATTTCGGGCATTCCCGCTGGAAGAAATTTTCCCCGCCTCTCTTCTAATTTGCTCTTTAATTTTTTCCTGCTGGTAGTTAGACAGGTTATGGAAAACCTCTTCAAAAACAGGATGCGTATGAGTAGCCCAACCTACAACCACCGAACTTCCGTGATTCATTCTTTCGATTGGTACGGCCACCGCTTCGCTTTTCCATGGAAAACCATATTTTCCAAGCCTTACAACACTGCCTGTTTGTTCGGTTCCCAAACTAACTCCGGTTTCTATATATCTTGCCATAGTTTTTCCATAAAAAAACCGCCTCTTGAAGGCGGATAGTTTGCCTGCGCAAAAACTTCTCCACCCGTTAGGCGATAAGAAGAATCATGCAAACTACTGAAAATTTCATATTATTATTATTATTAATAATATTCTATAATAAAGCTTTTTTGTTTGTCAACTATCCGGTTTGGGTAGCTACCACGCGTTCGCCGGACAAACCAAAGGTTGTACCGTGTTTTTTAAATAGACTCCAATATTCTCTTTTTGTTTTCTTTGAAGCAAAAAGGCTCGCCCAATTCTTAGAATCTTCAACTCTCATCCTGGCGCTCCTAATCGTTATAAGCATCCATGTGAAAAAATTCAAATGATATTTGCCCGGGCTTACGGGTTTTTGCTCAACAGCTATTTCCCTAAAAGTAATCTCGAGTTCTTGAGAGGATTTTGCCAATTTTTTAAGCTCTATTATTATTTCCGAAACTTTTGTATTTAATTCCCTGTTTTCCGCTTGGGCAAACCGTCTTTCGGAATGTATAATCTCACTCGTATAGTCCCATCCGGCTTCAATCTGTGGTTTTTTAGCTTCACTTTTAGGCTGTTTTTTAAGCGTTATCTCCTGGCCCTCTTGGAGATCTCCCGAGGCCTGCCCTGTTGCGTTTCCTCCCCCTATTTCTGTACCAAGCATTTGATCCCAAAGGTCGGTCATTAATCCTTTTGCCAAGTCATCCTTAGCGGATTCCATGACCGAAGCGCCAATGTCCCTTACGGCTTCGATTGGATTCTGGTCAATATTTATTTGCGGTTTAAATTTTCTTTGTGCCATAATCGCTCCTTTTATATCACAGGTTCTTTAAGAAATCAAGCGTTTTTTGCTGTTTTAGAATACTTGCAAGAAGATATCTATTAGCTTGGAGATTTTGCCTTTCGGCTTCGTTTTTTGCTTGCCGTATTGCTTCCTCCACTTCTTTATCCTCAACGGTTATCTTTTCTTCTTGCGCTATTTTTTGCAAAGCAAATTCAAGCTTGATATCGTTTTCCGCTTTTTGCTCATATTCTTTTCTTAAATCTTCGGCTTTTCTGCCTGTTGAGCTCAAGTACTGATCAAGGGTTAGCCCAAGTTTTTTCACTTCGTCAAGAGTTTGGGACAGAAGTCGTTCTACCTCCTGCTCAATTATTATTCTTGGTATTTTAATCTCAACTGAGGCCAAAATCTCTTTTACAATATCATCAAAACTAACTTGAGGCAGTTCTTTGCCGGGGATAACAATTTTGCTTTTGGCTGTAATTTTTTTGATATTATCTCTATAATCACCTAGTTTAATTTCGGGTGCTTCGCACGTAACAGCTATAAATTGCCAGTCTTTTCCTTCTTCCAGTTTTTCAACATGAACCCTTGGGGCGATAACGGGGTTTACTTTGTGTTCGTTAATGGCCTGAAGGTAAAATTGAGGTAAAAGCTTTTTTAACACTTCTTCTTTTACTTTTTCTTCGTCAATTTTATCCTCAACGAGTTTTTTAGGAGCCTTCCCTTTCCTAAAGCCGGGTACTTGCGTATTTTGTGCGTAGCCGCTTACAACAGTTTCCCTGGTTTTTTTAACATCTGCCCAGGGTATGGTAACCGTAAGGGTAATTGTTTGGTCTTCTTGTTTTTGAATTGCTGCTATCATATATATCCTATTTTCAATTTCCGATTTTATTGTGCGGACGAAGGGAGTTGAACCCCCACACCCTTGCGGGTATCCCGCTCAGCGGGACGTGTCGTGTGCCCAAGGGGAGACTCGAACTCCCAAACCCTTGCGGGCAATAGGTCCTAAACCTATCGCGTCTGCCAATTTCGCCACCTGGGCTTGTCTAAACAGATAACGAGATTATACGGGATTTACAGAGAAAGTGAAAGAGTATCCTGGGGATTTCTCAATGCAAAATCCTGAATATTATTCATAAAATAGCTGACTCTTTGTGCCCATGTTGGAGAAGAAGCATAAAGAGTTCCTATTTGATATACGTCTTGCGCTCCCCATTTATCCATATATTTTTCCCTTAATCCTTGTGATATTGTCTGAATGCCTTCCTCCCAGGATTTAAACCTGATCACATTATCGCCGTATATCCCCCATCCCCATGCATTGTAAGAGTTATGTGGAATTTGCTGCCCAAACGTAGATTCAAGGCCCGAAATAGCAGCTACAAATTTCCAGTCCAAATTGTACTTATCGGCGTATTTTACAAAACTGCCTGCATCTTGAGCCAAGGGAGAGTTATATTTTTCAAGGTACGTTTTAAGAACTCTGACACGGTAATCGTCCTTTGTTTCTTCTTCCGCAAGCGTAATTTGCGCAGAAGAACCAGACGCTTTCTGTTGTGCAGACGCGCTCTGAACGTTAAAAGTGAAAATCAATGTAAGGATAAATAAAACGAAAATCTTTTTTGCTTTCATGTTTATATTAAGGAATGCCCCGTTTTATCCCGCTAAGCGGGACAAGTCGGAGTAAACCATAAAAAAATCCTAACGTATACATTTGGAAGGCATACCTTAGGATCTGCGAGAATTATAGCATACAACTATAGGTTTGTCAAGTACTTTACCTTGCATACTCTGTTTTCGCATTTTAAGCACACTTATCTATCTGCAACAGCGTGTTTAGATTACGGATGTATGGCGAAAATTAGTATGCAGGGCAGGCTATAGGTTGATTTGAAGTTGATCCATGAAGAGGTTAACCGAGTCTGCCCAGGCCCCGTTGTTTGAAGGTGTATATTTGGCCATTATTTGTTGTGGAGTTTCAAGACCTTTTTCCTTGTATTGCGTGGCCAATGTTTTAGTGACAGCATCTATTGCTTCCGGATAGTTTGAAAACTTTGTAACCTTTTTACCGTATATGCCAAATCCCCAGCAATTATAAGAGTTTTTAGGGGCTTTTTTACATAGATTTGATTCCTGCATGGCTATGGCCGGAATTAGCCTGTAATCAAGGTTGTATTTGTCTGCGGAAGAAACTACGTTTTGGGCGTAAGGAAGAAGATCCGAATTGTGCTTTTTAAAGAAATCGGCTACAACGGCCACTCTTGCGTCTTGCAGACTTATACTATCGCCCAGCACGTTTTGATCTCCTGGCAAAGCGGCATAGGAAACGTTATTATTTGGAGCTGGGAAGGAAAGAAGGCGTTTTTTCTCAGAACCTAAAAAAGAGAAATAAAGAATGCAAAAAGTTAGTAAAATAGGTGTCAGCGTAAAGAAGATTGTGGACAGAAAAACCTTTTTCATTAATATACTAGCTTTACATATTTAGGGGCTTTTTGTCAAGTTCACCCTGTTAAATTGCTTTGCCACGTCTGACGTGGCTTTGCACCGGCTTCGCCGGACTTAACGGGGTAAATTCGAGGTTAACTTAAGTCTTAAACAACGGCTAGGAGGTTTTAGTTTTTCTGTGGTGATATTCTATGGCATGGAAAATAAAATAAGCAGCAACAACAATGACTACGATTATTCCTGCCTGCCATATTGGTATGTCGTAAAAAGTAGCGCATGCTAAGCTTTTAAAGCCCAGGTTATAAAAGAAATCACACAAATTTTTATAAAGAAAACGGTCGGCGTTAAGAAGGTCTATGGCTGCAACAAAAAACAGCGTTATTCCTAAAACGAGAGCATATTTATTTTTGAAACCCTTCATAAAAACCCTCCTACTTTTTTGTATACCTTTTAGTGTAAATAGTCAAGGGGATATTTTGAGCGGGTAAGGGGAATCGGACCCCTGTACCCTGATTGGCAACCAGGTGTACTGCCATTGTACTATACCCGCTTCTTCGCTGCCCTTCGTTGCCTCAGGGCAGGCGCATTATCTTTATTGATCAGTGCAAGCTTCTTATTTCTCGACCAGCTCTTTATTTCATTCTCTCTTCGTAAAGCCTCGCCCATCGAACTGTAACCTTCAGAGTAAACTAATTTTACAGGTAATTTCCCTTTAATCGATTTTGCACCCCTGATAGATGTATTGTGTTCTTTTACTCTTTTTTCAATATTTGATGTAAATCCAGTATATAAAGAATTATCGCTACATCTTACTATATAAACGTAATACATGTCATTTTTTATTCAGTGCAAGGTTTTTGTGCCCTTCGTCGTTTCACTCTTCAGGGTAAACCCCCTTGCCTGCACTGATTTGTCAATGCAAGAAGTGCCTGCACTGATTTGTCAATGCAAGAAGTGCCTGCACTGAGGTCGTCCGTTGACGACCGAAGTGCTGAGGATGTGAGTTCCTTCGATTTCTCTCAGGATAAACTTCTCCTCACATCCCTCTCTTCATCAGTCTCAGTTTACACTGAGCCTGCCGAAGTGTGCTGAGGATGTGAGTCGAACACATATAGCCTGTTCTTCAGACAGGTGCCTTGACCACCTTGGCTACCTCAGCTCGTAATTAAGGTTGTTTTGATGTTTGACGTAGTCAAACACGCATAGTCCCGCCCCGGCGGGATGCCTTTGGTCAACCTTGGCTACCTCAGCTCGTAAAACATTTTATCAAATCTAGGAACTATACGCTATTCCCTAATATCCAATAACTAGTATCTAGTAACTAAGCTGTGGGTGCTGAGGGACTTGAACCCCCGACATCTTCGATGTAAACGAAGCGCTCTACCGCTGAGCTAAGCACCCTTCGCCGTTCACTCCTCAGGTAAACCCTGTCTGCGCTGAGCGAAGCGAAGTGCGGATGAGAGGAGTCGAACCCTCCTAATTTCAGCATTCGGCTTTTAATTCTATTCGAATACGCCTCTTGCTTCAATTTCAGGAGGGCAAGCCTCCACGCGCATTTTTTAAAGTGCACCATCTGGGACGATGTTCGAGCCTATATTACCTCCTCTATTGATCCGAAAGAGAAAGCATTTTTACTAGCAGCTTTCGCCAGATTCAAAAAGAAAGAAGAGGTAAAACCATGAATTGGTTCAAAACATTCAGATTGACTCCCCAACCTCTCCCAGAGACCGTCTCTATTTTATATGATGAGAGCACGTTTTACAACAGATTTAGAGAGGATTTATTGGAGGCTAAACAAGAAGTTATTATCGAAAGCCCTTTTATTACTTCGCGGAGACTTGAGATGTTAAAACCGGTATTTGAAAAATTAATAGCCAGAGGCGTTGAAGTCTTTATTATGACCCGTGACCCTAACGAACATGACGAATCTTTGTCAAAGCAGGCAGAGGCCGGAATACACTATTTTGAAGTTTTAGGAGTACAAGTTTTACTATGCGACGGTGGTCATCACCGAAAGTTAGCTATAATTGACCGGAAAGTTCTCTGGGAAGGAAGTTTAAACATTCTTTCGCAGTCTCATAGCCGAGAATTTATGAGAAGAATTGATAGCAAGAGTTTGACAGAAGAATTATTTAAATTCCTGAAGCTGAATAGACATGTTTATTAAATGAGAATCTAAATTAGTTCTACGACTCAAGATATTCGTAATACGACTCAAAGTAGTCTATAAAACACAAATTTTTTCTACTTGCCTTTTTATCTCCGAATTAATTTTACCCATAAGCAACAATCTTAAATTATTCAATCTAAAATATTTTTTGGCAACTCTTCGTACGTCTTGCGAATTAATAGAATTTATCTTATTTATTAATTCATCAGGAGTAATAATTTTTCCATCAGTAGACAACTGGGTAGAGTATAGATAAGCTACTGAATCCGTTGTTTCTAAGTCGTATTGCAGTCTTGCTCGTATTTTTTCCTTATTAAATTTTAGCTCTTCATTTGAGACTAATTTTGTTTTAATTTTGCTAATCTGGTCTAATATAATTTCTACTGCTTTAAGAGTATTATGAGGAGAAACTCCAGTAAAAGCGGAGAATAACCCTGTGTCATTATAATTATAATTATATGCTCCTGCCGTATAGGCAATTCCGAATCTATATACTAATTCATAAAACAACGTAGAAGTAACACTTCCCCCAAGCATTTCAGCTATTAACATTAGGGTATACTTGTCTTCATTAAAATAATCTACCTCAGTAATAAATCCACAATAAATTTGTACTTGTTCTGAGTTAGATTTTATTAAATTCATGTTACTTTTCTTTGGATATGAATTAACAGCTAAAAACTTTGTACTGCTATTTTTATTTCTCACATTAAAATAGTTTTCAATATAGCTGCTAACCTCTTGCTCTATAAAATTTCCTACAATAACCATATTCATTTTCGAGGGAACATAAAATTTGCTTAGATATTTTTGAATTTTTGTCTTATTTAAGCTACTTATATTTTTTAGATCTCCAAGAGTAGATCTTCCAATTGATTGATTTTTACCCCAAACCCATTCCATCCATTCATCAAATATTTTAACTTCAGGATTATCATTTCTTCTATTTAATTCTTCTATTACTATTCTTTTTTCCTTTTCTATTGCGGCTTTATCAATAAGTGAATTAAAAAGAATGTCTGAAAGATAAGCGATTGCTTTTTCTACATATTCAGGTAAAATTTTCACATTGTAGGTAACGTATTCTTTTTCTGTCCACGCTCCGCTCCTACCACCGACGCTTTCAATGTAATTTGCTAATTTCTTTGCATCATTAAATTTATATGTTCCCTCAAATAACATGTGCTCTAGAAAGTGCGCTAAGCCAGAATCTTTTTTCTCTTCATATCTAGGACCGGCTTTTACAGTTAGAAACACCGATACTGATTTTGATTCGGAGATGGGATTAAGTAAGATTTTTAATCCATTCTTTAGTGAATAATTTTTCATATTTTGCCTACCGTAATTAAGTATAGCGTAAATTCTTTTTGAAAACTTATATCAAGTAAGCTATCAAATTTACTATCTATAAATCCCCCTATTACGCAACTCCCTAATTTTAATTCTGTTGATAACAAGCAAATATTTTGGGCTAAATGTCCTGCCTCAAGAAGAGAATATCTGTATCCTCTGTCCCCGTACTTTATTTTAGTTCTATCCAACACGGTTGTTATTATAAATATTACTGAGGATTTTATAGTCCACATTTCTTCTCCTAATGCTTTTATCAGCCACTTACGTAAATCCTTTTCTAATAATATCTCTAAAACATTATTTTTAACATTATAATGATATAATCCTTGCTTTATCCCTTTGCAATTTAATATTAAAGGGTAAATTTCTAAGGGGTATCTCGCTCCTGCGGATGGATAGTTTCTTTTGCTCGAATCGTAATTCTCGTTTTTAGTAAAGAAACTTATTCCTCCTGCTGTAAATAGTATTTGCGATAAATCTTTTAAATTAATTGGTTCGCCTGTATAATTTCTAATCGAGCGTCTTTTCTGAAGAATATTTGCAATGTTAGTTTTTTTGGGATTTTTCAATTTTATTTTGTTTAAGCGTGGGTATGTTTTAAAATGGATTTTTACCCATGACTCAGGATAATCAGAAAGGTTAAAATGTCCCAACGTTTTATTTTCGGTTTTTCTGTGAAATTTTTCAGAGACAGATTTTTTTTCTTGAATTAGTAATTTATTTACGTTACCCATAATTATAAAAATGGGTGTGGAACTTTATTTAAACCTGCTTCGTTTTTCTTAGTAAATCCTAGTTTAGGAGGAACATCGTATAATCTTTTACTTCCCAAAAACTTATATTTTTCATTCAGGTACAAAGGCTGCAACTCTGGAATTAAAGTTCTTATTACAAAAAATCCGGCATTTTTTATTACTTTTGGCGTTATGTCTTTGTAGATTATGTTCATACCATTGTCAATCAACGATTTTAAAGTTTTCTCCAGTTTATTATCAGATTTCTTTTTCGTGTCTATTCTTATAATATTTTTATTCTTCAGCCAAAAATTTAAATGCTCTATCATTTGTGTTGGAAACCACAATAATGCTCTTTGTTCAATGTTCTCTATTTTTATGACTTTTTTAGATTTAGGATTTATATAGAAAGATTTATCTCTTATCCAAGATCTTGTCATTAAAGATTCCTCGATTGCTCCTATTATACAATTCTTTGTTTCCCATCCGGCTTTAAGTCCTAATGAAATAGCTGGGCCTAATCCAGTTTTATCAATAACGAGTGCTCCAAACACCGGAATTCCAATATCCATTGTTAAATCCAAAACAAAAACCTCTAACTTATATCGTCCTAAAATATCTAATATTTTATCAATCTTAGTATCGTTTAATGATTTTAGATCTATTCTTGGAGAAGGAAGCTTATTAAGATAACTTATCACAAAAGCATCTCTTTCAATCGCTTCACATAGGGCTCTATAGAGAGCTTCATCAAAAGTAAGACCAAACGCTGTGCCAGTTGAATTAATAGGCATTATTTCAGGTTCCCCATCGATTAAAGAGTGATTAAATGATATTAGCTGAGAAGGAATAAGTATCTTCTTGTTTTTATTTAGAAATACAGCTTCACTCCACGAGAATTTGGAGCTATTTCTGATTACAAATTTACTATTTTCTCTCTGTTTCAACTGTCTTACGGAAAATGGGGATATTCTTAGTGGCTTTAAATATTGTCCTAGTTTACTTATTTCTGTAATTGAACCTTTTGCTACGATTTTAGGTTTATAAATATCTAGAGAATATCTTTCGAGCGCTTCTCCCAAGACTTTTACTAAAGCTAATTTTTTATCAAAAGAGAATCCACTTGCAATATTAAGATTATCTTTACGCTTACTCTTATATTTTATTCCGTAGTTAAATATCTTGGGCTCATCATTATATTGGGGATCTCTATAAATTCCATTTACTATTATGTTTTCTTTTAAAACAAAATCTGCAATTTTGTCTAAAACAGAACACAATCCATTATTGACTAGTATATTTTTACTACTCATTTTGATTTTAATATATTTTCCTCTCCCAGTTTATTTTCCTTCAGCAACCCCACAACGTGGTTGAGGAGGTTGAGGAGCACACTTTGGTGCTGGTCCTCTGCATGGCGCATTTATACATGGGCCTCCTCCGCTGTCTATCTGATCTTGGCCTAGGATAGAAAATTCTTTAGCATCGTTAATCGCAGCCTCTGTTACTGCTTGAGGCAAAGATATTTCTTGTCTTGCTGGCATTTCTATCACCTCCCTTCTTTAAAACTGTTTATTTAATAACACCTTGTATCATGAATGTCAAACATCTCGTGCCGGATCAACGATAATACCTTAAAGAAATTTTTTTGAACATACCAGACGCGCTGGATATAAACAGGTTCGAGTCCTGCAATGGTAGATAAAATTAGCCTCAAGATTTTAGAAGATTATTTTTTAGCTCGAACCTAAGTTTGCTTAATTTAGATTGCTATACCAATCTAAATGTTGATTATTAAAAAATGTCTTCTACTGGTGCCGAGGACAGGACTTGAACCTGCACGCCTTTTTAAAGGGCACAAGAACCTCAATCTTGCGTGTATACCAGTTTCACCACCTCGGCATAATTTCTGCGTGCTTGCCCCGTAGGAGCCGCAGGCTTCCTTCGGGGTATACCATTTCACCACATCCGCATATTAGCTTATAGCTAATTGCTTATAGCTAATAGTCTGGAAATTATATCAAAATTAGCTTCCATATGCTATCTGCCATTTGCTATTAGCCAGCCTGTGCCCGGGGGGAGATTCGAACTCCCAATCCCTTGCGGGAACAGCGTTCTGAACGCTGCGCGTCTGCCGGTTTCGCCACCCAGGCGTACGATAATTATACCATTTACGCGTCTATTCCTATAGCTTCGCTTATATGTTTAAAACCGTCTTTTTTCAAACTTTCATTTAATTCACGATTTATTTGGGCAGCCAACTGCGGCCCTTCAAAAACAAGCCCTGTTATAAATTGCACTAGGCTTGCCCCGAGTCTTATTTTTCTGTACGCGTCTTTACCGGAAAATACTCCGCCGCAGCCTATTATTATAAGTTTTTTTCCGTATTTTTGAAAAGCTAATTTTATTAATTCGTTTGATCTTTTTTCCGTCGGTTTACCGCTAAAATTACCCATTTTGTATTTTTCAATCTCTTCTTGATCAAGACTTGGATCTTTTCGGTTTTTTTGCAAATTGCCAAAAATAACTCCTTGCACAGGAAACGAGGCTATAATTTTAAGCATATCAAGCGCTTCCCTATCAGTTTTTTCAATGGGCATCTTAATAAAAAGCGGTTTGCCAAGTTTTAAATCGGTTACTGCCCTTAGAAGTTCTTTTAAGTTTTCCGGCGGATAAAAAGTTATATTTCCATAAAGATTCGGACAGCTGATATTTAGTTCGTAATAAGAAAAAGGAAGTCTTGTTTTTTCTGCTTTTTTAAAAGATTCTGTAACGTCTGCTACCGCTTCTTCCCGCGTCATTTTTTTTGTTGTATTGGTTTTGCCAAGACTTAAGCCGATTGGTATATCAAACTTTTGTTTTTTTAGTTTTTTGATTATTTTATCTATGCCTTGATTTTTAAAACCCTTATTTACAAGCAGGGATTGTGATTTTACGAGTCTTGCAAGTCTTGGCTTTGGATTGCCCTGGTAAGGTTTATTGGTAATTGTTCCTATTGTTTCAAATCCAAAGCCAATAGACGGAAGTATTTGAGTTAACTTTGCCTGATAATCAAATCCGGCAGCTAAACCAATTGGGTTTTTAAAATATATGCCGTTTATTTCTTGCGATAAGCTTTTATTTTCATAGCCAAAAAATATTTTAGTTAAACTTCTTAAGAGTTTAAATTTCCCTAAGAACTCACCAAAAACCGTAAAGGAATCGTGCATGGCCTCGGAATTAAAAAGAAAAATAATTCTGCGTAGTAGATTTTTATAAAAAAAATGAGTGAATCTTATAAATATATTTTTCATTATTTTCTTTGCAATTTTACCACCATTTAGATACTTATAACAGATGCTTAATAAAAATTTTAGTAAAGAGGTTAAAATATATCAATTTAAATTAAATTCAATAACCCAGATTTTGATACTGGTTGAGTGGCGGGTTTATCCCGGAAGTTATACTTGTTATTTTATTCATAAAAAGCCAAAGCGTAACAATAGTTGAAATAATGGTTAATATTATTGCAATAATGCCCACAGTTTTTGTTTTTTCGTCTTTTTGAAAAATATATTTTATTCCGGGCCAAAGACCTAAAGGCGGCAGAAGAATGCTTAGTGCGTAAATGCTAACTTGCTTTGCAATAGTAATAGGGGGTTCATGTATTTTTTTGCCGCAGGTTGGACAAAAGAAAAAGCTATCCGAAACAGGAGAATTACAAAAGCGGCAAAGTTGGTTATCCATTAGTTAAAGCATCTCACAGCAGAGGAATTTCGTCAAATGATTCTTGCTTAGTCAAGAATCTGGTATCTTTTATCCTAAACAACATAAAGTCAATAAGGCCATAGGGTTTATTATAGCTTTTCCGGGTTTACCCTAAGTATCTTATCATCATCGCTTTTTGGTACTCCCCTGCCGTCTCTATTGCTTGTTAAAATATAAAACATGTTATTAGGATCTATTACAACAGTCCTTAGTCTTCCGAATTCTCCTTTAAAATACTCTGTTAAATTATCATTTCCTTTAAGCCTAAACAAAGCGTTACCCTTAAGCCCTGTAAAAAATAAGGAGTCATTGTAGAAGACTGCTCCTCCCGGAGCCCAAGTGACATTTCCGCTTTGAATTACAGGAGAAACCATATTAAGTCTTGATTTATTTCCAATAATCTCAGGCCATCCGTAGTTTTTTCCAATCTCAATTAGATTTACTTCATCAGTTGCATTATCGCCATGTTCTGTTTCCCAAAGCTTATTTTGACTATCCCAAGCAAGTCCCTGAGGGTTTCTGTGGCCATAGGAATAAACAAGGTTCTTAAAAGGATTTCCGGGCGCAGCATTTCCTTCGCTGGTAACACGCAGTATTTTACCAGCTAGTGAATTTTTGTCTTGTGCTAAAGACGGTTTTTGCGCATCCCCTGTAGTTATGTATAAAAACGAATCAGGACCAAACTTAAGTCTGCCGCCATTGTGGAAAGTTGAGCCGGGGATATTATCTACGATTATTTTTCTATCGATTAATTTTTCGTTGGTATATTTATATCTCACCACTCTATTTAAAGTATTATTCTCTGAATTTGCGTAAGTATAATAAAGGTAAACGTAATTATTATTTGTAAAACTAGGATGAAGAGTAATTCCTAATAGTCCGCCTTCCCCAATAGTTTTAACATCTGATATTTGCAAAATCGGAGTTTCTCTTAAATTGCCGCTTGCATCAATTAACCTTACTCTGCCTAAGCGTTCTGTGAATAAAGCGCTTTTGTCGGGTAAGAATACTAAATCCCAGGGAATTTCCAGGTTTTGAGCAAAAATTGCAACTCGTGGTATTTCCTTTGCAGTTTCACTTTTATTTTCAAACTGTGTTACCCTTGGAATATTAGTATGTTCAGATTTTTTAGAAAAAGGTGAAGATAAATAATAGGCGCTTACCAAAACAACGAGCAAAGCTAGTACGAAAAGCAACCTGTAATTAGTCTTGTCTTTCATATTCCTTATTGTACCAAAAATACTTTCATACTAAGCTTTGTTTTTCTAGTATAATAAAAAAAATCACTGTTTTTACTTAAAATATGTACGAAATAAGATATTACTCTAAAACACGCAGGAATTCGGTTTTACGAAGAAGAAGAAGGACCAAAGCGTTATTTATTACCCTTGCGTTTTTGCCAATTCTTCTTTTTTTAGTATACAAGTTTTTATCCCCAACCACAGAAAGCGTCGCAGGAATTATTAGTCCGCTAGCAAAGGACGTAATAGAGAAAGGACTTTCCATTATTAACCCGGATGTAAATAGCAAAGCGTTGGAAGAAATTGTTCAAAGTCAGTTAAAAGAAACAAAAGGAATATATGCGGTTTATATTAAAAACCTAAATACAAGGGAAAGATATTATTTTAACGAACAAAAAAAATTTGACACGGCAAGTATCTATAAACTTTATGTTTTAGCAACTGCGTTTAGTCAAATACAAAAAGGAAAATTTAGCGAAAGCGATGTTTTAAGTCAGGATATTGCAGTGCTAAACGAAAAATTTAATATCGCAACTGAATCTGCCGAACTAACAGAGGGAAGACTTACTCTTCCTGTCCGAGTAGTAATGGAAAGAATGATTGCAATTTCCGATAATTATTCTGCTCTTTTACTTTCTGAAAAAGTAAGAATCGCGAATATCAATTCCTTTTTACAAGAAAATTCCTTTTCTCAGACAAAAATGGGAGGAATTAACACAAGTCCCGTAACTTCAGCTTACGATACCGGTTTATTTTTTGAAAAACTTTACAAAGGGAAACTTGCCAATCAAATTTATACCGACAGAATGCTAAATTTGCTTAAAAATCAAAAAAAGAATACCAAGTTTTCTAAATATCTTCCTCAAGATACGGTTATTGCCCACAAAACAGGAGAATTGGGCGATATTTCCCACGACGCGGGCATTGTATATACAGCTAAAGGAGATTATATTATTGTTATTTTATCGCAAACAGCATCGTCATTGTCTGCCGATGAGAAAATAGCTGACATATCAAAAGCGGTTTATAATTATTTTATAAATTAGTTAATCTTACTTTGTGTCTATTTTAGAAGCAGGATATTTGGTAAAATAAATCTCTATGGAAATTATTTTCTTACTTCTTACAATTTTAGGTTTGTCCTTATTTGAAGTTATTACAAGTATTGACAATGCAATTATTAATGCTGAAGTATTGTCAAAAATGAGCGCAAAAGCCCGTAAATGGTTTCTTTTGTGGGGATTTTTGTTTGCGGTTGTTGTAGTCAGAGGCGTACTCCCTTTTCTTATAGTTTTTATTGCAAATCCAAGCATTGGACCAATAGGTGTTATTACTGCAACTTTTTCCAGCGACCCAAGCGTAATTGAAGCAATTGAAAAATCCTCTCCCATTCTTCTTTTAGGAGGAGGGGTTTTTCTTGTATTCTTGTTTTTTAACTGGCTATTTTTAGAGCCCAAGAATTTTGGACTGCGGGGAGAAAAGTTTTTTAATGCGCAGGGCGCGTGGTTTTTTGCAATAGTTTCAGTTCTTTTAACAACAATAGTTTGGTTTGCCCTAGAAAAAGATCCTTTGCTTGCTTTTGCCGCGGTTGTTGGTTCAACTGCTTTTTTTATAATTCATGGATTTAGACAATTTGCCGAGCAGCAAGAACAAAAAATCATGGGTAGCGGAAGGTCTGAGATAAGTATGATTGCCTATCTCGAAGTTTTAGATGCAACTTTTTCAATAGACGGTGTTATTGGCGCTTTTGCTTTTACTTTCTCGGTTCCTTTAATATTGCTCGGAAACGGACTTGGCGCATTTGTGCTTCGTAAATTAACAATAAGTAATATAGAAAGAATTAAAAAATATAAATACCTTAAAAATGGAGCAATGTATTCAATATTATTTTTAGGGACAATTATGATTTTAGATGGTTTTGGTTTTCATATTCCTCCATGGGTATCTCCTATTATTACATTTGCAACTGTTGGATATTTCTTCTATAAATCCAGGTTAGATTTAAAAACAATCGAAGGAGCACTGGAACCTACGAAATAAAACTCTTATGTCTTTAAAAAGGTCAGGGTATTAAAGTTAAAAATGTCCGGAAAACGCAAGTTATCTTGATAACCTTTGCTTTATTAGCTCCGGAATGCTTTGCCTTCGGCAAAGATAATTAAGCGCCTTTATGTCGGCAGGAGAAAGATTTACTACCTGATTGGTTCTCCAGTACATAACAGCATTTTCATCCGGTAAGTGCGAAAGTCCCAATGAGTGTCCTAATTCGTGCATGATTGTGCGTACCAATTCCTCTTTGGAATTGTTAAAGTAAATATCAATTCTGTTTAGCGTTGGATCATAAAGCCCCTCCTCCGGTTTAACCGAAAGAACTGACTTAAAATTATCAATAGCTTGATTAAGATTGGTTACCTCGGAATTGTATAAATCAGTCGATTGGTTTAAGTTTTTGGCAATAGTATTTAGCTTTTCCGCTTCTTTTTCTAAATCCTGTTGTTCCTTTGTGAACTTTTCGTATTCCTCAAAAGTAACACCCCCTCGTGCGTTTAGCTCGACAATTCGTTCATTCAGGTTCTTTACCCCTTGCTGAAATTTTATAACTCTTGCTTTGTAATCGGCGATCTTAGCCTTAAGAGTCTGATCTTCTCCTTTTATATTTACTTCAAGTTCATTCACCTGGTCTCTAACTTTTTGACGATTATCATAGATAAGGTTTACGCTCAATGCCTTCGGAGAATTACTGTAGGAAAGCAGCTTCTTTCCCCACACTAGATTCCAAGCTGCGGCCGAGTTTTGGACGTCATTTAAAAAATCCTGCTCCGGAACGTTGAAGCGGGGATCAACCGTACCAATGCGATAGTAAACAGGCTTATCGCAATCAGAATAAGTAAAGTATTTATCAGCAAAACCGGAAAGAAGCGGGCTTACAACGTAAAGGGCAATTATTCCGATTAGAAAAACCGAAAAAACTTGAAAAAATTTCTTCATTAAGGTTTATTGTAAAAAAACTTTACACTTAACGCAAGACAGGAGAATAGAACTGCCTATCGCATGAGGCGACTACCCTCGTAATTACGGCTGGCAATAGTGCAGGATTTCCGAACAGCGAACTGGCCGGAAATAGTACCCTATCCAGAGCTAGTATATCAAAAATCAATGCAGTATTTACAATTATCCTAACTAGAAATAGATAATTCTTTTCGTTTTTTATGAAACGTTATTGACAACCTTTCTTATAAGTGTCATATTTTTGTTATGGATAATACGCCAAAAGAATTGACTCCGGTTCCTCCTGGAGAAACTGTTTCTACCGAAACTCCTCAAGCAAGAATTAGAACTATCAAAACTCAATTGGAAAAAACAAGAGAGTTGAGGGATTATCCAAAGGGTGTTCAGTATAATGTTGAAGGGCCTATGATTCCCGTTAATCCTAACGCAAAGGAAGGGCAATGGTTGGGCGTTCTTAATGTAGAAGGAATAGGAACAGATACGGTTACACTGGACTATCACTCAACAAGTAATGGAAAAGCGTTTGTAGTAAAAATCGGAGAAGATGTAACCATAGAAGGAGACGTGGATATAAATGAAGTAGCAGAACTTCTTCCACCACTCTTTGCAAAATTTAATCAATTTGGACATTTTATAAGAGACGAGAACGCAATTCATCTTGGAGCGATTAAAAATTTAGATTACTTTGACAGGGTGACAGGAATTATGAAATCAGCTTCTCCCCGAATAAAACCATAGTCGTAGCATATATAAAATTCTTCCAAAAGAGGTTAAAAGTTCAAATCCATTCTGGGGTTGCACAGTTTGAATGGTTTTTTGAGGCTTGGAAAAAAGCTGAGCATACCGCTCTCGAACCGTTTAGTCGTTATAACTGAAAATAAAAGAAATCTGTTAAGATTTTAATCTAAAATTTTCACTATCGATGAAAGGAATTCTTCTATATTAACATCAAGACCACTGTCAGTTGGCGCTGGAACATCGGTTGGCTTAGTAGGCCTTAACACGGGTCCATGTGTAGAAATTCCAAAAGAGAAAATATAAGCTCCACTTGTCTTAGGATTATCTGTATGTTCTATAAGATGATTTCTTACATCTCTTATTCCTTTTGGCTTAAAGTTCTTAAATTTAGGTAATTGATTTAATCGTAGAATTACAGACCATAAGTTATGATAAATTGATTCTGTTTTTGAATGCAAAAGCTTAACTTCGGGGATTCTTAAGTCAGGTTGTAAATCTAGTTTACCCATATCATATGCTGCAACTTCAGAAGACTGTACTTTCTTTACTTTTCCTCCAACTGAACTTAGGTATTTTGCGAGTTGAGGATCTGTCTTTGCTGCCTTAGTAAGAATTTTATTAATATTTTCATCTGTCATCATTTTCCTTATATTTTCAAGGCCTGGATCTTCATTAAGCAATGCAGAATTCAAATCAAAAGTGGATCTGTATTCATCTGAGATATTTTTTATTCTGGCAATAATTTCGTTGAGGATTGTGATTTGATAAGGTTCCAACAAAGCATCTTGTTGATACTTGGTAAGAAGCTCAATTACAGTTGTAAATGGTTCTGATTTCATTTTTTAATTTAGGAGATCACTACTGCACGTCCTTGCTGGGAAACATGGATCCCCGCTTTCTTCGGGACAAGTCGAACCATGATGGTAAGATCCAAAGCCAACGCTTTTAAGCGTGGTCGCGCAACATGCGCCGATCTTACGTCTCATCGCCGTTGGTCATCGCTTCCAGCGAGATCCCGTCATCGGCGTTGGCGAGACCGCGCCGCAGGCGCTGGCTACCATTTAGAATTACTAGGCTAGGCTGCCGGGCTTGGATTCGAACCAAAATAGGTAGCTCCAAAGACTACCGTCCTACCATTAGACGACCCGGCATTGAATACAAATTCCCTCTATCCACCCTGTTATTCTTCTGTTTAAAGCACTACTTTTTCTAATCCTAATTCTTAACAAACCATGATAATTTTCCTCGATATTTTTTCTGTAAACTTTTACTTTGTGTTTCTTGTAGTATATTTTATCAAATCTTCCTATTGAAAATCCAGTCGCATCAGACCAAAATGTTTTTACTTTTTCAATATCATGCTTATGGTTTTCGTGAATATATATTGAAAACTGTATATCTTCAACTGGGATTTGCAAGCAAATATCAAGCCATTTTAGAAATACCTTAATCATTTGTGAGTCTGAATTACTAAAAATTATACTTTGACCTGGTTTATATTCTTTGTCTTTTGCTCCTTCAGCCCAATAAAGCATAATGCCCATTAACCATAAATCTCTTGTATCTATTATTTTAATCTTTTTTTTAATTTCCAGATAAGCTTGTTTTTTAATTGATTTTGTTGTAGTGAGTCTCCAGTTTTTTCTACTTTGACCGCCTCTTTGAATAGCTAATAATTTTTTTTCAGTGAGTCTTTGTATCTGCTTTTTGGAAAGTTCTACAGATCGAAGCCACAATGATAGTGTTGATCTAGCAACAGGTATTTTTTGGAGTATTTCCGAATAAGATAACCCTTCGCGTCTTAAATTAATTGCCCTCTCCCTTAGTCGTTCCTTCATATGAACAAAGGTTATATTATCTAGTATATACAACTTATGTTCGAATATCAAAGTCGATTCCTATAATTGGATGATTTTTTCTCCCAATGATTATTTAGTTATATTGAAATTTATGCTAAATATACCAGGGTTCCGGATTTTACCTCTTTGTCAACTTTTACCGCAACTTCGTGTCCTTTCTTACCTTCCTTAACCTGAACATGTTCAAGCTGCATTGACTCAATTGTCTGTTCAAACTCATCTTCTCCGTGAACAAAGTTAACGTTATCTCCAACTTTTAAAGATTTTTCAAGCTTTATAACGGCAACTCCAATTTTGTCGTAGTAATGGATTACCTTACCAACTAAATCTTTATTCGCCACAAATCTCACCCCCTTTACAAGCTCTATCGTTTAATGATACCAAATTAACCTCTTTCCTTCAACAAAATAAATCGGTAGAATATAAATCTATGCGCAAAATGACCAAGATTCTCTTCGTTTTACTCTTTTTAGGGTTCTTGGGCACTAGTCTTCTAATTGCTTTGAGGCCGTATTTTATAGCTTCCGGGCAAAAACAAACCATTCTCTCTCCCATTCCAATTTTTTTAACTCTTTATGCAAACGGCCAAGTTTCAACGCTTAATTTATGGCTTCCGCTTCTTGATAATATAGCGTTTTCAAATATTAAAAAACCGGAAATTGAAGGTAAATCTGCTCTTTTATATGATTTAACAGCGAAAAAAGTTTTATATGCAAAAAATCCAAAAGAAAAACTGCCTATGGCGTCTTTAACAAAAATAATGACCGCAATTGTAGCCTTGGAAAATAAAAAATCAGATGATAGGTACATTGTTAGCAAGCAGGATTTGGTAGGAGAAAACTCAATGGGGCTATCGGAAGGAGAAGTCCTACCCTTAAAAGAGTTGCTGTACGGACTTATATTGGTGTCCGGTAACGATGCTGCCGAAACACTTGCCGCTAATTATAAAGACGGAAGAACGGCCTTTATAAAAGCTATGAATGATAAAACCAAAGCTCTCGGGCTTTCAGATACAAATTTTACCAATCCGACGGGTCTTGAGGGGGATGGGAAACAATATACAACTGCCTATGATTTAATCGTAATAACAGAATATGCTTTAACAAAATTTCCTTTATTTAGAGAAGTAGTTTCAACATTTAACTATACAATAGAACAAACAGATACGCATAAGGCGTTTTATTTGGAAAATGAAACAAACCTTTTAACAAGTTACCCGGGGGTTAAAGGAGTCAAAACTGGATATACGCCCGAAGCCGGTTTTTGTCTTGTCACATATTTGGACTATGAAGGTCATCAGATAATTGGAGTGATTTTAGGAAGCCAAAATAGGCGTGAAGAGATGAAAGAGCTACTAGATTTTGGACTTAAAGAACAAGGTGTAAGCCCGCCTCCCCACAATTGATTTAAAAGTACATATAAAGTAAAATTAGAGAGCGCCGCGGTGGTGGAATGGCAGACACGAGGGCCTTAAGAGCCTTTGTCCTTCATCGGACGTGAGAGTTCGACTCTCTCTCGCGGCACATTCCCGGAGTGTAGTTCATCGGTAGAACGCTCGGTTTGGGACCGAGAAGTAGGAGGTCCAATTCCTCTCACTCCGACATATTTGTTATAATCAATTTCATGTTCATGCGGGTGTAGTTCAATGGCAGAACGCAACTTTTCCAAAGTTGTCACGAGAGTTCGATTCTCTTCACCCGCTCACAAGTTTATTTGATAACAGAAAGAAGAATTTTAAAGCTTCCGAAAAATCCATAAAGCCCAATAGTTATAAAAGCTAATCCTCCCGAAATTAAAACAAAAGGATGTTTAACAACGGCAATAGTTGTTTTGTAAGATGCGAAAAGTCCGATGGTCAAAATCATATGCCCCAAGAGCACCCCAACTGAAAATCCAAAAACATTAATATAGGTAAAAAGCGGAATGTATCCTGAAAAATCGTTAAGTCCCAATATGAACGGAATTGTAAAAGAAAATACGATTAAGTTTGCAAATGAAAGTTTTTTGGTCCTTGTTAAATCCAAGTTGGGAACGAAAAACCTAAGGATTGGCCTGAATAACTTATTTACAAAGTTAAGTTGTTCCTGAAGAAGCGAAACTGGCATTCTTATCTGTATAAAACTTTTTTTCTGCTTTAAAAATTCTTCCAAAGACTCTTCTGCCATTTTAAGCAGAACGACGGATGAAATAAAAATCAAAACCATCATAAGAAGCGGGATTTCCTTAAAAAGTGTCCATATGATAAGTATTGCAAACGTTCCGGCGGCATTTCCCATTGCTGTTCCAAGTGAGATAGCGACTCTTTTTTTCCACCCGGGATTTGTTTCCATAAGATTTCCAATATATATTGCAAAATCAATTGCGGTTTTAAGATAAATTGCGATTCCAAATAATACTTCCCTTCTTCTAAAATCAAGAATAATAGGAAAACTTAAACGAAGAGAATCAAGAATGAGTAAAATTCCGTATAATACGGTTGCGAGCGCAAGGAAAGTAAGGATGGTTAAAAATACAGGAACGGCTTGTTGGATAAAAATTTTTTTCATTGGATAAATTCCTTCAAATTATACAATAAAACAAAAACTTTTGTTTTGGGAGTGTTTTTGGTAAAATAGATATATGGCCCGCCCGACACGCAAGACGACCTGCCCGCCAGTGCCAGGCTTTGGCAGGCGGGGCTTGCGAAGTCGTTGCGGACAGGGCCCGGTAGCTCAACGGATAGAGCGAGTGCGTTCTAAGCACCAGGTTGGGGGTTCGATTCCCTCCCGGGTCACCGAGCTAAGCTCGGTGATAGCCAGCTCAGCTGGCTCACCAACTTAACACAGGTGGATTAGCCAGCCAGAGCTAAGCTCAGCTTTGTCAGCTGGCTCACCAAGTCTCATGTAATCCTACATGTATTACGTTTATATACTTTTTTCAGCGGCTGACAGGCAACTCTATACAGGTTTTACAGATAATCTTCGTTCAAGAGTTAAGGCGCATTCGGGTGGTTATGTAAGAGCGACAAAAAACAGAAGGCCCTTAAAGTTAATTTATTACGAAGCATATTTAAGAGAATCAGACGCGAGAAAAAGAGAAAAGTATCTAAAGGGTGGAAATGGTAGGGGTGAGATGAAAATTCAATTGAGAGAAATTTTGGAAGAGTTGAAGTATAGAAATTTACAATGAAAATAGCTATTTTAGGCGGAAGATTTGACCCGCCTCACACAGGTCATTTCTTAATTGCCCAGCAAACTTTAGATTTCTATACTTATATAGATAAAGTTGTTTTTATCCCCGCATATAAACATGCTTGGAGTCCGATTACAGCTAGCGCAAGAGATAGAATTTCAATGCTGCAATCCTGCCTGCAAAGCAGAATGGAAGTATCGGATATTGAAGTCCGCCGCAAAAAAATAAGTTATACGATAGATACGGTAAAAGCAATAAAAAAAGTAACCGGTGCAGATATTTACTGGGTTATAGGAGCAGATATCCTGCAGGAGTTTCATCAGTGGAAAAATCATGAAGAGCTTGTAAAAATCGTAAAGTTCATCGTATTCCCAAGAGACCCTCATTTTCTGCCTAAAAAAATTCCGCAAGGCTTTGAAGTAATGAAGTCTTCAAAACTTTTAACAACTAACTTTTCCTCATCTATAATAAGAGAAAGGGTAAAGCAGAAAAAATCAATTAAATATCTTGTTCCGGAGGCTGTCGAGCAATATATAAGAAATCATAATTTATATGAATAATTTACCAACAATAAATTCTAAAGAAGAAACTCTAAGGATTCAGTCATTCATAAAAGACGTTATGTCAACGCACCGCAAAGAGAATGTTGTCATTGGTGTTTCGGGCGGAATTGACTCTGCTACAAGTTTATACCTGCTTAAAAATTCCATTCCCCTGGGAAATATTAAGGTAATCAGTATGCCTTATTTTGATAATAGCCTATCTGACGTTAGCGAAATTGTAGAAAGTATTCACTTGCCAAATAAGCAGATTACTGCTATTTCTATTAAGCCAATTGTAGACGTTCTTTCCAAAACTCTTGGTGTTTTGGATACGGATATTATTAGGAAGGGTAATATTATGGCAAGGGTAAGAATGATTATCATTTACGATTTGGCAAAAAAGTTGAATGCGCTAGTTTGCGGAACGGAAAATAGATCCGAATATCGTTTAGGATATTTCACCAGATTCGGAGACGAGGCTTCGGACGTTGAGCCTCTGCGGCAATTATACAAAACACAGGTTTATGAGCTCGCAAGGTACTTAAAAGTTCCACAAAGCGTTATTGAGAAACAGCCATCCGCAAACTTGTGGGAAAATCAAACAGATGAGGATGAGCTTGGATTTTCCTACGTAGAGGCGGATCCTGTTCTTTACTTATATTTTGATAAAAAGGTGTCGGTTGAAGATATCCAAAAACAAGGGTTCAAAAATGCAAAGAAAATCATTGATTTTGCAGAAAAGAATTCTTACAAACACCACGTTCCCTACGTAATCTAAATTGCTTTATGGGGTGGATGACGGGGATCGAACCCGCGGCCACCTGGACCACAACCAGGAGCTCTACCACTGAGCTACATCCACCAAGTCGAACTTGGTAGTCGAGTCTGACTCGACACCATAATCAAATTATATCATTTTCTAAGCTTAATGAAAAATACCCCTAAGCTCAAGGATTACGTTTGCAAGATTAAAAAGTGGCTACGGTAGAAAGCAATTTAAAGAAATTCTAAAAAATACACTTAAACCTCTGGTATAATCAAATAATGTTAAATTTTTATCTCGTCAGACATGGAGCAAAAGAAGCAATTCCATTTGATCCACGATTGACAGAAGTTGGTCTAAAGCAAGCTGAAGTTACCGCAGAATACCTAAAAGATATTTCATTCAATGAAATTCTTACCAGTCCTAAATTGAGGGCAAAACAAACCGCTGAAACAATTGCAAAACCACATTCGCTTATGGTTCGTACAGATGCTAGATTAGTAGAGCGTTTAGAATGGGAAAATGATGAGTCCTTCAACGATTTTATTACTGAATGGAATAAAACAGACATTAATAGAAATTATTTGCCTAAGAAAGGTAGTTCATCAAAAGAAAAAGGTGAGTTAATGAAAGACATACTCGATGAATTGTCAAATAATTATAAAGATGGTAATGTTCTTATTGTTACCCATGGAGGGTCAATTGGAGACTTATTAAGGCATTTATTTACAGAGGAAGCTCTTAGTCACAAAACAGAACCACTTTCGGGAACAAAATATATTGATATTTTAGAATGTTCTGTAACAACAATCCAAAAGAATGAAGATAGTTACAAATTATTAAATCTAAATGATATCTCTCATCTCTCAATTCCTTTAATTTAACTTAAGCTTGCGAATGAAGTTTTATAAAATATTACTTCCATTTGATTTAAAAACTAAAATGAGCTCTAACGCCGTTCGCTAGCTGACCCAAAGCAAATTTAGATTCGCTTGATAAGTTGGATAAATGTTGGCGTTGGCGGACTTTGTGGGAACTTTTTACCCCTTGAAAAGTTATATTTCCTAACGTAATATGGAACTATGAATGACAAAAAACTTCTGGAACAAATCGAAGGGCTGATTACTAAAAATCTTGATCCAATCAAGCAAGATTTAAATGGTGTTAAGCAGGGTATCAGTGGTGTTAAGCAGGATATCAGTGGAGTTAAGCAGGATATCAGTGGAGTTAAGCAGGATATCAGTGGAGTTAAGCAAGATTTAAATGTTGTTAAACAAAATATCAGGGGACTAAAGCAACAATTAGATTCAGTTGAAATGAAGGTTGAAGTGGTAAATAAAAGAGTAGAGCAATCACAGCATGAAACGATTGAGGCGCTTTCCGAACTTGTTAATACTGGATACAAGTTGCATGAAGAAAGACTTAAACGCGTTGAGGAACATTTAAATATACCTGTAAAGAACTAGTTTCAGTAAGTCATCATTATTTCTCCATCATTTTTCGTAGAATTTACAGTGTGTAAGTTACGTCCAAAGTAACGACAACGCAGGTAAAAGAGATTAAAACAAAAAGAGTTTGTTTTAAACAGTCCATTCGGGGAAACCCGGTGGGTTGTTTTTTTATTTAACTTCTTAGCTACTAGGGGTCTTCCCCCCCTCTTTTGACAAGGGTTTGGATGAAATTACTGGGTTCAGGGATTTAATAAGTCATCAAATGTAATCAAAAAATCAGGTCTTTCTTTTATTCCCTCTAAAGCTTTTTCTACAAACTCTTTTCTTTCATCAAACCCGTTTTGCAACATTTCCTTTCCTTTTTTAGTTCTTAATCCCATTGCTTTTAATTGCTCAACAATAAATAGTCTGGATTGCAAAAAATTGTCTAATCTATACCCTTCGTCATTTCCGTCAGGAAACTGTTTATATTCATAAAGCGAAACAAAGAAAGGATACATACTTGCGTAACCTGCTTGGTTTAGAATATCTGCGTCAAATAAAATATCCGACTCAACGCTTATCCCTGGAGTAGCATATTCTACAAACGCTTTAACAGTACTCTCAGTTTCTTCATCATTAAAACCAGAATCCTTGAGAATTTGTCTTGAGATTCCTGCTCCTGCTTCTTCGTGGCCTTCTTTCGTCCTAGTTATTGAATATCCTATATCGTGAAGAACGCAAGCAGCTATAAGAATAGAGGGATTAAATTCTAACTTGTCGCTTTCAGCTATTACCAAAGCTCTATAAGTAACTTGAGCTATATGGGTATTGAAATTATGATTAGGAAGATTGGCTTTATCATAAACCTCTCTTGATAATGTAATTACTTGTTTAAGTCTGGGATCTGCTTCAAGATATTTGTTTAAAATATCTTTTCCTAGTTCTGGATTTCCTTTTTGCTCTGTTTTCATAGGCATATTATACGCTTTTAATTACAAACTTTCTTCTAGGGCTCTTCCCCCTCTTTTGGCAAGGGTTTCCGGCTACCGCATCCAATAAGCCTAGATTTTTGTAATTTGCTAAAGTAAGGACTTAATTAAAGTCAGGACTTCACTTAAATCATCAACTACATTTTTCGCCCCTGCACTTACAAGCTCTTCTTTTGAATGATTTGTCGTAATTCCGATTGATTGCACAATATCAAGTGCTTTTACCACTTTCATATCCGTTGGCCCATCTGCTACAAATATAATTAAATTCGGATTTTTGTCATTTATTATTTTTTGAAAATGTTCATTTTTTGTCTTGAATATTTTATTAGTTCCTAAAATTAAATTAAAATAGTCAGATAACCGATTAAGGGAAACTAAATACTTAAGCTCATCCATAGGAATACCACTTGAAATAAAGGTAAAATCAAAATTATTTTTTGCATATTTAAGCAATTCCAATGCTCCAGGGAGAAGTTCTATCTTAGGGTAATATTCATTTTTAAGAAGATTGCTAAATTTTTTTTCTATAATTTTGTATTCATCATCAGTTAAATTTTTGTTAAATTGTTTTCTGTAATAATAATCAAATTTATATCTCCTGGATGTACCTCCCGTAGCAATCCAAAGACTTGCAGCATCGTTTTTGTTAACACTCCATTCTTTATTAAGTAAATCTCCGAATGCAACTGCTTTTTGATGTTCTATGTTAATTATTACTCCATCATAATCTGTTCCAAATATTTTCATAACACATTATATTTTATAGTAGATTACTAGGGATTGCACCCCTCAGATTACAAGGGTCAAGATAAACGAGGTTATTACCTCGCCCTTGTAATCCTCACCCCGCTTTTTTAATTCATTTATTAGGAAGCAGGCAGGCTGCTTCCTAAATATAAATTATTAAAAAGAGAGGGGGTGAATATATGAAACTGTTAACTGACGAATTAAGAAAAGAACTTCCGCCTTTGTATTCTAAAGAAAACGAAAAAGATCCGTTGGTAATTTGTAAGTTCTTTTTACCTATTGGATGTGAGGAAGTTGTAGATTGTCTTCTACTCTTTTAATTCTTTTTTCATGCATATTATGTCCTGATGTAACTAATTCAGAAAGTACTTCAATTCTTTCTTCCTGCGCTTTGTCAATTTTTTTAATTACAATTTCAATCTTTCTATCCAATGATTCAATTCTTTCATTTGCGTGCCCTAACTTATTTTCGACAACGCCAAGTTGTGTTTTAATAGGTTGAAGTTTTGTATCAATTAATTCACCGATTTTACCTAATAATTTTGTATCGTCCATTTTTATATAATACCCTACTCATTTTTGGTTTTCAAGATAGCTACTTTTCATAGAATTTTCTTCCTACAAGTTTTTTGGGAAGAAAGGGTAAATTACCTTTTGGTCCGACATATTTCTCACTCCATTTATAATCCTTTGCGTAACCTAAGTTTTTCATTAGTTTTGTCGGAGCATTTCGCAAATGCAAGGGAACGGGTTCATTTGGAAATTCGTAAACTGCTTCTTTGGCTTTGCCAAGAGCGTTTGGAACTGCCCGTGATTTTGGCGCTTGCGAGAGGTAAATGACAACGTAGGCTAAAATTAGTTGCGCTTCGGGCATTCCGATTTTATGAACCGCTTCAAACGCTTCGTCAGCTTGAATTAATGCTCCCCTATCCGCCATGCCGATATCTTCCGTAGCAAAAATAATCATTCTTCTGGCAATAAATTTTGGGTCTTCTCCGTTTTCAAGCATTCTGGCCATATAATAAAGCGCCGCGTCCGTATCGCTTCCCCGCATTGATTTTATAAATGCGGAAATTATATTGTAATGTTCGTCGGCCTTTTTATCGTAAAGTCCGGCTGATTTTGTCTGGAAAATTTCCTGAATTATTTTTTCATCAATTTCATTTTGATTATACGAAGTAACTGCAATTTCTAAAGCGTTTAACATTATTCTTGCGTCTCCGCCGGAAAATCTTATCAATAGCTCTTTCGCGTTTTTGTCAATCTTCTTTTTAAAATTTCCCAAACCTCTTTTTTTATCTTTTAAAGCTCTGTCAAGAATTATCTGCAGTTCTTCGGGCTCCAAACTTTTTAGAACTAAGACTTTAGAACGGGACAAAAGCGCGGAAATTACCTCAAAAGAAGGATTTTCTGTTGTGGCTCCAATAAGATTTAACGTTCCGTTTTCAACATAAGGAAGTAAAGCATCCTGTTGAGCTTTGTTCCATCTATGGATTTCATCAATAAATAAAATTGTCTTAATATTTTTATCTAAGTTTTGTTTTGCAGAATCAATTATCTTATTTAAGTCGGCTTTTCCCGCTTGTACTGCAGAAATTGAATAAAATTCGGCGTTAATTTGATTTGCAATAATATTGGCTAACGTCGTTTTACCGGATCCCGGAGGTCCCCAGAAAATTAAAGAAAATGGAGCTTCGGATTTAATTATTCTTCTTACAATTGCATTTTCGCCGGCCAAATCTTTCTGTCCGACAAATTCATTGAAGCTTTGCGGTCTTAGTCTGAAAGCGAGGTTCATACAGCGTTATTCTACCACTTTTACAAATTAAATTTCGTATTTGGTGTAAGGTGTTAAAGAGGCTCTGCCTGTTTTAAATACCGTTGCTAAAGTTCCCATAAGCTCTCCTTCTGTATACTCTTTAACTGCGGCTGTTGGCGTAGGAATAGGAAATGCCTGCAGTATTGTTCCACTTGGAATACTATCAGGGTATTTTCCTAAAATGTGCATGATCCGCATTAAATGAGCAGGATGTGAAACTATGGTAACTCTTCTTGGAGAAGATCCATCAGGATTATTCGGAAATTGCAATCCTTCGATTTGGTCTTGAGTATGTATGATTGGTTTTACTTCTTCACCTCTTGAGGTGAAGTTTTCGTACATAATTAATTTGCTAGCAGGGATTTTAAAGTTTCCTGCTTTTCTTGCTATCTCAAGAGCGTGTTTTATATGTAACGCTTGCCAATCAACAGACGTATACATTAAATACGGTCCATATTTTTCATAATCTTCAGCGGTTAATTCATTAGCTTTTTTAGAAGCTCCGGTTTGTTCTTCAATTCTTTTTGCAGTAACCATTGAAGCCAATGTGTAAGCTGCTCTTATTCTTGCTCTATCCATTTTCCTAGACCATTTCCATTTGTGATAGTTTACATCGTCCAAATCAGTTTTGCCCGGCTCAAGCATATTGAAGCTATAAGGACCAGGACCTGAATCTATATAAATAACATCTGTATCGTTATGAATTTCAGGATGTTTTTGATGAGTCGCTTCTTCAAATCTTTGAATCATGTCTATACCATTTCCAATAAATGATTTAACTCCTAAAAGATTGGCATAAGCAGCATCTTTCCATTTTTCATCATCGATTTGTCCGGATATATTTTTGAAAAATTGATCTTTCTGTTCTTGTGACAAAATTCTTTGGGTTTCAGGAGAATGCGTTTCGGTCATGCGTGAATTATAGCTCATTCGTTCTTATTATTTCAAATAGAAATGTTATACTAGTTTCGATGATTAAATACGTTGGCTTTGATAAAGACGGGACTCTTATAGATAGCGCTAGGGCAATAACTAAAGAATGGGGAAAAATAATAAATCATGATTATGGTGTGGACCCAAAAGAGGCGGAGAAAATTTTCAGCGTAACGGCTGCAGGGCAGCCTACAGATTTGCAATTAGAATTGACTCTTGAAGGACATGGGTTTTTCTTTTCTAAAGACGAGCTTTTTAAAAGAGCAAGTGAAATAGCAATTCGCTTGGGTAAAAACGTTAAAGCAGGGTTTTTCCCCGAAGTTATTGGAATTCTAAAAGAACTCAAGGAAAAAAGATATAATACTTTTCTGTCTTCAAGTCATCAGGAAACCGTAGTTAAAGAGGACTTGGAAAGAACCGGATTATTGGAATATATTGATTATTTTGTTGGAGCAAGGCCGAGCAAGCCGAGTTTTAAAAAAGGAGAACCTCATTTTAGAAATGTTTCTAAGCATTTCAATGTTCCTTTTGATGAATTTATTAAAAGAACAGTTTTTGTAGGAGATACTCCTCCCGATATTAAAGCAGCCAATGATTGCAATATTATTAGCGTTGCAAGGCTAGGTTCTGTTCCGAAAGAAAAATTATTGGAAGCAGGAGCGAGATTTATAATAAACGATCTTACTGAATTACCTAAGATACTGTCTTCATTGGGTTAATTTTAATTTGCCCTTCCTTGCCTAACCCGTTCAAGTCTTGTAAGGTATTTTTTTCTAAGTCTTAAACTAAGAGGAGTAACTTCTAAAAGTTCGTCTTCTTCTAAAAAGTCCAAACATTGTTCAAGGCTCATTTTAACAGCCGGAGTTAGTGTACCCATATTTACATCAGAGGTTGACGCCCTCATATTAGTTTGTTTCTTTTCCTTTGTTACATTTATTTCTATGTCTTCCCGTCTTGAATTCTCGCCGATTATCATGCCTTCGTAAACCTTAGTCCCTGCGTCTATAAAAGTAATTCCTCTTTGTTGGGCGTTGTTTAATCCGTAATGTAATGCATTTCCTGCTTCGGATGCAATTAAAACTCCGTTTCTTTTTTGATCAATTGCAGGGGTTAGGGGTTCATATTTATCAAACATGACATTAATAATTGCCGTTCCCTTAGTGCTTGTTAAAAGAGCCGTTCTAATTCCCAAAGTATTTTTGCTTGGAATACTATATTCTAGCTTTGTGTTTCCCTTTCCGTCGGCAAACATGTTGGTCATTATGCCCTTTCTTCCTCCGGCTTCCGCAGTAACGGCGCCTAAAAATTCATCCGGGATATCTATCATTAAATCTTCAATGGGTTCCATTTGCTTGCCATCTATTGTCTTTATAATAACTTCTGGTTTTCCGACCTGGAATTCATATCCTTCACGTCTGATTGTTTCTATAAGAATTGAAAGATGCAATTCTCCCCTTCCTGATAAGATAAACTTATCGTCCTTTTGTTCAAGTCTTAAACTGATATTAGTTTCTAATTCCTTAACGAGTCTTTCGTGAATTTGGCGGGAGTTGGAGTATTTTCCTTCTTTGCCTGCCATTGGAGATGAGTTTGCGGAAAGAGTAATCTTTATCGTAGGTTCTTCAACGCTAATTCTAGGCAGTGGATCCGGAGATTTGGCATCGGCAATAGTGTCTCCAATGGTTACTTTGGAAAATCCTGTTAAATCAACGATATCTCCGGCAAAAGCTTCTTCAACCTCCATTTTTTTCAAGCCGTGAGAAAGTCTTATGCTCTCTGCTTTTCCCGGAATTTTATTTCCGTTTGCGTCTATTAAAATCAATGACTGTTCCTTGACTAAATTTCCCCTTTTGATTCTGCCGATAACGTGCTTTCCTTTATGCGTGTCGTAATCTAGACTTGTGACAACCATCTGGAAATCACCGTCGTCAACTTTGGGTGCTGGAATATATTCTATTATTTCATTTAAGATTGATTCAAGGTTATCTGCAGTTTGCACTTCTTCTAAAATTTTAGAAGCTTTTCCTTCCCTTCCTATCGCGTAAAATACGGGAAAGTCCAAATGGTGAGTGTGGGTTGCAAGCTCCAGAAATAAGTCGTTGGTTTTCTCAACAGTTTTATTTATATCCGCCAATTTCTTATCTACCTTATTAACGACAACTATAATTTTAAGCCCTAATTCCAAAGCTTTTTTTAGGACAAATTTAGTTTGCGGCATCGGTCCCTCCTGCGCATCGATAATTAAAAGCGCACCGTCTGCCATGTTAAGGGTTCTTTCTACTTCACCTGAAAAATCAGCATGGCCCGGAGTGTCAATAATATTTATTTTGAAATCGTGATAATAAATTGCAGTGTTTTTTGCCAAAATTGTAATTCCCCTTTCCCTTTCCAAAGGGTTTGAATCGAGGATGGTAGTTTGAGTCATTTCCGCTTCATTGTCTCTGAAGGTATGCGATTGTTTAAGCATAAAATCCACAAGCGTTGTTTTGCCGTGATCGACGTGAGCAATAACCGCAACATTTCTTATTTTGTCTGAAGTAAACTTATCCATAATTCCGCCTAGCTTACTTTTCGCCTTTTCAATTCTATACGAATACGGCTCAAAGAGCGCTCTTCGTCGGATTGAGTATTATTAGAGAAGGCTTAGGGTACTCAAAAAAGCAGCTTTTGAAAGCTGCCTAATCATTATAGCATAATTAGCTTCGTTAAATTTATATTATTTGACATACCTCTTTTGATTAACTACATTTATAATATGGAAGACGAAAGGTTTTTACCGGAAGAGATAGAATCGAGCAAAAGCCGTTTTGATTTTAGAAATGCTTTTACCGTAAAAAGAATGGCTATAGCTTTCTTTATATTTCTATTTATAAACGTAATTTATATAGATTTACTTTTGATTCAGGGTTCAGGTAGGCAAACAATTGTGCAGAGATTTACCAATATAATAAGTCAAACTCCTTCTGCGGAAAATAAAGCTATTGTTTCTCCAGATATTTGTCCGCAAAGCTGTATCAATCAAATAGATCAAGCACTCGTTTCAAATAAACCTGCCGTGCTAACTCCAACCCCAACACCTGCTGTTTCCAATAACTTACCTTCTTTGCAAAACACAAATTCTTCTCAAACTAAGGAATATTATGTTCCTTTTGGTTCGGGATCGGGTTCTTCAAGCGATTGGACAGATGTGCCGGGGCTTCAGGCGTCGATAGACAGCAATTCTTACGGAACTATAAAAAATGTTGTTTTCGAAGCATCTTTGCATATCCCAACCGGTAATCAAACCGCAAGCGTAAGGCTTTACAATGCAACCGATAATCATCCCGTTTGGAATTCGGAAGTTGATTTTAATGGAAATACTGTTTCTACTCTTAAAACATCACAGCTTGTGAATTTGGATATTGGAAACAAGCTTTATAAAGTGCAGATGAAAACTCAGCTTCAATTTCAGGCAATTCTTGACCAATCCAGGCTCCACATAACCACAAAATAATAAATCTTAAATTCACAAACCTATATCTTAAATTGACCCTGAAGTCAACCTCGCAGGTTACGTGCGTACAACCTGCGAGGTGGGAGTAGGTAAGAGTAGCGGAGGTGGAGAGAAAACTTTTCTCTCTGTAAAATTGTGACCCAGATCGTCGTATTTTGTTCGATTGATTTTCGTATAAAGTTCTTATATTGTAGATGTATGCCCAAGATAACCCGTCTGCCGGCGAGGCAGGTTCTTCACATCGACTTTGACTCATATTTTGCTTCCTGCGAGCAGCAATTTAATCCTAAGTTACGTGGAAAACCCATAGGCGTTACTGCTCAAAATGGCAGAACCTGCGTCATTGCAGCTTCAAGGCAGGCAAAAGCATTGGGAGTTAAATCCCCGAGCCGGACTTTCGAAGCTTTAGAAAAAATTCCCAATATGATATTTGTGCCTGCTCATTTTGAGAAATATTGGGAAATAACCCAGAAATTTTTAAACATCTGTAAAGATTAT
Organism: uncultured Gammaproteobacteria bacterium; assembly: GCA_964537895.1. Lineage (GTDB taxonomy): Bacteria > Patescibacteriota > Microgenomatia > Levybacterales > UBA12049 > JAMCZC01. The sequence continues at coordinate 52,074 of CAZIDK010000002.1, forward strand.
TCTCCATTCGTTGAGTTGTTTTCCCTTGATGAAGCGTTTATTGACATTACCGCAACGCAAAATCTGTATGGGGACAGATATAAGCTAATTAATAAAATAAAAGAGCGTATTAAAAACGAAATCGGAGAATACATAACGGTTTCTGTTGGAATTTCCCATAATAAGCTCTTGGCAAAACTCGCCTCCGGGCTTAATAAGCCCAACGGTATATTTGAAATAACTCCTCAAAATTTAAACGAAGTTTACGCAAAAGTAAAGCTTACCGATATCTGCGGGATCGGAGAGAGAATGGCCTTAAGGCTGAATAAGCTTGGGGTTTACAGTCTTTTGCAATTAAGAAACTTTAATAATGATATTCTTAAAGCAGAATTTGGCAATGTCTATTCTCAAGTTCTCATAAACATTGGAATAGGTAAAGATGAATCTGGCGTAGTCCCCTATTATCAAACACCGGAAGTAAAGTCCGTAGGCAGAAATTATTGTTTGCCCCATAATGAATATGATAAAAGAGTGGTTTTTCAAAATGTTTATGAGCTTTGCGAGGAGGTGGCGATAAAATTAAGAAGGCTCTCTAAAAAAGCAAGAACGGTATGGTTTTATTTAGGTGGTTCGTCAAGTACTCATGCAAGAAAAACAGTAAATGAATATTTTGATAGCGGACAGGACATTTTTAATATTTGCATGAACATTTTAAAACAAAATAATTTTGATTTTGGAAAAAGGGACTATGTAAGAAGAATTAGCGTTGGCGCCTCCTCCCTTGAAGATGTCTCGAATATCAGTCTTTTTCTATTTCCTCACGAAGTTAAAAAACATAAGCTTTTGGAAACAGTTGATAAAATAAACGAAAAGTATGGAGATCATGCAATCAGAAACGGATTCTTGCTTTATGCAGACAAACTTAAAACGGTACCTAATGGCTGGATGGCGGATAAATACGAACGGACAAAATTATCTTTATTGGAATTTTGAGCGGCACACCGCTTTTGCTTCTTCCAAAACTTCTTTTTTCTTATCTTCGGGTATGCCTATTAAATCCAAAACCGACGGTTGTTCTATTATTTCCTTGCATAAAACAATGTGGTTTTCCAAAAGCTGCTGTTTTTGATTCTCGGAAAGGGTTGTAAGAACAGTCATTGGGTGAAGATGAAATTTTTCAATTAAATCTCTTAAGCCTTCTTTTTCCGGGTAACTCCAGCTGATAATTTTAACATTCTCACATAAAGCATAAGCCAGAGCATCGGATGTTACCTTTGTATTGGTTACAATCCAAGCTTGGGAAAGATTATATTTTTCCTTTATATCATCGAATCTTGCCTTGGTGTATAAAGCGACATGAACGTCGGTTCTTGTGCCAGAAGCATTATGGAATTTTGCTTCTATCATCACTCTTTCGTTTTGCTTTTGGGCAATGACATCAATTTCGTGAACTACGCACATGCCTGATAACAGGGATCTGGTTTTTGTTGTATAGCCGTCTACTTTAAGAATTTCGGCAACAAAATCTTCAAAGGGATAACCCGTAGGTCCCAAAGCCATGATTGCCTGCTTAAGACTATATTTGGCCCTTTCGTACGAAGGGGTTTTTTCCAGGAATTCCATTATGTGGCGATAAACTTCAGAGGTTGGAATATTTTCATAGAGCTTGCTTTTAACGTGTTCAACAACCTGCGGCTGCAGAGCCTTAGGTATACCTGCCCTTTGGATAGAAATTTTTACCTTGTCTTCGCTAAAAGGCTCTTTTTCTCCTGTTGCTTTTATAACATTAACCATAATTTAATGTTAAGGCCTAAGAATTATTTTTGCAATGCTTTAGTTACAGATTTTTTTCAAAAACAATAAAATCTCCGTCTTTAAATATTTGGATGTAACTTTTATCCTGTTGCATATTTTCGACAATTTTTTTCTGTTCCCCCAAGGAGGGTTGAGCAGACAGGTCGTTTAGAAGAAATAAAATTACGTCTGCTTTGTCTATGCCGACAGGAATGGTAAAGATTTTTTGCCTTTGTGATAAATGGGCGCCTAAATTATTAGTGGCGGCAACGCTGTAATCTTGCGGAATTCCGGATATGAATTTTTCAATAACTGCCGTATTTGTTAACTGTTTTGTAAACATGTCTATGTTTGGCTCTTTAGAGCCGGGTAAAGGTCCCAGGAAATAAGCAGATGTGACTGCGGTAATAATTAAATATATTGAGATTATATTGATACTAATTTTAGGAAAATATTTTTTTAGAAAATAAACGGAATAAATAGCAGATATGAATAAAAACGGCGTAACAGAAGCGGTGTACTGATAGTAAATTTGATGAAGCTGCGGATTATTACTAAGTAAGTTTATGCCTAAATCAGAGACTGCAAAAAGTAAAATGAAGGGGGAAATAAGCGGCAAAAATCCAAGCGGAGACAAAAGTTGCAGTAAGTAATTAAGCTGATCTTTTTGAAATACAGTAAAAAGTGTTTTTAAGGGATTTAGAATAATATTTTTTGCTATATCAGACGCTGAGCTTCCAAACTCTGAATAATATTCTAAAGCAAAATGGTTTCCTCCTCTTTCCATTGGAATTGCAATCCAGATAAGATAATAAAATACAGAAATTGAGCTAACAAAAACTATTGCTCCAAGTAAGATATTTTTTAATTGAGTCTTATTTAAAGAATTAAATCTTAATTTGCTTTTTATAATTTCTCTTAAGCTTATTGTTATTCCTAAAAGCGCAATAGTTGACCAAACTTGTTCTTTTGTAAGTCCTGCTAGAATGGCAAATAAAATAAAAAATAAATATTTCTTTTTAAGTAAAAAGTAAAAACCGCCAAGGAGAAAAGTGGTCCCAAGTGCTACAGGGTGAAAGTCGTAAAGATTTGTATATCCAACTGCCGGATTTATAAGAAATATAAATGCAAAAATTAAAGAAATGTTTTTATTCTTTAATATTTTTTTTGAAATTAAAAAAACAAATACTGCTCCAAGTCCCAAAACAACGCTTTGCAGTAAAAGAAGCATTTTGGGATTTTCCCATATTAAGTAAAGAGGAGATATTAAAACTAAAATAAAATCAGCATGGAACGAAAGTCTTGAAATTATATCAGTACCATTTGGGTCAGTAATTTGGAAAAATCTTCCCTGAAATGAGTTCCAAACAGCCTGATCCATGTTGCCCAAATCAAAACGCCCCGTATAAAAGTTGTCGTATCTTAGAAAACTTGCCAGAGTGAAGTAGGATATATAAATAATAACCAAAAGTAAAAGTGTTATTTCGAACTTATATTTATTTATGAATATTTTCATTTTGTGTTAGTTTTTAACCTAAGTTTATAAACTAAGAAAATTAACAATAGATAAGAAAGCTCGGAGATAATTAGTACGACGCGAGAAAATATAGCGAAAAATCCGGAATTTGTTATTGTCATAATTTTGAGAAGTCCTACGGTAACCACTCCCTCCCTAACGCCCAGACCCATCGGAGTTATAAAAGATAAATAACCGATAAGTAACGCAAGCGTAAAGAAAGATGATAGCGCGATTACTTGGCTTAGATTTTCCGGGAAAAGAGATAACAGAATAAAGAAGTTGGCAAGTCCGAATATTGCAAATACAAGAAAGGACAATATGGTTAAGTTAATTTTAGAACTTATTGACAAACCCTGTAGGTAAAGGGAAGAGATAAACGAATTTTTTTTATCGTACTTTTTTTTAAATATATAGGCGAGAACAAAGAAATATATAAATGTAGCAATAAATGTTATGGGTAAAATAGCACTTAGTTTGTCTTTTAGTGCACCAGGGGCGTCTAGAATCCATGCAAAGGAAAAAGATGATACTAGCACACAACCGGCGATTATAAGTTGAACCTCTAATAATAGTCCCTTTACAACACTTTCCTTATCTATACCCATCTGTGTAAAAAGAGAACCCCGGCTAAGCAGAGACCATACATTACCCGGAACAAAACGTTTTAGCTCCGATGCGGCAAATTTATAGGCATTTTCTATGTAGAAAACTTCATAACCCATGTTTTTCAGAAGCTCTTTCCATAAAACACTGCGTGATACGTAGTAAAGGAAAAAGAGCAGTATGCCTATAGCAAAATAAAATAGACTGATACTTTTTATGTATGGGATAATTTCCGGAAGCTTTCCTGATATTAAGCGAAGAACAAACAAAAGCGCAATAATAGAAAGCGGCCAGCCGATAAGAAATTTTAAAATAGGTAAGATTTTATTCATTTAAAACTTTATGCTAGGACAATTATACAATAAGAGGATGGGTTTATTTGGGTATTTAAGGTGTTTGCCATAAGGCTTCAAAATCCGAAATTGTGAGCCGTAGCGGGGTCAGGTGGAACCAGATATTCGATTCCCTGATCCTAACTTCCCACAAACTCATTAAACTAGGCTTTACATATTATAACGGAAAAGTAGCCATAATTGAAAGTAGCGAGGAGGATTCCAGTGTTTAACTCCTCTCTTTACGATGAAACAACTTTTTATAGTGCTTTTTTGAGAGATTTAGAGACATGCAAAGAGGAAGTTTTTATTGAGAGTCCGTTTATTACTCAAAGAAGGGCTCAACAGTTAATTCCTGTATTTAATAGGCTTTTGTCTAAGGGAATAAAAATTTATGTTATGACCAGAGATCCAAAGGAGCACGAAGAAGGTATGGAATATCAGTCAGAAGATACGATAAGAACATTTGAGATTATGGGAGTTCAAGTCTTGCTATGTGTTGGTAATCATCACAGAAAACTAGCAATCCTTGATAGAAAAATACTTTGGGAAGGAAGTCTTAACATCCTTTCCCAAACACAAAGCCGGGAAATAATGAGAAGGATTGAAAACAAGGAGCTGACAGAAGAAATGTTTAGTTTTTTGAATTTGAGCAGATTTTTATAAATTTTGGTATACTGCAGGGAACAAACTATGTATAGCGAAGAACAAATACAAAAAATGATCGAAAAGATTAAAAAAATTAAACCGGAAGAAGCTACTAGAGAAAGAGCAATCAAAGTATTAAATATGTTACCAAAAGTTGCTAACGACATTGCAAAGGCTTTGAAGCAATTAGTTAAAGAGTCGGAAAAGAAACTTTCAAATTAAACAGGTACCACATCCGAAGATTTTAGTTTTAATACTTTAGCAATTTTAGCCATAACTTTAGATCCCGGACTGTCTATTTCTCCCCGCTCAATCATAGAATAATAATTCGAAGTTATACCTACTTTTTCGGCAACATCAGATTGTTTTAATCCTAAACTTTTCCTTGCATTTTTTAAAGTTTTACCTATTCTTTCTTGAGAATTCACAACGTAATTATACATCCTTTACTTAAAATTTGCTCTATTTTCAGTTTTACAGAATATGCAAAAGGTTTGATACAATACTAATAATGATTGGTTTCTTTAAACAAAAAGACCAAAAACCTTTTAGCTACTCCTCAATTGAAATGAGAAAAAATTCCCGAGGTTATTATAAATGGATTGCAGTTATTATTATTTTTATAGCTATCTTATTTATTCTCTTCTTTTTAAAGTGAGTTAAGAAACTCCTTGATAGTCGTTCCTCGTAAAGCTACCCAAGCAGCAATAAACGTCGTTATGGGAACAGCTAAGATTAACGCACTGCTCCCAACAATGCTCTTTATAATCTCCTCCATTGTGGATTCATTATTTAGAATTACCCAGATAGGTAAATGCATTGGATTTATTTCAAAAAATATTAGAACAGCCAAAGAAGATCCTGTAAAAGCAAGTATAAGAGTGTTTATTAAAGAAGCAATATGTTCTTTGCCGATATCCATTCCCTTGCTAAACAACTCCGATAGTTTTTGCTTTGGATTTTCCTTAACTAAAGTAAATATGGTTATTGACTGGGTAGTAGTTATGTCGTTTAATGCCCCCAAAGTTGCTATAAGTATACCTCCCAAGAGTAAGCCTTTAGGATTTATTGAAGTTCCCATTTGTAAATTGTAAATATCTTCACTCCCAAGTCCTGTTGTTTTCATTAAATCTACAATTGTTGTTGCAAGCCATCCCGCTATTAAAAATGCTAGAGAAGTACCCAATATCGCAACCGTTGTTTTAAGAGAGATTCCATGGGCAATATACGTAGTAGTAACAAGAATAATAAATCCTCCAATAATGCAGGTTTGCAAAGGATCCTGCCCGTGTAATATCTGAGGAATGATCCATAAAATGATAATTGCAAGGCTTACCGCAAGCCCTATGATCGCCCCAATGCCCTTTTTCCCTCCAATAAAACCGATTAGCAACATAAAAGCAATTAATACTAAGAGTAGAGAATTTAATCTATAAGGTTCATATATCGCATATTGTGTACCTCCTTTTAAATATTGCTTACTGTTTACAACTACAGTATCTCCAGGATTTATAGTTAGAGAAGTTTTAGGATCGCCGGACATTTCAATAACCACAGTCTTTCCTTTTTCTTTGCCGTCAAGTAGCTGAACTTTAAATTTTTGGTTTAAATTCTTTTGACCATAAGTTGTTTGTAATTTTTGACTAAGAATTGAAATTATCTTTCCTTGAATAAAAGATTCTTTAAAGTTTAGATTGCCGGGCACTTGAGCAAAAGTTGAAGAGGCAAACATAAAGGCAAAAACCAAGAAGGATATTAATATAAAAAGAGTTTTCTTTAACATATTGAGAATTATATCAAAATTATCAATTACCTAACTAATTACAAAGGAGAAAATATTACTACTTGACAGATGCAAATGAGTTGCATATACTATGTGCAAGTGAATTGCATATGAAAATAGCATTAGCCGGAAAAGGCGGAACAGGAAAAACTACAGTAACCACTCTTATAACATCTTATTTAGCAAAAGATGCTAAGGTTTTGGCATTTGATATTGATTCTAACGAAAATCTTGCTCACTCTCTTGGTTTTTCATCGGAAAGCATTTCAAAATTAGAACGAATAAGAAACTTCTATAACGATATTTTTAACTACACAAAAACGGATTTTGATTGGAAGATTAGAAAATATACTCCTCAACCCGATGCAAATTATTATTTTTTCAAAAACGGGACTATGGACTCTTTCTTAAAGAAGATAACCATAACTAAAGGCAACGTCTCAGTTGGTCATCTTGGAACTGTAAGCGAAGAAAATAGGGGCATAGAAAATATGTGCGAATCATATACGCTTATGCGAATTTTCCTTAATCATTTAAAAGAAGACAAAAAAGATTTTGTAATTGCTGACCTAGCAGCTGGAAATGATTTATTAACACGAGCAACGGTAATGAACATGGATGAAATAATACTTGTTGTTGAACCGGCAAGTAAAAACCTTACCGTAGCAAAGGATATTCTAATTTCTCTTGAAAAGCTTTTGTTTACAAGAATTTATATCGTTGTCAACAAGAGTTTTGACGAAAAGGATATTAAGTTGGTTCAAAAGGAGCTTAAAGTAGATAAGAAATTTATAACAAGAATTCCTTTTTCCAAAGAACTACTAATGCTTGATAATAAAAACGATTTGACTTTTGATTCTGCGCCAAAAGAAGTAAGAAAGGAGATTGAAGAGTTGTTAGAAAATATAAAAAGAAATGCTATAGACGAAAAAAAGCTTATAAAAAGAGCCTCTCATATCGATGCAAGACTTTTTTCTGACGCTCCCTCTTTATAAATATGAAAGGAATAGTAATTGTAACAGGGGCAAACTTCAGAGAATCCAAAAGGTTATTTAATAATACCGATAAGTCACTACTTGTTGAACACGAAGGAAAAAAACTTAAATTCAACGCTGGAGCAGCAACAGCTATCGTTTTAAATCAAGCAGATTACCTTGTGTATATGACGGGTGCTTCTTTTGAAAACCTGGAAATAATAGCAAAACAACTTAAAGGAGAATTTTACTTTGAAGAAATAGATTTACTAGATAAAAGTGCTGTTAAAAAACTTGCAGATAACATAAAAAACCTTAAAGAAAAAACTGGACTTGACGTTCATATTGTACATTATGGCGGGGCATCTGAAACTAAAGTTCCGCTTCCCAGAAATACCATCTATTTGGATCCATACGAAACACCAAGTGAAGCAATTTCACCGATGATCGATTATAACTGCGTTACTTGGCTTAACTTAATTCAGGCGCTTAAGGAAGTAACTCAGAGTCAAAAGATAACAAAAAATATTGTTATATCAGCAGTAGCAGCTATAAGAACTGGACGCTTCTTTCTTCTGGACGCAATACAAAAAGGAGCAGTGCATTCAATGGCAAGAACCCTTGCAGTAGATTTAACTAAAGAAAATATGTTTATTACAGAAATCATGCCGGGGATTACCGATACGGGATTTTATGATACAGATGAAACGTTAGACGCTACAATCCAAATCTCGAAAGAGTACGGATACGAATATCCTAGTAAAGATGACTTGCCAGTACTTCCTGCACAAAGAATTGCTGATTCAATAAAATTTGTGTTAGATACACCAGCTCATATTAGAGAAATATCCTTAATTCCATTTGGGCAATATCCCCAACTTGGAGCATAAAGGAGGTGAAATAAATGAAATTTTATAACGTTAAGACAAGACAACCAGTAGAAATAGATGACAGTAAAGTAACAGTTGTAACAATGAAAAACGGTAAAAAAGCAGCAAAAGCAGAAGACAATGGAGTTGGACTTTTTAAGATATTAAGTAACGAAGATGCAGCGAGACTATCAAAATAGGACATTTGGCCAAATGCCTTTGCTCGGCATTTTACACAATAATACTAAAAGCCTTTGAAAAAAGGGCTTTTAGTATGTAAAATACATATATGAAAACTCACGATTGTAGAAATGAACTTAACGACTTCAATTTAAGAGCCACCCCTGCCAGAGTGGCAACCATGAAGTGTTTGGAAACCATTGATAAACCGGTTGATGTAAACTCTATAATTGATTACCTCAAAACAGAAAATGTAGATGTCGACCCAGCAACAATTTTCAGAATGATGAATTTATTCATGGAAAGGGGTTTAATAAAACAGATTAGATTCCAAGACGCTATCACCAGGTATGAACTATCTAATAAAGGAGACCACCATCATTTAATTTGCGAGAGCTGCGGCAAAATTGAAGCGATATCCGATACCGTTTTTCCCATAATGGAAAAATATATTAAGGAAAAAAGTAAGTTTAAAGTTAAAAGCCACTCCCTTGAAGTATTCGGAATTTGTGAGGACTGTCAAAAGCACACATCTTGAGTTGTGGGAAATTATAGATTTCCTACAAAATTTGAAACTAATTTTAATTCCCACTTCCCAAAAATACTCTCGGATTTACAGGTAATCCAAATACATTTATTTGAAAATGTAAATGTGGTCCCGTTGACCAACCTGAACTTCCCTCTAAAGCAATAATATCCCCGGGTTTTACTTCTTGTCCCGGATATACAAATATTTTGTTTAAGTGACCGTAGAGTGAAGTTATATTATCTCCATGATCAATAATAATATGTTTTCCGTATCCCCAGAATATTTCTCCTGCATATATTACTTTACCCTTCATAAAAGGAGTAATCGGATCTCCCTGCAAACCATATGGATTAGCAATATCAATTCCTGTATGAAAGATCTGATAAGGCCAGTCTGATTCTCCGAATTCAAGAGTAATTACACCTTTAACAGGCCATGTAATCACAGGCTTAATTTCTTTTATCACCTCTCCCGTTAACGGGTCATAAATCTGAATTGTATTTGTTTTGGAATCAAAAGAGGTTAATGAATCTGAAACTATATTTACTCCAACATTCATTAAAATAATAACGGCAATAATGGGAAGTGAAATTGCTATTAAGAATGAAAGGATTACAAGTTTGAGTTCTCTTCTAAAATTCCAGAGATTTATAAATTTAAATATAATCATGCAGAATATATTTCTCTAGGATCTGTTGTAAGTAGTGGATGTTCTTTGTCGGATGCAACTACTTTTAAAGCAACATGATTCTGATCCGCAATTATTAAAGCCTCTCCTTTGTCGCAGGTTAAAAGAAAATGCTGTTCATATTCACTTAAATTAAATTCACTGGCAACTTTTTTAATGGTGGTTGTATCCTGTTTCATTAAGATCCTTAAAGAAGACTGCGAAGCAATCGCTCTTCCGTAGTCTTGAGAAAGAAAATCATTTGCCTGTTGGGAAATAATAGTTACTCCTAAATAGTATTTTCTTGCCCGTCTTGTAAGGCCTGCGATAAATCTTGCGCTTTCTTCGTGAGCAAGTAATATCCATCCCTCGTCAATTACAAGTATTCTTTTTTGCGGATTTAGTTTTACTTGTGAATTGACAAAGTTTGCAACTACCATCATCATAACTTGTCTTAATGATTCGTCTAAATCTTTAATGTCAAAAACAACAAGCCTGTTTGATAGCTCGATATTTGTATGTTCATTAAATACGCTAGACAGGGAACCCTTAATATATTTCTCAAGTTTTTGGCTTAATTTCTTCTGTTTAAGCTGTTTAAGTGTTTTATAAAAATCTTTAAGTAGCGGATATGTTTTTTGTTTTGGTTTTCTGCCCCTAGTGTCTTTTTTCTTTTTCGGTTTATAACCGGGGTTTAATAGCCAGCCGAAATTTTTATATGTTTGAATGATTGCCTTATCAACAATTCCTTTTTCTTCTGCACTTAATCCTCCAATCATAAGAGAGATAATTTCAGTTAAGTCTTGAACATGTTCTGAAAGTTCACTCTCTCCGTTTTTAAGATTAATAGATAAATCAAAAGGATTAATTTTTTCTTTTGATTTGGTTGATAATTTTATATACGTTCCGTTTACGGAATTAGTTAATTGTTTGTATTCCCGTTCCGGGTCAATGACAATTACTTTTGTTTGCTGCATAAGTTGTCTTAATATTTCTACTTTTGCGGTGTAGCTTTTTCCACTTCCGCTTTGTGCAAAGATTATGCTGTTTGCGTTATTTAAGGAAAACCTGTCAACAATAACAAGCGAGTTATTTGACTTATTAATGCCATACAAAATTCCTGATTCCTGTACCAGCTCTGATGAAACAAAAGGAAAAGTAAGAGCAGCCGAAGAACTGTCTAAATTTCTTTTTTGGGAAAGTTGGTTTTCTCCTCTTGGTAAAACGGATTGTAATCCTTCAAGCTGTTGAAAGCTTTTCATACTCTCTTAGGCAGGTGGACAGAAGCTATAAAATTATTGAGCGAAGTATATCACAAACGTGTTACCGATGTATCTCATCTTCTGCATGCATTTCAAACCAAATTTTTTGGAGGTTTATCTTTCCCAAACTTTATCTTCTGGAGCGAAATCAACTTGATGTTCAGGAATTCCAATAGAAATACCATATTCCTTAGCATCTTTGTAAAGCACAGGATTGTTTAAATCAACTTTAAAAATTTTAGCTCTGTAAATTATGTAATGGTATTTATCATTTTTATAATCGGCGTACCATTTATGTTCTTTGTCCAATGAGTTACTTATTTCATTTGCGATGTCGCCTGCACTTTCTTCGAGAACTTCAACTGTGTCCAATGTCCATTGTAAAAGCCAAGGAGTCTTATGTTCCGAGGTAACCTTTTCAGTCTTTGTGCTTAATACGTTAACTTTATTTAGAACCGATTTATCATCCAAACTTTCTTCAATAATTACGCCTTTAAAATTCATAACCTAATTATATCATCCGAGTCTGCAAAACCAAATTTTCCGGTGTATTTATCACCATTAATTGTTGTTAAAACCTAGAGTATTTAGCCCCTTGACAGCTATTCCTATAAGGGATATATTATAAATATAGTTATAATATGAAGCTAAATTCTGCACCATCATGAATCAAATAGAATTGATAAATCAGGCTCAAGATAAAGTTAAAAAAGTAGGCAGAAAGGTTAAGCTTGCAATATCAACTTTATCCCCGGAAGAACGATTAGATTCCTTAGCAAATATCGTTATTGAGCGAATTCTTGAAGAAAACCAAAACCCCAAATTACCAGCAATACCAACTAATAAAGGAGATTTAACCATATGAGTGAACCATTATTATTAAATAACGCAGTAGCAGCGATTCGTATATCTTCAACCAAGCAAGGCTTGCAAGGCGATTCCCCACAAGCGCAAAAAGAGCAAATAGAACAATTTGCTATTGCTCACAATATAAACGTCAAAAAGTTCTTTATTTTTATGGAATCTGCGTCAAAAGAAGTGCAACCTGTGCAAGAGGCTATAGACTATTGTAAGAGCCCAAAAAACGATATACAGCTATTTATAATCAAATCCATAGATAGATTCACTAGGGGCGGTTCATACCTCTACGATCATCTTAAAATGCAGCTTACCCGTCATAATGTAAAGCTTATTGATATTTATGGCATTATCAGCAATCAGGAGGTTAATACGCTTGAGCATTTGGGACTTCAATATGATTGGAGCGTCTATTCTCCTACCAAAAAGTCTGAAATTTTAGAAGCAGAACGAGCTAAAGACGAGATTCGAGATATCTTAAGCAGAATGATAGGTGCTGAAATTAGATACGTTAGAATGGGCTACAGAGTCAGACCGGCCCCTTTTGGTTATATGAATGAAAAAATAGATACTCCTCACGGAAGAAGAGTAATTCTAAAGCCAGACACTACGGAAGCGCCATTAATTATTAAAATGTTTGAACTAAGGACTAAGAAAACCTTAACGGATGAGGAAATTGTCAAAGAGGTTAATAAAATAGGATATAAATCCAGAGTTCATTTATTAAGAGACGGTAAGGATAAGACAATAGTAATAGGACAAAGGGGCGGTATAAAACTTGATGTAAAACGATACGTAGAATACATTCGAAAACCAATTTACGCAGGAATAAACGATGAAAAGTGGACCAATAACGAACCAGTTAAAACAAAATTTCCGGGATTAGTTTCTGTAGAAACGTTTAATCAGGCAAACAGAGGAAAAGTTGTCCTGTCGGAAGAAAACGGAGGGATAACTATTTATAAAAACATGCCTGAAGAATGGAGACTGAGAAAATCCGTCAAAAATCCTGATTATCCTTTTAAGCGATATGTTCTTTGTCCAACTTGCAGATATCCGTTATATGGCAGTGCTTCAAGAGGCAGTAACGGAACACGCTACCCTGCATATCACTGTAATAAAAGAAATCATTATTTCAGAGTAACCGTAGAAACATTTGAGCAAACTATTAAAAACTTCGTAAGTAAAGTCAGAGTTACGAAGGATGGCGTAGATAAACTAAAAGAAAGAGTATTAAAAAAATGGCAAGATAATCTAATTAAAGGTCAGCTAGATGTTGAAACTATCGATGAGAAAATTAAAAAATTAGATGGTGAGAAAACACTAATCGGAAACCAAATACCAAGACTTACATCTGATGAAGGCATTAAGCTAATGGAAGAAAAATTAAGCGAAGTTACAAACGAGATTAAACAATTAACTGAAACTAAAACAAAACAAGAAGATTTAAATGTAAATATGGAGATAGTTTTGGCAATAGTTGGGGAATTTCTGGAAAACTTATCGTTTTTATTGCTAGGAAGCCCTAATCCTCTTAAGAGAGCAGCCTATTTTGGACTTATATTTGAACAGACTCCAACCTATCAAGATCTAATTTCTGGAACTGCTCAATTAGCTCCCTATTTCGAGCTAATCGATGATGCAGGGTATCCAAACCCCGCTACTGTGAGCCGCCTGAGAGTCGAACTCAGAACCTATTCCTTAAGAGGGAATTGCTCTGCCAGTTGAGCTAGCGGCCCTTTATTAAATTTTCATGTTTTAGTATACTATACGTGGTCGATTTAGACAATAACTTGCGACACGTCAAACGTGTCAGCAAAGTTTGACTTTGCGCCTGTAGCTCAACGGATAGAGCACTTCGCTTCGGACGAAGGGGTTGGGGGTTCGATTCCCTTCAGGCGCGCTATAAATATTTCTTTAAATTAAATGAGGTTCGGTGAATTTTGGAGAGCCCGTATTTTTTAAGCGCTTCTCTATGGTACTTTGTTCCGTAACCTTTGTTTTTTGAAAAATTATAACCTTTATACTCTTTTCCCAATCTTTTCATTAGCTCGTCTCTGTAAACCTTTGCGATAATTGAGGAAGCTGCAATAGAAATGCTTTTTTGGTCGCCCTTGATGATGAATTTAATATTTTTATCATTAATTTTCTTTCTTCTCCCATCTATTAGGAAAAATATACTCTTCTTTTTATATTTCTTATTAATTTTCTTCACTAAATTTTCAAAAATAAGCCTATTCGCCTCCCCTACTCCAAATTCATTAATTACATCAACATCAATGATTTCTATAAAACAGAGTCCGTGTCTTAATATCAATTTTGAAAGATATTTCCGTTTTTTCTCCGTAAGGAGTTTTGAATCGTTTATTTCTTTAAACCACTTAAATTCTTTTTCAAAACAAACTGCAGATGCAACAAGCGGGCCGGCAAATGAACCTCTTCCAACCTCGTCCATGCCAAAAACCAGCTCAACTGTTCCATTTAGTAGTTTGTTCTCGCGGTTAAAGGAGGGCTTCTTGTTCATCATTATCTTCCCCGCTATCTAAGGCAGGCGAATCTACACCTTTTATTTCCGGCAAATCAGACACAATTGCTTTTAACTCGCCGTAAAAGTTTATGGTATTAGTATCAAGTTTTTCGATTTGAGTTTCCTGTCTTTTCCATCTTAATAAAGTTGCCCGTTTCTCCGCATCAAAGCCAGTCCTTAAGGCTTGTATGCCGTCAAAATGGGCTTGCATCCTGTGTTTGAATGAATCGCTTAGCATGTAATCCCTGATTCTTCCCCACTCCTCTTCGGTTTGAGAAGCCGAAGATTTTAGAGAAGACATAGAAGTTATTAAAAATCTGATGTATCTGCAAATTCCAATAGCATGTTCATAAGTCGTAATCCAAATTCCGTCTTTCCTGTCAAAGTTTGTCATCCCATCAGGCATTACAACAGATACAATAATAGCCTCGCTGGCGCTTATTTTCGCAGAATCATCTTTAAGTTTTGTAATCCAACTGTTACTCCAAGCCTTAGTTCTTTTTGTTTCCCAGAGAATAGATCCGACGGTTCTATCTTTATATTTAATTTTTTGCCAAATATCTCCGCCTTCCACTCCCTTAGGAACAGGAAGAAATTCATCGTTTGGAAAGGTTGTTCTAAGTCTTTGTTCTAAATCAAGTTCCAAAACTTCCCCCTGAAGCTGTTGTGAGCCTTGTTTACCTTTTCTTTGTGCTTCTTCCAAGGCTTTTTGCATGTCGTTAATCTTTTTTTCAAATTCCAATTTTTCCATCCGGGATTTTTCCGAAACTTCTTTTATGGCTGATTCCTTTACTTTTTCTTCATTTTCTTTTGCATCTTTTGCGGCTGCAATAAGTTTTTCTTCCAGTTCCTTTTGTTTTTTCTTAGCGTCCTCAATTTCAAGTAACGAAGATTTATTTTTATTTTCAAATTCTATTCTTAATTTCTTTCCAAGCTCTTGTTGGGTTTCTAGCTTTGCCTTTTCAATCTCATCTTTTGCCTTAAGTCTTTCTTCTAATCTGATTTTTTCTTCAAATTCATGCCTTAGTGCTTGTGTAATTTTTATTTTCTTACCGCAATTGGGGCAAGTGATGTCATTCATAGTTTACATATAATAACCTTAGGGATTATTTATTGCAAGATTATTTTGGCGTTTACAATTGACAGGGGTATACTCATCTGATAGCATTTATTACTACAAACATATGAAATCCCTGTTAAGAAATACCCTTATTAATTCCCTGTCGCTTTTTATTTTGGCCCAAATAGTGCCCGGATTAACAATTCACGGTGGTTTTTTAACATTCGTTGCAGGCGGACTTGCCTTATCTTTGCTTTTTTTAATCGTAAAGCCTATTTTAAACTTAGTTTCCTTACCGTTTAATTTAGTTACTTTAGGTTTATTTTCATTTTTAATAAACGCAATTATTTTTTATTTGCTTACGGTTTTTGTTACCAGCATTACGATTACATCGTTTACTTTTCCCGGGTTTTCTTTCTCAGGATTTATGGCTCCAAAAATATTTTTCAACACCTTTTTTGCATTTATCATAGTGGCTTTGCTACAATCCCTTATCGTTAATTTTCTATCATGGCTAATAAAAAAATAGTTTGCTTGGGCGGAGGAGTTGGTACAGCAAACCTTTTGTCCGGAATAAAAGATCACTTTTCCGATATAAACGCCGTTGTTTCAATGGCAGATGACGGCGGTTCAGCAGGCAGACTTCGAAGATACTACAAAATTCCCCCAACAGGAGATATTGTAAACTGCATGATTGCTCTTTCAAACGCGGATAAGGTCATGCTTGATCTTTTAAAATTCAGATTCCCCGGAGAAAGATACGGGGCCGACAATATTTTACCCGGACAAAAAATAGCAAATCTTATGTTCGCCGCCTTAATTCTAAATAATAAAAACCTGAATGAGGCAATATTAAAGATGAAAGAGATTTTTCAAGTCAGCGCTAATATATATCCGTCTACCCTATCAAGTATCTCACTAAGAGCAAAAACCTCAACGGGACACATAGTAAAAAGAGAAGAAAACATAGACCTTGGAAACTTTAAGGGGAAGATAAAACAGCTTTACATACATCCAAAAAATCCAAAAGTAGACGGACGAGCAATAGAGGCCATAAAAGAGGCTGACGTAATTGTAGCAGGACCGGGAGATCTTTATACCACCATACTTCCTGTTATTATTGTTCCCGGAATTACGCAAGAAATAAAAAAATCAAAGGCAAAGAAAATATTCGTGGTAAACGTTGCCAATAAGTTTTTTGAAACACCAAATTATTCGGTTTCCGATTTTATATCGGCAATAAGAAGGCATTGTGGCTTTCAGCCCTTTGACACTTTTCTTATAAACAATAACACCTCTTTTTCAATACCGGAAGAATTCAAAAATCAATATTCTATAGCGCCACTAAGACACGATAAGGTAAATAATGTCAATTGCGTTTATGATGATTTGATTAATGAGGATTTTCCCATATATCATAGCCCCAAAAAGCTTGCAAATGCCCTGATAGAAAATATATAATTGAATTATGATTTTCAGTGTTTTAGAAATTATAGTAGCTGTCTTATTGATAATTGTAATTCTTTTGCAAATGCAGGGAAGCGGTTTATCGGGAGCTTTTGGCGGAAGCGGTGAATTTTATAGAAGCAAGAGAAGTATCGAAAAATTATTAATGTGGGCTACGGTTGTTCTGGCAGTCTTGTTTGGGCTTCTGTCTATAGTTCTTCTTATAACCCGCTAAGCCATATGATTTTACTGGGAAGACGAAGGTTGATATTTTGGCTTTTCAGGGCGTACCTGAAAAAATGGAGAAAAACTATTTTTGCATCTTTTGTTTTTGGACTGGTAATTTTTTCCGCTATATACCTCGGATGGGGAGTAATAGTTCCAGGGCTTCCTTTTAATCAGCGTATGGTTGTTGGCATGGCCGGTTCCTACAGTACGGATAATCTTCCATTGGAAGTTTTGCATAAAGCGTCCCGGGGCTTAACCCATGTGGCTGAAGACGGAACCCCAAAACCCGATATCGCTTCCGGTTGGAGCATAAAAGATAATGGTAAAACTTATGTTTTTTATCTTAAACAAAATATCTACTTCTCAAACGGGGAAAATCTTACATCGTCTTTGGTTAATTACAATTTTTTGGATGTTAAAATAGAAAAACCTGAAAAATATACGATAGTTTTTAAATTAAAGGAAAATTATTCCCCATTTTTAATAACTGTTTCACAGCCAATATTCGAAAAAAAATTGGTAGGTGTTGGCGAGTATAGAATTTCGTCCGTAGATCTAAACGGTAATTTTGTCAATTCCATAACCCTTATTTCAAATAAAGTTAAAAATAAAACTCTTATCTATCAGTTCTATCCAACCCAAAACGCGTTAAAGAATGCCTTCGTAATAGGAGATGTAGATAAAATTGTCGGTTTGGAAGATGTAAATTTTAAGAACACAAATTTTTACTCATTTGAAAATGCAAAAGTTTATAAGTCTATTAACTACAGGCATCTTGTAACTTTGTTTTACAACACTGAAGATGGGGTCTTGTCGGATAAGAGATTAAGAAGGGCTCTTTCCTATGCCATTCCGGATTCGTTTAGCATGGGCAAAAGAAATTACGAGCCGTTTGCTCCCAATTTGTGGTTACATCAAGAGTCCAATTACCAAAAAGATTATGCTCATGCAAAACTGTTGCTGTCTCAGTCTCAAAGCGCATCGGAAACCGCGAATATGAAAATTACTTTACAAACATTTCCTCAATATGAAAAGGTAGCCAAAGAAATAGCCAAATCGTGGTTAAACATAGGAATAAAGACAATGATTAAAGTTGTTGACACACTCCCGATTAACTTTCAGGCATACCTTGGTGATTTCACAGTGCCAAGGGATCCGGATCAATACGCTCTTTGGCATTCCGGTCAAATAAATAACATAACCAATTACAAAAGTTTAAGAATAGATAAGCTCCTAGAGGACGGCCGGCAAACCGTTGATATTCAAAGCAGAATTAAAATATATTTAGATTTCCAGAAATATCTTTTGGACGATGTTCCGGCGGCATTTTTGTACTTCCCCAATTCATATACTGTTGTAAGAAATTCTGCACTTTAAATATAGGTAGATTTAGCTCTAAGTTTTTTGTGGTAGCTTATTGCAAATCTATGAGCCTCATCTCTTATTCGCATTACAAGATGCAGTTGCTTTGAGTCTTTCGGAAGCTTCACCTCTTTAAAATTTGCCGTAATTATTATTTCTTCCTGCTTTGTCAATCCTATAACGGGAATTTTAATATTTTCTCTGGCTAATGCTTTGATGGCCGAAGAAATCTGGCCCTTACCCCCGTCCACAATAATAAGATCGGGAATAGCCCATTCATTATGCTTAAGCCTTCTCTCTATTACTTCCTCCATCATTGCAAAATCATTAGGTAAATCATTGTAGGTTCTGCGAATTCTGAATTTTCGATATAAAGACGGTTCCTTTTCTCCTTTAATGAATACAGCCATTGCGCCTGTTGCATTTTTTCCCGATGTATTTGAAATGTCATAGCACTCTATTCGATTAAGCTTTGTAATTGTCGTTTCTTCTTTATTTATACTTTCCAATAATAAGTTTAACTCTTCGTTTCTGATGTCTTCTCTTAAATTTGGGTTTTTTTCATATTCAAAAGGTTTATAAAATTTACCGGTAACAAGTCTTATTGCATCAATTTTATTTTGTAATAATAAAGCATCTTCAAACTGCTGAGCTTTGCTAAATTCGTTTCTCTCTTTTTCCAAATCCTTTATCACGCTTTTTGTCTGCCCGTTTAAAAATTTAATAATGTGTTTAATTGTTCGTTTGTATTTTTTATCTTTTAAAATGCTGGGGCATGGACAAAGGCCGAGATGGTAATAAAAACAAATTTTGTTTGGATGATTTACACTAGATTGAAAAGGAAAAATTCTCCTTACTGTTTTTAAAACCAGACGCATAGCGCTTGCATTTGGAAATGGACCAAAATATAACGAGCTTAGGTCATTCGGTTTTCTTGCCGTTAAAACCTTTGGATACTCGTCTTTTATGGTAATTCTGATTAAGGGATAAGCTTTTCCGTCTGTTAATTTTATATTGTATTTTGGCTGGTATTTTTTTATTAAATTAGCCTCCAAAAGCAAAGATTCAATTTCAGACTCAACCCTAATTGTTTTGATTTTGCCTATTTGAGAAACGAGGATGCTGGTTTTTTCTCCTAAATCCTTTCTGTTTGCAAAGTAAGAACGGACTCTTTTTTTGAGGTTGACTGCTTTTCCAACATAAATTACTTTCCCGCTGCTGTTAAAAAACAGATAAACGCCCGGATCTTGTGATAATGATTGATAAGCTTTAGATTGCAAATTAACTCCTTCTAAAATTAAATATTTATATCAGGTTTAAGCACAGCGTTTGGGTTATAATCATGGCCTAGTTCCACGTTTTATTATTATTTGAGTATACTATATCGTTTAGGAGAAAGTAAGGAATTGATATATTGACAAAGTGCTCACTTTAATGTACACTCACGGTATGATACAGACAATACCGGTAACAGAAGCTAGAAAGAAACTTCTTAGTCTTGTAGATGAGATAAATGACGCATATACAAGAGTAGATTTAACTAAAAACGGGAGGATTAAAGCTACTTTAGTTTCTCCAGACTATCTTGATTCCTTAGAAGAAACAATTTACAGTCTTAATAACTCTTTATCGGATATTAATCTTGCTCAAAAAGAATTAAAACAAGGCAAACTTTTAACTCTGGAAGAAGTTAAAAAGAAATATAATAAAAAACAATAACTTCAAATGTCAGCAAAAAAACTACAATTAGCTCAAAGCGTTGATAAAAATCTATCAAAACTGCCAAAACATATTCAGACAAAAATAATTTCTTCCTTTGATAAAATAATGCAAAATCCAGTTTCTGGTATTAAGTTGCATGGAGAGCTTAAGGATTATTATAAGTTTAGAGTCGGGGATTATCGTATAATATACAGCTTTAACTCGAAAGAAAGCTTAATACAAATAGTTAAAATAGAACATAGGCAAGGTGTATATAGATAGTTCTGAAATTACCATAAGATAAACAAACAAGACTTATTTACTGAAAATTAAATCGATATGTAGGGGAAGATACATTTTTCAAAGCCTTACCGATGTGGTCAGCCAGAACATCCTAACCCTTGTTAAGAGAGGGGGAAGAGCCCTAAAAACCTGGTTGACCATTAAGGTAGAGTGATATAATCTTTTAATGGCAATTGAATTAGAAACTTTTTCATTTAAAAGACATGGAAAATTCCATCATCCTGAAATAAATGGGGTTTCAACAGTTACTGAAAGATATCTAACCCTTCCCTTTTTTAGCGATGTTGGGTCATATCAAATCACGGAAGGATGGATGTATTCAAGAGCGGAAAAAGCTATCCATGGATATAGAATTCACGGAGCAGTCGACTTTCAAGTTCCTTACGGAACGCCTGTAACTGCTCCCTGCGACGGTATTGCCATTTCTTCATATCATTCTTTTCCGTTAAAAGATTCTGACAGAAATATAAAAAAGCTCGAGGGTAAGGAGTTATATTTTGGTTTAGGATATTTCGTGCAAATTTATGTTGAGCATCTAAATAGATACGTTCAATTGGGACACTTGTCGAAAATAGATGAAACAATTCCTTTTAGTATGCCAAAACTTGAAGAAGGCACTTGGAATCCTACTAATCACGACTTTAATCCTTCTAATTTAATAGATAGTGGAAAAGCAGTTTTGGTTAAAAGAGGAGATTTATTGGGTAAAGTCGGATTTTCTGGTTTAAGATTGGGTTACGATGAATATAATGGCGAAGAAAGACCTTTACTGTTAGATACATTGAAATTTAAAAGTTACGATGAACCTCATTTGCATTTTGAAGAAACAGGAAGAGATGAAAAAGGAAAAAAAGGCTGGCAAAGAGATCCTTATGATATCTATTTGACGGCAAGAAATTATCCGACTCCTTCAAGACAAAGGATAATGGGAGAAGAGCCCCTTTTTATACTTGGCGAGAATGGTCTTCTTATTTTTGCAAATCAAGTATTGAATTAACAGTAGTCAACTGATCTGCGAAGCGTAAACCCTTACCAAAAGAGGGGGAAGGCCTTCTATATTGCATGTTACTTGTTTAAAACTTTTTTTAAGAACTGGCCGGTGTATGAGTTTTTATTTTCAGTGACTTGAAGAGGCGTACCAACCGCAACAACTTGTCCGCCTTTCTCTCCTCCGTCAGGACCTAAATCAATAATGTGGTCTGCGTTTTTTACTACGTCCAGATTATGTTCAATAACTATAACGGTATTCCCCAAGTCAACTAATTTTCTTAATACGCCCAGTAACTTCTCAAGATCTGCAAAATGAAGCCCGGTTGTCGGCTCGTCCAAAAGATATAACGAATTTGATCCTCTTTTTGATAATTCCGCAGATAGCTTTACTCTTTGCGCTTCTCCCCCCGAAAGTGTCGGAGCAGGCTGGCCAAGCTTAATGTAAGAAAGCCCAACGTCATTTAAGGTTTGCAGTTTATGGGAGAGTCCCGGAACAAACGAAAAAAACGACAAAGCTTCGGATACGCTCATTGCCAAAACCTGCGCTATATTTTTTCCGTTAAATAAAATTTCCAATGCTTCGGAGTTATACTGAAGGCCGTTGCACACCTCGCAGGTTATATAAACATCAGGCAGAAATTGCATTTCAATTTTTATTCTTCCTTCCCCCTGGCATGCCTCGCACCGTCCGCCTTTTACATTGAAGGAAAATCTGCCGGGTCCGTATCCTTTTAATTTCGCGTCTTTAGTTTTGGCAAAAATGTCTCTTATGTAGCCAAAAGCCGCCGTATAAGTTGCGGGGTTACTTCTGGGAGTTCTGCCGATTGGCGACTGGTCGATTAAAAATATATTTTTAATGTTCTCAAATCCGCTTATAGCGGTATGTTTGCCCGGTTTTTGTCTATGAAACGGATTATTCTTCTGCATTAACCCGTGGTACAAGATATCGTTTATCAGCGTTGACTTACCGCTTCCCGAGACTCCGGTTATTACCACAAAATTATTTAGAGGAAAAGAAACAGTGATGTTTTTTAGATTATGTTCACTGGCGCCCGAGATGGTTATCGACTTCGTAGATATATTTTTGTTTACATTTGGAAGCATTTTTATTTTTCTTTTGCCTGACAAATACTCTCCTGTTAACGACTTGGGGTCGTTTTTAATATGCGTAACTGTGCCTTGGGAAATTATATGTCCTCCGTTTTGTCCTGCTCCCGGCCCAAAGTCTATAATCTGATCAGACTCTTTCATGGTTTCTTCATCGTGTTCTACCACCAGCACAGTATTGCCCAAGTCCCGTAATTTTTTTAAAGTATCTATTAGTTTTTTATTGTCTTTTTGGTGAAGCCCAATTGAAGGCTCATCTAATACGTATAAAACTCCCGTGAGTCCGCTACCTATTTGCGAAGCAAGTCTTATTCTTTGAGCCTCTCCTCCTGCTAAGGTTTGCGCACCCCTTGACAAAGTAAGATAATCAAGTCCCACGTCAATCAAAAAAGTCAGTCTTTGTTTTATTTCTTTAATAATCAATTTTCCGATTTCTTTTTCTCTGCCGCTTGACTTCTCTTCAATATTTTTTATAAAGTCATAAATATTGGATATTGACATATCTGATGTTTGGACAATAGACTTATCATTAATCGTTATTGATAATGCTTCTTTTTTAAGCCTTGCTCCCAAACACTCGGGGCAAACTTCATAACGCATAAACTTTTCTATCTGGGCTCTTAAAAAAATTGATTCTGTTGATTGGTATTTCTGCCTTAAGTCGTGCAGAATTCCTTTGAAGGGCTCATTGATTGCGGTTTCTCTTCCCCACCTATTTTCCCCTTCAACATAATATTCTTTTTCTCCGGTGCCATTCAAAAGCAATTTTTTTTGTTCGCTGTTTATTTCGGATAACCTCTTTGTTAGGGAAATATTGTTTTCTTCTGCGAATGTTTTAAAAGTTCTGGTAAACCAGCTGTCGTGAGAAAGTGTGGTTGTGTATGGCAGAATTCCGCCTTCGTTTATTGTAAGGTTATTATTAAAAATTAAATCTTTATCAACGGTTAAAATTGTTCCGAGGCCGTTACAAATAGGACATGCTCCGTGCGGAGTGTTAAAGGAAAAAATTCTTGGTTCTATTTCCGGCAAAGATATTCCGTCTGTCGGGCACGCAAATTTTTCGGAAAATAGTATGTCTTCCATTTTTTTGGGTTTCTCGGGAATATTAAAGCCTGCGTCTTTGATAACGGAAACTATTAATTCTCCGCTGCCAAACTTTAGTGCTTGTTCAACATCGGTTGTAATTCTTCCTTTGTCAATATTTTTGTCAAGAACAATCTGGTCGATAACAGCTTCAACCGTATGCCGGTTTGTTTTTATAAGCGTAAATTCTTCGTCTAACGAAAAGACTTCATTGTCAATTCTTGCCTTTTTATAGCCTCTTTTTTTTAGATCCGAAAAAAGCTCCGTATATTCCCCTTTTCTGTCTCTTACAACAGGAGATAAAATTAAAATTTTTAATTTTTGGGCTGCATGTTTTTTGGGGAGCTCCAGTATTGAATTTACTATTTGTTCTTTTGAAAGATGCGATATTTCCCTGCCGCATTTTGGGCAATGGGGATGGCCGATTCGGGCAAAAAGAAGTCTCATATAGTCATATATCTCAGTAACTGTTCCAACAGTAGACCTTGGGTTATGTGAAGTAGATTTTTGGTCAATTGAAATTGCAGGAGAAAGTCCTTCGATTAAATCAATATCGGGTTTTTTCATAACACCCAAAAACTGTCTTGCGTAAGAAGAAAGACTTTCTACGTAGCGCCTTTGCCCTTCGGCATAAATTGTGTCAAAAGCAAGGGAAGATTTACCGCTTCCGGAAAGTCCGGTAAAAACAACGAGCTTATTTTTGGGAATCTGGACATCCAAATTCTTTAAATTATGTTCTCTGGCGCCTTTAATTATTATTTTATCCATATCTTGCTTGCCCCGTATATTCGCCCTTTCGACCTGCCCGCCAGTGCCAGGCCTTGGCAGGTGGGGGCGAGAATGTAAGCCTCGCGAGAAAATAAGAATGTATGGGGTCCATAAAATTGAACTTAAATTATAGTCCAAAATTTGGCAAATGACAATCGGCAGTTACCGTTTTGCTATTGACACCCCTTCGCGTCACGCCCCAATACTTGGCACTAGAGAAGGATAGCGAGGTGTTTTAAAGAAGTGTAGGGTAAAGCTGTAAAAGCTACGGAGGTGTCAACCCCACCGTAGCCTTGGCGAAGGGGACATACAATAACAAGCCCCGATGCTTGCCATCGGGGTTACCTTTGAGGGTTGACAACGTCAATTGCGTTAAGATATTATTTTGTCTGGACTTATTTAATGTCAGAAATTTATCCTTCTTTCCCAATTGCCTTAAGCTTTGACGATGTACTGCTTGTCCCGCAGAAATCTACTGTAGTATCGAGAATGGAAATCGATCTCTCGACTATAATTGCGCCAAATATCAAACTTTCCATGCCTTTAATAAGTATGAGTATGGATACCGTAACCGGCGTTGATATGGCAATAGCAATGTCTAAGTTAGGCGGAATAGGTTTTTTACCGCGTTTCGATACGCCGCAAATCGAAGCGGATAAAGTAAAAAAAGTAAAAAACGCTGGACAAAAAGTCGTTGCAGCCATAGGTTTAAGAGACGACTATCTTGAGCGAGCGGAAATGCAAGTTAAAGCAGGGGTCGACGGGATAACATTAGATATTGCTCATGCTCACACCACAACGGCTCTATCTGCGGTATCAAAATTTAAAAATAAATTTCCAAAAATTCCCATGATTGCGGGGACAATAGCAACATATGAGGGAGCCATAGATCTTTTTAAAGCAGGCGCAGATACCGTAAGGGTTGGTGTAGGGGCAGGGACAATTTGTACAACCAGAATTATTGCGGGGAGCGGCGTTCCGCAGATAAGCGCTATTTTAGAAGCCAACAGAGCGAGGAAGAGATTCAAGAATAAATATGTTCTAGGAGATGGGGGCGCTGCTAAATCAGGAGATATTATTAAAGGACTGGCCTGCGGAGCGGACGCTTACATGTGCGGTTCGCTTTTTGCAGGTACAGACGAAGCGCCGGGTAAAATTATTACGAAAAATGGCGTATTCTATAAAAAATATGATGCTTCAACGTCAAGCGCCGCAAAAAAAGTACAACTTAAAAAAGATAATAATGGCAGAAAGCCGCATTTTAACTTACACGTTGAAGGCGTTGAATCGTTAGTAAAATACAAAGGTCCTGTTGAAGATGTTCTTGAACAGCTTTGCGCAGGTATTCGTTCGGGACTTTCTTATTCAGGCGCGCATAATATTAAAGAGTTTCAGCGAAAAGCAAAGTTTATACGTATTACTCCTGCGGGTTTACGTGAAAGCTATCCTCATGATGTGGAAGTTGTCTAAAAATTATTTTTGTGAGTCGGACAGCACTCACCGAGTATTTCGTTCTGACGAACTCAAGATTCAAGATAAACCCTCCTTGCCATTAAAAAATCCCCTTGGCAAAAACCATGGAGATTTTTCAGTGAGCCGGACGATAACGACTTCAAACTAATTATTCAACAATATTCCCAACTTCAGCACGCTTTTTTAGGGATATATGCCCCCTATAACTAGGTTATGAATATGGAGTAAATTAAGCAACTTTAATACACAATACCTAGCGGACTAATTTAGCTTGCATGTGAGGCTATTAAATGCTCTAGGAATGGTTTTTATTCAAATTATGGTTATTTCCTAGTCTCATTTTGACTTCAAACTAAAAAAGGAGTATAAGAAAGTTAGGAAATAAAGAATAAATATGAAAATTAAGAAAAAACTTAGTAATTTTACCAACCTAAAAGACAAGTTTCTTGTAGGACTATTAGTTATTACTGTCTTGTTAATTACAGGCTTATTGGTAAAGAACCAAAGCTTCATCTTAGGAGCTAAAACCGAACAATTACCAATCCCCACGATTGAAGTTTTTACAAACACACCGACGCCGACGCCTGAAACAATCTACAAAAACCAACAGAATACAAATAATTATGTACCCCAATACAATCAACCTACAGCAACGCCTATATCGCAACCTACCATTGTTCAAAAAGTACCCGTTATTCTACCTCACAATGGACTTACTTATTACTGCGATCCTAGTAGTGCTAAGGCAGTAGTTGACGCCTCTAATGCTGTTAAAACTTCGACTGAAGAATATATAAAATGTCAGAGCAGTCAACAAAATTATTCTCAGACTTGTTCCAGTAGTTGTCCAACTGTAAATATCTGCAGCGACGAAATGGTAAGAACTTCTTACGGTTATTCTAGTTATGATGACTGTTTAACAAAAAGACAAAAGGAAGGCCTGGATTGTATTGACAAATGTTATAACGATGGTCTTGCAAAATTAGGACAGCAGGTATGTAATATTGGATCCTCAAATGCAACGAATAGCTTAAACGACCTATTAAATAGATACTGTAGATAATATTGAATCTTAATCTTATGAAAAAGATTACTCTTAGTTTAATAACCTTGTTCTTGATATTCTCTTTTTCTAAATTGAGGTCAAAAAGTTAAAAAAAGTTAACATTTACTAGTTTTCCGTCGCAGTAAAAAAAAGGGGTTTTCTGACACAATAAAAAAGGTCGTATATCTGATGACAATCTTGCGTGCTTGAATCCCCTTGACTTTTGGTAATAATGTGGTAAAATATTACTTAGTATGACAAATTTAGACGGTTTTCAACCAGAGAAGAAAACAAGGACAACGATTTTTATTGACCCACTAACTCTAAGACGAGCCAAGGCAAAAGGTGCTCTTGAGGCATTAACCATATCGGAAGTAATTGAAGCTTTATTAAGAGAGTACGGACAAGATCTTTCTCAAACAGTTACTGCTTCCGAAGTAATACAAAATCGAGTTAATGGCGGAGGGCATGATATTTCAGAGGTTTTTGAAAAAGGTTCAAAACTACCCGTTACAGACCGCTCTCACGGAGAATTTATAGATTTAAGCAAAAAACAAGGCTAATTAGGTTAATTTAGGATCACGGTTTGGTGATTGAAATTTATATCACTTCCCGTCAACAGCACAGGTAAAAGGCTGTTGGACGGGTTTTTTTTGGCAAAAATATGAACAACGAAGAAGCTAAACAGGGGGGAGTAAGAGGGAGGCAAGGGTTATACGCCTACGCTTCAAAATACTCAAAAGAGGCTATAGACACCTTATATCTACTAATGACTACCTCAAAAAACGAAGGCATCCAACTAGGTGCGGCTAAAGCCCTATTAAATAAATGCCTACCCGATCTTAGAGCAGCGGAGAATAATATTCCGGAAAGATTACCTGTACCAATCATAGGAGGTTTATCGGCTTTATAAAAAGGGGAAACAAATAAATATGTTTGAGATTTTAGAAAACCATAATAATTTGAGTAAAGAAGAAGCTATTCGCCAAATCGAGCAAGTCTATCATGCAAGCTATAACCCAAACATGGCGGATTTTGATGCTTACGAACAACTCCTAGTTTGTGAGTCTCTTGCGGAAACCGAAGCAGAAGAACTAAAGAGAGATGGAAGAACGAATGAAGATGTTTATGTTAAATGGAATGGTAATGATACCTATAAACGAACCGTTAACTTTGAGTTAACTGAAGATAAACTAGATGTTATCACAGAATTAAAAACACTTACCTACAAAACCTCGCCTATCTTAGTAGCCGAACTTTTAGAAAAGCTGTTTGTTAACAGAGAAACAAAAGATGGGCATTGGCTTTATATCGCGCAAAATTGGAACCCAAGAGCAATTAACAGAGTAATCAAATATATGGTTAAGGCTCAAAGTTCTGGGACAAGAACGATAGATAAGCCAGCCGGATTTTTTACATTTTTAATTAAACGCCGAAAGAGGAGAAGGTTAGGATTGTGACTATACCAGAAGCACATAAGGTTTTAGGACAAGAATATAAAGATACACCGGAGAAAGAAATTGAAGAATGGATTAATTCAGCAAACGGATTAGCAGAAATATTTATGCAACAGACTTTAAAGAAAGGATTTGACAATGAAGATAAAAAATAGCCATACTATAGCTGTGATTAGAAAAGCGATAGGATATGTTCGCATATCAACAGAAGACCAATCTCAATTCTCACTAGAAAATCAGGATGATTATATCCGCAAGGAAACAGATAGGCAAGAATACGAACTTATAAGGATATTCTCCGATTCCGGTTATAGCGCAAAGACAACAAACAGACCCGGACTTATTGAACTCCTTGAATTTTGCAGAAAAAATAAAGACACCATCTCTGCCCTATTTATTTACAAATATGATAGGCTTTCCCGTGATACTTATGATTTCTTAGGCATTAAAAAGAAACTATCGGAATATGGGATAAGAGTAATATCCTGCACTGAACCGACTGATGATACTTTTTCAGGGGAGTTTCTACAAACAATACTATCCGCAGCAGCAAAACTTGATAATCAAATGAGAGGACAAAGAGCATTAGATGGAATGAAAAAAAGATTTGAATCAGGTTGGTATGCCGCAGGAAGACCGCCTCTTGGATATATAAACACTGTTGTTGAAGGAAGAAAGATTATTGAACGTAATCCAAAGACTTTTGATTTAGTTAAAAGAGCTTGGGAAGAAATGTCAAACGGAACTCAATCTTTATTTACTATTTCAAAGCTTATGAAAAAATGGGGACTTTCGGTTCACAAACAAACAGTTAATAGAATATTTAGGAACAATTTCTATATTGGGATAATTACGAGCAAAAGATGGAATTTAGAAAAAAGAGGATTACATAATCAAATGGTAACTGAAGAAGTTTTTTATCGTGTACAGTCAATCCTAGATGGCAGGAGCAATACTGCAAAACCAAGAGAGAGAAATAATCCTACTTTTCCACTTAGAGGATTCGTAAAATGTGGAGAATGCCTAGCTCCGCTAACCGGAGCATGGGCAAAAGGTTCAACTAAGAAGTATGCTTATTATTACTGCTCCAAAAGAACACATAAAATAATAAATATTTCTAAGGATACTTTAGAAGAAGAATTTGTAAAACTGTTAAAAAGACTATCTCCTGCTCCTGAAGTTATAAAACTATTTACTGAACAGGTTAAAGCAAAATGGCATCAAAGATATAAAGAGTTGTATAAACAACAAGATTGGTTAAAAATGGATATAGAGAAGTTAGAAGAACGGAAGTTAAGCATTGGCAAGAAAAACGCAGACGGTGTTATTCCCGATGATCTATGCAAAGAGCTGTTAGCAAAGGCAGATGTTGAGTTAATAGCGAAGAAATCTATTGCGAATGAATCAACTCTAGCTCAAGTTGATATAGATACTTTAACAAACTTTATGAGTGTGTTCTTAAAAGACTTATCCAAAGCATGGCTTGATGGCAATCTTGATCAGAGGCAAATCCTAGTTAGTTCGATAATGCCAAAAGGTGTGGTCTTTAAGGATTATGCTTATCAAACTAATCAAATAAGTCATTCCTTCCTATTACAGCAAGCTAATCGCAATTCTTCTGCCATAGATGGAACGTTCAGTGAGCCGGACAGGATTCGAACCTGTGGCCAAGAGCTTAAAAGGCTCCTGCTCTACCGCTGAGCTACCGGCCCAATTTAGCCTCTAGGAGCTAGTTGCTAACCGCTAGTTGCTTATGAAAGATTATATCAGCCCCTTATCCTATTGACAAGATTAAGATAAAAAGCATAGACTTAATCTAACATATCAATGAAAGGAGGTGAATTAAATGCCGGACATTGGATTAATACTAACTGCCTCCTTTAACAGTGCTTTCTACGCAGTCGTAAATTTCATTCCAAAATTTCTAGCAGGCGCAATTATACTTCTTATAGGCGTAATAGTTGCATCCATACTTAAACAGGTGGTCTTAAGCTTATTTAGAACGCTAAAAGTAGAAACATTTCTCAAAAAGTACGGCGTGCCGGAAGCAAAGGATGAATTCTCATGGTCGAATATTTTATCTGAAATCGTAAGATGGTTTGTAATCATAGTTTTCTTAATCCCAACAGCAGACGTGTGGGGACTTCCAAGAATTATAACCGTCTTAAATGAATTCCTAAATTATTTACCTAATGTTTTCGTGTCAGCGGTAATTGCAATGGTGGGTTTTGTTTTTGCACGACTTTCCCATGACATAATTTTAGCTTCGGTAAAAGGAGTAGATTCGCAAACCGCGAGCACAATAGCATCTGTTACCAGATGGGCTATTAACGTTTTTGTAATCCTTGCTGTTTTAAGTCAGCTTGGTGTTGCAACAGACTTAATAAGAATTCTGTTTACCGGTCTTGTTGCCATGCTTGCGATTGCCGGAGGAATTGCCTTTGGCTTGGGCGGACAAGGAGCGGCTAAAGACGTAATAGCGAGAGTAAAGCAAAAACTTGAGTAACCAGCTTGCAAACGCTTGAGCGTAGCAATAGCGGGTATGATTGTTGTCTAAATTTTGAACTTAGGCTATAATTAGGTCGTTATAACCATTTTTTTTTGATGGGTAAAATGGCGCCATCGTCTAGCGGTTAGGACACAGGGTTTTCATCCCTGTAATCGTGGGTTCGAATCCCACTGGCGTCACTGAAACCTAATTTGACTTCTTAGCCACAATAACTCCCTTGACAGTAAGCCCTTTTAGTCCTATTATAGGGTTGTGAAAATCAGATTAAATAGCAGGAAGTTTAATCACATATAGGCCGCCTTATGGCGGTTTTTTTGTGATAAAAGGAAGAATATGAATGAATTTGCCCGCCTAAGCTCACTTTAAAGCTTTTTAGAACTATTCGTTCACGCTTTAAAGAGTGCTTGGTCGGCGGGCGTAAGAAATTCTAAAACTCGCAAACTTGTTAAGAATTTCTAACGAAAGGAGGTGAAAAAATGAAAAAAATTATAACATTCTTTTCTTTTCTAGCAATATCTCTTAGTCTTTTAGTCACTCCTGCCTTTGCAGATTCTCTTTCCGTAAATTTTGAAAACCCACCCTATACATTAGGAACAATAAATTTACAGGATGGATGGACAAGTACAGGAGCAGCAGGATCAGGATGCGCTGTTTATGACCATGCAGTAAGCGCAAGCTTAAGCACTGTCGGGTTTGGATCTCAATCTTTAAGAATCTCAAACGCAGTAACTAGTGGTTGTTTTGGAGACATGACATTTGCCAAACCGCTTATTAACTCGGTAGGAGAAACAGGCGCAACTGCTGGAACTTTTTCGGCGGGGACAAAACAAACTCATTTCGAAATGCAGTTTGATATTGCTTCAGCAATACCTGGATCACAACAGCCAGGTTTGTTTATGTCGGTATCTCCAGATAGAGGAGATGGATCTCGTATGAGCTATGTTGGATTTAAAGATGTCGCTGGCGGAATAGATATGATCTTCTATGACGTTCAGGGTACAGGTAATCCGGCAAATTTTGTTCTGACGGACTTAGGCACATACACAAGAACTCCCCATACGGTAAAACTTGTGATGGATGTAGTCGACGGTCCTTCAAATGACGTAGTTAAAGTTTATGTTGATGGCGTTCTCAAGCACACAGGGACAAGCTGGGAAAACTATTACAGATTCGATAGCGAAGCATCTGTGGAACAATCTGTAAGGATTGTTAAAACAGCAATTTTTAGAACAGGGGGAACAGCAGCGCCGGCAACAGCGGGAAATGGTTATTTAGTAGATAACTTTTCCACGCTTTCCGGACCTGTTTTAGTTGGTCCGCCAACTAATAAAGACCAATGTAAGAAAGATGGATGGAAAACATTCAACAATCCTACATTTAAAAACCAAGGTCAGTGCATAAAATATGTGGAAAATCATAAAGATGATGACCACGATAATGACAGAGATGATCACGGAAAAAATAATGATGATGATCATCGCGGAGAAAATGAAAATCACGGAGAACGTGATTGATAAATCCTTGGTTTAAGATTGAAAAACAGGCGGTTAACCCCGTCTGTTTTTTGTGGGATAACTAATTTGAGTAAATTGTAACGTACTGTTCGAAAGTAGCCATATCTGGTTCACCGAGTCAAACTCGGCTTCGCTGAAAATGTGAGATTTCAAAACAATCCTTGGGGGTGGAAAGCTAGATTTTACTGTGTTGGAGATTCTAATTTTGTGATTCTTTTCTCGTGATTGTCTACCTCTTCACGTATCTCTCTTGTTTGATGAGCTCCAATTGTGTTTTCTTCACGCATGGTCTCAAGTTCTTTCATAACCCCATCCAAACCATTTAAAATTTCATCTCTATACTTCTTGCTTTTTTCATCTAATGCTTTAAGCAGTCCATGGCGCAAATCAAACAGAGCTTCTTTTAAATCTCTTTTTGTTACGTACTTTGTAGTTTTTATCATAAGTTTATATTAACAATTTTTGTTTATTATTGCAATTATAAGGCAATGGTCAATTTTAGTTTCCTTCGGGTTCGGGGGGTAAGAATTCTTCTCCCCCGCTGTTTTCTTCCGATTTAGTTACGTTTCCTTTTAACCATTCTATATAAGTGCATCCTGTTGCTACTCGTTTTGCGCTATCCCAGCCGGCGGTTGAACACTTTTTCATTCTTTTCCCTGCATTTGTAGTGAAAATTACAAGCGGTTTGCCGCACTCCGGACATTCTTCGTCTGATTTTTCCGTTGTGCCATTAATCCACTCCACAAAATCACAGCCAACGGCTTTTTTTGTTTCCTTGTCCCAGCTGCCGGCACTGCATTTTTTCATTTTTTTGCCAAATCGTGTAAATTGCATTACAAGAGGAGATCCGCATTTTGGACATTTTTCGTCCAAAATTTCAGGCTCAATGGCTATCCATTTAACATAATCGCAGCCTTCATTTTGTCTCGTTTCCTTATTCCAGCTGCCTTTAGAACAGCGCTGCAGCTTACGTCCTGTTGAGGTTTCAGTAATTTCTCCTAAAGGAGAACCGCATTTCGGACACAAATCTTTAGTCATAAAATATAGAATATATGATTTAAACATAAAATGAAAGACGCAATTTTATTTGTATAATCTTATAGATATTTTTTAGAATAGACTACGTGCTTAAAGTACATATATGCCAATATTGACCTCTTTTGACCTACTTTTACTCTATTGACAAAGGCTATTCAGGAGTATAAAATGATTTTTACCTTCAGATACGCAAGTATCAAAAAGGCAGGAAACCTAGCAATAGGTGACCCGGAAAGACCCCGCAAGGGGTTTTTTTGCGGCTAAAACACTTTTACCTTCATTAAGCTGAAGCTAATCTAACGACTATAGGTTGACACAGGGAATGCATTAAGTTATAATAAAAATACTATGGGCGAAAAAACAGGACATAGTCCTTCACGCAGAGAAATTCCTGCACCAATGAAGATGGATTTCAAAGATTTTGTGCAAGGAATGAATGCTTTAGGAGATCCAAGAGGCATTTTTGTCGTAGACGAAGACAAATTATTCGTCGCAAGAAGACCGGAAACAGTAGTTCCGGGACAAGAATATAGTGTTACCAGACAATATTACAGACCATCGGACAATTTTTCCGCTCACGATCTGAAGGCCGAAATTGAACTTATTTTTGACGGTAAATCCCCGGCTCGGCTAAAACATGTTCTGTTGGAAGCTAAAAACGAGAGAGACCTCTTCAGCATTAGAGTAGGAGATGGAATAGAAATACTCGCTGGAGTAGCAGGTTCCACGCTGGATATTAAATACAAGCCTACGGGAGAATTAGAGAGTGTTGTAATAGCCGGGCCAAACGGAGATCATCAGAAGCGTAAGTTCACCTGGCAAGCTTTAGAGAAAATGCGGATGGCAGGGGAAGAAACAGCTGCTATTTCAATTATTGCCCGTTCGGATTTTCAAAGAGCGTCTGTACCGCTTAAAATAGACCCGCATTTTTCTGAGCTGGTTTTAGTTAGTGACTTAGTGAGTAATCCTATGACCAGTAATACAAGACTTGATAGTCCTTGGATAAATGCGAATTGGCAAGAATTGCTTCGAATTGACTGGAAACATGGTTTTAACCCCGTTAGTATTCGTGACGCCGTAAGGTTGTAAAAAATAAGTTAATTGTTTTTGCTGTACAATATACACCTACATGAAGCTTCCTATTAAGTATATAGCCATAATAGCTTCTTTTTTAATATTAAATTTCTTATTCATAAAAAACTCATATGCAGTTTACGACCCAACATCCAAAACCAACAATATTGTGGGAATTCACATTTTATTTCCCAGCGAACTGGCAGAAGCTGCAAAATTAGTTAATTCTACGGGCGGAGATTGGGGCTACGTTACAATTCCAATTCAGGCATCAGACAAAGACTTAGTAAAATGGCAGGGTTTTATGGATGATAGCCGAAAATTTCACTTAATTCCCATTATAAGACTTGCTACTAGCGGAGATTATTTTAACACTGTATCTTGGTCTAAGCCTACGGATAGTGATGTTTTAGATTTTGCCAATTTTTTAAACGCTCTTAATTGGCCTACCAAAAATAGGTATGTTGTGATTTATAACGAACCAAACAGGGGTGATGAATGGGGCGGAGCTCCCGATCCTGCGGGGTACGCGGAAATATTAAGTTATGCCGCTGACGTTTTTAAGCAAAGAAGCGATGAGTTTTTTATTATTTCCGCAGGACTTGATAATGCGTCGGCTAATATTGCGGGACAATCGATAAACGAATACTCTTTTATAAGACAAGTGAATAACGCAGTGCCCGGAGTGTTTGGGAAAATTGACGGCCTGGCCAGTCATTCGTATCCAAATCCCGGGTTTTCAGAGCCTCCTTCGGCATACGGATATCAAGGAATAGCCAGCTTTAAGTACGAACAGAGTCTGGTGCAAAGCTTGGAAGGCAAACTTCTGCCGGTTTTTATTACGGAAACGGGGTGGACGGATACTCAAATTCCGGAATCTGTTCAATCGGAATACTACAGGAGCGCATTTACCTCGATTTGGAACGACAAAAATGTTATTGCGGTTACTCCTTTTTTGCTTCGGGCAGGAACGGGTCCTTTCGCCCAATTTTCTTTTATCAAAGACGAGCAGGAAAAACGAAATAAGTATAAAACGCTACAAAATTTGCAAAAAAACAAAGGAGAGCCGGTACTAAACGAATACTCATTAACCAAGGGTTCGAACGCTGTAGAAAACGACTTTCCATTAGACAGGTTTACCAAAAGTATAAAGCAGAATTACACGGCGACTGTTTCAAAGGCAGCAAAAAATTTTATGAAATGGCTTCTAAACATTTAGGATTTGTGCTATAATTTTTGTCTGTCCCCTATTCCGGAAAAAATCAAATGAAAAATTATTTAAATATGGAAAGTTTAGAAATAGACAAGCAAACTTTCCAAAGCTTAACGCACGGAAGTTTAATGGTTGAAGAAATAATTGAATTAATCAGGTTTTTTTTGGAAGAGAACCCTAATGCGGAGTACAGCCTTGTAATTGGTACTGATTCACACGAAAAAAACGGAACCCCAAACGGCACTCCCAAGAAAATAAACTTAGTAACGGCCGTTTTAATTCATAGAAAAGGGTTTGGCGGAAAATACTTTTGGATTAGGAAGGAAGTTGGCAACATTTATTCGTTAAGAGACAAGATTTACGCTGAAACCATCACGTCTTTAAATTTTGCCGGCGCTTTTGTCCCCCTTCTTAAAAAAGGCTTAAATGGACACTCGCCTAATTATAATTTGGAAATTCATGTTGATGTAGGAGAACACGGCGATACTCGGGACATGATAAAAGAGGTTGTCGGAATGGTTACGGGCAATGGTTTTGTAGCTAAGACTAAGCCCGACGCATACGGGGCGTCTTACGTTGCAGATAAACATACCTGAACTTAGGAATCAGCAACTAGCCTCTAGCAACTAGTTCGAACTGATGGCTAATTGCTAGTAGCTAAATGCTAATTTATGAAGAGTCAAAAACTGGAATGGGAAGAAGCAAACGAAGTTAAAAAAGATATTGAAAATATAGTTACCGTCTTAGGTTTTTCTCATATAAATTCTGCTAGAATCTTTTGCTACAGAACAAACGGTTCAAAATCAAGATCATACGCCAGAATTTGGGCATTTCCTAAAATTTTTCAAACGGCTTTAAAAACAGAACCGGCTTATGTAATTGAAGTTTTGGCTAAATATTTTGATAAACTGGACACTGATAAACAAAAACAAGTTTTAATTCATGAACTATTGCATATTCCCAAGAATTTTTCAGGTGCTCTGCTTCCCCATAGAGGCAGAAATAGGCATTTAGAGAAAAATGCTTCGCAGCTATTCAAAGATTACAAAAAATTAGCAAAATAAATATGATAACCATAATCCACGGCGACGACGTCGCAAGCTCAAGAAATTACTACGTAGACAAACGGCAGGCATCTCAAAGCCCGGTAATTTTAGATGGCGGTAAGTTTAGCCTTTCGGATTTAATGCAGAGTTTGGAAGGCGGGTCTTTATTTAATGAAGAAAAAAATATTTTTATTGAGAACTTTTTTTCATCCAAGAAAGCCAACACCAACTTCAAAGAAATCGTTATCTACATTGAAGAACAGGCTTCTAAAGCAAGTATATTCTTTTGGGAAAATTCCGAATTATCAAAAACAGAATTAACGACTTTTAAAAAAACTACAGCAAAATTATTTAAAATTCCTCAAAATTTGTTCGGATTTTTAGATAACATAAAACCCGGAAATACAGACAGTATTAAACAATTTCATGAACTGCTTAATCAAACAGCCGAAGAATTAATATTCTTTATGATTGTAAGACAATTTAGACTTCTCCTGGCAGTATCGGATCCTGATGCAGAAAATGCAATAGATGAGGTTAAAAGACTTGCTCCCTGGCAAACGGGTAAACTTAAAAGTCAGGCAAAGCTTTTCGGGCCGGAAAAATTAATAGCAATATACAAAAGACTGCACGAAATAGATTCCGACAGCAAGACCGGGAAATCGGCAACTTCGCTAACCCAAACCATTGACTTTTTCCTCCTCGATTTATAAGATATTGTAATGAATATCGATACAGGTATTTTTAAATCATACGATATCCGCGCAATTTACCCCGACCAAATAAACGAACAAAACATAGCTGAAATCATAAAAGCTATTTATAAATTTTTTACCACAAAAATAACTAAAGAAAATTTTACAGTGGCTTTGGCAAGAGATATGCGTATTTCCTCTCCCGCTTTCTACAAAATTGCAATTGAAACATTAGTATCCATGGGAGCGAACGTTATAGATATGGGTCTTATGTCTACCCCTACGTTTTATTTTGCTGTATTTAATTATAAATATGATTGCGGAATTCAGATTACTGCTTCTCACAATCCGAAAGAATACAACGGAGCAAAGTTTGTTATGTATGGACCAAAAGGACTTATCAAAATCGGTAAACAAACCGGCATGGAAGATATAAAAAATTATGCAATTTCGGGCGTTGATTTGCCAACAGATAAAAAAGGCACCGTAACTGTAAAAACTCATGTCCTAGAAGACGAGGTTGAGAATGCCGCTAAAATTTTGGGAAATCCGCAAATTAAAAAATTTAAAATAGTAGCAGATCCTGCAAATGCGATGGGCGGAACGTATATTGATGCGTTCGTAGAAAAATATCCTACGGATTTGGTACGGATGAATTTTGAACTGGATGGCACATTTCCGGTTCACCAGCCGGATCCATTTCAACCAAAAAATCTTGTTGATTTGCAAAAAAGAGTCTTGGAAGAAAAAGCGGATTTAGGCCTTGCCCCCGACGGAGACGGAGACAGACTTTTCTTTATCGACGAAAAAGGACAAGCTGTTCCGCCAACAATAATTACAGCTCTTGTAGCCAGAGAACTATTTAAAGAATATCCGGGATCAATGGTGCTTTTTGATATTAGGTATATCCTTACTCCCAAAAAAATTATTGAAGAAAATGGAGGGAAATATGGAATAACAAAAGTAGGACATGCGTTTATTACGGAACAAATGGGGAAAACAGGGGCTATATTTGCGGGAGAATCTTCTGCTCATTATTATTTTAAGGCAACCGGTAATGCCGAATCTCAAGTAACAATAATGTTAGTCGTACTAAAAGTTTTAGGTGAATTAGGCAAACCATTTTCCGAAGTTGTAAAGGATTTACAAAAAAGCTTTGAATCGGGTGAAATTAATTTTAAAGTCTCTAATGCAAAAGATATTATTGAGTCAATTAAAAACGACTACAAAGACGGAGAATTATCGGAACTGGATGGAATTGCAATTTCTTATCCGACATGGAGATTGAGTGTCAGAACTTCAAATACGGAACCTCTTTTAAGATTAAACGTTGAGGGTTATAATAAGGACGAAATGCAAAAACACAGAGACGAATTAATTGATACAATCAAAGCATTGGGACATGAATGATTTAAATAATTTAGATAAAAACTCTTTTAACAACTCTCCTTTTGTCAAAAAAATAGAAAAACCCTGGGGATATGAAATCCACTGGGTTCCCGAAAATAAACCTTATATGGGAAAGATTCTCCACATAAATAAAGGCAAGAGGCTTTCTCTTCAGGTTCATGATAAAAAACAGGAGAGCTGGTTTATTCTTAGTGGACGTGCTAAGGTTGTTTGGGATAATGATCAAGGCGAACTTATCGAAACAGAACTTGAACAGGGAAAAGGATATAGTTGTCAAATTAGCCAAAGACACAGGTTAGCGGGAATAACGGATTGCGACGTACTTGAAGTTTCAACTCCGGAAATTGGTACGACCTACAGGCTTGAAGACGACTATAAAAGACCCGACGAAACAGAGGAATTAAGGAAAGAGGAAAGGAAAGATTTATGACCAAAGATTTCACCAGCAAGCATTACGCAGTCAGAACTTACGAGAAAATGAAAGAGGTTCTAATGGATCCTACTGCTCCTGGTCCGGAAGTTCAATACCACATGGTTCGCGGAGGAACCAATCAGCGTAATATTACAATTTGGGAACCAGGGAAAGTTGGAAAAGAATACATTAAAACTTACGGACATTATCATATAGGCAAATTAGACGAAACGTATTGGACAATTTTTGGAGAAGGTGTTGTGCTTGTTCAAAAAAGAGCCGCAGACGCAAACGGTAATCCTGTTGATGACGAAATTGAGCAAGCTTATGCTGTTCATGTTAAGCCTGGAGACAGTCTTTTCATACCTTCCGAATGGGGCCATTTAGTGGCAAATATTTCAGATACTTATTTTGTAACCGCCGATGACTCCCCTGTTAACTTTGATGAGGAAAATCCGGTATCCTTTCCGGGACACGCAGATTACGAGGCCGTAAAGAAAATGCAGGGGTTTTGTTATTATATAGTTGAAGAAAATGGTAAGCCAGCTCTTGTAAAAAACCCAAGGTATAAGAGAATTCCTCAAATTGAAATCATAGAAGCAAGCGAATATCCTCTCAAAAAAAGTAAGTAAGCGAAAACTGCTTGATTTATTTATCAATCCCTTTCATAATCATATTATGACTGCCAAATCGAGGTTTGTTGCGTGGTTTTCCGAAGTGGATAAAGAGGACGTAGCGTTAGTCGGAGGGAAAGGTGCAAATTTAGGTGAAATGACAAAAGCTAAATTTCCAGTCCCCAACGGTTTTATTATAACATCCGAGGCTTACTACGCTTTTATAAGAGAAAACAATTTCTCTGTAAAAATAAAGCACCTTTTAGAGACTGCAAATTTTGATAAACCCGATTCCTTATCGCAGGTTTCAACGCATATAAAAAAACTGATAATTGATGGTAAATTATCAAAGGAATTGGTCGGAGACGTTTTTAGAGCTTACAGTAAGCTTGGGACAGTTTTTGACGACACCCTCGTCGCGGTAAGATCTTCAGCAACTGCCGAGGACCTTGCTAATGCCTCATTTGCCGGACAGCAGGAAACATTTTTGAATGTTAAAGGCGAAGCGGTGCTTTTGGAAAAAATTAAAGAAGGCTGGGCTTCGCTTTTTAATGCCCGGGCACTTTTTTACAGGCACGAGCAGCATTTTGACAATTTAAAAATTGGAATTGCGCTGGTTGTACAGAGAATGGTTGAATCTGAAAAATCAGGAATAATGTTTACACTGGATCCTGTTACAAATGATAAATCAAAAATTGTAATTGAGGCAATTTACGGATTAGGGGAATTAATTGTGCAGGGGCAAGAAAATCCCGACCACTATGAAGTGTTAAAAAACGACTTTTCGATTATTTCTAAAAAAGCGGTATTGCAGAAAAAAATGCTTAAAAAAGTTGGTGCTAAAAATAAAGAGATTAAACTTACTAAATCCCAAGGCGGACACCAAAAATTGTCGGACAAAGAAATTATCGGATTGGCAAAGTTAGGCGAAAGATTGGAAAAACATTATTATTTTCCCCAAGATATTGAATGGGCAATTGAAAAAAATAAACTTTTTATTGTTCAAACAAGAGCAGTTACAACCGTAAATGAAAAAAAGCAAACAAAAAAAGCTATTGATGAAATCGCCAACACATCAAGAATACCGATATTAAAAGGCGATCCGGCAAGTCCGGGAATAGCCGCAGGTCCTGTCAGAATTATTAAAAGTGCTAAGGAAATAGGCAAAGTAATGCCCGGAGAAGTTTTAGTTGCGCCTCAAACAAATCCTGATTATGTTCCGGCGATGAAAAAGGCCGTTGCCATTGTTACGGATAGCGGGGGAAGAACTTCACACGCGGCAATAGTCTCAAGGGAACTCGGAATTCCGGCAATTGTCGGTACCCAAAAGGCAACAAAAATTTTAAAACAAGGAGAGGTAGTAACCGTAAACGGCACAAAAGGCGAGATTTATAAAGGCGGACACTTAACTTCAAATGTAAACATAAACACAATTAATCCCGAAGATTTTATAAAAACCGCTACTAAAGTTTACGTAAACTTGGCGGAACCGGAACTTGCGGAAAAAATCGCACAGCAAAATGTAGACGGAGTAGGACTTTTAAGAGCCGAGTTTATGATGGCCGGTATTGGAATTCATCCTAAAAAATTGATCAGGGAGGGAAAAAAACAGCTATTTATCGAAAAACTAGCTAACGACTTGGAAATGTTTTGCAAGCCTTTTAACCCGAGGCCGGTTGTTTATAGAGCCTCCGACTTTAAAACAAATGAATACAGATCGCTGATTGGAGGTAGGGACTTCGAGCCCGAAGAACCAAATCCGATGCTAGGCTATAGGGGTGTATACCGGTATATTCATGATCCGGAAGTTTTTGAACTGGAGCTTGAAGCGATTAAAATTGTCAGGAATAAAAAAGGATACAGAAATTTATGGCTGATGCTTCCTTTTGTAAGAACGGTCAAGGAACTTGAGGAAGTTAAGAAGATTATCAATATTTCCGGATTGCAGCGTTCCCCTACTTTTAAACTCTGGATGATGGTAGAAATTCCTTCTAACGTGATACTGCTTGAAGATTTCATTAAAGCGGGCATTGACGGAGTTTCAATCGGCTCTAATGATTTGACAATGCTGCTTTTAGGAACAGACCGGGATAACAGCGAAGTCGCATCGGAATTTAGCGAACTTAATCCTGCTGTGATGTGGGCTTTTGAGCGCGTTATAAAAACTGCCCGCAAAACCGGAATTACCGCTTCTATTTGCGGGCAGGCAGTGTCAACATACCCTTTGCTTGTTGAAAAATTAGTTTCTTGGGGAGTGACAAGTGTATCCATATCTCCGGACGCAGCCGACAGTACGAGAAAATTAATTTCCGAAACTGAGAAAAAAGTGATAAATTAAATTATGGCCAAAATAAAACAAATAGCAGCCCGGGAAATACTTAATTCAAAAGGCATGCCTACGGTTGAAACAACGGTAATATTGAATGACGGTAAAATTGGTACTGCGTCTACTCCTACGGGCACATCCGTAGGCAATTACGAAGCCAGCGAGCTAAGGGACAGAGATGATAAGCATTTCCAAGGCAATGGCGTTTTAAAACCAATCGCCAATATCGAAGATCTTATTGCTCCTAATATTCTTGGTATGGAAGCTACAAAACAGCACGAAATAGACAAAAAAATGATTGAACTGGACGGAACCCAGAATAAAGGCAGGCTCGGTTCAAATGCCATGCTTTCCGTATCCATGGCTGTTGCAAAAGCCGCAGCCAAAAGCGCGTTACTGCCTACTTTCTTGTATTTACGGGAGTTTATTAATAAGGAGAACACTTCCGTTAAAATTCCGACCCCCGCTTTTAATATTTTAAACGGCGGAAAACATGCGGGAGACAATACGGATTTTCAGGAATATATGGTTGTACCCGCTTCGTCGAAAACATATAGCGAGTCTTTAGACATGGCAGTTGTTTTATATAATTCTCTTAGGAAAATTTTAGAACAGAACAACTTCTCTACTCTGGTTGGGGACGAAGGCGGATTTGCACCTAAGCTTCAGGCAAATAGAGATGGTTTGGATGTAATGAAACAGGCAATTGATGCAACTCCGTTTAGATACGGATTTGATGTATTTTTAGGCCTGGACGTTGCCGCTACCAACTTTTTTCAGGGAGGGAAGTACCACATTAAAGATAAAACTATGCCACTTTCTTCGGATGCTCTTATTGAATATTACGAGGAGCTAAACAAAGAGTTTCATCTGCTTTATTTGGAAGATCCTTTAGCCCAAGATGATTGGAACGGCTGGTCTAAAATATACAGCTTAATATCACAGCAGACATTAATAGTCGGCGATGACCTAACCGCTACAAATCCCTATAGACTCCAGATGGCTCTTGATAAAAAAACCATAACAGGAATTGTTATTAAACCAAACCAAATAGGAACGGTAATCGAGGCAATGGCTGTTGTTGAGGTTGCAAGACAAGCAGGAATTAAGATTATTGTTTCACACCGAAGCGGAGAAACAAACGATGATTTTATAGCCGATTTTGCTGTTGCAGTATCTGCGGATTACGTAAAATTTGGAGCGCCGGT
Organism: uncultured Gammaproteobacteria bacterium; assembly: GCA_964537895.1. GTDB lineage: Bacteria > Patescibacteriota > Microgenomatia > Levybacterales > UBA12049 > JAMCZC01. The sequence goes on from CAZIDK010000002.1 coordinate 95,680, forward strand.
TAGGGGCGAAAGAGTCGCTAAGTACAACCGGTTGCTGGAAATTGAAAGAGAAATTAAATTGCTATAGATGGAAAAGTACCACAAACTCCCCCTTAGGTTTATTTTTATTAAAATGCAGTAGAGCTTCGGATATTTTTTCTTTCCTTACCTCCTCATAAATTTTCGTTAGTTCCCTGGCTGTAACTATATCAATGTCGCCGAAAATTTCCTTTAATTCTTCTAGTGTTTTAATCAATCTAAACGGTGATTCAAAAAATATTACCGTTTGCTTAACAGCTTCCACTGCAATTTTAATATTTTTAAATAAATCAGTTTTGTGGCCGGGTTTTTTAGGCAGAAAACCAATAAACATAAATTTGTCCGTTGGCAGTCCGGAACTAACAAGCGCCGTGATAACAGAAGATGGTCCGGGAATTGCTTCTACTTTAATTTTCTCTTTAACACATTCTCTCACTAATTTAAAGCCCGGATCGGAAATGGTCGGTGTTCCCGCGTCCGAAACTAAAGCAAAATTAAAATCTTTTTTAAGTAGGTCGATTATTTCCGGTATTCTTTTGGGTTCGTTTTCTTCATAGTAAGATACCAGTTTTGCTTTATTTTTAAACTCGGGAAATTTCTTTGCAATTGACCTAAGAAGGGTAGACGTTGTTCTTGTATCTTCACACAAAATAAAATCTACCAAGTCAAGGATATCAACAGCTCTTAAGCTAATATCTTGTAAATTCCCTATAGGAGTTGCAACAACAAAAAGAGTACCATTCATTAAGTTGCATTATATCAAAACACACTCTTTGTACTATATTTTATGATTTTCTGGTATAATTTTTAAATGGAAATTTTCAGTACGCTTTTGCACTTTGACGAAGCACTTGTCACAATTATTAACCTCTTTGGACCCTTAACTTATGTAATTCTTTTTGCAATTGTATTTGCTGAAACAGGATTAGTAATTACTCCATTCTTACCAGGCGATTCTCTTCTTTTTGCAGTTGGAACTTTGGCCGGGGGAAATTACTTAAATATCTGGATTGTTTACCCTACGCTTCTTGCAGCGGCAATTATTGGAGACACGGTTAATTACTGGCTTGGACATCATTTAGGAAGCCGTGTATTTACAAAGGAAAATTCAAGAATCTTCAAAAAGTCATATTTAGAAAAAACTAGTGAGTTTTATGCAAAACACGGTGGAAAGACAATAATACTTGCCCGCTTTGTTCCTTTGATTAGGACCTTTGCTCCTTTTGTCGCAGGCGTTGGTAAAATGCATTATAAAACCTTCCTCTCATATAATGTAGTAGGAGCTTTTTTATGGGTTACCAGCTTAACTTTTGCGGGTTTCTTCTTTGGACAAATGCCATTAATTAGAGAGAACTTTGAGTATGCAGTAATTGGTATTATCCTTATTTCTCTTCTTCCGGTTGTAATTGAATTTGTTAAACATAAGCTGTCAAAGAAAACTATTAAAGAGAAAGAAACTTCATACCAGGAAATCCAGGAGATGTTTAAGAAAGAGCATCTAAACGATTAAAACTATTCAAATCTTCTGACAAGACCCACAACCTTACCTTGAATTACCAAAGAATTTGGATAAATAGGTTCCATTTCCGAATTGGCGGGTTTAAGAACAACTCTGCCGTTTTCTTTATAATACATTTTTAATGTTGCGAGATTGTCGTCAACTATTGCAACCACGATGTCTCCGTTATCGGCAACGTTTACTCTTTCTATAACCACATAATCTCCATCAAGTATTCCCTCTTCAATCATTGAGTTTCCCTTAACCTGTAATGAGTAAGCGGTCTTTGCGCCAGTAATCATCGTTGCGGAAACAAATATCGAAGCGTTGGGGTCTGTGTGGGGTTCCAGAGGCATTCCGGCGGCGATAAAGCCCATCAGGGGAAGTTCTATTGCCGGTTGGCTTCCCAGCATAGATAAAGTTACTTTTTCATCAATAATTTTAAGAACCCTTGTATTCCCTTCTACTTTTTTAATATACCCTTTTTCTACCAAGGATTTTATTAATGTGTGGACCGTGGAATTGCTTTTGTGGCTGGTTGCTTTTGCTATTTCGGCAAGTGTAGGAGAATAGCCGTACTGCCTTTGGAACTGGGCAAGAAACTCTAATACTTCTCTTTCTTTTTTATATAATACTCCGGGCATATAATTTGTTTTGGAAAAATCAAATTACGCTGAGCGCAGTCGAAGTGAGTGATTAATCCGTATGTATATTTTATACGAAAAATAGTAGAATAATGTCAATACCACATTTTAATACAAACTGAGTCAATAATTCTATTTATGATAGAATAACAAACTATGAAATTTAAGTTAGTTTCAGATTTTAAGCCTACAGGCGACCAGCCCCAAGCCATAGAAAAACTTACCAAAGGACTTTTGAATAACTACAAAAATCAGGTTCTTTTGGGGGTTACGGGAAGCGGAAAAACTTTTACCATGGCAAACGTTATTGAAAAAGTGCAGAAACCAACCTTGGTTATTTCTCACAATAAAACCCTGGCGGCGCAGCTTTATCAGGAATTTAGGGATTTTTTTCCCAACAACTCCGTTTGCTATTTTGTTTCTTATTACGATTATTACCAGCCCGAAGCCTATATCCCCCAAAGCGATACTTATATAGAAAAAGAGGTTCAGATAAATGAGGAGATAGATAAACTTAGACTTTCTGCAACTACAAACCTTCTAACAAGAAAGGATGTCATAGTTGTAGCCAGCGTTTCCTGTATTTACAATCTTGGTTCCCCAATTGAGTACGGAAAATTTGTTCTTGAGCTTAAAACAGGCGTTAAGCTTGACCAGAAAGCTATTCTATTACGGCTTACCGATTTGCAATACGAAAGAAACGATTATGCTTTTGAAAGGGGAAGTTTTAGAATTAGAGGTGAGGACATAGACTTATTTCCGGCATATTTAGATTCAGGTATAAGAATTTCCATAACAAACGGGAAAATAAAAAAAATAGTTGAATTTGATGCTTTAACCGGAGACCCGCATAAAATGCTCGATTCTACGGTAATATACCCTGCAAAACATTACATGACTGATCCCATTACTTATCAGGATGTATTCCCGCAAATTAGAGAAGATTTATCTAAACAAGTAAAAATGTTTAAAGGGCAAGGAAAGCTTTTGGAAGCGCAGAGGATTAGTCAACGAACAAACTATGACTTGGAGATGATTCAGGAGTTAGGGTTTGTTAACGGAATCGAAAACTACTCAAGATATTTTGACGGCCGAAAACAGGGGCAGCCCCCCTACTCTCTCCTAAATTATTTTGATGCCTGCGCTTCCGATTGGCTGACGATTATTGACGAGTCTCATATTACAATTCCGCAGATTAGGGGTATGTATAATGGGGATAAGGCCAGGAAAGAAACCTTAATCGATTATGGCTTTAGGCTTCCTTCTGCGCTTGATAACCGACCCTTAAGGTTTGAAGAATTTATGCGAAAAATTAATAAAACCGTTTACGTCAGCGCTACTCCCGACGAATATGAATTATCCCTTGCTCAGTCAACCTACGAGGTCGGACGCACGGGACCTCGTAGGTTGGAATCTGCAATTGTAGAGCAATTAATAAGGCCGACAGGACTTGTAGACCCTAAAGTTGTCGTCAAGCCGACAAAAGGACAAGTCGAAGACTTAATAACGGAAATCAAAAAGCGGGTTAGGAAAAAACAAAGAGTTTTAGTTACCACTCTTACTAAAAGAATGGCGGAAGACTTGTCTTCGTATCTTGAGGAAAGAGATGTAAAAGTTTCATATCTTCATTCGGATATTGAAACCCTAAAAAGACAGGACGTTTTAGATAGGCTAAGGCATGGAGAATGCGATGTTTTAGTCGGAATTAACCTCTTAAGGGAAGGTTTGGATTTGCCAGAAGTCGCTCTTGTTGCGATTTTAGACGCTGATAAAGAGGGATTTTTACGAAGCCGTACTGCTTTAATTCAAACTATGGGAAGAGCGGCCAGGAACATAGATTCACAAGTTATTATGTATGCCGACAATATGACAGGTTCTATGAAGGCGGCAATTGAAGAAGTTGAAAGAAGGCGTGAAGTTCAGCTTGCATATAATAAGAAACACAATATAACTCCAAAAACCATTGAAAAAATTATCAGAACAAAATTGATCGACCAGGAACAGCGCCAGGACGAAATAAATTATTTACTGACGCTTTCTAAAAAAGAAGTTCTTTTACCGGACGATAAAGAAAAATTAATTAAAAGACTATCTAAAGAAATGCGTGAAGCCGCAAAGGAGCTGGACTTTGAAACCGCAACAATCTTGCGAGACCAAATAAAACTCCTCAAGCAGTGATGTTTTCTATGTGTTCTATATTTGAAACCTGATTGTTTGAACTTAAATCAATAAGAATAGCATCAATCCGCATGGCTTCGGGTAGTCTTGGATGGAGCATTTTGTAAAATTGCGCTGTTTTTACTAGACTTTTAATTTTATGATAAGTAATTGATTCAATTGCTCCTCCGTATAGGTCTGACGTTCTTGTTTTTACTTCAATGAAAACTAAAGTATTGTCTTTAATACAAATGATATCTATTTCTCCATAACCTTTTCTAAAGTTTCTTTCAATTATTTTGTAGCCTTTGTTTTTGAGGTAATTTGTAGCAATTTCTTCTCCAAGCTTGGCAGTGGGATTGGAAATTAACATTTAAAATTTTAATTATTCTTTTTTTCCCTAAGATAATAAAGTTTTGCCCTTCTTACTTTTTCCTTTAAGTGTCCTTTAACTTCTACTTTATCTATATTGGGTGTATTAACGGGGAATATTCTTTCTACGGCAATGCTTCCCACTGTTTTTCTAACAGTAAAGGATTTGTTTACATCTCTGCCTTTAATCTTTATTACAACTCCTTCGAAAACTTGAATTCTTGTTTTTTCTCCTTCTTTAATTTTTTGGTGAACTCGAACGATATCGCCGGGGACAAAGTTAATATTAGTTATCATAACAATACAGTATTATAGCGTAATTTAATTAACATCTCAAGGAACTATTTGCAGGCGTTAATGAATGCCAAAAATATTGGATGGGGAGACAAAGGCCTGCTTTTGTACTCGGGGTGACCTTGTGTACCAAAATAAAAAGGATGAATTTCTTTAGGAAGCTCAACTATTTCTGTTAGGTTTTCAACAACAGACCTGGCGCTTATTATTAAACCTTTATTTTCAAATTCTTTTGCAAATTCATTGTTAAATTCATACCTATGCCTGTGTCTTTCGCTAGTTAAAGCCTTGCTTTTATTTTTAAAACCATTATATTTGTCGTATATATCGTAGGTTTGCGTACCTTTTTTTATAATTGCGTCCCAACCGCCAAGTCTCATCGTTCCGCCATAGGCTCTTTTTTTTAAAAGCTGCTTCTGGTTTGGGATAACGTGTATTACGGTATGCTTTGTTTTCTTATTTTCTTCCGTATCTGCGTCTTTTAAATTGAGTACGTCTCTGGCAAAAGCTACGACTGCAAGCTGCATCCCGTAACAAAGCCCAAGGTATGGAATTTTACTTTTTCTAGCGTAGGAAGCAGCGGCAATCATTCCCTCCGCTCCTCTTTCCCCCCAGCCAATAGGAACAATAATTCCGCTTACATTGCCAATAACTTCTTTAATTGCCGTTGATGTATCTTTCCTATCCGCCATAGCCTTGGCGGCGGCGGACTCGACTTTTTCGGCATCAACCCACCTGGTTTTAACCTTTATACCCTGCTTCCATCCTGCATGATCTATGGCGTCAAAAAGCGCGGCATAAGAATCTCTTAGCTGATATTCCCCTGTACCGAAGTATTTTCCGACAATTGCAATTTCTACTGTTTTTTTGGCATTTTTCGTGCTTTTTACAAACGCTGTCCATTCCCTAAGATTTGGTTTCCTAACAGGGAGCCCTAATTTTTTCATAATCTTTTTATCTAGCTCCTGTTTATTGAGAACCAATGGAATCTCGTAAACCGACTGCACATCAGGACTTGAAATTACATCATCCTTATGCACATTACAAAAGAGCGCAAGCCTGTCTCTTCTTCTTTGATCGAGATATTTTTCACCTCTTGTGATTATAAAATCGGGCTGAATTCCCATTGAATTTAAAGTTCTTACAGAAAGCTGGGTAGGTTTTGTTTTTGGTTCTCCTAAATGTCCCGGAGTCGGAACGTAGCTTACGTGAATGTGAATAACGTCCTCTGGCTTTTTTAAAGTCATCATGCGGGAAGCTTCATAGTAAAAAACATTTTGATATTCACCGGTGGTTCCGCCTAATTCTATAATTACAATGTCCGCTTTCTTATTTTTAGCCAAATTATCAATTCTTGAAATTATCTCGTCTGTTATATACGGAATTGCCTCAACGTCTTCGCCGTTATATTCAAATCTTCTTTCCCTGTCGATTACCATTTGATAAATACTACCCATTGTTACAAAATTTTCCTTACCCATATCTTCGTTTAGAAATTTTTCGTAGGTTCCAATGTCCATGTCTGCTTCTGTTCCGTCTTCGCATAAAAACGGATCGCCGTGTTCAATGGGATTAATTGTTCCTGCGTCTAAATTAAGATAATTTTCGAATTTTATCGGGGCAACTTTGTATCCTGCAGATTTAAGTAGAAGAGCTATTGAAGCCGCAGTTGTTCCTTTACCGATTCCGGATATTACTCCTCCGGAAACAAATATATATTTTGTGTGTTTAATATTACTACCGGGCACGATTTACTATATCAAATAAAGGTGACTTCGTCAACCTTTCTATAATTTCTCTTGGCTCAGATATCAAATAGTCAGGGTCTGATTCCATTAACCTTTTTTTTGAATTAAAACCCCAAGTAACAGCAATAATGGGAATACCAGCTTTACGTGCGGCTTCAATATCTCGAACTTCATCTCCGATATACATTACATTTTCTTTATTTAATTTATATTGTCTAATTAGATGAGCTAATACTTTTCCTTTTCCAAACAGATTGCTTTCTGAATGAATAAAATCAAGCTCAGCAATCCCCTCATTTTTTAAGAAAAGCTCGACATTCTTTATTGAATTAGAAGTAACGATCCCTATTTCAATACCTTGCTTTTTTAAATCTTGAAATACCTCTGCCATTCCCTCAACGATGGAAATATCTTGAATATTTTGCCTTAGCTTCGACTGAATATCTTTAACTAATCGCAGTAACTTCCAAGGAGGTAATCGATACGTTTTTAGAAGTTCTCTCATGCTGGAGTTCCTTATTTTTTCGATGTCAGAATTCTTTATCACGGGTAAACTGTAAGCTGGAGCGACTTCATTGAATAATTTAAGTATTGACTCGAGAGTATTAGCAATTGTTCCGTCAAAATCAAAAATAACTACCTTAGGCATAGCATTATTATAGTCTTGCTGTCACTTTTGGAGCGGCAGACCGGGTTCGAACCGGCGACCTTCTCCTTGGGAAGGAGACATTCTGCCACTGAACTACTGCCGCAACATAAACACTTCTGTGTTTTATTATACAGCAATAACAATAAATAGACGAACTATCTTGGCAGTTTTAGAACATTACCGGAATGAATTACGTCTGGATTTACTAATTTATTTGCTTTTGCAATTTCCACCCATTTATATCCGTCCCCGTATGCTCTTACCGCAATTGTCCAAAGATAATCACCTTTTTGAACGGTATACGTTGATCCTGTTATGGAACTTGTTTTTTGAGCACTAATTACGGGATCCGCAGTATTTTTAACTATTATTGGTTTTACGTTAGGAATCGTAAGTTTTGTGCCAACGTATAAAAGTCCTGGATTTGCTAATTTGTTTGCCTTGGATACATCAACCCAGTTGTAACCCGAACCGTATATTTTTTCTGATATATTCCAGAGATCGTCTCCTTGTTTAACCAGATACGTTTTTGGTAATGATTTATTTGCTTGCTGTTCCTGACTCGTAGAAGTTGACTGCGTTGAACTCGTTTCATTAAAGTTTTTACCCTTTAAAAACGAAAAAACAAGAACTGCTGCAACTACAACTACAACGATTCCTAAAAACAAACTCGTATAAGACTCTCCCCATTTTACCCTTGAAAAAACACTGCTACGAGCAACGGATCTGGAGACAGCTTGTGTTTTGTTATTTTTTTTTGTTTTTGACATTTTGTCCTCCTTCCCGGACAGAGGTAAGGAATTTGTTAAGTATTGGCGGGGCGAACGGGACTCGAACCCGCGACCTCTTCCGTGACAGGGAAGCGCTCTAACCAAACTGAGCTACCACCCCAAACTTAACGAATCTACGGGTATCCTAGCAAATTGTTGAATTATAGTCAATGCTCTGGTATGATTTTTTTGCTATGAGTAACCTGGAAATAGTAAAGCTTTTTAGAAATGTTGCAGCCGCTTACTCAATAAAAGATGAAAAAAAATTCCGGTTCCAAATTATTGCATATCAAAAAGCCGCGGACACCGTTTCTAATTTAACTTCGGAAATTATTGACTTCTATAAAGATAATAAACTGAACACTCTTCCCGGTATTGGAGTAACCATAAAATCTCATCTTGAAGAACTATTTAAAACAAATAAGGTAAAGCAGTTTGAATGGGCTTTGCACGGAATTCCCGAAGCTGTTTTTCCCTTATTAGATATTCCCTCATTTGGTCCCAAAAAAGTATATAGGCTGGTCAAAGAATTTCATCTTAAAAACTCTAAAACCGTGCTTGAAGATCTTGAAAAAATTGCAAAGCAGGGGAAAATTGCCAGATTAGCTAGTTTTGGAGATAAATCTCAAAGTGACATTCTTAGAGCAATTGCCGAGTTCAGACTTGGAAAAGGAAAAACAACCAGAATGACACTCCCATATGCAATGGAGGTAGCCGATAAAGTAGTTTCTTATTTAAAGCAGTCAAAAGACGTAGTTCGCGCAGAACCTTTGGGAAGTTTAAGACGCAGAATGCCCACAGTCGGCGACATAGATATAGCCGTAGCCACAGATAACCCAAAAGGCGTAATTGAATATTTTACCTCATATCCGTATAAAGAACGCATTATTGAAAAAGGCGATACAACCTCCTCAATCTTAGTTTCCGGAGGAAAGCAGGTGGACCTTATGACACAGCCCCCGGAGGCTTTTGGGTCGCTTTTACAGCACTTTACAGGCAGCAAAAACCATAACATTCACTTAAGGGAATTCGCTCTCAAGAAAGGATTATCTCTATCGGAATATGGCATCAGACGGAAAACGCCCGCCCCGCTTCGCTTGGCGAGGCCGGAGGAAAATGCCCGCCCTGAGCGAGGCCCCGCACCGTCTGGTGCAGGGCGAGGCCGAAGGGGGAAATGGAAAATGGAAAATTTTTCTACAGAAGAACAATTTTATCATGCTGTCGGCCTAGAGTGGATTCCGCCGGAAATAAGAGAGAATACGGGCGAGATTGAGTTGGCTTCTCAAAAAAAACTCCCTAAGCTCGTTGAGTTACCGGATATCAAGGGGGACCTGCATATTCACACAAGCTTTCCCATAGAACCAAGCCATGATTTGGGACAAAACACTATTTTAGAAATGCTGGAAAAAGCAAGACTTTTAAAATATGCGTATTTAGGATTTTCCGAACACAATCCCAGTATTTCTAAACATAATTCAAATCAAACTTACTCAATTTTGGCAAGAAGAAATGAAGAAATTGAACATATTTTATTGAGTAATAAAGATGTTCGTATATTAAAATTACTCGAAATTGATATATTACCTCACGGAAATCTTGCTATAGATGATAAATCTCTGAATCTCTTAGATGGCGCTATAGTTTCTATTCATAGCACATTCAACATGAACAAGACCGACATGACGGAAAGAGTTTTAAAGGGTTTGTCGCATAAAAAGGCTAAGATACTCGCTCACCCAACGGGCAGAATGTTAAATGAAAGACAAGGTTACGAATTGGATTGGAGCAAAATATTTGAATTTTGCAAAAAAAATAATAAGGCCTTGGAAATTAACAGCTGGCCGGGCAGATTAGATTTACCCGATATGGTAATTAGAATGGCTGTAGAAGCCAAGGTTAAAATGGTAATAAATACAGACAGTCACGCGGTTTCCCAAATGGAGCTTATGAAGTACGGCATTGCAATGGCAAGGAGAGGCTGGGCAACAAAAGATGACATACTCAATACTTTATCGTATAATGAATTCTCCGAGTGGTTAAGAAAATAAAAAAGGAGGTGAAAAATGAATAACAATATTATCATTATATTAATTGCAGTAGGGGTTGTAGCATTTGTTTGGTATCTGTATAACAGCCTCATCGTTACCAAGATGAGAGTTTCGGAAGCTTTTTCTCAAATAGATGTTCAGCTTAAAAGACGCGCAAATTTAATTCCAAATTTGGTTGAAACAGTTAAGGGTTATGCAAAGCATGAAAAAGAGCTTTTTGAAAAAGTAACTAAAGAAAGAGCAAACTTAGTATCGGCAAAAAGCTTGGAACAAAAAGCTAAGGCTAATAACCAGCTAACGGAAACTTTTAAATCAATATTCGCAGTAGCAGAAGCTTATCCTGCCCTTAGGGCAAGTGAAAACTTTCAACAGCTTCAGGAAGAGTTATCTGATACGGAAAACAAAATTGCTTACGCAAGGCAGTTTTACAACAGCAATGTTTTGGATTACAATACCAAACTAAAAGTTTTCCCAAGCGTATTATTTGCAAAACTTTTAAGTTTTAAGGAAGCAGAATTTTTTGGAGCAACCGAAGAAGAAAAAAAAGAAGTAAAAGTTAATTTTTAACTATGAACATGTATTCTGCTATTTCTGCAAATAAAAACAAAACATGGATAATAATGTTGTTATTTGTGGTGGTAATAACAACTATGGTTTATGTATTTAGTCAAGCGCTCGGATACAGCGGATACAGTCTTGCCGGAATAGCGCTGGTACTTGCCGGGTTAACAAGTGTCGGAAGCTATTACTACTCCGACAAGTTAGTGCTTGCAACCACTAACGCAAAGCAAATAAAAAAAGAAGATTTCCCAAATTATTATAAAACCGTAGAAAACCTGTGCATTGGAGCAGGACTTCCTATGCCAAAAGTTTACATTATGGAAGAAGCTTCTCCAAATGCCTTTGCAACAGGCAGGGACCCAAAGCACGCTGTAGTCTGCGCAACTACAGGGCTTTTAAAAACACTTAACGACGCAGAACTTGAGGGTGTTATTAGCCACGAACTTTCCCATATAAAAAATTACGATATCCGTGTACTCGGAATTGTTGCAATTCTTGTCGGATTTATTGCAATTCTTTCTGATCTTTTCATAAGAGCATCTTTTTATTCCGATTCTAGGGAAAACAAAGGAAATACGATATTTTTAATTTTGGCAATTGTATTTGCTATTCTTTCGCCAATTGCCGCGATATTAATTCAAACCGCAATTTCCAGGAAGAGAGAGTACTTAGCAGATGCTTCAGGCGTACTCCTAACAAGATATCCGGAAGCATTAGCCTCGGCTTTAGAAAAGCTTGCAAAAGATAAAACTGCACCAAAAAATGCAAGTAATGCTACTGCTCATTTATACATCGAGAATCCATTTGACAATAAAAAAGTAAAAAATTTCTTTACAGGTCTTTTTAACACCCACCCGCCGCTTGAAGACAGAATACGAATCCTCCGTTCGATGTGATGCAAAGCATCATCCTGAGCTTATCGCACATTCGACATAGCTCAGTGCGATACTGAGTTTAGCGAATGTATCGAAGGATAAATAATATGATCAATGTCTTGATAATTCTAATCGGAAAGGTTCTCTCTTTTTTGAGTAAAAATTTAAACTTGGGACATGGATCAACTTGGCCGGGACATATTGCCCTAAAGATAAATAAAAATTTTATAAAGCAAACAATTGGGTCAAAAACCAAAGTCGTTCTCGTAGCAGGAACAAATGGAAAAACTACCACTTCTGCTCTTACTTGTCACATTCTTAAACAGAATGGATTTTCGGTAGTTCAAAATAAAAGCGGTGCTAACCTACTTAACGGAGCGGCATCAGCTATTATTCAAGGAATTAGACCATTTTCATCAAAGACTGACCAAGACTATTTGATTTTGGAAGTTGATGAAAACAATCTGCCTCTTGTTATAAACCAAACAAATCCATCCTATATCATTGCATTAGACTTGTTCCGTGATCAACTCGATAGATATGGTGAGGTTTATTCAATTATTAATAAATGGAAAAATGCTTTTGAAAAACTTAGTAACAATAGTACGTTAATTCTAAATGCCGATGATCCTCAGGTTTCTTACCTTGGTAAAAATCTGAAATCAAAGGTAATATACTTTGGACTTAATGAAAATGATCAAGAAATAATTGAACACGGAGCAGATTCTATTTTCTGTCCAAAATGTCAACATCTGCTGGATTATAAATCTATTACTTTTTCCCATCTTGGGAATTGGTTTTGCTCAAACTGCAATGAAAAAAGACCATCTCTAAATATTTCAAAATTTGAGATTTATCCCATTCCCGGCACTTATAATAAGTATAATACTCTAGCTGCAATTTTATTAACAACTGATCAAGGATTATCTGGCAAGCAAATAACTGAAGCATTTAAATCCTTCAAGCCTGCTTTCGGAAGACAGGAAGAGTTCGAGGTTAATGGTAAAAAAACAAAAATATTTTTATCAAAAAATCCTACTAGCTTTAATGAGTCGCTATCAACTATTTCAGACCTAAACGCTAAAAATTTATTAATCGTTCTTAACGACAGAGTTCCTGATGGATTGGATATATCATGGATATGGGATACAAACACATCTCTTTTAGGAAATATTTCAAACATTACAGTTTCCGGTGATAGGGCCTACGACATGGCTTTGAGAATCAAGTATTCCGGGCTTAAAAATTTCCATATTTTTGAAGATCTTTCAGATGCGATAAAACAATCTTTAGAGAAAACAAAATTCGGCGAAACACTATTTATTCTTCCTACATATTCCGCAATGCTTGAAACAAGAAAAATATTAACCGGCAAAAAAATATTATGAAATACAAATTGACAATCGGTTGGCTATATCCCAAGCTCATGAACGTATATGGTGATCGTGGTAACGTAATTACACTGCAAAAAAGATGTGAATGGCGAGATATTGAAGTGGAAATAAAATATTTGGACGCTCCCCTTTTAGAAAAAGACCTCGAAAAATGTGATTTGCTTATGATGGGCGGAGCGCAGGATGAACAACAAGAGATTGTTTCAGATGATTTGAAGAAAAAAAACAAAGCACTTAACTCAGCAATCGAAAAAGGAATCCCCGGTCTTTATGTTTGCGGAGCGTATCAATTCCTTGGAAATTATTATAAAGATGCAAGTGGGACAGAAATTCCCGGCCTTGGAATTTTTGACCTTTATACTATAAATCCCGGTGAAAACTCAAAAAGATTGATTGGAAATATTGTTACGGAATCGTCAATGGTAAATGGTCAATCGTCAGTTTTAGTAGGTTTTGAAAATCACGGAGGAAGAACTTATCTTGGAAAGAACACTAAACCATTGGGAACTGTAGTTTCCGGCTTTGGCAATAACGGGAATGATAAAACAGAAGGAGCTATTTACAAAAATTCTATCGGAACATATTTCCACGGTCCCATTCTGCCAAAAAACCCAAGACTTGCTGACTTCCTTATTGAAAAAGCGCTTGAAATAAAATACAAAAAGAAAATTATCCTTGAAAAATTGGACGACTCATTTGCCGAAAACGCGAGAAAAGTGATTGCCAAAAGACTGTCCATTGCAATATAATAACCTTGATGAAAATTGACGTTTCTCATATTGCAAAACTGGCTAATTTACCTTTATCCTCAACCGAAAAAACGAAATTTGAAAAACAGCTTGGGGAGACTCTAGAATACATTGAAAGCCTCAACGAGGTAAAAACAGGAAGCGCTGAGCCGACAAGCCAGGTTACCGGACTTGAAAATATCACCAGAGATGATACCGCTAAACCGTCACTTTCCCAAAACGAGGCATTAGCAAACGCAAAATCAACACATAATGGATTTTTTAAAGTAAAGGCTATATTTGAAGAATGAAACTAAACAGCTTAAACATTAAAGAGGCTAAGGAAGGGTTAAAAAAAAGGGATTTTTCTTCTTTTGAATTAACCAGAGCTTGTCTTGACCAAATAAAAAAGCTCGAAGGAAAATTGAATGCTTTTGTCACGATTACGGAAAACGAAGCTTTGGAACAAGCGAAAGAAGCCGACATTGAATTAGCTTCGCAAGGCGACGCCTTGGAGGCTAAGCCGCTTTTAGGAATTCCCATTGCTATTAAAGATAATTTTTCAACGCTTGGCATTAAAACAACTGCGTCAAGTAAGGTGTTGGAAGATTATATCCCGCCATACGATGCAACAGTTGTTAAAAAATTAAAAGATGCGGGAATGGTTCTCTTAGGAAAAACCAATATGGACGCTTGGGCTCACGGCTCCTCTACGGAAACTTCTGATTTTGGAGTAACCAGAAATCCCTGGAACATAAACCATCTGCCCGGAGGCTCTTCGGGAGGGTCTGCGGCTGCAGTTGCAGCGGATGAAGTCATCGCCGCAATCGGTTCCGAGACAGCAGGCTCAATAAGACAACCTGCCAGCTGGTGCGGTGTTGTGGGACTAAAACCAACATATGGAAGAGTCAGCAGATACGGAGTTATAGCAATGGGTTCATCTTTAGATTCTCCGGGCCCGATAACCAAAACCGTTGAGGACAGTGCTTTAATTTTGGAAGTTCTAGCAGGAAAGGACGAAAAAGACGCCACCACTTCCCCATTGCCGGTAGGGAATTACTCACAAAAGTTAAATAAAAATATTAAAGAATTGAGAGTGGGAATTTCCAGAGAGTACTTTATCGACGGGATTGATAAAGAAGTTAAAGAAACAGTTGAAAGGGCTGCTAAAGCATTAGAAAAATTTGGTGCAAAAGTTGAAAATATCAAACTATTCGATCCAAAATATGCGATTGATGTCTACACAATAATTCAAAGATCCGAAGTCTCATCCAACTTGGCTAGATACGACGGAATTAGGTACGGAAACGGACGCGATTATTTTAAAGATGAGGCAAAGCGAAGAATTATGTTTGGTACCTATGCCCTTTCATCCGGATATTACGACCAGTATTACAATAAAGCCCAGCAGGTAAGAACTGTAATCATCAATGATTTTAATAAAGCTTTTGAAAAAGTTGATGTAATAATTGCTCCCACAAGTCCTTCTCTGGCCTTACCGGTGGGGGCCACTAAAGATGCAACTATGTTTGGAGAAATTGCAGACGTATTGGTAGAACCGTCTTCAATCGCAGGGCTAGCGGGTATAAATATCCCCGTAGGGTTTTCGAAATCGGGTCTTCCGATTGGAATGCAGATAATCGGACCGCAGTTTAGCGAAACGTTAGTTCTTTCTGTTGCGCATCAATATGAAGTAAATACTCAAAATGAGAATCGGAGAAAACTTAGGCCGAATTTACAATTTAAAATTTGAAATTTATAATCAAACTCAAATGTTTTAAAATTGAAACATTGAAAATTCATTGAAAATTTAAAATTGGTAATTAAAAATTATGAATAAATATACGCCAGTAATCGGCCTTGAAGTGCACGTTGAGTTAAAAACCACCAGCAAAATGTTTTGTGCTTGCTCTGCTGACTACTTTGGCAAAAAGCCTAACACCCATACTTGCCCCGTTTGCCTTGGTCTTCCTGGCGCACTTCCCTATCCAAATAAAAAAGCAATTGAATGGTGCGTAATGATTGGACTTGCATTAAATTGTAAGATTCCCCTATTTTCCAAATTCGACAGAAAAAATTATTTTTATCCTGACCTTGCCAAAGGTTACCAAATTTCACAGTATGACAAACCATTTTGCCAAAATGGATGGATAGAATTACAAAACGGCAAAAGAATTGGAATTACCAGGGTCCACATGGAAGAAGATACCGGTAAATTAATTCATGAAAAAGTTGACGGAGAAAATGTAAGCTTAATCGATTTTAACCGAAGCGGAGTCCCGCTTGTTGAAATAGTTACAGAACCGGATTTTGAAACGGCTGATGAAGTAAAAGAATACCTGCAAAAACTTCAGCAAATTGTCAGATACCTTGGGGTTTCCAATGCCGACATGGAAAAAGGAGACATGAGATTGGAACCTAACATTTCACTTCGTGAAATCAGCAATCAGCAATCACCTGCCCGCAATGCTTCGCAAAGCGATGCAGGCGGGGCAATCAGCAATCAATTACCACCCTATAAAGTTGAAGTAAAAAACATAAATTCGTTTGCTTTTGTATCAAAAGCGATTGATTACGAAATAAAAAGACAAACAGAAATTTTGGAAAAAGGAAAAACTCCCGTACAGGAAACAAGGGGATTTGTTGAAAAAACCTCGTCGACAGTTACGCAAAGAGTTAAGGAGGAGGCATCAGACTACAGATATTTCCCAGAACCGGATATTCCTCCAATCCGTTGGCTTGAATCTCAAATTTTAAATCTTAAATCTCAAATGCCGGAGCTTCCGGATGCAAAACTTGATAGGTTTCAAAAACAATACTCACTCTCCCAATACGACAGCGGCCTATTAACAAGAATAGCTGAGCTTGCAAGTTTTTTTGAAGAAGCTGTTACTTTGGGCAAAGAACACAACCTTATTCCTAAACAAATCGCCAATTTTATTATCAATCGAAAAATTAACCTTGATGAAATTCTGCCCGCAGAGCTTGTTAAAAAGGTTGTTTCTGCAAGTAAAACCGATGATATAAACGAAGAAGAGTTAGTAAAAATCATTAAAAAAATATTGAAAGATAATCCGAAAATCGCAGAAGATTATAAAAAAGGCAAGGATTCTGTCATCCAGTTTGCCATTGGACAAGTTATGTATATAATAAGAAAGAAAATAGATACGGATATTTTGACAAAACTAATAAAGGAGGAATTAAAATAATGGCATCAGATATTTCATCAGTTGAAACATCAACACCGCAAGTACCTTCGAAATTAAGGGAGGCAGGAAGTAGACATGACGAAATAGCCCAGAGAATAAAAACAATAAAAGATTATGCTTTATTAGAAGGGTTACTGGCACCAGAAGGACTGGGTGAAGATGAGCATTTTTGGTTTACTGTTATGAATACCTATCGCTCTGTTGAAACCGTGCTTGAAAAACCTATACAGGATAAGGATGTAAGAAGAAAAACAGCAATCGCGATTGCCATAGATCAGTCAAAAGAAAAAATGGAGATTGAAAAAAAAGCTGCTACCGATGGACTAACAGGAGCTTGGTCAAGACGTTCTTTGGATAATTTCTTAGGAAACATGACTGCGAAACAAAGAGAGGATTCTGTTACAGGAGTAATGTTAATTGATATAGACCACTTTAAAAAAATAAATGACGAAAAAGGACACCCAGCGGGAGATCAAGCACTTAGGGATTTAGTTACCTTGCTTAGAGGACATTCTAGAGGGGATGACATGGTCGCAAGATATGGCGGGGAAGAGTTTTGCCTAGTCTTGCCAGGCGGCGGAGGTTTAATAAACGAAAGAGCTGATGAAATAAGAAAAAGCGTTCAGGAAATCTTTGATTTTACAGTTAGCGTTGGAACAACTAAAATAGATTCCAGCGATACTTCTATAAAATCTGTATATGAAAGAATAGATAAAAACCTTTATAACGTAAAACATAACGGCAGAAACAACGTAGCAGACGATAATGGATTAATACACCCTACAGGATAAGTTTATGGCGGATTTTGTACATCTTCATAATCACAGCGAATTTTCTTTACTTGACGGTCTTTCGAAAATAAAAGACATGGTCGCTCGTGCAAAAGAGCTCAACATGAAATCAATTGCAATTACCGACCATGGCAACATGTATGGAGCAATAACTTTTTACAAAACCTGCATTGAGGAGGGCATAAAACCGATAATCGGCGCTGAAATTTACATAAGCAAAAGATCAAGGCACGACAAAGAAGCCGGTATTGATGGAGACAATAACCATCTAATTCTGCTTGCGGAAAACCTTCAAGGATACAAAAATTTGATGAAAATTATTTCCATTGCCAATCTTGAAGGATACTATTATAAACCAAGAACGGATATGGAACTTCTAAGGGAGTATCACGAAGGATTAATTTGTTTAAGCGCCTGCGTAAACGGCTATGTTTCCGAACCGCTAATAGCCAACCAGGAAGAAACTGCAATAAAAAGAGCGCAAACTCTTTCGGAAATATTTGGCAAAGACCATTTTTATCTGGAGATACAAAAACATACTAACGTTAAAGATCAGGATATTCTAAACGAAAAGTTAATAAAATTATCGCAAAAATTAGGCCTTCCTCTGGTTGCAACAAATGATAACCATTATATTTACAATACCGATGCCAAGGCACAGGAAGCACTCCTTTGCATACAGACTCAATCAACGTTAGACACGCCAAACAGAAAGCTTTCGATGATTTCTTCTCCTGATTTTTACATAAAAAGTCAGGAGGAGATGACAGGACTTTTTATTCAAACTCCGGAAGCAATTGAAAATACAACAAAAATTGCAGACATGTGTAACGTCGAAATTTCGCTCGGCAAATGGATAATGCCTATTTTTGAGGTTCCGGGAGGCAAAACCCCGGCAGAATACATTACCCAAAAGGTAGAAGAAGGACTTAGGCGTAGATATAAAAAAATAACTCCGGAAATGAAAGAAAGAACCGATTATGAATTATCGGTTATCCTTAAAAAGGGATACGAAACCTATATATTAATAGTTGCGGATTTTGTTAATTGGGCAAAAATGCAAGGCATTACCGTTGGCCCGGGCAGAGGTTCAAATGCCGGTTCTATTGTTTCTTACGCGCTGGGAATATCAGACATTGACCCCTTATTTTTTAAGCTTCCCTTCGAAAGGTTTTTAAACCCGATGCGGCCATCTCCGCCGGACATTGATTTGGACTTTGCGGATAACAGAAGGGACGAGGTCATTGAGTACGTAACGCAAAAGTACGGAAGAGATAAAGTTGCTCAAATTATAACTTTTGGGACAATGGAAGCCAGGGGCTCTGTCAGGGATACCGGCAGAGTAATGGGTATGCCTTACTCGGCGCCTGACCGGATATCAAAAATGATTCCTCCCGGCTGGCAGGGGCACACAATGACCATAGATAAAGCAATGGAACAAAGTCCCGAACTTAAACTTGTTTATACAACCGAACCCGAAACCAAAAAGCTACTTGATCTGGCAAGGAAATTAGAAGGGGTAGCACGACATGCATCGGTACATGCGGCAGGAGTTGTCATAGCAGACAAAGAAATTACAGAATATACTCCCCTGCAGCGTGAATCAAATGGTGACAAAATAATTACACAATATGATATGTATAGCATTGGTGAGGACGGCGTTGGGCTTTTAAAGATTGATTTCCTGGGCCTTAGAAACTTAACTATTATTCAAGAGGCGCTTAGATTTATAAAAGACAATCAAGAAAAAGATATCAATTTTTCCAATATTTCGTTTGACGATACAAAAACTTACGAACTCTTGGCTTCGGGAGAAACAACAGGAATATTCCAACTCGAATCTTCCGGAATGAGAAGGTATATAAAGGAACTAAAGCCGACTTCAATATTCGATTTACAAGCAATGGTTGCTTTATATAGGCCGGGCCCGATGGCTAATATTCCCGAGTTTATAAAAAGAAAACATAACCCCAAGCTCATAAAATATCCCGATAAAAGACTTGAAGACGTTTTAAAAGAATCTTACGGAATAATTACTTTCCAAGACGATCTTCTGCTTACGGCTATAAAAGTTGCCGGATATTCGTGGCTTGAAGCAGACAAGCTAAGAAAAGCTGTGGGTAAAAAAATTCCTTCGGAAATGAAAAAAGAGCACGATCATTTCGTGCAAGGCTGTATTACAAACGGAATGGCGAAGGAAAAGGCAGAGACACTGTGGATTCTGTTCGAACCTTTTGCCGGATACGGTTTTGGGAAGGCACATGCTGCTTGTTACGCAACAATCGCTTTCAGAACAGCCTATCTGAAAGCTCATTATCCCGTTGAGTTTATGACTGCTCTTCTTACAGCGGAGTCCCGCGGATCTTCGGGACCAATAAAGAACGAAAAAATCGCGCAGGCGATTGCCGAATGCAAAAGACTAAAAGTTATCGTGCTCCCTCCGGATATAAATAAATCCGACAACGAATTCGAAATCGAAGATGAAAAAAGCATAAGATTTGGACTTTCGGCCATAAAAAACGTCGGAGAAGCTGCGATAGGCAGCATCCTCAAGAAAAGAAAGAGCGGTCCCTTCAAAAATCTGGAAGATTTTTGTTCGCGGGTAGATCTTAGCGCTGTAAACAAAAAGACCGTTGAGAGCTTAATCAAAGCCGGCGCAATGGATAACTTTGGCAAACGTGCGAATCTTCTAATTAATTATCCTGAAATTATAGAAAAATCTCATAGGAAAATAAAACAGCAGCAATCGGGCCAAACGAATCTTTTTGGCGATTCCGATGAAAACGACTTTGCTTCTTTACCAAAAGACGTTGAGGAATTCTCATCAAACGAAAAATTAGCTTTTGAAAAAGAGTTTTTAGGTTTTTATTTAACCTCTCACCCCCAAATGGACAGCCTGTCAAAAATTAGATCGCTTGTTAGCCACGAGATTGAGCTACTACAGGAGGAAAACGAAGGCACCAAGGTAACTATTGGCGGTATTATCGAGAACATAAGAAGAATATTCACAAAGAAAACCGGAAACGAAATGGCATTTATTACATTAAGCGATGAAAAAGGATTAATTGCCGAATGCATAATTTTTCCGAGGATATTTGAACAATATAAAAATTTACTGCTAAAAGATTCTGTGATAGTCGTTAGCGGAAAAATCGACACAAAAAATGACAAACCGATAATTATTGCCGAAAGAATATCTTCGTTCGCCAATTTTTCTTCTTGACTTGGAAAAAAATTATCTTTAAAATAAGGCTGATGGTCTCATTTGCAGCAGAACCTGTTTTTAGTTTGGGCTTTTTTCAGATTACAAACACCTTTATTCATACCCTCTTAGTTGACGGGATACTCATCGCAACGTGCTTCTACTTCAGAAATAAAATTACTCTTATTCCGGGAAAAATTCAAAATCTTGCGGAGCTTGCCATCGAGACTTTTTATAATCTTTCGGAATCAATCGCCGGGGAACGAGGGAAGAAAATCTTCCCTTATTTTATGACTTTTTTTCTCTTCATACTTATCGCGAACTGGACCGCTCTTCTTCCGGGATTCAACGTTTTAGGAATTAAAGAACACGAAGGTTTAGTCCCATTATTAAGAGGCGCTACAAGCGACGTAAATGTCACGTTTGGCCTTGCAATAATTTCTATAGTTGCCACGCATATTTTCAGTATAAAAACCATAGGTATCCGCGAGTATTTGTCCAGATATCTTTCTCTTAATCCTGTATTTCTTTTTATAGGGATTCTGGAAATAATTTCGGAATTTACAAAAATAGTCTCGTTAGGTTTCCGTTTATTCGGAAACATTTTTGCGGGTGAAATAGTTTTGGGTACAGTTTCCGGCCTTTTCGCTATTGTGGTTCCCCTACCATTTCTTACGCTCGAAGTGATTGTAGGATTTGTACAGGCTTTAGTTTTTGCAATGTTAACGCTTACTTTTATGACAATTCTTTCAACACCTCATCACGAAGAGGCAAAGGAGGTGAGTCATTAAGTGGAATTTCACGTTACAGGAGGTCTTATAATCGCTATCGGAGGAATGCTTCCTGCATTAGCTGTCGGACTTATTGGTGCAAAAGCTATGGAAGCCATGGGAAGAAACCCGGAAGCATCCGGAAAAATCCTCCCGGCTATGATTTTAGGGATGGCATTTGCAGAAGCTATTGCTATTTACGCATTAATCCTGGCATTTATCGGCTAATAAAATATGGAAATATTTACAAAATTTGGGTTTGATCCCGTTATGCTCGGTGCTCAAATCATAAATTTTCTAATCATTTTTTATATACTAAAAAGGTTTTTATATAAACCTATCCTTGAAATGCTTAAAAAACGCAAGGATGCCATTGAAAAGGGAGTAAAAGATGCGGAGGAAGGCAGGCTAACATTAGAAAAGGCGCTGGAAGAAGAAAAAAAGATTTTAAGAAAAGCGCAGGAACAATCAAAAAAAATTATTGATGACGCCGCGAGTCAAGCCATTCTAATAGCAAACGATATTGGGCAAAATTCAAGAAAACAAGCGGAAAAAATACTTGATGATGCAAAAACTCAAATCCAGCAAGAAACAAAAGAAGCGGAAAAAAGATTATCACAAGATGTTAGTAAATTATCCATTGAGTTTCTTAGTACATCCTTAAAGGAAATTTTTGGAGAAAAAGAAGAAAAATTAATAATAAAAAAGACATTAAAACAACTAAAAAAATAGTATGACCCATTCGATACGTTCGATAAACTCAGTATCGCACTGAGCAAAATCGAATGTGCGACGTTGTTCAGGGTCATAATGAGTAAAATCGAATTATGACAAAAAAATATATTAAAAAAATAGCCTTGGCAAGTTATGCAAAAAATGAATTGGATTCTAAAAAAGTTAGAAAAATCGCCGGCTTTTTAACACGAAATAATCTTAAACAATACATAAAAGAATTAAAATTGTTGGAAAGTCAAAAAACTATTACAATTTTAACGCCGTCATTTAGCAAAACAACGCAAAATGATATAAAAAAACAATTTGCTAAAGTTTTCGTTGGTAAAAAGATTATAATAGATAGTGATCCGTCTTTAATTCTTGGCGTAAAAGTAATAAATAACGATTTAATTTATAACTTGAGTTTAAAAAATACACTTGATAATCTAAATATGCATATAAATGAACAGTATGATTGATAGCGAAGAAATTATAAAACAATTGGAAAAAGGTTTATCTACTTTTAACCTTGATACCAAATTACAAAACGTAGGCACGGTTCAAAAGAATACAGATGGGGTCATTGTTGCTTCCGGCCTATCTAAAGCGTTTATGGGCGAACTGGTGGCCTTTGACGATGGTACAAAAGGAGTAATACTTAATCTTGATGAGGATACTGTTTCAATTATACTTTTAGACTCGGGTAAACAGATAAAAGAAGGCGACAGGATAAAAACAACCGGAAGATTACTTTCCATAAATGTGTCCGAAGATTATTTGGGAAGAGTTATTAATCCGCTTGGAATCCCAATAGACGGCAAATCAAAACCCAAAAAAGGCAAGGATATGCCGTTGGAAAAAATTGCGGCCGGTGTAGTTGAGAGAGAACCTGTAAATACTCCTCTTAAAACAGGGATTAAAGCAATTGACGCAATGATTCCCATAGGCCGTGGTCAACGTGAGTTAATAATCGGAGACCGGGGATTTGGAAAAACTGCCATCGCCATAGACACAATCATAAACCAAAAACAAAGCGCGAAAACTACAAAATTAAGACAAGTTCTTTGCGTGTACGTAGCCATCGGCCAAAAACAAAGTACAATCGCCCAAGTCGTGGAAAAACTAAAAGAAAAAGGTGCCATCGACTATACGGTAGTACTAGCTGCTTCGGCTTCTGACCCCGCTTCCTTACAATATCTGGCTCCTTATGCCGGTTCCGCTATTGCCGAATATTTTTTGGAAAAAGGCGAAGATGTTTTAGTAGTTTACGACGATTTAACCAAACACGCCTGGGCCTACAGACAGCTTTCCCTTGTTTTAAAAAGACCTGCGGGAAGAGAGGCCTATCCGGGAGATATCTTCTACCTTCATAGCAGACTGCTGGAAAGAGCTGTCAAATTAAACAAACAAAACGGCGGCGGGTCTATAACCGCGCTGCCCATTATTGAAACCCAAGCAAACGACGTTTCCGCCTATATTCCAACCAACGTTATCTCAATAACCGACGGCCAAATATACCTTGAGGGCGATTTGTTTAACAGTGGCATAAGACCTGCTATTAATATCGGCATTTCCGTTTCAAGGGTAGGGGGATCGGCACAAACTCAAGCAATCAAATCTGTTGCGGGAAAAATGAAACTTGAACTGTCTCAATACAGGGAAATGGCTGCTTTTGCTCAATTCGGAAGTGAATTAGATCAGGTAACAATGCAGCAGCTCGAAAGAGGCAAAAGAACAACGGAAATTTTAAAACAACCTCAATATCAATCGCTTTCGGATGCTTTTGAGTACTTAAGCATGTGGTCGGTAACAAACGGACACCTGGACCAAATACCCGTAGAAAGTATTCAAAAATTTGAAAAAGAATATCACAGCTTTATAAAAATTAATTATCCAAAAATAACAGATGCCCTATCAACAGGCGATAAACCAAGCGAGGAAATCTTAAAGCAACTTGAAAAAGCAACTATAGAATTTAAGAAGGGATTTTCATAAATCCTGCACTTTTTCGCAGCATAATATTGTGTTTAAACGAACAAGTAGCAGGTTAAAGTGCAGGATAAATTATGGCAACAATACTTTCTCTAAAAAGGAGAATTAAAACGGCTCAAAATGTATCTAAAACAACCAAGGCAATGCAGATGATTGCCGCTTCCAAACTAAAACGCGCGCAAGAAGCTGCAGCTCTGGGAAGACCTTATGTTAACAAACTTTCCAGTATTTCCCAAAATCTATCAACAAAAATAGACAATGATTCAATACATGGCTATATGAAAAACTCTAGCAAAACAACTAAGCGGCTAATCATTGTTATATCTCCCGACAAAGGGCTTTCAGGCGCCTTGGTAACAAATTTATTAAAGGAAGTATATCGATCCAATCCAACAAACCATGATTATTACGTAATAATAGGAAAAAAAGCGGAATCAAGCATTGTTTCTTTAGGAAAAGAGGTAATTGCTTCATTTCCATTCGGCACTATCCTACCCTCTTTTGACATGGTTTACCCGATTACAAAAATTGTTGATGAATATTTCTTAAACGAAAAGGTATTTGAAGTAAAAATTGTTTCAACTAAATTTACAACCGTTTTCTCTCAAACTCCGACAACAACCGATATTCTTCCTATTAAATTGTCCGAAGAAAAGACATTGGAAAAAAACAATGTTATGCTTTTTGAACCAAATCTTTTGGAACTTTTACCTTCCCTTTTACAACACTATCTGGAAATGATAATATATCAAAGTTTGCTGGAAAATTATGCTTCCGAACAAGCCGCAAGAATGCTGGCGATGAAAAACGCAACAGATAACGCACTTGAGGTAATAGAGGAACTAAAACTTGATTACAACAAATCAAGACAAGAAAAAATAACTAACGAAATATTAGACATTGGTAGCGCCGCTTTTGCATATGCCGATTAATAAAAACAATAACAATCAGGAAGGTATTATAGTCAGAATTCAAGGTCCGGTAGTTGACGTCAGGTTTGAAAACAAGCCTCCGTTAATAAACGAGGCTCTTACAATCGATTTGCCAAACAAAGAACAGCTTATTCTTGAAGTTGCTTTTCTGATAGGAGATAACGAGGTTAAAACTCTGGCAATGGGCAAAACAGACGGATTAGCAAGGGGAATGAAAGTAAAAAAAACAAATTCTCCGATAAAAGTTCCGACAGGAGAAAAAACCTTAGGCAGAATCTTCAACGTTCTCGGTGAAGCAATAGATGGGGAGAAGTTTAACAAAAACGACAAAGGGGTATACATGGAATCTATCCATCAAGACCCGCCGACTTTTACCCAACAGGAAACAAAGCCTCAAATTCTTGAAACCGGTATTAAAGTTATTGACCTTATTGCTCCTTTTACCAAAGGAGGAAAAACAGCAGTTTTTGGAGGAGCCGGAGTCGGTAAAACGGTAATTATTCAGGAACTTATAAGAAATATTGCCATGGAACACAAAGGTCACTCCGTATTTGCCGGAGTTGGGGAAAGAACAAGGGAAGGAAATGATTTATGGAGAGAAATGAAAGAAGCAGGGGTACTGCCAAAAACCGTAATGGTTTTTGGACAAATGAACGAACCTCCGGCCAATAGATTAAGAGTGGCTTTAACAGCTCTTACCATGGCCGAGTATTTTAGAGATAAAAAACACGAAGACGTTTTGCTTTTTATAGATAACGTATTCCGATTTGCTCAAGCGGGCAGTGAAGTTTCGGCACTTTTGGGGAGAATGCCCTCTGCCGTTGGTTATCAGCCAACACTCGCTTCGGAAATGGGACAGCTCCAAGAAAGAATAACCTCAACCAAAAACGGATCAATCACGTCGGTTCAGGCCGTTTATGTTCCCGCTGATGACTATACGGACCCCGCCCCTGTTACAATTTTCTCCCATCTTGACGCAAGAATAACTTTGGAAAGATCAATCATGGAACAAGGCATTTATCCTGCCGTTGATCCTTTAGTATCAAGTTCAAGAATACTTGACCCAAATATAGTAAGCGGAGAGCACTACGACGTTGCAAGAGCCGTGCAGAAGGTTCTGCAAAGGTACAAAGACCTACAGGACATCATTGCAATACTCGGAATTGACGAATTATCCGACGAAGACAAACTTATCGTCTCAAGAGCAAGAAAAATTCAAAAATTTTTAAGTCAGCCAATGTTTGTTGCCGAAATATTTACAGGACAACCCGGAAAATACGTAAAAGTTTCCGACACCATTAAGGGATTTAAAGAACTATTGGAAGGAAAACATGATAAACTTCCCGAACAAGCATTCTACATGGTTGGAACCATAGACGAAGCCGTTAAAAAAGGTAAATAAATCCTTCACTTTTATGCTAAACTTATTTGCTAACAATTTTTTAAGAAAGAAAGTGAAGGATAAATGAATCTTCTTCTTGAAATTATTACTCCGGAAAAAGTTGTTCTAAAGGACGAGGTTGATGAAATAATTGTTCCCACCGTAACCGGAGAAATTGCAATTTTATCAAATCATACACAGCTTTTGACGAAAATAAATCCCGGCGAGTTAGTCATTAAAAAAAATGGCAAAAGTCAATCGTTTGCCATACTGGGAGGATTTTTGGAAGTAATTAATAACCATATCAGCGTCCTTGCCGATTATGCTATAAGAGCCGAGGACATTGAAATTGCAAAAGTGCAAGAAGCACAGGAAAGAGCCAGGCAAAAAATGAAACAAAAAGATACGGAGCAAAACTTTAGAGTCGCCGAAGCAGAGCTTAGAAAATCTCTTTTGCAGCTTAAGGTAGCCCGCAAGCATAAAATTAAATATACCCCTTAATTTGCCTAAACGCTCTAAATTTCATAGAATAAGGTACTGCCGGAGTAACTCAGGGAACGGAGCAAAGCGAGTTCGCCTGCTTGATCGCGTCAGACGCGACTTGACAGACGCGACGAGCAAGTGTTTCGTCCCAGCATTTTCTTGCAAATTTTGATAAAATTTGCTTAGAAATGCGGGATCCCGTAAATCTAAGCTTGCCGAAGTAACTCAGCGGTAGAGTAGCTCTTTCGCCTGCCCGCCATCGCCAACATAGCTCAGTGGCAGAGCAGCTGTTTCGTAAACAGCAGGTCGTTGGTTCGATCCCAACTGTTGGCTCAGGCAAGCAAGATTTACTGGGATAAACAGCAGGTCCTCGGTTCAATCCCGAGAGACGGCTCAATAAACGGCTGAATTTACCGGGATAAACACTAGGTCGCAGGTTCGATTCCCGCCATCGGCTCTGAATTTGTAATATAATTGTGAATATGTCTAAAAGAAGATCAAGATTAAGTCTTAAAACGGAAAAAAGAACCCGTAAGACAATTTTCTTAACCAGTCTTGGAATACTGATAATTTTAATTTTGCTTATTAAGTTTGGCATTAATATACTGGTCGGTTTTAGTGTTTTTTTGGCAGGCACTAAGAATCAAGCTTTGACAACATCTAGCTCTTCTAGTAACACCTTTATCGCTCCCCCGGTTCTAAATCCTCTTCCTAGCGCCACAAACAGCGCCAGGATTGTAATTTCGGGTAAGTCCCAATCTGATAAAACAGTTAAACTTTATATAAATAACGATTTAAAAGATACAACTCAAGCCGACAAAGACGGGAATTTTTCATTTATTCAAACTCTTTCTGCCGGAGACAACCGGATTGAAACAAAAGCTGATAAAAATAATAAATCCAGTGATTTTTCCAATAGCTTTACTGTTTTTTTGAAAAATAACGCACCTTCTTTGACCGTAGACTTTCCTTCCAACGGACAATCATTTTCAAAAGATCAAAACAGCGTTAACGTAAAAGGAAAAACAGATTCGGAAACAAGCGTTACTGTTAATGGCTTTTGGGCAATTATAGATGAGAACAGCAATTTCTCTTACAATCTTCCCCTTCAGAATGGAGACAATCAAATAAAAATAACCGCTACAGATCAGGCCGGAAACAAAACCGAAAAGGATTTAAAAGTTACCTATTCTCAGTAAGTCCCGTTACAATCCATATCCATTGAAAAATTAACACATAAAATAGACTATTTATAAATAAACTATTAAAAATTAATCCCGCAAGCGAAGAAAAAAATATTATTGAAAAGACGTTATTTTTTAGATTTTTTTTAGCAAGCAAAAATAAATTATAAAGCAAGTAAGTATAGGCCCCAAATCCGACAATCCCTGTTGTCGCAAGAATAAAAAGGAAGCTGTTATCGGTTCCTGCTCCCGAGTGAGTAATTTGCCAGATTTTATTATTTAAACCATATTTATTTTGCGCGTATCGGTATGCGTTAAAACCAACACCGAATACCGGACTGCTTTGAAATATTTTTAAAGCAACTTGTGAAGATTCTATTCTTTGCTGGCTTGAAAATGTTCTAAACAAATTAGTTCCTTCGGTTTGAAACGATTTTGGTATTATAAAAATAATTAGTAAAAGAAGTGTTATTGAGGCAGCTATCATCTTTTTTCTGCCAATTAAGAAAAGAAACGTTGCGGTGCTTAAAATAAGCATAATTAAAGCGCTTCTTGAATAAGTCAAATAAACTGCGATTAAAACAAAAACTCCCAATACGCTCAACACAAAACTATGCAAAAGTAATTTCTTTCTAAGAAAATCGTAAGTTAATCCCAAAATGAATATAAAAAACAGAACAAAAAAGCTACCGGCAAAATTTGGATCAAGAAAACTGGAAAACATTCTGTAAAGATGCTCATCCCATCCTAAATAAAATAAATTTTTCAAACTGGGATATAAAAAATATTGCGCGTAGCCGGCTACAACAAATAATAATCCTGAAAACAATAATAAGTAAGGGATTTTATTTCTAAACTCTTTATTAAAACCCCTAACAATAAAAAACAGCAGGGCATACATTACCCATCTTAACAGGTATAAGAATGAAATTAAAAAATCTGTAACTGAAAGATTTGCTATGTTTAAAACAAGTGAAATTAAGGCGACCGTAATAAAAATAAGTATTGGTTTAGCAAGGCTATTTTTATTAATCCCCTTCTTATTCAAAACGTGATAAGAAACCCAGGCAACAATTAAGGCTATTAAAAAAACATCGTTTATGGAAAATGCAACGCCATTTGGAAACTGAAACCTGCCAATTTCAGCAATTGGAAAACTCATAATTAATAATGAAAAAATAGTTTTTAATACGACCATTCTTGTCCTCCTAAAGAATAAAGTTTTACTTTTGTAATCGGATTATAATAGATTTGCTGCCAATTATTAAATTTTTTAGGTAGGTCGCTATTTTGAATACCAATATAATTAAATTTATCCCCTTTCTTCACCCAGCTTGAGTCAATAAACGGAAAATCTACATAAAATAAATTATGGAATCCAAAAAGAAGAACTTTATCCGTAGGTTTTATATTATTTTTAAAATAATTATCTGTATCGTAAAAGTCTCCAAATGCAAAATTTAAGTTTTTTGTTAAAAACTCTGCTTTTGTTTCTTTTCCTAAAACAACGGGTATATATTTTTTGTTTGCCAATGTTCTATATCCGATTGAAGTCAAGCTTATGAATATAATTATCATTAATAGAAAATTTTTAAGTTTAATATTCTTAAGCTTACCTACCGAATAAACCGCTAAAACAGAAAACGCGGGAAGATACGGAAGTATAAATCTTCCTCCGCCGATTCTAGGCGTCAAATACCATAATAATAAGCCTAATAATGAGTACATATAAATAATTTTAAATTCTCTCTTAGCTTTTGTGAAAAAAATAAACAATAGAGGTAAAACAGCTAAATAAATAGGAGATATAGGATCATTAGAATATATAAAAAGGTTTAATAAATCATTCATTACGTTTGAAATGTTTGGCAAACTAAAACCGGTTCCTATATCTATACTTTTGCTAAAAAATGGATAAAAAGGATTGCCGGTATTAATAAAGGCAAAAATAAACCAAGGCAAAGGAACTAAGATAGAAAAAAAGCAAAAATATAAAATATTAGTAATCAAATAATGAATTTTTTCTTTATTCATTAAATATAAATATATAAAAAGTGAGATAAATATGAAGACTGATTCCAAGGCTATTATTTTTGCTGAAATAGCCAGTCCCAACATTGTTCCGGAAATTGCTAACCATTTTCTTTGCTTATTTTCCATCCATTTTAAGAATCCCCAAAGAGCCAGCACTTCAAAAAATGTTCTTGCTAAATCAATGTATGCAGTTATAGATTCCCAACCGACAACCAAATTGGAATAAAAAATTAAAGCGGCAAGTAAGGATAAATTTTTCGATAAATATTTTTTTGACAGTTTATAAATTACTACTAACGTCAATATTCCAAATATAAAATGTATAAGCTTAGCACCTAACTCGTTTCCAAACAAGAGTAAAGGAATATACAACATTTCTGTCAATTTTGGCATATCAGAATAAAATAAAAGGTTTCCGGGAATATGAAAAATGGCATATTGCAGGATATATAGCTTTGGAAGAGTTAAATGATACCAAAGCGCATCAAAAGAAATTTCCGGTCCCAAAACGCCTATTAAATTAATACTGATCTGCAGAATAAATATCAGAACTAATAACGATTCAAATCTATTATTCTTTATATAATTTAATACATATCTTGGATTTATTGTTTTAGCGGTTTCTCTTAAAGACGCTAATTTTTTAAAAAGCTTAACTAGCTTATTTTTATAGTAAAAGCCAATTATAAAAATAAAGATCAGAGTTATAGATGTGAGGACGGATTTATATATTAGTCCCAAAACTCCAAGTGAAAAAATGAGATATGAATAAGTTCCAATCAAAATAGCTAACGAAAACATATCCCCCCTCTACAAAGCAAATATTCTATGTAGAGAAATATTACAATGAAAACAAAAAATACATAAAGCGGGATAAGAATTTTCTTAGATAATTTTAATTTGACAATTAGTTTTTGCTTTTGTAGGTCCATAATTTGGCTCTGACTAAAAATGAATGAAAACTCATCATAATTGCAAAAACCAAGCCTTCGATTCCATCTAAAAATCCCAGCTTCAGAAAATAATTTAAGAAAAACTTTGCCTTTGGATATAAAACTATTTTATAAAAATTAGTTCTAATGCCACTGTCATAAAGTTCTTTTGCTCTCAAGTCCGTATAATAATTTATTTCTCTTAAAAAACTCCCGATAGCCTGATGGGGATAATGTAAAAGCGGCATTTTGAAATTTCCTAAATTTCCGCTTATTTTCCAAACTTCGTGAACCCTACCATGCCAAACTCCGGCGTTTTTCTTTGCAAATCTCAAAAGCTTGATATTTCCAGTCTCTCCATGCTTTAATTCTTTTCCCCACAAAATATCCCTTCTTTTTATGTAAAACCCACTGAATTCTATATTTTTTGAAGAAACACAATCCATTATTTCCCCCTTTAAGCTATTGCTAGGCCTTTCGTCGGCATCTACAAACAATATCCACTCCCCTCTTGCTTTAGATAAACCAAAGTTTCTCTGTGCAGAAAAGTCTCCCTGAAGCTCATGCTGGAATATTTTTACTCTTGGATTAAAGTTTTTAATTACTTGTAACGTTCTATCTGTGGAAAAATCATCAACTACGATTATTTCATCGCACCAGTCAATGCTTTCTAAACAATCTACGATATTGTTTTCTTCATTTTTAGTTAAAATTATTGTGCTAATCATATTACTTTCTCACAACTATTCCCTTTTTAGTTTCCGAAATAATAATCTTAAGTTTAACATTTTTTTCTGCTGGAGGATGCTTTTTCCACCATAATAAATACTCATAATTCATCGTAAAACTTTCGAACTGGCTTCCCGAACCCATACCTATTAAATTATATTCCTCGCCATTAGCTAATTCAATTATTTTATCTACCGCACTTATTCTTTGTGTAAATCCGTTTGTTTGGCTGCTTTTAAAGCTGGCATAGGAATTAAAAACAACTATCAGAAAAAAAGCAACCATTGAAACAGTTCTTATCTTCTCTCTGCCCAGTAAATAATCAAAAAATAAAGCTATAAGTAAAATTATTAAAGGAAAGGTTATGGGCAGGTAAGCATCTGAAGGAGACTTATTTATCAATATTCCGCCAATTGAAGTTAGCAAAAATATTAAAAGCAGTAGTTTCGGATTTTCCAAATTAAAATTATTTTTTTTAAGTAAATCCTTAACTGCAATAACAACCGATAAACTAAAAAGAAAAAGAGCTATGGCAAGACTTGCTTCAAACGTGATTTTCTGCATGCTTTGCAGTAAGAACTTAACCACAACGGCAATGCCTGAATTAGCTCCTTCCAGAGAATGTTTAAATAAAAAGCTAAAGGGCTTATATATAAAAACCCATCCTAAAAAAACAAGAGTTTGTTTGAATCCGTTTGTAAAATCGTAAACAATAATTGGCGCCATTACGGTAATAAGCCCTGTTATTGAATAAATGAATATTTTTCTATTCAAGATATTTTTTATCCAGTGTTTTCTTTTATAAAGACCGTATAAAAATATAAAAAATAAAGGGAAAAAGAGGCTAAACGTTGCAAGCTCCAAATTGTAAAGAAGTGAAAGTAATATTACTATTAGCGGAAAATACAAAGCCTGCCCCTTCAGCCATTTATAAATACAGTAAAAATATAATATTGTAAAAAATGGAACTACGGAAGGATCAAAAGGCATCCTCTCAAAAAAAACAATAAGAGGCGAAACCGCGTATAAAGATGCCGCTACTATTCCTACCCTTTGAGAAAACATTTCCGAACCCAATTTATACATCAAAAAAGTAGCTCCGACTCCAAATGCTGCAGTAAGTAGTCCTCCTGATATTGGATTAAAATTTCCTAATAAAAGAGCTACGGAAAGCATATATGTCCATAAAGGTCCCTGATGGAGCCATGTATGGCTCGACGTTATGCCGACAAGCGGAATTTTTCCTTCTATAAGTAAATCTCTTGCCGATAGGTAAAACCACCCCTGGTCTCCGATAAAAACCATGCTTTGGGAAAGATTGTAAATTCTAAGAAATAAAGCTAGTAATAATGTTAATAATATCAAGAAGAAAGTCTTATTAATTCTTAAAAATGCCTCGACCAGTAATGCCTTAACAATACCGTAATGTTTTTTAAAGTACAAAAACCTGCTTCTTGAAAAAATTTTATTTGAATTTCTTAATTGCTTGGTGCTGGCGCCTACTTCATGAAATATTTTTGCTTTTGATAAAAGATAAATCTTGTAACCTAATTTCCTGACCCGGTTAGATACGTCATCTTCCTCAAAGTATAGGAAAAACTTTTCGTCAAAACCGTTTATTTTATCAAACAATTTACGGGAAATCATAAACGCGGTACCAGGGCAGACCTCTATCTCTTTAAGTGCTGTATGATTCCAATCTTTTAGCCAATACTCTCTTGAAAAACGATTCTTCGGAAATATTTTTTCAATAAATGAAAGGCAGATTATACCCTTGAGCGGGGTAAGTTCACTTGTCCCTTGAAGAACAAACGGCTTTTCGTCTTTATCCACCAACAAGGGAGATACAATGCCTACATTTTTGTTTCTAGTGAGAAAACTCGCTAATTCGTCAATCGTGTTCTTGAAAACCAGAGTATCAGGATTTAAAATAAATAAATATTCCCCTTTTGCATATTTTGCCCCCAAATTATTTCCTCCGCCGTATCCTAGATTAGATGGACTTTTTATATATTTAACGTCAGGAAATAATTTTAACAATTCTTTCTCTATTACACTTTCTTCATCGTTATCGACGACTATAATTTCAAAAGAAGTTTTAGGTTTTGAGTCGTATATTGAGTTTATGCAGGCAAAAAGTCTTTCTTTTACTTTATAATTTACTATAATTATTGAGACCTTTAGATTTTTCATAAATAATTAGATTATTGTCTTAGCAATATTCAAAAAACTATTTGCGCTTTTTCCCCAGGTAAATTTATCTAAAACTAGTTTCCTCCCGTTTTTCCCCATTTCGACTCTTAGTTTGTCATCCGAAAGCAAAAAGTCTATTTTATCTTTTAACTCTTCCTGTTTTCTTTCAATCAAAAACCCTGTTTTGCCCTCGATTACAGATTCCCTGAATCCACCTTCGTTCACGGCTACTACCGGAACTTCACAGGCCATTGATTCTATGGGAATTAACCCGAACGGCTCACTTCTGCTTAGTGCTAGAACAATTTTTGACTTATTAATTTCTTCCGTCAAATTTTCTTCTGCAATACCCTCCCCTTTTTCGTTTCTTACGACATACCGGACCGAAGGTTTTTTCTTATATATTTTCAGAGTTGCGTTAAGCAAATCATATCCCTCTATGGAAGATTTTTCGCCTATAAATAACAGGTCATAAGGTTTTTTAATGTTTTTGGGAGAAAATCTGTCCGTGTCTGCTCCCAGATAGCATACCTTAGCATTAATACCGTAAGCGTCGTATATATTATCTCTTGAAAATTCGGAGTTTGCTAAAACAATTCCTGCATTGTGGATATTTCCCTTATCTATCAGTTTTCTTATTTTTCGGTTATAGAATTCGTATTGTTTTTTAAAAAGATTCAAATTACGGGGAATTACCATTAAAGGGTCATAAATCATTCTCAATGGTTCCTGGCAAAAATATATTGTTTTATTAATCATTCGCAATAAAAATGGCGCTTGGGTAAATTTTGAGGGGCTCACGAAAACAAAATCGTAGTCTTTATCTTGCATAATTTTTGCAATTTTTCTATGAAGAAAAAATAATCTGATTAATCCTATTGAATCACGATAAATTCTTGACTTGCTTCCTGCAAATTTAAAATAATAAACCTTGTTAAAAATTGAGGGAACTCTTGAATCTTCCCCATCGTCAACATAATACAAATCTACCTCGTGTTCTTTACCGAGGATTTTTCCGTATTCCTCAACCACCTTTCTGGCTCCACTTAAAGGAGTTAATTCATGAAAAAATGCTATTTTCATTTCTTATTTACTAATATACTAACGAAATCACTTCCACAGAGTATATTAAAAGGAAATTTTCTAGAAATTGGGTCCAAAAATACCAAAAAATTAAAAATTGTATCTTTAGAACTAAATATTGGTTTTCTGACTGTAACATTACTACTTTCTAAGCTTCCCTCGAATTTAAATTTTTTAAATAAACTTGAAAGTGAAAAATATGTTGACTCATTAATATGCATTATTAAATGAGAGTCAGTTCTTATTTGTGAAGGAGAAGCAATGTTTGGATATTTACTGCTATTTATAGTATTCCAAAATTTTGTAATTAAACTACCTACTGGATAAGAGTAAAATCTATAAAAAAAATCGTTGAAGAGCTTATTGGGCGCAGTATGAATAATAAGCTTACCTTTTGGCTTAAGAACTCTTTTAATCTCTTTGAAAGCAAGTTCTAATTCCTCGGGATACAAATGCTCTACAACATCAGTCATAATTATCAAATCGAATGAATTATCTTTAAATTTAAGTTTTTTTGCATCCATATATAGGAATTTTGTTTTAGATTGCACTAACTTAGATTGCTTTTTTTGAGCTAATTTCGCTAAACCTATTGAATCTTTTGAGTAATCTACTCCTACACCCTCTGCTCCATGTTTTGCCGCATAAAATATCATTTCCCCTCTTCCACACCCTACATCTAACACTTTCTGTCCCGGTTTAATTTTAAAGTGTTTAATCAATTCTTTAAATCTAACCTCAAGCTCTTTTCCGTAACTTTTATGGAATTCTTGATATCCAGTACAATCCGTTAAATAATATTTTTTGGTATAAACGCTTGGACTAACTCTTCTCATAGATTAATGTTGATATATTATCTTAAAGGTGAAATATGTCATAAACGGCAAAGCAACTAAGGAGCCAATTAATGCTGATAATCCTGCTCCATATATTCCATAAGTTATAACTAATGGAACTATTGTCACAGCAAGACCTATTATGCTAACTAAAGTTACTACTGTTACGTATTTTTGTTTTCCGACAGATAAAAAAAGAGCAGAGGATGATCCCGATATAGCTCTAATTACGCCGAATATAACAAGAATTCGAAGCACATCTACTATTCCTAACCATTTTTGTCCAAGAACTACTTTTACAATTTCATTGGGGAATAATACCAATATTATTCCGAATGGTATAGTTACTATTGAAACAAAAAGAAGGGTTTTTAAGAATGCTTTTCTTAAACGCAATCTATCTTCAGATATTATTGTGTAAACAGGAAAAGTAACTTTGGAAATTACATCTGCAACATCGGTTATTGGTAGCATTGAGATGTTATAAGCCATCTGGTACAAACCCAAACTTCCTGTTCCTAAAATTCTTCCAACCACTATGTTGTCAAAATTATGAAATAGGTAACTAAATATTCCGCTCAGGGTTATCCATTTACCTCTACTTAGTATCCTTGAAAAATACTTTTTGTCAATTGAAAAATGAGGCTTTGGGGAAATAAACAAAAATGAAAAAACAATCTCCAGAATAACTCCTGCGATAAGGCCAAAAATAAGACCATTAACTGAATGAGTTAAAAAAGCTAACGTTATTGAAACGGATGAACCAAAAAAGAATATTATTAATCTATACCAAAACTCTTTACGAAAATTTAATTCTTTTTGAAATTTAATTACAGAAGGATTAATGAATCCCCTTAAGAACGGAACGATTGCTAATAAGAATAATACATCAAGGGAACCTGGAGAATGAAAAAATACCGAAACAAAAGGAGCCAATATCAATATGGATATAGCAATAAAAATTCCTCTTATTATCGACACTATCCATGCAGAATTTAGATAATTCTCTATTTTACCTTTTTCCTGTATAAGTAGCACATTTATGCCGGTCTCTGTTAGCACCTCCAATAAAGCCATAATTAACATAGCAATTCCATATACTCCAAATTGAGAAGGACTAAGAATGCGAGCAAGCAATATGATGCTAAGAAAAGAAACTGCTCTTGTAGAAAGCTTAAGTGCCCATGTCCACGAAATACCAGTTATTACGTTTTTTGTAAACCCCATATTTAGTATTGAAATTATACCAGCTTTAGCTTTATAATACATTATCCTGCCTCAATCAAATGATAATTAAAAAATGCAGATCTTGTAATTCTAAAAACCTAATCAAAATTATCTCTTTAGGAAATCAGTATTTATCCGATTTTACAAAAACTAGAAGAAAACCAAAAGCCTTTCCCCTAAGACTCGTTCTTTGTAAAAAATGTTTTCTCGTACAGCTTGACTACACCGCTCCTTCGAAATACCTTTATACCGAAAGATACGGATATAAATCGGGCATAAACCAGACAATGCAGGAAGAATTAAAAGAAATAACTCAAAAATCCCTGAAAAAAATAAAAAAATTGAGTGGAACGAAATCCGCCTCTGGCAGAACAAACGAAAAAATAATTGCTGTGGATATAGGCGCAAATGACGGCACACTGCTAAAAAATTATCCTAAGAGTATTTACAGAATAGGTGTTGAACCAATTACTAAATTTGCGAAAGAGGCAAAAAAATACTCCGACAAAGTTATAAATGATTTTTTTACATACGAATCGTTCTATAATGCTTTAAAAAATAAAAGAGCGGATATAATCACAATAATTTCCTGCTTTTACGACATGGAAGACCCTAATAAGTTTATTTCCGATGTAAAAAAAATAATGAAGGATGACGGAATATGTGTAATTCAGCAGAATTATCTTGTCGGCATGCTTAAACAAAACGCTTTTGATAACATTGTTCACGAGCATTTGGAATATTACTCTCTTCTTTCTCTAAATAATCTTCTTAATAGGCATGGGCTGGAAGTTTTTGACTTAGAAAAACGAACCCTTAATGGAGGAAGTTTTAGAACGTATATCGCTTTTAAAGGCAAAAAAGGGATATCAAAGGCTGTAGAAAAACTTAACAAGTATGAAAAAAGGTTAGGACTTAACAAAAAGAAAATTTATCTTGATTTTGCAAAAAGAATAGAAAAAAACAAAAAAAACCTGTTTGAATTTATAAAGAAAGAGGCTGCAAAAGGAAAAACAATATATCTTTACGGAGCTTCCACCAGGGGGAACACCCTACTCCAATATTTTGGCTTAGATAATAAGCTGATAAAAAAAGCAGTAGAAAGAAATCCCGAAAAATGGGGAAAAATAATTGCATCCGTTGGAATACCCATCATATCTGAAGAACAGGCAAGAAAAGATAAACCCGACTATATGCTTGTTCTGCCTTGGTTTTTTAAAGAGGAGTTTTTAAAAAGAGAAAGTAAATACCTTGAAAACGGCGGACATTTTATTTTCCCTCTCCCAAAATTTGAAGTTATTTAGAAGAATAGATATCAACTATCGGGGCTCCAGCCGCCTTTACCTGATGTATTAATTTATAATTTCTTCTTATTTGAGAATCATCAAAACCTTCTCTTAAAACATGGTAATAATTTACGACTACGTAATCGTATTTTATTTTAGGATCGTAAATTCCTTTATTAGGATCTATAAATATAAGCTTTTGATTTTTTATCGGTGGAAAGACATGGGGCGGAGAAATAAAAAGCGCTATTGATGAATTCTTTT
This sequence comes from uncultured Gammaproteobacteria bacterium, assembly GCA_964537895.1. Taxonomy (GTDB): domain Bacteria; phylum Patescibacteriota; class Microgenomatia; order Levybacterales; family UBA12049; genus JAMCZC01. The sequence goes on from CAZIDK010000002.1 coordinate 134,678, forward strand.
TTGCATTGTCTCTTAAATAATACCCCGCTTCCCTAAGCCCCTGTCCCCACCAGCCAAGCTCAAAGTACTTTTTATCGTAAACCCCTTTCGGACCTCCGACTAAAATATTAAAATAATCTAAATAATAAGGTTTTGTCTGATAAATAATGGAAAACATATATAGCGTTACTACTATAATTGAGAATACTTTTACTTTCGTACCAAATTTGAATTTTTCAATTAAAAAACTTACTCCCATCGCCGCTATTATTGCAAGGGGAGCATAAATCTCAATAATATATCTTACTCCATGAACTCTCCAAGCATAAAAAGACTGAATAAACGGAAAGATAAACCAAATAATTAATCCGTATAAAACCCAGTTTCTCATTTTCTCTATTTTCTTCAACCCAATTAAAGAAAGAAAAATAATTAAAAGCGGTGTGGTTATAAAGAAAAAAGTTACAAAATATATTACTGGACTAAACATTAATCTTCCCCAAAAAATTGTTGGAGGAGATGTTTTTACCAGCCAAATTTTTTGATTAATGGCATTAATTACATCCAGATGGAAATATGGCATTGGCCAAAGAACTATAAACGTAATTGCTGAAATTATTCCTATTAAAAATAATGAAAGGAATTTTTTATTAATAAACTTTTCTTTTAGTTTTCCTGTATTAAAATACCACAATAAATATATAAGACCAAAAATTGGAAACAGCAGGGCATTAGATTGTTTAGCCTCCAAGGAAAGTCCAACTAAAATTCCCGTTAGAACCAGTTTTTTGAAGGAAAAGCTTTTTAAAAATCTGATAAGTGAATAAACGGAAGACGTAAACAGAAACATTAAGATACTCTCCGTAGTTACCAATTGGGATAAACCGATAAAAAAGGGTAGGGTAGAAAATATAATTCCAGAAGTTAATCCGACAAAAGGAGAGATATACTCCCACGCAATTAATAAAACCAATACCGCAGACAGACTTCCAAAAATTGCGGAGAGTAATCTTGAATAAGTATAATCATAATTAAATATCGGATTTCCGCTTTTGTCAGTCCCTGTTTTATCCAAGTGAGCAGTTAAACCATAAATATATTTAACAAGCGGGGGATGATCATAAGTAGTAACAAAATATTTATTACCAAAATCTCCCTTAACTATCAGCTCATCCAGCTTATATCCTTGCTCTATATATTCAGGCTCATCCCAAGTTCTCCCCATTTGATTCAATGTTGCAATTCTTAAAGTCAGCGACAATAGGAAGATGAAAATTATTGAAATAATTATTTTCCATCTGCTTTTAAAGAGATATTCCAGTTTCATTAGAATTACAAACGATAAAGACTTGAATAATTCCTTAGCATTTACTGTTGATTTACCATATATTCTATAATTCCAGGTAATTGGTACTTCTCCGATCTTAAATCCTGCAAGATGCAGTTTATATGCTGTTTCCGATAGCGTTATAAAGCCTTTTGACCTTAGCTTTGTTTTAACAAGAAACTCAACCGCTCTTCTGTTATATAGTCTAAAACCGCTTGTGTGATCGCTTAAATGAATTCCTAACCAGTAATACAAAAATTTATTTATAACCCTGCTCATAATTGTTCTGCTTGCGGCAATATTTATTATTCTTCCTCCGGGAAGGTATCGTGAGCCGATAATTAAAGCAAAATCCTCGCTATTCTTTTTCTTTATAAATCTCTCCATTTCTAAAGGATCGTGAGCCAAATCCGAATCCATTTCGAATACATATTCGATATTTTTTTCTTTCAAAACTTCTCTAAAACCGTCTAAAACCGCGCTGCCCCGCCCAATTTTTCTAAGTCTTGAAATAAGAATGATATTCTTTTTTCCTTTTACAATTTTTTTTAGTTTTTCGTTTTCATCCAGACGTGAATCGTCAACTATTACGATTTTCGACAACGGAAGATTTTTATTTATTCCCTTAATAAGGATAGAAAGATTTTTTACCTCGTTATATGAGGGAATAACAACCGCAATGTTTTTATAATTTTTCATAAACCGAAACTGTATTAGGTGCTTGCACTAATCCGGAAATAAAATATTCCAATTCGTTGTTAAATATTTTATAATATTTAAAGTTAGGTTTAAATTTGGCAATAATTTCATATCCTTCATTGTTTAATCTTTTTACGAGATTTTTTTTGTCCGATTTTTTTAGATAACTCGTTTCTAATTCATCATTTGTTATAATTATAACTTTTGGAATAGTCAAGCTTTTGCTGCTTGCAACTTGATACCTATAATTAGTTTTAACTTTTTGGCCGTATTGAATTAAATAGAATTCTTTTTGGACAACGTCCGGTAAGAATTGGTAAATTGGGATATTTTCGATGCCGATTAATGTACCCTTTGGCACGTTTCTAATTATCCAATCAGAGGATAATTGCCTGGGACTAGCAGACCATTTTATCGGAAACCAAGAATATGTTTCAACTGTTTGAAACAATAACGCCGAAAATACTATTAAAATAAATATTAATCTTAGTAAATTATTTTTAATTTTTGAGTAAACATTGTTAATAAGCAGCGCAATAGACAAGGCCATAAAAGGAAGTAAAACTAAAACTCGATTATTCGTAGCTTCAGTTTTTATTAGGTATAGACTTAAGGAGAAAGTAAGAAAAACTAAAAATAATAATATTTGATATTTGTACTCATAAACAGTTTCTTTTGTTTTTTTGAATATTCCTCTATTTATTAAAAATAAAATTCCAAAAGAGAACGAGAACAGAAATGAAATGTAAAACGGATGACCAAAAATTGCAGGATATAATTTAGTTAAGTAATACTCCCAATAGCTCATTCCAAAAACAAAATTAGATGCTCTTATGGGAGCCTGTATTACGTTAGAATAAATATACTCGGACACGTTTCCCTTGCCCAACAGAATATCCGGATTACCAAAAAATAAATAAACTAAAATATAAACAGAAAGGCCTATTGTTAAATGTTTTAACTTCCTTAAATAATTTGGGGTAAATATAAAAAACGTTAATATATACACCAAAAAAAGTGGCAAAGGCGATAATAGCTTAACGGACATCGCAAGAGCTGAAAAAATTCCGCCAAATAAAAAATTAATAAAATTTGGTTTCTCTGCATATTTTAAGAAAAACAAAAAAGACATTAGTATCCAAAACATTAAAGCAATATCGTATTTATAATAGTTGCTTAGCATAAGCCAAATAGGATTTATGGTAAACAGAAACGACGCGATAAATGCGTTGAGTTTGAAATATTTTTTTGCAATGTAAGTAAAAAGTACTATCGATAAAATTCCAAAAAATAGGGTGTTTAATTTTAATACTACAAATAGCGAGCTCTGAATCTGCAGGTCTGTTACAGAAGATTTGATAGCAAAAAGATCAATAATTCCTAAAATGTAAAAGGGAATTAAATAAATACCTGTCAGAAAAAAATGAAAAATTGATCCGTTTGCGGAGCCTGCAATATTTGGAGTTCCGTATTTAAATAAATTGCGTACTGACTGTGACTGATGCCACTCGTCCATAAAGTAATTAAACGGATGGTTAATGTTTGGAATACCATAAGAAATAACCGACAGCATAGTTAAAGCGTAAACGATAATAACAGCGGTAACTCCTTTGTTATTGAAGATAATCTTTAAAAATGACTTTAGAGATAAACTCCGGACAAAACCTAAGGTGGTTCCAATTATAACTGCAACATCGGACGTAAACTGAAGCAGGGGGAGGTAAAAGATAGCCTTAGGATTAGCAACGTATCTGTAGTTTTTCCAAATCGACCAAGCAACATATAACAAGAAACAAAAAAATATAAATCCGTACAAATAAGCTGAGCGCTCAATAAATGAAAGTAAAATTAAATAAAGAGTAAAAGTATATCTTAAAAAAATAAAAATAACCTTATCTCTATAAATGTTGGATTCTGCATCACCCAAGGCAAACCTGAAAAACATTACGAATGCCTGCTTTAAATTTTCTCTTGGAATCCAATTAACAATGGCATCTTTTTCAAACACAATTTTTGCATTAATTTTCTTTAACTTATTGGCAAAGGCATAATCTTCATTATGAGAAAGCTTTTCATCAAATCCCCCGACCTTTTTCCAAATTGATTTTTTAAAAGCCATTGACCTCGTGGCAGGCAGAAAATTATTTTTATCCACTTTATCGGGCATCACTAAAACGTACGGAATAAGCGCTCTTTGAAACAAACTTTCGGCTTTTCCTTTATAGTATCCTGCGACAACGTCAACCTTCTTATTCTTGAATGGTTTTATAATTTCTTTGACCCAATCCTTGTCTAAAACACAGCCGGCATCCGAAACAAGAATTATTTCTCCTTTTGCATTTTTTATTGCCTCGTTTCTGCCAATAGATCTGTTTCCTTTTTGAAACAATATCTTTATATTGGGGTTATTTTTCCTTTGAGGAAACTTAAATTTTGATATTTCCGAGAGCGTGCTATCGGTAGAGCCGCCATCAACAATAATTATTTCATCCGGTAATTTAGTTTGCGCAAATACCGATTCGAGAAATTTTATAATTGTCTCTTGCTCGTTAAATACGGTTGTAATAAAAGATAATTTCATACCTTCCGTCTGTTGGTTGAAATTATACCATTCTTTTGCTTAGAATACATTAATGCTAAACGCACAAATAACCAGCCTGCCTTCAAATATTCTAAACAATATAAATTATCTAAAACAAGACTATCTGGGATTAAATCCAAATTTTGATTTTTTAGTTAATTTTACTTTTGGTTTTATCATATCAATTTCCTTTTTAATTATTTCCCTTTTAATAGGACAAAAAATCAGGAGTTTGTTTTTTATAAATGCTGATCTTAAGGATATTAATTATTTAGTTGATATTGCCCTCGGAACAATAGCAATCGGAACCGGAGTGGCTTTGTTGGGATTTTTCTCTCTATTGAATACACCCGCACTCTTATCCTATCTAATATTGTTGGTGATAATTTCATTTTATAGATTTAAACCTGCTTACTTAAAAAACGTAAAGAAAAGTTTATTGCTTAACTTAAGATTATTAAAAAAGAATAAATTCGTTTTTTTATGGATAACGCTTTTTATAATCCTTGCTCTTGTTAATTTAATCAATCCGGAAGCAAGAGAAGACCAGTACCACGTAGATTTGCCAAAAATGTATCTTGCAAAGCAGAGCATTATGATACCACCCAGGGAGCAAATACAAGTTTCCGCAAGCCCGCTTTTATCAGAAATGTCCTATTTAATGGGTGTTTTCTTATGGTCCGGAGAGTCTGCTAGATATATACATTTTTTGTTTTATTTACTGGCAATACTGACTTTGTTTGAATTCTCCAAAATCAAAGGATACAAATTTGCTGTCTATGCCCCTTTATTATTCGCTACGGCACCCGTAGTTATACATGAAGCATCATCTATGTATGTAGACTTTCAATGGATATTTTATTTTTTATTGTCTATTTTTATTATTACTTTTAACAAAAAGCTCAATTATTCAAATTTAGCTTTGGCGGGATTATTTTTGGGAGGAATGGTAGCAACAAAACTTTGGACAATTGTATTTATTCCTATTTCCGTTTTGTATTTAATAATTTTGTTAAAAAATAATAGTGTTAATAAAATATTAAAAAGTTGCTTTGTATACGTAGCTATGACTCTATCCGTGTCGTTGATATGGTTTTTAAGAGCTTTTCTCTTAACAGGAAATCCGTTGTACCCGGCCTTTGACAATTCATCAGGCATCTCAATATCGCTATCTTCTGTTATCGGATTTAATTACCCCCTTTTAAATCCGATATCTTATATAAATGTTTTTAGTCCTTTATTTTTTATCGGAAGCATCTTTCTTTTGTATCGGCTTAGGAGTAATATAAAAATCTTTTGGAATAACAAACTGTTTATTTTTTTCTTACTGTTGCTTGCATTATATTTATCAATACATTATCCGTTTGGAAGATATCTCCTTGGGCTTTATGTATTTTTTATAATTTTTGCTTCCATGGGAATATATAGACTAATAAATATTTCCCGGCTTTCAAGGATTTTTTTGAATATTCTCCTTCTTCTTTTATTCTTGTACTACCTTATTAACTCCCTTCTTGTTTTACCCTATTCGCTGGAACTTGCCGATAAAAACAGACATTTGACCAGAATTCTTTCAAGAGACAATTCCAGCTATTACGATTTTAACAGACAATTTAATAAACATATTTCTAGAAACGACTACGTAGCTACATACGGAATATTCGGCTATTATTACGCAAACTTTCGTTATATTGATTTTAATTTTATCTTTGATAGCAAGAACAGATCGTTTGATTTATATAAAAAAAGCGGAGTGACAAAATTATTTATCAAGGGTGGCGATATAAACTGGTTTTGTCTAAAAGAAAACATAAACGATTGCGATAAGTCTAAATACTCGTATGTTTCAACATATATGGGTACCCAACCGTATTATCTTTATAATATAAAATAGCTATATGTTAGATCCCTACAGAATGGTTCTTGTTAATATAATTGCTTCTGCTTTAGTTTTAGCAGGAACTCTTTTTTATAGATATATTTATCCAAAAAAGAAAATTAATTTATTTGTTTTGCTTCTTATTATTTCTATCCTACCGATAATAAGTATCTTTAGAACGGGTGCTTACGAAAGCGGAGACTTTAACATTCATATCTATAGAATAATGTCTTTTTATGATTCCTTAAAAGAAGGTATTCTTATGCCTTCCTGGGCAGCTGAGCTCAATGCCACATACGGTAACCCACTATTTATCTTTAATTACCCTCTTCCCTACTACGTTATTTCTTTTCTTCATTTTCTAGGACTTAGTTTTATTTCAAGTATGAAATTATATCTGGGCCTTACTCTGTACCTGTCTGGAATTTTCATGTATCTACTTTTTAAAGAGCTTTCAAATAATAAGCTTGCAGCTTTTACGGCGGCAATATTCTATATTTTTAATCCATATCATTTAATAGACGTCCACTTTAGAGCAACATTGGGAGAGTCTACTATCTTTACTCTTGTTCCATTATTATTTTTGTTTATCGTCAAATATTTAAAAGAGGACAAAAAGATATACCTTGTTTTAATTATTTTCTTCACTGACTTGCTCTTTCTTGCCCATCCGCTTTTAGCCGGAGTTTTCTTAGGGATAGCTGTACTATACGTTATATTATTTGCCAAAAATACAAGAAGAATATTGTCTTCAATAGCTTCGCTTTTAATTGGGGCTTTTTCTTCTATTTATACTTGGAGTCCTTTCTATCTATATTCACAATATATGTTTAAATTTAATGAGCCGTCTGTCAGAGACATTTCCTTTTATCCCTTCTACGAATTATTTGTTTCTCCTTGGAGATTTGGATTTCTGTTTCAGGGTCCAAAAGGAGAATTAGCCCAAATAATAGGATATACACAAATCCTCGTGGTTCTTCTATCGATAACACTGATTGTATTTAAGAAAATTCAGGAAAAGATAAAAAAAGAATATATCTTCTGGTTATCCTTATTTTTCCTTACTCTCTTCATGATGAATCCTGGCTCAAACTTTTTTTGGAGATACATGCCTAATATTGGTTCTATGTTAAATTTGTACGGCAGACTATCTCTTGTCTTAAGCTTCGGCACTTCTGTAATTGCCGGATACTTTATTCTTTCTTTTCCTTTAAGAAAAAGGCCAATGTTTATATACTTACTAATTTTAATAACCATATCATACACAATATTAAACTGGGGACATCGAAGGGTAATACCGGAAATTAACGACGCTGTGCTTAGAAAGAACGTTTGGATTAGCACTGCGGTGGCCGAGGGGACTACCGCTTATTTTTTAAACACTAAATGGGCGGATATTAACAATTTTTGGTTTTCAAAACGTCCGGATAAACCACTAGATGTTCTTAAAAGAAATGCGACTGTAAAACCAATTAAAAGAACTTCTATTTTACACACTTATGATGTTGATGCTAAAACGGCTTTAACTATTAGAGAAAACACACTATATTTTCCCGGATGGACTTTAAAAAGCAACAATAAAATCGTAAATATATATCCGGGTGAAAGAGGAATAATCAATGCGTACCTGCCCGCCGGAAAACAATACCTAACATTGTTTTATAAAGATATACCGGCTTATGCGCTTACAAAAACAATAAGCGGTATATCATTCTTAGTATTAATACTTATATTAGTCATTTATTATCTATTTTCTTTTTTGCCTATCCATAACATTTCTCCCGGTAAGCGTAAAACCCAACTTGGTTTAAGTATAAAAAAGGGAGCAAGCAATTTCATAAGCCCCGGACGGAAGTAATATCTTCCTAAGTAATTATTCATAAGTTTTTGAGTAGCTACGAAAGGATAAGTATCAGTTTTTATATGCCTAATCCCGCATAATTTCCCTAAAAGACTCAAGCTCTTCTCTGTGAAATACTGTATATGCTGCCCTTGCCAGTACCACCAGCGTCTTCCTAAAATCTTGCTTATAATTGAATCTACGTCTCCGGTCCAAATCACGAGCACTCCTCCAGGCTTTAATAGTTTGTTTAAGTTATTCATTTCATCTAAGGGAAATTCAAAGTGCTCTATTACTCCAAATAAGGTAATAATGTCATAATATTCAGGAAATTCCTTTACCAACGACTTCAAGGTTTTTCTATGAATTTTTATCCCCCTCTTTTTCGCTATTTCCGAAGACCATTTTGACAACTCAAGACCCTCCACTGAAAAACCAAAATCTTTAGCAACTGTTAGGAATTCACCCGTTGCACAACCCACGTCTAATAATTTACCAGTAGGAACTAACTTTTTTATCAAGGGCATTATTATACCTGCAGATATCTTTGCAGAAATCTCATATTTAAGGTATTGCTCATCTACGACATCCTCATAGTTTTTGTAAATATTTGCTGGAATTGGAGAACAAAATACATGAGTACATTTATTGCATTTTAAAGACCTAAAGGTTTTATTAGAATCAGGAGTTTTTGTATAAGTAAAGGATAACTTACTTAATTCTATGTTTGCAGGGTAAAGTTCGACAACATCGGAAGAATTGCATATTGGACATTTGGCTAATTTCATAAAAAACATTTATTGATTTTACCTTAAAATACTAAGCTATTCAATATTCCAAAGTTTTAAATAAAGATTAACCATATTATCCCACGTTTTATCTTTTACCCATTCATATCCTTTATTAATTTTTATATTTTTTGATGTAGTATCTGTTAAATATTTTTCTAATTCAGATAGAATTTCCGTATGGTCTTTAGATATCGAAATAAATTCGGAAAATGGAGTAATTTTTAGATAATCTTTCTTAATATCATTGTTATAAACTGCTAGAACAAATTTTTTACTCATTAAAGATTCAAGTATTCCTAGGTATCTTGATGTGAATACAAAAGATGTTCTATTGATATAAATGAGTACATTTTTTACGAATCCCTTAAATTCTGTGTTCAATTGATTTTGTGCGGCATACCTCTTAGCTTCGCCCATTTGGACACCATCACCAAGAACAACTAGTCTTAATCCTTTATGGCTTCTCCCTACTTCTTTAAATGCTTTAAGGTACTCCATTATCCCTGCCTCTTCTTCCAATCTTCCCAAAAAAACAACTAAGTTCTTGTCGTAATTTTTACCGTTTTTTTCTTTTTGAAAATCCACCGCTCCATATGTTACAAAGGTTGGTTTTGTGCCATACCATTTTTTAAGAAAGTCTCCAACGCAAATATTTCCATAAGATAATTTCTCCGAAAGCTTGTGCATAAAGATTGCTCTTTTATTTGGAATATTATTTCCTTCATATCCATGAAAAGTTGTATAAACTTTTTTAAAAGGGAATAAAAATCTAAAAGGAAGATACCAGAAGAAAACGTCGTGGCAATGAACCACATCCGCATTTCTAATCAAGCCTCTATGCTTCCAAAGCTCCTTCCAGAGCCTGAATTTCTTGAACCAATCGTCTTTTCCGAGGTTAATATTATAGGACTCTAGGTTTTTGAGCTTCCCCACGAGCCTGGCACTAGAGGAACTTGACTGATAAGAATTATTATGGGACTCTGGGATATTTTCCGATATTACTATAACTCTATGCCCTTTTTCCGCCAATCTGGTACCAACCTCGTAAACATGCTTCTCCACCCCACCGATATGAGGGTAAAACAACCTTGATAAAAACAAAACCGTCATATCTTTATTTAAAAGCTATTATACCACTGTTTGAGGTTGGAGATGCATTTGACTTACCTTACGAATGTTTCAATTGAGCTTGAATCATTAATTGTTAAAGTCTGCGTGCAAGAATTATAATTACCGGTAATGATAACTGTAGAATTAGCAAATTTTACAACATCATCCTCTTCTGAATGAGGAATATAAATTGTCGTGTTATCGTTTTTCACTAAAACCATTCTGTTTTTTATGTATTTTTGTGAAGGAGTCATAAGCTCAAGAATGTAAGATAAGAAAGGAACAGGTTTTGAATATATTTCTCTAGCATTTAAAATCTTAACCGTTCCTATCTGACTTTGCGTTCCTTTATCACAAATTATCTGTCCTCCTCCAAATATTCCAAATACCGATATAACCAAAACAACTCCGGCAATTCCTAAGCTTCCTTTTAAGGTAAAAGAAAATGCTTTTTGATTTTTAATTTCCTCCAGAAGCTTAACAATTCTCCCTAAAGGATTTCCAACTCTAATATCCAAGATATCATCTTGATCTTTATAATTACCCGTGTGGCTTAAAAGAAATTTTTCAAGCGGATTTTTCGCTGTTTTAATATCCGGTGGATTTATAAATTGGCCTTGCTCATCTCTTGGCTTACTTGAAGTTACTTCACTTTTTAATTTATCTGCTGGCTCTTGCTTGGGCATATGTATTTATTATTACTGCTAGATTCCTGGAAATGCAAGTGTCAATAATACAGATTGCGCGGCATGACTTACTCGCTATAAATTGTCGGATAGTTTTTTAAAGTTTTAAATAATTTGAACTCTTGAGTTAATAATACTAATGTAATCTTCTTTTAGTTTTTCCTTTATTTCATCTATTTTATAATATTTCTGAGCCATTTCCTTTTGTCTTTTTAAGTTAAACTCCCCATTCTTATTTATGGGGATTTCCATATATATTTCGCTCATTCTCTCTATGCCTAATCTTTTATTTGCTCCTTCACCAAGAGTTCTGCTTGGTAATACCTGTCCTAAAATAAAACACGAATATTCAAAGTCGATTTTACCTTTATACATTTGCCGTAATTCTAAAATCCCTGCGTGTGTAGTAATTGAAAATTTTCCATTTCTATAAAAGACTGTTCCTGCATGAACACCATCAGTCGTCCAACTTAGACATTCTTTTTCATAATCGAAAGTATCAATTTTTCCAATCTCGCCAAAATTAACAGTTTGAGATGAATATAGTGGATATTCTCCTTTGTGTTCATGTATATACTTTTTTGTGTAAGTTGAGTTTCCTTTTTTAGGGGAAAATATCCTAGTTACTGGAACTAGTTTTGTTTCATACTTGCTACTTATGTCAACTCTTGATTTGATTAAACTATTGAAAACACTACTAAGCTCAAGCTTTAAGTTTTGGATTTCAAGATATTTTTTAGCAAGCTCTCTCTGTTTTTTCAGATCAAATGCGCCATTATTGTTAACTGGAATTAAAATTTGTACATCTTTTATTTTATCAACACCACATTTGTGAAGGTATGAAAAACCACATAAAAATAATTGCCTCTCAATTTCAAATTTAAGGTATAACTTATCCAATTTATCATAATACTTCTGTTTTATTATTAACGCCCTATGATCTTCATTGGTAGTGAATTTGTGGTCTCTTATAAAGACGTACCCAACTGAACCGTTCCTGTTCCAGCTTAAACAGTTCTCATAGTATTTAACTCCTTTTAGGTTGTTTTGTATAAATCCAAGTGTAGATTTTTCATCTCTTGATGATGCATAAACAGGAATAGATCCCTTATTTGAATTGCAAAATTTCTTTGTGATTTTAGAATTTGTTTCAGGAAAATCAAATAAAACTCTTATTTTAATTTTTTGAATATTTGTTAAAGATTGCATTCTAAAAATTCCGCACTATCCTTATGTAGCCATCTAACTTTTCAGAAAAATCATCAAGTTTTTCTTTAAATTCCTCTATCGTTACTATCTCCTCTTCTTCCAATACTCCGAGCTTCACTCTTTCTTCATCACTCCACCACCTATCAATAATCCAATATTTTTCGTTTTCAAATTTCTTTATAGGTTGCAATTGACACCTTGGATCATCGGTCTGGAAAGTTTTTGGACTTCCCTTAAATTGATTAAATAAATTTTTTGCTTTGTCCAAATCGTTTTCTTCGATTTCAAATCTATTTATATCTAATGTTTCTCCAATATTAGAAACTAGATAGGTAAATACGGGGAAATTCTGTTCATCATTTTCATTTTCTTTTTTTGTAATCCCTATAATATATGTTTTCTTTGGGGTGTTAAAAAAAGTCTTGGAAGGCAATGAAATAATACAATTTATATAACATCTATATTTTAATTCATCTCTTAGAACCTTATTTGAAAAAACATTGAAAATGCTATCAGGAAGAATAATAAAAGCTGAGCCATTTTTTCTTAAATTAGAAATTATCCATTTTAAACATAACCCCTCAACGCCTTTACCGCTGTTTTTATAATAGTCACTTAAGCCCTCGTCATCAATTTGTTTCCTTATAGTTGCAACTCCACTTGTAATGTATGGAGGATTAGTTAAGATGAGATCTGGTTTATCAGTATCATTTTCAAATATTTCTTTTAATGTCCCTAAATTTGAATCAGATAGAAAATGGAAGGTATTATTAAATAACTTTGCAAATTCTTCATTAAGATTAGGATATGTTTCGACTAGGTCAGAGAGATAGATAAGCATATTTGCTTTTGCTAAAATAATCGTTCTTTTCTGCTCCTCGTTATCTTCTCTTCCAGTATCATATCCTAAGAGCTTTACGTCTGAATTTATCTTTTTATTTTTAGGCGTAAATTTATTCTTTAACATAGATGATACCTGAAATGGCTCGAGAATGAAGCCGCCTACGCCACAAAAGGGGTCGCAGATAAATTTTGCTCTATCTATATCTGACATCTCCACCATTGCTTTAATAACCTTTCTGGGGGTAAAGAATTGTCCTAGCTTGCTTTTGCTACTAACTTGCTTCAGGAAAGTTTCAAATAACTTTGTTTTGAATTCTTTTTCTATATGCCTTAAGTCTCCAAACTTTGCATATTTCTCAATAGTGTCTCTAAATAAAGTTGCTTGAGGTAAAACGGGGCTGCCATCTTTATTGACAAAAATCGTTCCATTGATTATTGTAGTGCCATCTTCTCCTCTTTCAAAAAGTTCTATTATCTTTTTCCTACTAATTGTTGCGTAGTGGTTTAAAACCTTTTTATTATCGTAACCTTGCTTATACATTTCTAAAAGGTAATCAAATGCCTCGTCCTGCTTCAAGACCCCTAAATCACTTAAGAATTTAAAAATAAAAATTTCTACTACATTATATAAGCATGCAGTTGGATTATCCTTTGTACTTATATATATACTTTGCCATACGCTTCTTGCAAGAGGGGTCGGGTCTGTTTTTTCGGTAGCTTTAAGAATTGAATTTTTGTCATCAGTTTCCTGCAAAATTCTTTCAATTGTCTGATATGTCTCCTTAGTATTATCATCAAGTTTATCGATGTTTTTTTGATTTACCTCGGATATAAGGAATTTTCTTTGTAATTTTTGCTTATCTTCGTTTAAAATAAATGAGTAGCTTCTTTCTAGCGATGACGTCCTATCTTTATATTTATTTTTAACATCGTAATGATTTGGATTTATCCAATAGGTCACAACCCCATCCGTAATGATCCCTGTTTTCGACCCCAAAACTTGACATAAATCATTGCACTGTTCAATTGCTTCTCGTTTTTGTTTATCGGTTTGAAATTCAATTGGTTTTTTATATTCTAAAACAGCAATTGCGCTAGGATTTGATGGGTTTGCTCTATCAATTAGGATACCATCAGGCTTTCTTGAACCATAAGCACCGTAATCTAAATTAGATATAATCTTAGCCTTTTTATATTGATTTATTGTCGTAGAGTTTAAGGGAAAAAATTCAAAATCTCCAATAAATATTCCACTTTTATTTAATCCTCTTTGGATTAATTCTTCGCTCATATGCTCTAACTATAGAATACAGATTATTGAGTATTTATGCAAATTATTACATCTTTGCATGAGTAATCAATATGCTTCCACCTCTAGGGTGGATTGCTGACAGTTTAATTAAACTTGCAAAAAGATCTCAAAAAAATGCTGAGAAAGGAAGAAAACAGATAGCAAAAGTTGAATTAAATGTTTTTGAAAACATAATTAAATCTATTAGAAAATCCCCTTTGATTAAAGAAGATGCTTATCAAATTCTTCTCTACGACGTAAGATACTTAAAAAACCATTTGTAAACGTTAATCTCTTTTACTTTCCCTTTAAGAATGTTCCTTTATGCAGCATCACAAATTCTGCTCGAGCAGAATTTGCGCGAAACTTGATTAAACTATGATATCTTAATTTAATTGTTGACAACGATGGAAGATTTTATAGGTGGTTCCTGCGGGCTAGCCCCGTACACACGCTCTTGCGAGGCCGAGTCTGACTCGGCGGAGCAAGTAAGTGTTGTATAGTTGATAAATCGGAAGAGCTAGTTTTTAGAAAGCGTTGCGATAATAAGTAACCTCTTATACGTTGTTCCCGAGGGACGGCAGGCGCGCGCAGTAAAAGAGTGGGTTTAAATAGAGAAAATATCGAGGAGTCTGTTTAAGAATGTTTCATCAACTCTTACTATTTGCCCGTTTTCTGCAGAGACAAAAGAAACTTTGTTTACAGATACAGCTATAAATCCTAATAGTTTTTGCTCGTCAACGCCCAAAATCTGAAAGACAGGATTATTGTCTAGAAGTCCGAGTTTTATACCGGTTGGATTTTCCGCGGCACTTCCGGAAGCAATTCTATCTATAAATTTCAGTCTAAATAAATTTGCTACTGCCTGATCCGGTAAAACCGCTATATTTTTTTCACCAGCAGGAGTCGTGACTGTTAACTTATTGGTTGTAGGGTTAATGGATAACGGGAAATGGGTTTCTGCTTCAAATTCGCCGCGTCGGATTCTTAGCCTGTTACCCGAAGACGTTGCAACGCTGATTCCTTCGTCTTCTAACGCTTCGTTAATATCGTCAAGCGCGTCGTCTTCAATTTCAACTTCATCTCCGTCTTCCTGCTTTATCTTGATTTTTAATTTGCCGTCTTCACTTTTAAGCTCAAATCTGCCGCCTGCCGAGTCAAGCCTTATCCGCGTTTTATTTTCTTCGGTTCTTACCCTAAGCTCCTTAAGATTTTCTAAAGAGAATTGAGATATATTTTGTTCTTCCAGCTCATCTTCTGCCTCAATAGGCTCTGGGGTATCTAGGTCTTCATCTTCTGCCTCATTTTCATCCGAAGAGCCGGAACTTCCTGAATTTTCTCTGGAATCGCTCCCTTTGTCTGCAAGAAAAGAAGCTTCTCCTAAAACGTTATTATTTTGGTAGTTTATAGCCAAATTTTTAACCCCGAACAAGGATACCGCTACTATTGTAGTTAAAAGTAAAAATCTAAACGCAGAGGCGGAATAAAGGGATTTCTTATGCTTGCTTTTTGCCATTTAATAAATTACAGCATATCCGGCAATGGTTGTCAAGCTAGTCATTTTCCGCTGCTATAATATCGGCACTTTGAATCATGCCTCCTTAAAATCAACAAGAAAAAAATCCTCCGCTAGAATTTATTTAATTTCTTTTCTTTTTCTCTTGCGGTATAAATAATACAAAAGTCCAACAATAAAGAGAAAAATAAGTAGCAGAATTATATTATTTCCAAAAAATGAGTTTGCAGAATTTACCGTCGGATTTTGTTCTTCTGCCGATGTTGGTATCAAAGTTGGACTTGCGCTTTCAGTTCCCAAAACCTGTCCGTCCTGTTCTTGAATCTGTTCTTCTTGTATCCCCAAAACATTTGCTCCTGCTAGCGTAGAAATTCCAAGAACATTCCCGCCGGAAGGCGCAGCTCCGCCTCCGCTTGATTTCCCATCAGAGAGACCGTCCGATAAGCCGTCTCCCGGAAGTCCAAACACATAATTAATTGTGTAAGTTTGTTCTTCTGCTACAGCCTCGGGTGAACCATGCGAAATTACCCGATAATAATAAGTTACATTGGTCGTTAAACCCGTAATTGTTACGCTGTGAGACGTGACTTTGGCAGTGTCCTCAACGGTTGAATTTGCGTATCCGTAGTTAGGTCCAGCTCCAAGCACGGCATGCGAAACTGTGTCGTAAACGACGCGGCTTGTTGACAAATCATCCGTGAGCCAACTTATGGTAAGTGAAGTATCGCTAGCTCTGGTAGATGCTTCTCCCGAAATAACCGGAGGAATACCATATACTGCGCTTAAGATTTCGCTTTGGTTACCTGCATTGTCATATGCAATAGCTTTAAGAGTTAAGTCGTGATTAACGGTGATCGGTGCTGAATTATCCAGCGGATATGAAACCCTTGTTCCTGAAGTGTCCGGAGACGATCCGTCTGTTGTGTAATAAATTGATGCAAGTC
This sequence comes from uncultured Gammaproteobacteria bacterium, assembly GCA_964537895.1. Lineage (GTDB taxonomy): Bacteria > Patescibacteriota > Microgenomatia > Levybacterales > UBA12049 > JAMCZC01. Next base: position 151,373 of record CAZIDK010000002.1, read on the forward strand.
CGTTTCCGTCATCAGAGCTTGATAGACTTACTTCCACGCCAGCGGATGTATAATCACCGGCAGTTGGTGTAGCTGTTGGCTCAGCAGGTGCTGTTGCATCATAAGTTACATTTTCAACAACCGGACTGTTTTCAGTATTACCGGCATCATCAGTCACTTCAGCCTTGATATCATAAGTACCGTCCTCTTCGGGTTCCCAGGAATAATTCCAATTAAATGGCTCTGAACCGTTATTGGAAATTGTATCAATCTCAGACCAATCATCTTCTCCGGTAAGTGAATAAAATAAAGTTACATAATCGACAGTTGTGTTTGGAATATCCGTTGAGCTTCCGGAAATTTCAATCGGTAAGTTTGTGGTAAAACCATCTTCGGGTGAAGTAAATTCAGTAGTTGGCGCTGTCGCATCATAAATTAAGACAAGTGGGTCACTTTCGGAACTCACGTTCTCTGCATTATCAGTGGTGGAGACATAAATCGTATATGTCCCTTGTCCATGGCCGTAGGAACCGCTATGCGTCTTAGGATTGCCACTGGCTATAAGACCAGAGGTCCAGGGAATCGTGGCTCCGCCGCCCATCGGAACAAAGGTATAACGGATCGTATAACCCTTGATCCCAGATTGAGTTGTTCCTGTGTCATCACCACCGGACCAAGTCAAAGTAACAGAGTTTATTTTAGTAAAAAGATTGTTCTCTGGCGCTGTAAATACAGGCTTAGCAGGAGCTGTAGAATCATAAATTATCTGGCAACTTCCTGCCAATGTTTTTGCTGAAAGCGCCCAATTTGATTTGTTGCCTGCAAAATCCACCGATCTAACTGCGTATCCATATGCACCATCCGCCGGCGGCATCCAGGTATTTGGGAATTCTGAGGCTGTAAATACTTGTTCATTAAGACCAATACTTCCATTTGGCAAAAATGAAGTGTATTCATAATGTGAGAAGCTTGGATCATCGGTAATAGTATTCCAATCTGGGGTTACGGGTTGCAATTGAATGACAGCTCCACAAGCAAAATCTTGTGTTCTTGCTGTATTTTGAAACTTTAAACCAGTTGGTTTTATTGATGCTATGGTGTCAATTGTTACTTTTTCTAATTCACTCCAACCACTTTGATTTCCTGCTTTATCCTGAGCTTTTACTTGCCAGTAATACGTACCGTCTGACGTTGTACCAGCCTGATATTGTGAATTTGTCAACCAAAGCCCTGTGGAATTCGGATAAACCGCAGAGCAAGTGGATGAATTATTAGCGTCGGCACAATTATAATAGACTCTGTATAGATATCCATCAATTCCACTGCCACCTATATCTGTTGAGTCGTCCCACTGCATTAAGGGAGTGTTGTCTGTTATAATGGCGCCATCAATTGGTGCGGTTAATACAGGCACAGTTGGAATTGTTTTATCCAATGTGATATTACATTCATTACTCCAATCAGATACCTCTTCATCAGAACTGTATGTATTACTATTATTTGCATCAACATAAGCCCTCACTCTTGTTTTCCATAATCCTTCTATACCTGTCGCTGACCCAAACGTACTAAATGGAGTATACGTATTGCTACCAGCTTCAAAATTACTGGTGGCATTTGATGGATAAGTAACTTCCCGTTGATATTTTATATTTGCTCCACTTACCATACTCCAATTTTGAGCAACGTTGTTTTCATTGGTATAAACTGTGCTTGCTGGACAAGCTAAGTCCAATGGTGTTTCATTCGGTGTAGATGATTTAGATCCAACGTTCCATCCTAAATTACTCGGTGTCCCAATATCTTTGTATTGAACCATACCACCCGTGCTGTAATCATTAGTACCGCTACAAACTCCATGAACATATGTGGAACCCGAGCAATAGTGATTTATCTTTGCTTCTATTTGATCAAGACTATTTTGATCCGTGACAGACCACGTATTATTTCTAGCGTTTATATTATTGTTAGTATGATTATCAAGATCATAATCATTTAGGCTAAATGTATTTGTATTAAACTGATTGATTATACTTAAGTCGCCATCAGCATATCCTACCGCGACACCAATTGTAGAATTAGAAATTACATTGCCCGTAATAGTTGCTTGAGACGGAGTTTCTGGGTTGAAGTAACTTGTAACTAAAATGCCAGCGGAAGTGGAACCATCAATCGATGCAACTCCTTTGTTATTAGATATAATGTTATTTGATATTGTAGCTTGACCATTCCTACCAACTTCAAAACCATAATCTAGGAAATTACCTATTCCTTTTCCTATGTATGTATTACCAATTATAGTTGCTATTGACCCAAACCCTGTATAAACGCCGATACGACCAATATTACTAAAGCTATTATTACTAATTCTCATGTCTGAACCATACAATTCAATGCCAATACCTTTGTAATCTGGCCCACTTTGGTTGTAAGCAATATTGGTAAATATATTATCATCAATAGTGCCATGACCATGTGATAAAATTCCATGATTGATTAGCTTGCCTGTTCCGTCTAATGTTATCTTACTTAAATTAAACGTTACCCCGGAATTTACCAAAATCCAAGAATTGACATCTAGATGATTCCCAACACCAGTATTTTGTGCTGGTTTAATAATTGTTGTTGCTTTATCCGCACCAACTATAGATAGATTTTTATCAATTACAATCTGACCAACTTCCGTGTATGTCCCTGCCGCAACATTGACAGTTCCACCAGTAGCAACGGCGGTAATTCCGGCCTGAATATTTGCAAAGGCGTTACCGCCGAAGATTTTACCAGCTCCTATTTCATCACCTATAGCATTAGACGCCCAATTATCATCAATCCAAACTTCATCAAGGGAAACGAGTGCCACCTCATCGGCGATAACATATTCAGTATGGCTTGAGTTATCTTTTGTAGTTAAAGTAAGATTTGAGGTATTATTTAGCTGATACACGCCCAATCGATACCAACCAGACCATTGGTTAGCTGTTCCTGTAGTCGTTTGATCATTTAACTTTTCTTGATTAATTCCTACAATATTATCGGGGCTTCCTACTCCTGCATGATTTATTTTGTAATTGACGCTTGTTGAACGATTCGGATCAGTAGACCAACTTGTAAAAACTACATACTGGCCAGTTGGCAAAGATGTAAATTTCCAAATAGCTTCATCTCCAGCACCGGCACTTGTAGGATAATGGAAAGCAGAACCGTTATAACCACCCACAGGCCAAGTTGTCCATGTTCCAGTTGGATAATCCGCTTGAGTATCCGTAACAATAAAAATCGTAAAATGATCCAAATTATTTACAGAAACTGTATCATCAACCACAGAGCTCTCTACTTTTTCAGCAGAACCTATTTTTGAAATTTCTTCTGCAAATTTTACTTCAACTGCTTTTCCTTTTGATGATTCCGGAATAGGAAGAGAAAGATTATAAGTAAAGTCTCCATCTTTCATATCCGATGTTATGTCGTAGGCTTTATCAGACAACGATCCTGTTTGGTCAATTTGTTCTTTTGTAAGCGTTATTTCTTCAATTTTTATGTTGCCCGAAGGGTCGGGGAGTTTTGTAAACGTTAATTTTACCCCGCTATTTTGAGGAGCGATATATTCTTTATTTAGTTCTACTTTTTCAAAAGTCCATTGTGAATAAATTGCCGTATCTGTTAATGTTGCCGAAGGTTCCGGGCTTATCAAAGTATTATCAGCAGGCGGAGAAAGATTATCAACCGGTGTATCTGTTGGAGTCGGAGTATCGGTTGGAACAGGTGTATCTGTTGGTGTTGGAGTA
>CAZIDK010000002.1:155236-183409 GCA_964537895.1 uncultured Gammaproteobacteria bacterium
GGAGTATCGGTTGGAACAGGTGTATCTGTTGGTGTTGGAGTAACTATGTCAGGAGTTGGAGAAGGAGCCGGATTATCTGTAGGCGTTGGAGTAATACTTGGCGTTGCCTCTTGCGCGTATGCTTTGGAATTTAATTGAACATACGAAAAAGGAGCAAGTGCTTGCAGGATAATAGAAAATACAGAGATATAAACAAAAACTTTTCTAAATGATTTCGTGCCCGCCATATAGCAGTTTTGTAAGATTTCTTACAAAACTGTCGCGATAATATCACTAAGGCTTTAAAGAATCAATAGGCAAAATAGTCTTATAATATGTGTAGTCGTGTCTGGATTCGAACCCCATACAAACTTTCCGTTCGCGAAGCTTACATCCTCGCCTTACGGCGGCGTTTATACGGGGCAGGCTTCTGACATATCCGATGCAACATCAAACCACCCTGCAATTGAAAGAGTGTGGTCGTGTCTGGATTCGAACCAGAGACTTCTTCGATGTGAACGAAGCGTTCTACCACTGAACTACACGACCTTTTTGGCGATTAAATCTTAGCATAAATAATTATCATTGACAAAGTTTACCAGATTTAAGAGAATTATAAGATATGGAAATTTTGCGAAAAGTCTACGCGTTTTTACTTGATGCCGTCCAAACTCTTCTTGTAGCGGCCGCCGTATTTTTAGTTATTTACATGTTTCTTTTTAGACCGTTTGAGGTTAACGGCGAATCGATGCATCCCAATTTTTCAGACCGCGAATACGTTTTAACAAATTTAATAGCTTTAAGATTTGGCAATCCAAAGCTGGGAGACGTTGTTGTCTTTAAAGCTCCTCCTCCTAACCAGGAAAAAGATTATATAAAAAGGGTCATCGGCGTTGCCGGAGACTCCGTAATGGTTAAAGACGGAAATGTTTATTTAAATAATCAATTATTGGATGAAAGTGCGTTCTTAAAAAGTGACGTAAAAACTTATGCGGGTGGGTTTCTTAAAGAAGGAGCTGTGGTAACTATCCCACAGGGCGAATACTTCGTAATGGGAGATAACCGCTCCTTTAGTTCAGACTCAAGAGAATGGGGATTTATTAAACAAAATGAACTAATCGGTGAATCATTCCTTGTTTATTGGCCGGTTTCTGACGTAAGGTTTGTTTCTAACCCTTATAAATAGATTATTTGGAGAGGGCCTCGTAGATTTCTTTAAGCTTTGGTCCTGTTACCTCAACTTCGCCTCTGATAATAAAAGTAATTCTCGCCTGGCTTCTTGATTGATAAACATTTACTTTGTCAACCACTAATTTTTGTTCCAAATTCTTTGCCATTTCGTCAAGTTCCGGAACCCACAGCCTGTCGTCTTTTTTCCTTGGTTCTTTTTGCTGAATTTCTCCTTTTGTCTGTCTGGCCATTTCTTCGGTTTGTCTGACAGTGCTGTTATCCTTTAAAATTTTCTTAAATAAATCAAGCATTAATTTTGGATCGCCTAAGGAAATTAGGGGTCTTACGTGCCCTTCGGTTATAACTCCCGCAACCAATGCGTCTTTTATTGCGTCTGGCAAGGACAAAAGCCTGATTGTGTTGGAAATTGTCGGAGCGCTTTTTCCCACTTTTCTGGCAACTTCATTTGTTCCAAGACCAAATTCGTCAATAAGTCTTCTGTAGGCTTGGGCTCTTTCAATGGGGTTTAAGTCTTCGCGCTGAACGTTTTCGACAATTGACATTTCCAGCATTCCTTGGGGAGTTGTTTCCTTAATTACAACCGGCACTTTTGTAAGCTCTAAAACCTTCGCGGCTCTCCAGCGTCTTTCACCCGCAATAATCTGATAACCGGCCGGGGTTTTGGCAACAACAATCGGCTCCAAAATTCCCTGCTCTCTTATCGAATCAACAAGTTCCCGCAGTGAATCCGGAGAAATAATACCTCTTGGCTGAAGGGGATTTGCCTGAAGGAAATTTGTATCCAATTCCGTAATTTTTTCTGTATTATCCATTAATAACCTCTATAAACCTTTTACCCAAAAGACTTTTAAACTTAACTACTCCGTCAACTACTGAAAATAACGTATAGTCTTTGCCCATCAAAACATTATTACCGGCTCTGAATTTTGTCCCTTTTTGCCTGACTATTATTCCTCCCGGTCCAACTTTTTGTCCGCCGTAAATCTTAACGCCTAAACGTTTTGCTCTTGAGTCTCTGTTTCCTTTTACCGCTCCTTGTGCTTTTGTATGTGCCATATCATTAAATAATTTTCAATTTACAATTTTTAATTTTCAATTGCTTGTGTGAAAACTAAACCATTTTACAGCCGGTTTTCACAAAATGTCAACCCCCAATTATCTTTTCCTGGAGACCTTTTTTGGTTTTTCCCGCAAAGCACGATCTGATTTTCCGGAAGCAGCTTTTGGTTTTTCTGCTTTTACAGCCTTGGGGCTTTTTTTAATTTTAGGAGACTCTATTTTTTCTATTTGAACTTTTGAAAGCATTGCCCTAAACCCGGCAACTCTTCTGTATCTTACTTTTGATTTAAACTTCGCAACTCTTATTTTTTCGCCTTTTTTTTGTTCTAAAAGTTTTCCTTTAACCTTTGCTTCCAAAAGAAAAGGCTTTCCTATCTGGACACCTTCATCCGAAACCAAAAGTAAAACATTGTCAAAAGTTATCAAGTTTTCCTTAACTTCAAGTTTATCTACTTCTATAACGTCGCCTTCAGTTACCCTGTATTGTTTTCCCCCTGTTTTAATTACCGCGTATTTCATGCGCTTAATTATAACAGATAATTTATCTAATTTCCAGAACGTCTTCTCTTTTAGAGGCTTTATTAACAGCGGTTAAAAGACCTAAGATTATAAAATTGGATAAAAGAGAACTTCCCCCGTAAGACATAAAAGGAAGCGTAACTCCGACAATCGGGATAATACCTATATTCATTCCGGTATTTATAAAAAACTGGATTAAAATTATAAAAAAAGCGGTTGCGGCAAAAGTTTTGCAAAATCTATCCCTTGATTCCTGAAAAATTATAAAGATTCTGAAAAGTAAAAAGCCAAAGGCAATCAAAATAACCGTTGTTCCGATAAATCCGAGCTGTTCGGAAATTGTCGCAAAAATAAAATCGGTATGCCGCTCGGGCAGAAATCTTAAACCAGACTGAGTCCCCTGCCCAAAGCCTTTGCCTATTATCATCCCTGAACCAACCGCGATTATGGATTGAATTGAATTGTAAGAGGTTCCTAAGGGATCTGTTCCCGGATTTAGGAAAGTTGTGATTCTTTGTCTTTGGTAATCGTGTAAAATTTCCCAAAAAATCGGAAAAACCGCAGCAACTGGAATAATTCCGGCTAAGAAAAATTTAAACGGAAAACCAAAGAAAACAAGAGTTAAAAATGTAACTATTGCAAATATTAACGCGTTTCCTAAATCGGGCTGGAAAAAAATTAAAAAAGCAATCGGCAGGAGAAATAAGATAACAATAGTCATTGATTTAAATGAATGATTTTTTAGATTAGTAAGATACGAAGATAACGAAATTGCCAAAAACGGTTTCAATATTTCCGAGAATTGAATATTAAAACCTAAAATTTCAATCCACCTAACCGAACCCCTGGTTTCAACACCCAAAATTAAAACCAAAACCAAAAGGACGATGGATACTATGTATATGTGCGCAGCGTACAGTTGAATGATTTTATAATTAACCTGGGAAAAAAATATGAAGGCAAAAACCGAAACAATTAAAAATACTAACTGGCTTCTAAAAAAAGAGACATTTAAAGAAAGAAGCGTAACAAGACTCAATACTACTAAAACGCCAACAGGAAGAATTAATCCCCAGTCAATATCCCATAAACTTTTTCTATTCATTTCTTTTTATTGAAAACTCACCTTTGGAAAGTTTGTTAACGAGGGCTTTGTTCTTAATATAATCTGTAAATTCTTCCGGCCAATACAAAACGCTGACGTTAATCTTTTCGTTGGGCCGTGTTTTGAGATTTTTCCTTTCTTCCTGTATCTTCCTAACAATATCCCTTGCCAAACCAAACTGCAAATCCAGATTATCCTCGCTTGTTTTGGCGGAAACTGAATAACTATCTGACTTTTTATCAAAATTAAGGTCGTAAACATTAATTTCCGCCTTAACAATGTCCAAAACATCTTTTGACAATTCTTCGGGGGCGGAATAAGACATTTCCCTAATCGGAATTCTCACTTTTATCCCTGCTTCTTTTCTGAATCCGTGCGCCGCCTCAACCACTTGCCTTGCGTTAACCATTTCCTCCTCGAGAGACTCATTGATTAAATTTTTATCAACTTGTGGCCAATTTTCCAGATGAACAGACTCTTGCTTGGTTAAATTTCTGTAAATTTCTTCTGACATAAAAGGCGCGATTGGGGCAAGAAGTTTAGAAATAACTGTTAAAACTTCGTAGGAGGTTTTGTAAAATTTCTGTTTATCCTTATTGTTTTCCGCAGAGGGTCCGACCCTGTTCCTGCTTCGCCTTATGTACCAGGTAGAAAAATCATCAATAAAACGCTGTATTTGTTGAGTAGCGGCAAAAGTATCATATTTATCCAGCGCTTTCGTAGTATTTAAAATCAGTTTATTAAGAAGAGAGAGGATCCATTTATCCAAAGCGTTTTCGCTATTTACTATTGACGATTTACCATTGACCCCTTCGGCCTCGCTCAGGGCGGGCATTCGCCACCCGTCGGCGTTAGCATAAGTAACAAAGAAATTATAAGTATTCCATAAAATAAGCATAAATCCCCTCACCTGGTTTCTGTAATTTTCTTCGGAAATTATTATGTCTTCTCCCCTCATAACGGGACTTCCCATTAGATAAAGCCGCAAAGCGTCTCCTCCGTATTTTTGCAAAAGCTCCTTGGGGTCGGGATAATTTCCGTAATTCTTACTCATCTTCCTTCCGTCTGTCCCTAGGATTACCCCCTCAACAACTACGTTTTTAAAAGCGGGAGAATCGTAAATTACAGTTCCAATAACGTGTAAAACGTAAAACCATGCCCTAATTTGCCCTGTGTATTCTGCGATAAAATCAGGCGGGAAAAAATCTTTTAGTTCGTGTTCTTTATTAAACGGAAAATGGCGTTCGGCAAAAGAAGCACTTCCCGCTTCTATCCAGCTGTCTAAAACTTCCGGTACTCTTTTTGCTTTTTTACCACACTTTTTACAAGTTACCAAAACCTCGTCAATTTCGGGCTTATGTAAGTCTGTAATTTTCTGACCTGATGCAATTTCTAACTCCGCAATTGAGCCTGGAACAAAACGCTCGCCGCACTCGCATTCCCAGACAGGGACAGGACTGCCCCAATACCGGCTTCTTGAGATATTCCAATCAGGAGCGCTTTCTAAGCTTTTCAAAAAACGTCCTGTTTTAAAATGCTTGGGAAACCAATTAACCCCATCATTTGTTTTTTTGAGTTTGCTTTTTAAATTCTGAATATTTACATACCAGGCATTTTGAGGGTTGTAAAAAAGACGGGTTGAACACCTCCAACAGTGAGCAACAGAATGGGTGTAATCGTCTTCTCTGTACACAAGTCCTCTTTTTGACAAATTTTCGTTTACGGCTTTGTTAGCCTTTAAATAGTACATTCCGCCGAACTTTGGAACATTTTCTTTTATTATTCCCTCTTCATCAACGTGCATTTCCATATGAATGTTTTGCTCCAGCATTACTTTTAAATCCTCTTCCCCGTATGCCGCAATAGTTACAACTCCCGTTCCCTCTTTTGCAGTTACAAACTCGTCCGCGACTATCTCAAAGGCTTTTTCACTCTTTTTGATATTTGCTTTGTAATAATCATAATGAGGCTCAAAGCGTACTCCTACTAATTCTTTTCCCTTAAATTCATCAATTATTTTATAGGGCTCATTTTTGAGCATTTTTAAAGTTGATTTTGCCAAAATATACAATTCGTTTCCCTGTTTTACTTTTACATAAATAAGTTTTGGGTTAACAGCCAAAGCGGGAGTTACGATTTTATTCCAAGGGGTTGTAGACCAGGCTAAGATATATGTATCCTTATCAATCTTGTATTTATAAGTGTCTGCTCTTTCTGTTATATCTTTATGGTTATCAGCATCCATTGCAACCTCAAAGTTAGAAATAGGAGTTGAGCAGTGCGGACAAAAAAGTGAAACCCTAAGCCCTTTATAAATATATCCTTTATCGTACATTTGCTTAAAAACCCACATAACAGACTCCATATAATTCTTATCCCAGGTTTTATAAGCATTTTTAAAATCAACCCATCTTCCGATTCTGTCTATATACCATTCCCACTCGGCAGAAACTTCATTAACGTATCTCTTACATTCCTCTATAAATTTTTTAACCCCAACTACTTCCTCTATGTCTCTTTTCCGTTTTATTTCAAGTTTTCCTTCAACTTTATTCTCAATAGGAAGGCCGTGCCCGTCCCAGCCCCAGACTCTCCTAACACGATATCCTTTCATTGTCCAGTATCTGCCAAAAAGATCTTTAGGCAAACTTGATAAAAGAGTTCCGTAATGAGGGCTGCCCGTTATAAAAGGGGGTCCGTCTAAAAAAGTCCACTTTTTAGCTATTGGTCTTTGCTCTACCGACTTTTCGAATATTTTATTCTTTTTCCAATATTCCAAAATCTCGGCTTCCAATTTAGGAAAATCTACCTGTGGGGAAACAGATTTAAATCCCGTTAGAGATTTTTTTGAAGTATCAATATTATTCATAAAACAACTTATACCGCTATCCCTAACGGGATAAACATTCACCCTTCACTATTTTAAAAAATTTATAAAAATAGTGAATGGGTATACTTAATTTTAGCTTAAATGAGGAATTTGTTCAACTCTTTATCTATGACCTTTTAGTTATTGCTCCATTGCGACGCTTTCCTGAACTCTTATTGAAGTCGGGTCCGCAGCCGGTTCCTTAGAATCCAACTCAACAGACACGTCTAAAATACGAAAGGGCCGAGTCTTTCTTGTCAAAAACCCCCTCATGCGAACTCTCCTGCTGTTCAAAACCGATGGGCTGGGTCTCCATTTTTCAGGCATCATGATTTTTTAAAAATTTGAGATAATCTTTTGCTGTCTGCTGTTTTTCGTAGAATGCTTGTTAAGAAACTAAACATAAGCTAATTTCATCTTACAATATAAGTAAAAGAAAATTCAATAAGAAGTTTCGAGGATTAGTTCTTTTGTCTTAAAAAAATGCAGTAATGACCTAAAGATCTTCTAAATTATGTCAGCTATTTTGGTCAATAGATATACTTATTTAGTTTTAGTATCACATTTTGCGCTCGAGCAAAATTTGTGATGGTGATATTTTATATTCCAAAGTAATTTCTATAAACCTGATCGTTTTCAAGTTTTGATACTTTAAGAACCTGTACTTCACTGCCTATCTGAAATGTTTGCCTTAAGTATTCAATCTCGTCATCACATATAAAAGGAGTCAGGTAAACACTTTCCTGAAGTCTAAAAAATTTAAGTCTTTTTAATACATCTCTGAAAAGATCACGTTGTGATTTTTTAATGTTTGAAATATCATAAATTATTATTCTCCACTTTCCGTCTGTTTTCTTTTGTAGCTCTATCTTCTCAAGATCGAACTTCAGCTGTTTTTGTCTACCCTTGTCAGTAATCCTTACCTCATCATTTATAATCTCTACAACTTTCTGATACTGAAGTCTTTTTATAACTTGTCTAAGCCTCCACAGATTAAATTTATTCCACTCTTTTTTATCTTTTTCCCATTTTATTTTATTATATTCTTTTATTAAAACAGCAGTTCCCGGCATGATAACAGCTGCAATTAAGATAGTTCCTAAACCAAGCAGCTTTAGAATATCCTTCACTCTTGGATCTATTTTTCCCTCCTTTACTAAATTATTTTTACCCACTACTTTATAGTATCACAAATACCGCTCGAGCAAATTTTGCGCGGAATTGCATATTATATTATTAATGCTAAACAGGAAAAGCTAATAATTTATATCCCTAGTTGCTCAAACTTAAAAATTGAGGCTATACCCTAATTCTTCTGTCTTAAAAATGCGGGACTAAGATTATAAGCAAAACGATAGATTAAATTACGATTTTGTTACATTTTTCCTTCAATTTCATCAAATTCATCTTTTATTTCACCCACTAGATTTTCTACTACATCTTCCAGTGCGACAATTCCAGCAGTTCCACCATGTTCATCATCAACTACTGCAATATGTGTTCTCTTTCGTCTTAATAGGATTAACACATCATCTATTCTTTCTGTTTCTTTAACGTGGGGTATTTTTCTTATGATTTTTAAATCAGATAATTTCTTTTCACCGCTAATTTTTAAAAAGTTCTTGTAAATATCTCTTATAGAGGTGAGGTTGTTTTCGGAAATTAAATTTTTATAAATATCTTTTATATGAATAAATCCTATTATATGATCTATATTATTTTCATAGACGGGAAACCTGCTATCTTGATATTTCTGTGTGATTTTAATAACACTAGCAATTGAAGCATTCTTTTCAACAGCAATTATTTTAGTTCTAGGAACCATAATTTTTCTTACAGGAATATCTCCGAGTTTAAAAACATTGTAAACCATCTCTACTTCTTCTTTTTCAAGAGCTCCCTCCTTTACGCTTTGGGCCAGAATCATTTTTATTTCTTCCTCACTTACTGGAAGTTCTTCTGCTGTTTGCTTTATCCGCAGTATTTTTAACACCAAATCCGTTGACGTGGTTAGTACGCCAACAAGCGGGGCGGTTAAAGCAGAAAGGGCATTCATCGGGCGGGCAACAAGCGAAGCTATCCTTTCGGGACTGTGCAAGGCGATACGCTTGGGGACTAACTCGCCAATGATAAGTGAGAGGTATGTAATGACTGCTACCACAACACCAAGAGCAATAGCATCGCTGTATGGGGCAAGAAGTGGCGTACGACTTATTTGTTCTGAGAGCGGGTCAATAATTGCTTCTCCTGCAAATGCTCCTGCAAGAATTCCAATGAGTGTTATCCCAACTTGAACAGTGGACAAAAAACGGTTTGGATTATTCGCAAGTTCCAATGCTGCCTGTGCATTTTTACTTCCTTCATTTGCTAAGTGTTTGAGACGAGATTTTCGAACAGATACAATTGCAATCTCAGCCATCGCAAAGATGCCATTAAGAATAATCAGCAAAAGGATAATAATTATTTCCATTCTAAGGATTATACCAAAATTCAGACGAACAAACTCTCATGCCGGAATTAAACTATTATTTATTGCCATGTCACACAAGATTAATATTACGACGCGACTTTGAGGCTAAATTCCTTGCCTTAAAATTCTCTTGAGGTTAGGCACAATACTTAAAGTTTAATTTTTTTGGCGTAAAAAGGCGGGGATGTCCCAAGTATTATCTTCTTCCTCAATTACAGGCTCTTCTGTTGGCAAAGGCGGTTCTGTAGGGACTGACTGAGCCTGCTGACCTTGTTCCATAACACTATTCGCAGTTGGCGTCATAAATTCTTTAAGGGTTTGACGTGTAGCGTCAAAGCCTGTCGCAATAACCGTAATCTTAATCTGGTCGTGCATTGAGTCATCAATTGTTGCACCAAAAATTATATTTGCATCAGGATCCGCAGCCGAGGCAATAATTTTTGCGGCTTCATCAACTTCGCTCATTGTAATGTCGGGTCCGCCGATAATATTAAACAGTACTCCGCGCGCACCCTCCATTGATATTTCCAAAAGAGGTGATGCGATTGCGCTTCTTGCCGCAGCCTGGGCTCTGTTCTCGCCAACTCCTGTTCCAATTCCCATTAAGGCGCTTCCTGCATTAGTCATTATTGTTCTGACATCTGCAAAGTCAACATTGACAAGACCCGGAAGAGTTATTAAATCCGAGATACCCTGAACCCCCTGAGTTAATACGGAATCGGCGACCTTGAATGCTTCTAGTAGCGATAGCTTTTTATCTACTACATCCAAAATACGCTGATTGGGAATAATAATAAGAGTATCGACTTTATCCCTAAGCTCTTCTATTGCATCTTCTGCCACAACCATTCTTCTTGTTCCTTCAAAAGCAAATGGTTTCGTAACAATGGCGACCGTTAATGCTCCTACTTCTTTTGCGGCTCTAGAAATAACCGGTGTTGCACCGCTTCCTGTCCCGCCGCCCAGTCCTGCTGCTAAAAAAAGCATATCTGTTCCGTCAATCATTTCCTTTATTTTTTCGAATGACTCCTCCGCCGCCTCTTTACCGATATCGGGATTTCCTCCGGAGCCTAAACCTTTTGTTAAATCCGTACCTATCTGAAGTTTTGTTGCTGCTTGATTTAGAAGAAGAGATTGAGCATCTGTGTTTACCGCAATAAAATCAACGCCGGCAATTGTACTTTGGGAAATCATAGAGTTAAGCGCATTGCTTCCGCCGCCGCCTACTCCCATAACTCTTATTTTGGCAAAACTTGTTGTTTGAGGTTTTATCAGCATAATACGGGCATACTATCAGATAGAATTTATTTTTGCAACCCTGCTTCTGCCAGGCAGAAGCGAGTTAATAAAGTCCGTAAAGTTGAAAGTTCATAAAGTCTATTGCTTTATAACTTTAAAAACTTTATAAACATTTTACTTGCCGATCGAACGGCTAGGGCAGGAAGGACTTAAAAAACGATATTGCTTTTGAAAAATATTTATTAAACTTAATTTGCCCAAAAGGAAGTTTTGGCAGAGAAAACCCAAACGGCAAAGAACTTTCTGCCTCAACGTTTTTTCCGTATACCGCAAGACCGATAACCGTTGAAAAACTTGTATCTTGAATTTCATCTATTATTCCTTTTATGTTGCTGGGAAAACCTATTCGAACAGGCATTGCTAACATTCTTTTTGCCGCGTCAGAAACCCCGATAGTCCTGGCTCCTCCTCCCGTAACAACCATACCCGAGGGGGTCTGACCCGCATAACCGCTTTTCTTAACCTCGAGACCCACCATTGTAAAAATTTCATTAAGCCTTGGTCTTATTATTCCATCGATTAAGGTTTTTTGCGAAACTTTATTTAATTCTTCCGGAAGATGTAACGATGCTAAATCAATTTCATCAGATTTCTCTTTGAATTTTGGCTCTTCCTCAACTCCTTCTTCCGAAACCCTTGTTTGTTTTTTTACAGGATTTGAAAGATGGAGTTTTATTTTTTCTGCGGATTCCAAGGAAATGCGTAAACCTATTGCCAAATCATTGGTTATATGTCTTGCGCCGATTGGCAAAACCGA
Source organism: uncultured Gammaproteobacteria bacterium (assembly GCA_964537895.1). Lineage (GTDB taxonomy): Bacteria > Patescibacteriota > Microgenomatia > Levybacterales > UBA12049 > JAMCZC01. Next base: position 166,485 of record CAZIDK010000002.1, read on the forward strand.
TGAATAAGCTACGGAGCCTTCTACGTAAACACAGATATCCGTCGTCCCGGCCCCGATATCTACCAAAACAACTCCCAATTCTTTTTCCGTATCCGACAAAACGGCCAATGAGCTCGCATAACCGCTTGAAACAATTGCGTCAATGTCAACTCCGACTTCGGAAAACGCTTTTTCCAAATTCCTAACCGAAGTGCTATTAGCGGAAACTATATGCGTATCCACTTCAAGCCTTACGCCGGTCATTCCAACCGGATCTTTAATTCCCTCTTGGCCGTCAACTATATAACTCCTTGGCAAAACGTGAATTATTTCTCTGGTTGAAGGCAAAGAAACTGCCTTGGCGGCGTCGATTACGCGGGACAAATCGGTTTCTTTTACTTCTCCTTCCGGCTGTGCAACCGCTACTACTCCACGGGAATTTTGAGATTCGATATGACCTCCGCCGATTGAGGCAATAATATGCGAAGCAGAGTATCCCGCCATGCGTTCCGCAGCTTCCAAAGAGCTATTTATTGAACTAACCGCTTCTTCAATGTCTACTATTTGGCCTTTTCTTACTCCGGCCGAAGGAACTTCGGAAACACCCAAAACATTAACCGCTTCATCTACTTTGGCAATTAAGGTAACTATTTTAGATGTTCCAATGTCAACCGCAACAACGATTTTTCCTTCACTCATAAGTTTTTAAAACAAAACCACCGGCTTATCATACCTAAAATCAAGGCTTTTAAACCGTTTCCCTTCTATTGTAAGCCGAGAAAGGATTAGTTGTAAAGAGGAAATTTGATTTTGAACATTTTTATTTTGCGTTATAATAACTTGACCTCCGTCTTTTAAGTTCACAAGGTAAGAGGAATCATTAGCGCTTTCAACCGACGTAAAAGCAATACCCGACTCTTGCAGTAAGTCATTAATTTCACTGCGATTAGTATTTTTTTGCAAAGCAAGAGGGCTTATGAACAATTCTTTTTGGGAAAAGAAAAAGGAAAATGTTAAATAAACAATACCCAGTAAAATAAACATTCCTACTAGGGATATGAAAAAAATCCTTGTCTGCTTAAAAAACCTAGTTTTTATTTTTCTTTTTTTTATAGACATTTTTAACCACTTCCGCAATTTTTGAGGAAGCATCTTTATCGATTAATCCTTTTGACTTACTGCTATTTTCTTTATAGATATTGATATTTTTGTACATTCTTTCGAGGGTATGTAAAAAAACTTCTGTTGTTATTTTTTTCTGCTCTAAAACCTCTCCTAATCCCAATGTTTTCAGAAACTGCGCGTTTTTTAACTGTTCGTTATTTTGTGTAAAAGGAAGGGGAATTAAAAGCGAAGGTTTTCCTAAAAACAAAAGTTCGCTAACAGTATTTATTCCTGCTCTTGCAACAACTAAATCCGCTTTTTTTAAAGCCTCTGCCGATTCTGCCGGCGTTAAAAAATTTTTAACCGTGTAATTTTCCCCATTTTCGGGAAGTTCATTTTTTATTCTAAGCAGTGTGTCAAAATCTTGATACTCCTTTGCGTCTCCGGTCTGATGCAGAACTTGAAAATCTTTTAGAAGTTTATTAACCGTGTCTTTAACCAAATTGTTTATGAAGTGGGAACCAAGGCTCCCGCCTGTTATATAGAGTAAAGGCAAGCCTTTATTTTTCATTTTCCCCCGGCCTCGCCAAGCGAAGCGGGGCGGGCATTTTCCCCCTCGGCTTCGCCCTGCACCAGACGGTGCGGGGCTTCGCTCAGGGCGGGCATTTTCCATTTTTGAAACTTCGATAATTTCTTTTCTCAAGGGATTGCCTGTTAAGACAACTTTTTTTAAAGGGAAGAATCTTTTTGAGGATTCAAAGGAGATACAAATTTTCGCTGCAAACCGTGCAGATAATTTATTTGCGAACCCTGCTTCTAAAGTCTGTTCGTGTATAACTACGGGAATTTTAAGAATGGACGATATTATTATTATTGGCAAAGAAACATAGCTTCCAAAGCCTAAAACAACATCCGGTTTAAAACGTTTCAAAACGAAGAAACTTTGGAAAAACCCCAAGGGAAATTTTAAAAAAGAAGAAGTTGTATATCTTGTAAATTTCCTCTGCAGTTTTCCTGTTGTAATAGGAAAAAACGGAATTCCCAAATTCTTTATTGTCTGGTATTCCAGGGAAAATGCTTTGTCCCCTTCAAGAGCATGTTTCCTTCCAACATACAATATATCTTCTCCTTTTAGCTTTTCTATTACTGATAATGCGGGCGACAAATGCCCGCCTGTTATAAGAATTTTCATGCTCCTTCGCTCCTTTTGCTTTTAATATTTGTTAACATCATAATCTTAAGCTTCGAAACTTTAATTTACTCAAGCTTCGGAAGCATGACCCTTCGTAATTTTCTCGGCCTCCGTAGCCACTTCGGCGAAGGAAGCAATGAAGGAGGGTCATATAGCTTTTTGTCTTGAAATATTACAAAGTATTCCGATAGCGGCAAGATTAATTATCAGAGCCGATCCGCCATAGGATATAAAAGGCAGAGGAATTCCCGTTAACGGCAAAAGTGCGGTTTGAGCCGCCAAATTAATAAGCACCTGCATTGCCAAAAAAGTTGTAATTCCGCCCGCCAAGAGTTTTCCAAAACTATCCCTGGCATGTATGGCAATATAAAAACCTCTCCAGACAACAACCGCAAACAAAAGAATAATAACCGTTGCGCCCAAAAAACCTAACTCTTCGGCAATTATTGCAAAGATAGAATCTGTTGTATTTTCGGGAAGATACGCATATTTCTGCAAGGAATTACCAAAGCCAACACCGGTTAATCCGCCGGAGCCTAAAGCTATCAGAGCCTGCCTAACATGATAGGAAGAGGTCAGGAGCGACTGATTAGGATCTAAAAAAGTAGTAAGCCGCGCGGCTCGATACGGCTCAAGCTTTATTAAAATAAAACCCAATATTGCAATCACGGGTGCCATTAGTACGAAGTATAATATTCTTGCGCCGGACAGGAAGTATACAACTATGGCCTCTGACAAAACTATGGCTGCGGTTCCCATGTCCGGTTGAAGCATAATTAAAAAAATAACTAAACCCAAAAGCATTAAAAAGGCCAAAAATCTGCCTTTTTCTTTATTAGAAAACCAAGCGGCCAAATAGATAGCAAGGCCAAGTTTTACAAATTCAGAAGGTTGAAGAAGAAAAAATTGAAAATCAACCCATCTTCTTGCCCCAAGCAATGTTACACCTAGTCCCGGCACAAAAACCATAATCAAAAGCAAAATTCCAACAACAAGAATTGGTAAGGCTAAATTAAATAATTTGTGGTAATCAAAAAAGGAAAACACACCAAGAGAAATAAATCCTAGAATAATCCACAAAAACTGATCTTTAACGTAATGATACTTGTCTCCAAAGTCTCTGAAAGCAACAAAAGAAGAGACGTCATAGATCATGAAAAGTCCAAAAAGCGTAAGGAAAACTACAGATAATAAAAGGGGGACGTCTATTCTTTTCATGCTTCTTGGTTAGAATCAAAACTTATAATTAACATTATATATATTGCACCTCTTCCCAGTTAAGGCTTCGAAGCATGACCCCCGTTTGTAAGATTCAAAACTTGAAGCAGGGTCATCCGATGAAAGCGATATAAAGCCCTAATATGGCAAAGAAAAACCCGAGAAGCCATGCCCGCATAACTACCTTTGGCTCATTCCAGCCTTTATTAAGAAAATATAAATGCAGCGGTGAAACCGGCAGAAGTTTCCTGCCTAAAAATTTCTTTCCTAAAATTTGTATTAAAGATGATCCAACCTCCAAAACAAAAACTCCGCCTATAAAAGCCAAGGCAAGTGTTTTTCCGGTCAAAAGACCGATAACCGCAAGGGAAGCACCCAGAGACATAGAGCCGACGTCGCCAAGCCAAATTCTTGCTTTATAAATATTAAAGTACAGAAACGAAGCAACGCTGCCCATAAGTATTGCTATAAAAATTCCTAAAGTTCCGCCGACCTGGAGCGAGGCAATTGTCAAAAATGCTCCCAGACATATAAGAAGAAGACCCGAGGCCAGTCCGTCAAGGCCGTCCGCAATGTTAAACGCATTCGCAAAAGAAACAATAACAAGAGCCGCAAAAGGAACAAATAAAAATCCTATGTTTGCTAAGCCAAATCCCGTTATAAAGACAAACGAATACCCGAGCTTAGAATACAAGACAAACGCTATGATAAAGGCTAAAATCCACTGAATTAGAAATTTATATCTAAATCTTAAACCAAAAAATGCGATTTTATTTCCGTTAGTCAATTTTTTAAGATCGTCGTAAAGACCCAAGGCTCCAAAGCTAATAAACGTAAACAAAATTACAAAAAGTTCCCACCCGTTTATCGGAATGTTAAACATACCGTAACTCCAAAGAGCAAGAGCTGAAACCACGATGATTATTAACAAGCCTCCGCCAAAAGGAGTTCCGGCTTTCCAGCCGTTAAATTTATCAAATAACGGAGTCGGTTTATTGAAAATATCAACAGTTTTTTGATTTTGACGTCTAAGTTTTATTTTGTACAGAAAATCAATAAACGGAATTATAAGTATCGAGGTTATAAAGGCCGACAAAAGAGCAAAACCCAATAGCTGTGACATATTGCTATATTATATTACTACTCGGGGTTTTATACAATCAAAGCAATACAAATGCTATTTTACCGTTACGCTTTTTGCCAGATTCCGAGGCTTATCCGGGTCAAGTTTATTTAAAACGGCGACATCATAAGCCAAAACCTGAGCAACAACTATTTGGGCTATATAAGAACCTTCTAAAATATCTTTTACTTCGATCCAATAATCGAAACAGGAAGCGTTCTCCGGTGATATTCCTATAATTACCCCTCCCCTTGCCTTAATTTCCGTAGCGTTTGAAATAATCGAATCGTAAGTCTCGTCATTTGGCGCAAAGACTATGCACGGAGTTCCTTTTGAAATTAAGGCTATCGGGCCATGCTTTAATTCTCCTCCTGCCAATCCTTCTGTATCAATATAACTTACCTCTTTAATTTTTAAGGCTGCCTCTAAAGAACTGGAATATGACACTCCTCTGCCAATTACAAATATGTGCTTGGCGCCTGCCATTAACTTGGCGATTTTTTTAACTTTTATTAAGTTTTTTGCCTGCAAAATCCTCTCGATTTCTTGTGCTGTTTTTAAAAGAATTGATTTTATATTACTTGTTTTTCCTATCATTTCATAAGAAATCATTAATAAGACGGAAAGTTTGGCGATATAAGCTTTTGTCGATGCTACCGCCTTTTCGGGCCCTGCTCCCAAAAGAAGTTTGTAATTTGCCATCCTATAAATAGTTGAGCCTAAAACATTCGTAATTGCTACAATTTTACTTTTCCTGGTTTTTGCTCTATTTAACGATTCAATAACATCCAATGTTTCTCCCGATTGAGATAAAGCAATGATAAGGCTATTTTTATTTAAAAAGTCTTCAAGGTAATTAAATTCAGAGGCAAAAACCGTGTTAACATGTTTATGAGAAATTTTGGAGAAAAAATACATCCCGGCAAGACATGCATTGTAAGCGGTTCCCGCTCCGATAAAAAACGTACCCTTGGCTTTCTTTATTGTTTTGGCTAGGAATTTTATCTGATCTGTATAATTTTGAGCGAGGTTTCTAATAACCCGCGGTTGTTCAAAAATCTCCTTAAGCATAAAATGCTTATAATCGCCTTTTTCGCTTGCTTCCACGCTCCAGTTAATTGTTTCTATTTTTGGCTTTATTTTTTTGCCTTTTGGAAGATTGAGTAATTGAAGTTTTTTACCTAAAATCACCATCTCGTTATCTTTTAAAAACAATACTTTCTTCGTGTACGGAGTAATTCCGGAAATGTCCGATGAAATAAATAATTCATCCTTACCAATACCTACAATTAAAGGTGATCCATTTTTGCACGCAACAATTTCCGAAGATGGAGCGTAAGAAACAACAATTGCATTAAAACCGCGAAGTAAATTAAAAGCATCTTTAACCGATGATGCAAAGCCTTCCTTTTTTAAATTCTCTTCGATTAAATGAGGTATTACCTCCGTATCTGTTTCCGATAAAAAAACATGCCCTTTCTTAATAAGATTATTTTTAATACCTTCAAAATTTTCGATGATGCCATTATGAATAACGGCAATTTTTCCCGTGCAATCCAAGTGCGGATGAGCATTCTCAACGGTAACTCCTCCATGAGTAGCCCACCTTGTGTGTCCAATCGAAAAGTCTGATTCTTTTTTATGAATTTTGCCGGATAAATTAGAACTTCCGATTTTTCCGATGTTTTTATCCACCACAAATTTCTTTTCGTTTTTTAACCGAACTGCAACTCCCCAGGAGTCATAACCTCTGTATTCCAAAGTTTTTAATCCGTTAAAAACGATGTCCGAAGCATCTTTTCTCTTACCGACGTATCCGAAAATACCACACATATTTATTTACAACCTCCACGTCTGTCTCGCTTTGCTCGCAGGCGAGCTCCTTCGCTTCGCTCGTCCGCTCCAAAAATTCCACACATATTTATTCTTTCATTCTCTTAATTAACGGAATTAATTCTCTTAAATTTGAAATTGCTACATCCGGGCTAAAATATTTAAGTTGCTCTTGATTAAAAAGATTATGCTTATTGCTTACTTCACGCTTAATCCAAACCGTATAGATATCTTTATTTAGTGTTTTTACCGTATGTAAAACTTTTAATATGTCATCAACGATAACAAGCTTATCATTTTTATGTTTCTTAATTATTTCGGGAAGCTTTTTATATTTATCTAATGTAATATTAATATTATCTTCGTTAAAAAAACGTGAGAGAGATTTAATTTTTTCTTTTTGAAACCTCTCATCTCCTTTTGAAAAAATACCAACAGTTACCATTTTACTTATTTCCTCTAATACTTCTACTGTTTCTTCATAAAAATTTTGTCCAAGTCCGGCTTGATGCCACAAAGAGCTCGCGATATTTGATGTAATAGTATTTTTTTCACTAAGCGCTTGTTTAAGATTAACTCTAATTTCTTCTAAGCTTTTGTAAAAAATTTCTTTGTCAATAGATTTATAATTTTTTTCGTAGACATCATTTGCAAACATCACCGTGTTAAAAATTGTATGGTCAATATCAAAAAGAATTACGGTTTTCTTAGATGTCATATTTTATTTACAATTTCGGCAAATTTAGTATAGTATTTAGTTTTATCGGGAACATTATTAAGAACCACCGTTGACGGACCAACTATGCAGCTGTTGCCGATTATTATCCCAGGCATAGTAACGGATTTAATTCCTATATGAACGCCATTTCCAATCATAGTTCCTAGACTTTTTAATCCACTATCTATTTTTTCTCCCTTTACAACAACGCTAACTGTTTCCCTGTCTAACCTAACATTGCCTGTTGAAAATTGAGCACCGATTCTGACATTTTCTCCTATCACTGAATCACCTATAAAACCGGAGTGAGTTTTTGAATTTTTCATTAATAAAGTATTTTTCATTTCCATAAAAGCTCCAACCGTGGAATTTTCTTCAATACAAACTCCATTTCTCAATAAACTATTATTGCCAACTGTTACATTTTTTCCTATAAAACATGGCCCTTTTATTCTAACCCCTTCCATGACAGTAGCTCCTTCACATATTATTACTTCTCCGATTATTTCCGCACTTTTGGCAATCATAGCTTTTTTATCTATTGATTTTTTAATATTATTCAAAAGATAATTTTTTACATTAATTAAATCCCAAGGAAATTTTAAAGATATGGTATCGTTTTCTATCTCAACGAATTTAATTATGTTTTTCTTTGCAAACGAAGAAAGGACTTTTTCAAACTGATATTGCTCTACGGGGGTATTTTGGAGTTCGTCTAAAAAATCTCTTGAAATTAAGTATATGCCGACAATGCATAGTTTTGACGGTTCCTTGCCTTCTGCGGGTTTTTCTATCACTTCGAGCACTCTATCTCCTTCAACCCTCAAGACACCTTGACTAAAAGTGTCTTCTCTTTTTTTGACCAAGAGAGCAATTTTAGAATTATTTCCCTGAATCTCAATCAAGTCTTTTATAAAACCTACCACATCAAAATGATATGAGTGAAGAAGTAAAAAATCTCCATCTACATAATCCTTTGCCAAAAGAAGAGCATTTCCCATTCCAAGTGATTCCGGCTGAATAACATACTTAATGCTTACTCCAAATTTATTTCCATCAGAAAAATATTCCTCTATGTTAGAGTTTTTGCCAACTACAATTACTAAATCTTTTATCCCATTTATTTCTAATTGCTCTATCGTATATTCAAGAAAAGGCTTTCCCATTATTTTGATCATGGATTTATGCTCGTCTTTTGCGAATGGGTATAGCCTTGATGATTGTCCTGCTGCTAAAATTACTGCCTTCATTATTTTATTTTGCTTTTTTTGACGGATGAGTTTTTTATATCGCTCGGCTTCTTCAAGCTCCTCCTTTGTGTTTATTCCCCACCATGCCATGTTTCCGGCTTGCATATTAACAACATTTTCATTATTTTCCAGTCCTATTGAAATTAAATCCGTCAAATAATATTCCTTAGAAACACTATTCTTTTTAACTTTAGGGAGATATTTTTTCAAAAAATCGATTGTATAAATATAACAGCCTGCGTTTATTTCCTTTATTCGTTTTTGAACCGATGTTGCATTTTTTTCCTCAAAAATTGCAATTAATTTACCATTTTCATCTCTTACGACTCTTCCAAAATTTTCCGGATTATCTTTTTCGACCGTTAAAAAAGTGAGTGCGGCATTAGAGGAAAAATGTTTTTCAATTAAATCTTGTATCATTTTCCCGGCATAAAATGCAGAATCATCACCATTTATAATAAGAACATTTTTTATTCCTTCCGGTATTTTTTTTAACCCGCATAAAGCAGCGTGTCCGGTACCAAGTCTTTTACTTTGTTCTGCAAAAATAACTTTTTGGTCTAAGGCGTCTATAACAGATGCTTTAGCATACCCGATAACGACAACTATCGTTTTTATATTCATTTTTTCCAAAAGTTCAATTGCATGCTTTATAATAGGTTTTCCTGCTAAAGACATAGCAACTTTATTTATATTTTTTGCTTTCATTCTGCTCCCTTTTCCAGCTGCAAGAACAATTGCTCCAAAATTTTTATTATCCATAACTAGTTCTCAATAACCCTTCTTATATCAGCTCCCAGCACTCTTAGTCTTTTATCAAATTGTTCGTATCCTCTATCTAAATGTTCTATTCCAAAAACTACACTTTGGCCTTTGGCAATAAGCGCCGCCAAAACCAAAGTTGCCCCTGCTCTTAAATCCGCGACATCAATTACGCCGTTATGAAGACGCGTTGGTCCAAGTATTTTTTCGGCATGAAAATAATTCCCGTCATCACCCATGTTAAAGTTGTAGAACTTATTTGGATTATTAACTTTAGGATTATAGAGCTCAATATGAGCTCCCATTTTTTTGAGCTCGCTAACATAGCTAAACCTGTTTTCGTATATAGTCTCATGAATCGTAGAAACGCCTTTTGCTGTTGTCATTAAAACCGCCCAGGGTCCTTGCCAATCAGTCATAAAACCGGGGAAAAAAGACGTAACTACATCTGTAGCCCTAAGCTCTCCTTTATAATAAAACCTTATTCCGTTTCCTTCCTCTTCAAATCCTCCGCCTGCTTTTTCGAGCATTTCCAAAAATTCAACAAGCTCTGTTCTTTTTATCCCTTTTATAAGAAGGTCCCCTCCTGTTATAACCGCCGCAACTGCAAAGGTTACCGCTTCGTTTCTATCCGGACTTATTCTGATTTTTGCGCCGTGTAATTTTTCTACTCCTTCTATAACAACTACTCTATCCTTAATTCTTTTTATTTTCGCTCCCATGTTTATCAAAAACTCAATAAGCTCGTCTACCTCGGGTTCTTGCGCGGCATTTTCTAAAACCGTTTTGCCTTTGGCAAGAACGGCAGTTAAAATCATAGCCTCTGTCCCCGTATGGGTATTTTTGACAAACCTGTAATCTGTTCCCATCAATCCTTTGGAACCGCAGGTCGCGTGAAAATATCCGTCTTCACTGTAATAATCTACATTTACACCCATTTTTTTCAACCCATCAATAATCCTATCTATCGGCCTCGCTCCTATGCGGCACCCTCCGGGATTTGGAATTATAGCTTTTCCCTCACGAACCAAAAGAGGAGCCAAAAACATAAACGAAGTTCTTATTTCTGCTGCCCTGTCTAAAGATATTTTGTTTTTCTTAAATTTTTCAAGCTTAATTGATACCGCATGATCTTTAATCGTTACCTTCCCTCCCAACTCCTTGACAATTTCGATCATTGTCAAAAAATCCGATATTAGAGGAACATTCTCAATAACAACCTCTTCGTCTGTTAAACATGCTGCAACCACAGCTTTAAGCGCAACGTTTTTGGAACCGGAAATAGAAATCTCTCCTTTAAGTTTTCTTCCTCCCTTAATAATAAATTTTTCCATAATTATTTAATTAGATTCAGTTTTTCGCTTATTTTATAAACATTTCCCGCACCCATGGAAATAATAATCGTATCTTTTCCAAAGGAATTTTTATCGATATATTCTATCACATCGGAAAGTTCGGGCAAATATAAGACGTTTTTGTTGAATTTTGCCACGCTTTGAGCAAGCAATCCCGAAGAAACCGTATTGTCCTTTTCCTCTCTTAAAGAGGAATATATATTGGTTAATATGGCAATATCCGCGTCTTTAAATGAACTACTAAATTGTTCGAATAAGCTTTTTGTTCTAGAATAAGTATGCGGTTGGAAAATACAGACTATTCTTTTTTTTGGAAAGGTTTTTCTAAAAGCAGAAAGCGTTTGTCTGATTTCTGTTGGGTGATGAGCATAATCATCGTACAGCAATGCTCCGGAAGCTAATTTACCGACATATTCAAACCTTCTCTTTGAGCCCGTAAAGACAGAAAGCCCCTTTCTTGCCCGCTCTATTGAAATACCTGTTTCTAGGGTCGCTACAAGCGCTCCGAGAGCATTTACAGCATTGTGCTCACCCACAACACCTATGGAAAACTCACCTATAAGAGTGCTTTTGTTTTTAACCCAGAAAAACATCTTATCACCGGAAATAGTGTATCTCTGAATATAAAAATCATTATTTTCCGATAATCCATATGTTATTCGTTTTCCTTTATATGCTCCAAGCAGTTTTTTGACTTTCTTATCGTCGCAGTTTGCTACAATCACTCCGTTTTTAGGCAAACCGTTGGCAAAACTTAAAAAAACTTTTTCTATTTCCTCTTCGGATGCATACAAGTCCGGATGATCGAATTCAATGTTGGTAATTACGGCTATTTTGGGTTTTTGCCACAAAAGCTTTGGCGTTTTATCATATTTGGGTTCTGTTGCGTATTCATCAGCTTCGGCAACAAAATATTTTCCTTTACCATAATGACCCGGTGCTCCCAAAGAAGGAATTTCCCCTGTTCCGATTAAAAATGAGGGATCTTGACTATTTACTTTTAAAATAGTGGCAATCATGGCCGCTGTTGTAGTTTTTCCGTGTGAACCGGCAATTGAAATGCCCTCCATATCTCTTTGGAAAATATCCCCTTTCATAAACTCTCCCGCTGCTTGTCCTTGAGTCCAAACTTTAATCCCGAGCTTCTTAGCCCCCATAACTTCCGGATTATCAAAGCCCCGGTGAGCACCGGTCGTAACTAGCAAATCAACATTTCTAAGATGCTCATCTGAAAAGTTTTTAAAAATCTCTATTCCGGCTTTTTTTAAAGCAATGTCTGTAATAAAATCTTCGTCAATATCGCATCCCGTAACTTTAAATCCCGCTTCCTTGGCAATAATCGCAAGAGGCGCCATTCCGACACCTTTTACTCCTAAAAAATGGATGTTTTTTGTTTTATTCATTGCTTAAGTTTTATTTCTTGCTTCCAAAGCTTCTTTAACCATTTTATACTCATCCCAAGGCTCTTCTCCTTTACCGTAATTCATAGAACCTTCTTGAGATTTACCGGTAATTAAGACCAAGTCGTCTTTTTTAGCCATTTGTATTGCAGCCTGAATTGCTTCTTTTCTATCCGGAATTCTAATAACTTCGCACTTTTCTTTTTTTACACCAACCTCTATTTCTGCAATAATTGCATTAACGTCTTCTTTTCTTGGATCCTCGGCAGTTAAAATAACTATATCGCAGTACTGCGAAGAGATTTCTCCTAAAAACGGCCTTTTTAGCACATCTCTTTCCCCGGCGCTTCCGAAAACATGAATTAAACTGCCTTTAACTGTTGGTCTTACTGCTTTTAGTATTTGTTCAGATGCATTTGACGTATGAGCAAAATCAATCATTACGCTAAAATCTTCTTGATACACATAATCTACTCTTCCAATGGGTTCACGAAAAGTTTTAAGAGCTTTTTTTATACTTTCATCTGTTATTCCTAAGGCTCTGCACGCCGCGACGGAGGCTAAGATGTTATACTGATTAAACTCTCCCAATAAATTATTTTCTTTAATATCAAACGTACTCTTATTATAATCAGAACTTTCGGAAAGTCCGTAAGTTATCCAATTTTCCTGAGTTTTTTTGCTTTTAACTTCCGATGTAAACATATACGAACTATCGTCGCTATTAACAATACATATTTTTGCTTTTTTTAATAACTTAAGCTTTGTTTTCAAGTAATTATCATAGGTTTTATGGTAATCCAGATGCTCATTTGTTACATTGGTTAAAACTCCTACTTTAATCGGAATTCCCACGATTCTGTTTTGATCAATTGCATGGGACGTAACCTCTAAAACAAAATATTCTGATTTTTTATTTCGGGCTTTTCTTAGAAATCTTTGGAGTGGAAAAGAAGCAGGAGTGGTAACATGAGAACCCGTTTCAAATGCCTTGCCATCAATTACAGCGGCTATGCTTGAAATCATCGAAACCTTAGCCCCTGAACTTTTTAAGATATGGTAAATCAGACTTACGGTGGTTGTTTTTCCATCCGTTCCTGTTACTGCCACCACCTTCATTTTTCTCGAAGGAAAAAAGAATAAAATATTTACAAAAATGGCTATAAAAAAATGATAAATATTTTTAATCTTTTGCCACATCGCTATATTATACCTCTTATTTAAAGCATTCTCTACTCTTTTTAAGCTTGCGATGTATAATAAATTATGATTAAAAACAGAACAAAGAACACAGTAATATGCAAAGATTTTAAGCTGCTGAAAGATTTTTGGAGCAAAAGTAAAGGTTTAATTAATAATAAGTCTGCAAAAACCGTTATTTTTTATACCAGGTTTGGCATTCATACGTTCGGACTAAAGTATCCGATTGATGTTCTTATTTTAAATAACGAACATAAAATAATCTCTGTTAAAGAAAACTTAAAGCCGAACAGAGTATTCTTATGGAATCCGAAAGGCAGTTTAGTAATTGAATTGGAAAAGGGAGCAATAAAAAAAAGTCAAACGGAAGTAAACGATTTTTTAGAAATCAATTTATAGAGATTGCTCCCGTTTTTTATCCCAAAATTCTCCTCTTCTACATAGCTTTTCTCTATCTTTAGAATTTTTTAAAAGCATTTCTACAACTCTTTCCAGAAAAAGAGTGTTTTGAGAACTTTTAACCAAAATTAAATCTTGGGACTTAATAATTCTTAATATTTTATTTTGGGCTTTAGTAAAATTAGGGAAAGCATAAAATAAAAAATTGTTATCTTTAAGAATTGGGGCCACAAATTTCTGCATTTCCGGACCTATCAAAATTGCCAGATCGGAAGTTTCCAATATTTTTTTAGCAATTATTTCATGTTGCTTTTGGCTTACGCTTCCAAGTTCCCTCATGTCTCCTAAAATTGCAACTTTTCGTCTTTTACCTGCAATTTTCTTAAGCATTTCAAGAATATCCAAAAGAGGAGATAATGTAGCATTATTATAAGAGGAATCAATAATCGTCGTTTCTTTTATGCCGGTAAAAACACTCATTCGTCCGGGCGGTAATGAAAAATTCTTTTCAAGAGCTTTAACTGCTTCTTCTTCCGAAAAACCAAGTTTAGTAGCAACAGCGATTGCCAATAGGAATGAGTAAGCGTAGTGATTTGGCAAAGGAGTATTTAATTTTATTGCGTACATTTTCCCTTCATGATAAAAATTAACTTTAAAACTGCTAATAGTTGTTTCTATGTCCTGGGCAAAAAAATCCGCTTTTGAATTACTTAAAGATACCGAAATAACATCTGCCTTAATTTTATTTAAATATCTTTGCGTTTGCCCGTCATCAGCATTTACAACCGCTGTTTGCTCTTTCTCAAGGCGTGTAATAAGCAAACTCTCCTGCCTTGCGATTAAATCAAGAATCTCTTTTTCTCTTTCTTCCAGACTGTTATCTTTAACCAAAGGATCAAAATACTCGCTATGTTCAAGAGCTATATTGGTTAATACCCCAACTTGCGGCTTTACTATTTTTAAAAGGTAACTCATATTTTTCGGCTCAAAAGGACCGTCTATGCCCATTTCCGCTACGTAGAAATCATAATGTCTCCAGTCAAGTAAAACTTTAAACGGAGCCGAAATAAAAGCTTTAAACCAGTCCGAAACCGAATAATTGTTTATAGATATTCCTAAGATGCTTAAGGGTATACCGGTTTCGCTGTTTTTACCCTCGGAATACAGCACCTTGAACCTATCGGAAAGAATAAGATAAATTAATCTTGAAAGGGAGCTTTTTCCGCTTGCGCCTCCAATTCCAATGATTAAGGGTTTTATTTTCCTTAACTGAATTCTAGCCAAAACGCGGAGATAAAAAAGAACGATCTTTTTTAAAGTTTCCATTTAATAAACGTATTATAGCCTATTTTTTTACTATTGTCCGCTTGGAGGAATTCCGTAATAAGAAAGAATATTTTTTGCTATTTCAAAAAAAATCGGAGCGGCTGTTTCCGCACCGTAAATAGATGTTGTCGGTCTATTCAATATAACCAACATCACAAACTTAGGATTATCTGCCGGCGCAAATCCCACAAATGAAGCAATTGTCTGGTTAGGATCATAACGGCCTTCAACGGGTATCGAAGCTGTTCCTGTTTTACCGGCTATCCTGTAACCCTTAAGACGCACCCAAGAAGCTTCTCCTTTATTTACCGCGTTTACCATCATCTCGGTCATTACTCTGGCCGTTTGCGGGCTTATGGGCTCGCCTACGACTTTAGGCGGTATTTTAACTAGGGCTCCATCGGAATTTTTTACCGCCGAAACAACGTGGGGCTCCATTCTTTTACCTTCATTTGCAATAGCGCCTATTGAACTTAATAGCTCTATAGGGGTAACCGATATGCCCTGTCCAAAACCTGTTGTGGCTAAATCAACGGTATACCACTTTTCTTTTGGTTTTAAAAAAGCAGAAACTTCTCCCTGTAAGTCTATGCCCGTACTGTTTCCTATTCCAAATTTATTTAAATAGTTAATCATTCTGTCTAAGCCCAGTTTTTGCGCCACGAATACCATTCCGGTATTATCCGAATGCAGAATTGTATCTGCCATATTTATATTTTTATAATATTTGTTATTCCACGTTCGAATGTCGTATCCTCCCACAGCAACGGGGCCGGCGCATCTGTCGCACTTTGTTTGAGGCGTAATTACCTTAGAATCCAAAGCAGAAGACATCACAAGCGGTTTAAAAGTCGAACCGGGCTCGTATAAATCCGATATAAAAGGATTTTTGTAAAGGCTGTCGGAAAAATCCTGATAAGTTCTCGGGTCAAAAGTAGGGAAAGAAGCCATTGCTAAAATCTCGCCGGTTTTAGGATCCATAACGCCAACCATTCCGCTTGCTGCTCCATATTTATCAATACTTTCCTTTAATACTCTTTCGACCAAAAACTGAATTGGCCTATTTAAACTTAAAACAAGACTGCTTCCGTCTATTTGTCCCGAACCCTCGTTAAGTCTTGCCAATATGGGCTTTCCAAATGCGTCATGAATTTGGATTGCGCTTCCTGTCTTTCCCTTTAAAAGCCTGTTATAGTAACCTTCTAAACCGAAATAGCCTTTGTCGCCTCCGGCTTCGTCTTTACCGACAAATCCCAGAAGCTGCGCCGCTAAAGATGCTTCGGGGTAAAAACGGCTATACTGCTGCTCAAAGCCTATTCCGGGCAAGCTTAATTTTTCAAGTCTATTTTTTGTTTGCGTATCAATTTCCGCTGTTAAAGTTACCCAAAATCTATCAAGAGAAATACTCGCGCTAATCGAGGCTGAATCTAAGCTTAAAATCTGGGAAAGCGTATTAATAGCGGTCTTCTTATCTTTAATTTCTTTAGGGTTTGCAAAAACAAGGTATGAAATCTTGTTTGTAACTATTGGGAATCCATCCGAACTTCTTATTTCTCCCCTTTGGGGGAAAATGGTTACCGTTCTACCGTACTGAAGCTGACCTAACGCGGACAATTCCTGCGCTTTTACTACCTGCCAATAAAAAAGCCTGCCAATTACCAAAATAAAAAACAAAACCAAAATTACAAAAGTGAAGCGGTATCTCCATATCATTGTTTAAGAGCAATAGGTATTGGATTTGTCAGGACAAAACTTGTTTCCTCTTTAACAAATCCCGAGCTATTCGCTTGAGACAATAAATTTGTTAGGGAAGACAAAGAATACAATTTTTCACTAAGCAGGGTATTTTCTGTTTTATAAAAATTAATTTTATCCCCTATTGCAAAAAGAGCCTGCCCCGAAGTTGAGATTCTATTCGAGGCAAATGTTTTAATAACCGACAAAGCCAGTATTACAATTACTAAAAATCCTATTACAAGAGCAGGTTTTCTCATAGATTCGATTTCCTCATTCTTCGATTTACTCAGAATCTCTTCGAGCCTGAGCCTCAGAGCCGAAGGCCTGAG
>CAZIDK010000003.1:0-89641 GCA_964537895.1 uncultured Gammaproteobacteria bacterium
TTGGAGTAACGGTAGGTTTTGGGCAGACAAGTCCTCCAACCCCATCACAGGCGCTGGTGTTATATGCAAACGTACTTCCTCCGGCTACGCAAGAATTAACAGATGATCCGCAAACAGTATATGACATATTACAGCTTGTATTGCACCAATAAGGCGGATTACATGTCCAGGTACTTGTTGTCGATTTAGTTCCGCTTGCTTGAGCTTTCCAGTCAACGTATGGAAGCAGAATACTAACACAAGTTATAGATGAAGTAGTATACGAACAGCTTCCGGAAACGTAGGTACATCCTGAATACCCAGCGTTTTGACAATTTGAAATGGCGTTATTTACCGCGGGTTGACATGATGTTCTTCCTTGCCAATCTGGGCACACGTGGGCAGAGCCACTAAATACTTTTGTGGTGGTAGTAGTTTCAGAACAAGAAGTTCCGTGGGCCACATTTATGGGGAATAGCATTATTACGAAAAAGAAAAAAAGTGCCACAGAGTACATTATGAGTAGTTTTTTCATCTTCAAATATTAACAAGCATGAAACTTCATACCTTCTTCAACTATAGATTAAATTTTTGCTGATTGTCAAGCTCTTATGAGGAAATACTTTAGCTCTCTAAAATAATAGGGCATGGGGGAAGAACGGATCCTGGAGCAAGCGGTATTAACTCGACTTTATCGTCTCCGGGATGAGCAAGGGGAATAAGTTCAACTTTATCGTCTCCAGGATGAGCAAGCGGTATTAATATTGCATTTGGAGTAGGTTCTGCACAAGCTGGTTTAATTTCCGTTTTGGGTTTAATACTGGAATTAGCTGCAGCATTTAATTCTGCAACTAAAAGTACCACTCCGGCAGCTGCTAAAGCTAATCTTCGTGGATGATGTAAAATTTCTACATTAGGCATATCTGACTTTAACTATACATCCTATAATAAGTTTTGTCAAGCGTTAGCTTATTTGCAAGTCCGTAACAATTTTATCTAAATTCTTAGCTTTATTGATGAGAATCAATATTTGTTGGTTTAGCAAGGGGAATAAGTTCGACTTCCGCGGGAGGAACAATATCCGTAGGAGTATTTTTCCCACCTGATTCAAATCCTCCTGCTCTGCTTTGTGGAGCAGAAGCACCTGCTGTTCCAAGTCCCAAGGCTACAGCTAAGCCTACAGGAAAGAAAGCTCTCCTTAGGCTACGTAGTAATCCTTTTTTTTCTGTAGGTTGAGTTGGTTCTTGAGTTATGATTTGTTCTGCTTCAATACTGGGCATATGACTCATTTTATTGTATCAAACTATAACTTATTTTATGCTATCATGAGCAAATTTATCTGTCAAGTAAACAAATAATCTAAAATAGCTTGACTCAAGGCTATAAAGTTGTATAATTAGCTACATTATGTCAGAAACATCAGTTATTAGGGAACCAAGGGGTAGAGTTCTAAGAGGAAACGAATTCAGTCCCGTACCTCTTAGGGTATCAAGTATAAAGGGAGACTATAACGGAAATTCATTGGCGTTGACGGTTGGTAGAGCTGGAGATGTGCAAATAGAGATTGCGGATCCGGTTAAAGGCATTGTCGTTATGGGCTTTATGCCAACTTCTCGTAATGGTATAAATCCCGAAGTGACCGATAGACTTGTATCGCTTACCAGAGAGTTGGCAAGTCTTATCGAGTCGGAAAAATTAAGGTAAGTTGTTCATGCAGGATTGTATCCGCTTATTTGTTTGAATCTAATTTATTTATTAAATTTGTGACCTGGAATATAGTTAACATTAACTGCTTTTAAAGTTGCTCCGTTTGTAGTGTAAAAGATTTGTAAGAAACTGCCTTTAGGAACCTGGTTTGCAAATGCATCAAGAGTATAAGTTTGTCCATTATCTAATGTTCCTCCGTTTTTTGCGTTCGAGTTAGGATTAGCTATTAAGCTTTGTAAAATAGTGTTTGAGTCAACGGCAAAAGTCATTTTTCCTTCTGAAGTTTCAGCCTCTAAATTATTTTGATTAAATCCTGTAAAAATTGCGCTTATTACTGTTTGTTTTAAGTCTGAATTATAAGTTGGTTTATCCAAATTTTTTGCATACTTGGCGTAATCTTCTAAAAATTGCTGAGGATTTTTAGTTGACATAGGAACGGTTGCGTTGGGTTTGTTAAGATTTGAGGATGTTGCTTGGTGGGGGAGGAAGCCGAGTTGGTTAGGGTAAAGCGCGGAAAGGGAGAGAATGTTGAAATAATTTAAGGTTCCGAAAATAACAACAATGAAAATAAGCACAAAGCTTATTTCAAACAGTCCCACTTCCAGAAAAACCAATCTCCTTTTTCTGTTTTGGCTTTTTAAAATGTCCGCGGAATTAAACTCTTCCATAGATTTATGGTAAAAGAGAAGATAAGCAATGTCAAGGCCCCCCCAGGCTAACAGAGCTTTGGCTAGAGATTCCTGTTTCTTATCGTAACCGAGGTCTGAAACGGGACGCTTGCCTTTTTTTCTGCAAAATTACCTGGATTATTGTCGGATAGGGTCAGATTTATTCCAATCGTAGGGGCTTGGCCAAAATTAGTCTGCGTACAGGTAAAAGAGCACAAAACAAGCGAAACGGCTGAGGTGTCTATAAGAGATGCGCCGTTTGAGGCAATCGTTGAACCATTACAGGAAAATATTGTCTGACCGCTGTCAAATGAAGTTATTTTTATATACTGATAGGCAATTGGAGCAGGAGTAGGTGAAGGAGAGGGAGGAATTGCTTGGGTACAATTAGTTTTGTAAAAAACGCCGTCCGTACTCACACCGTTAAAGTTTTGAGCATAAATAATCATTTTTGACATTTGCGTAATTGCATCGTTGCCGTTTTGCCTAACACTATCCAAAACATTAGATTTACTTCCTCCGCGCAAGGAAGAAATAAGAATACCGGCTACGATAACACCAACAACAACCACAATTGCCATAACTGCCAAAAGTTCTACCAATGTATAACCCTTCTCGGAATTGAAAATTGAAAATTGCCCGCCCCGCTTCACTTGGCGAGGCCGGGGAAAATTGAAAATTCGTTTTTTCATGGTACTACAACATTACTATTAAGATTAGACAAACACGAATTAAGCTTAACATTATGGCAATAGACATTGCTTGGGTCTGTACACTTACCATCAGACCAGGAAACTATTACCGTAACGCCAATGCTTTCATTGGAGCAAGAAACATCAGAACCTTGAGCAATATCCACCTCGCGCACAAAAATTCCGTAGTTTTGTCCGCAAGATGTTGCAGAACTCAAACTACAGGAACCGGTTGAAGAACCAAGAATACAAGGAGCCGTATCTCCCTGGGCAAGACAATACCTGCGGGCATTATATGCAGAAAATGTTCCCCAACTGGACTGGCTTATTTGACGCATAACTTCTATTCCTTGTTGGGCGTATTGAGTCGCCTGATTCTGATTTTTTGTATATTGAGTGTTATTAAGAGCCGAAATAACAGCCACCGCTATGGCGGATAAAACAAGAACCGCCGCTCCTAAAGCAACTAAAGTTTCGATTAATGTTTGGCCTTTTTCTGTCATAGTCATATTATTTAATATTTCCCTCATTGTCTATTTTTATTGTTTTTGCTTGACCGTATGCTGTCAGAACTATATTTCCCCCACCTTGTACGCCGCTGGTAATAACCGGAAAGAAAATAGACGTAGTGGTTGTTTGTCCGGAAGCAAGGTTAAATTTAATATTTCCATTATCCGGCAGTGTTATTGTTTGAATCAAATAAGTTCCCAGACAAACGGCGCTTAAGCTGTACGTTGTGTCGGAAAGAATGTCTACCCGATATCCGCTAAGCGCCTCATTTGAGCACTGGTTTGGTTTTACCTGGGAACTCGCGCTGGATTTGGCCAAATTTAAAGTTGACGCTAAACTTGCACCCGCAGTTTGAAGCGATTGAGCTCTGCTGTAATTAACAAATGATGCAATACCGATTGTCGAAAGAATTGAAATTACCGTAAAAACAATAATCAGTTCAAGAAACGTAAATCCTGAAGATAAACTTAATCTTTCTTTTATGTGCATAGATTAAGTATGATAAAGATAAATAATTATGTCAATAAAGCTAATGTAAAGAGCTTGAAAGGATTGATTTTGATATTATTTAGCCTACAACGTAACCCCTAAGCCTGCTGGATTAAGGGAAGTATCACTTAGTGTATTGGCAGGACTCTCTATTACCGTTCCACAGTTTCCTGCATTCCAATACGGATTGTTTGTTCCTGAAGCATTTTTCCAGTAAACCCTGTTTCCTGTAACTGAATGTCCGGAACATGTACCGGTTGACTGATTCCAGATATACATACCAACATTAGAGTTTGTTCTTTGACCTTGGTAGATTATATTATTCTCAATCTTGCTGTTTGTTCCTCCCCCGGCTCCCGAGACCGTTACCGTTGTGCCTCCCGAATTTGCCTCATCCGTATCTTTTACTCCGTTTCTGTTTGAATCTATTATATATACGTTGCCGTTTATTGTATAGGTTGCGGGGATTGACGTTGGGGTAGGGTAGGGCCAACAGGTGTTGCAGTTGATGCAGGCGTTGATGTAGTAATACAAACTTCGCCGCTGCACACCTAACATCCCGAGCCTGTGCAGCTTTGACTAAACGAGCTTGGGGTACAGGCTCCTCTACCTGTGTAATAATTGTAGGTGCAGGTTTGCAAGCCCGTTCCGCACTGAACACTGCAGGAACCGCAGGA
Organism: uncultured Gammaproteobacteria bacterium; assembly: GCA_964537895.1. GTDB lineage: Bacteria > Patescibacteriota > Microgenomatia > Levybacterales > UBA12049 > JAMCZC01. The sequence goes on from CAZIDK010000003.1 coordinate 4,723, forward strand.
AGCGCCGGTATTGCAGATTGGTGTAGGCGTTGGGGTTGGAGACGGAGTCGGTATCGTAGTTGGAGGCGGGGTTGGAGCAGGGGTAGGGGTATTTACGATATTTGTTTTCCCTAAGGTTATAATGCCTTGCGGATTAACTGTTATTGTTTTTGTTTGATCATGCCCTGTCAGGACTATATTTCCCCCACCTTGTACGCCGCTGGTAATAACCGGAAAGAAAACAAAAGTAGTGGTTGTTTGTCCGGAAGCAAGGTTAAATTTAATATTTCCATTATCCGGCAGTGTTATTGTTTGAATCAAATAAGTTCCCAGACAAACGGCGCTTAAGCTGTACGTTGTGTCGGAAAGAATGTCTACCCGATATCCGCTAAGCGCCTCATTTGAGCACTGGTTTGGTTTTACCTGGGAACTCGCGCTGGATTTGGCCAAATTTAAAGTTGACGCTAAACTTGCGGCCGCAGTTTGAAGCGATTGAGCTCTACTGTAATTAACAAATGATACAATGCCTATGGTCGAAAGAATTGAAATAACAGAAAAAACTATTATTAACTCTAGAAGAGTAAATCCTTCACTTTTTATTAATCTCGGAAAGTGAAGGGTAAACCCTCTATTGCTGAGCTGTTGAATTGCTGAATTGTTGAAATTAGTTTTCATAGCAATGTAATAATTTAACAATGTTTTCGCTTACGGGTTTTGTACGGTATAAGACCAATTGGCTGTACCATTACACGGTGATACGTTTGCCGCATCTTTTTGACTATCATTTGTGTTTTCCAAACAAGCAATTATCGAATATGTGGCGCCTGTAGAAGAAAAAGTATAACTTCCTCCTAAAGCATCGCATGGAATCTTTTGCATATACGTTGTTGTGTTATATGTAAAAGGTAACCCGCAAGTTGGTAAGGACAGCGGATAACTGCTATTGTCTGCTCTGTAAATTTCGAGGGCAGATTGTATTTGCCTTAAATCTGATTTTTTTTGCGCATCCCTTGCCCTTTGCCTTACGCCTATAAAATTGACCATAAGAAGAGTTGCCAAAACGCCAATAATAGCAACAACTATAAGAAGCTCTATAAGCGTAAAACCTTTTTTAAAATTCTGAATTTTGTCCTGAGCTTGTCGAATGGATGAATTATAAATTATTTTCATGGTGTGACATTTGGAGTAGATACTCCAAAATTACAAGTTCCTCCGCAAGCGTTAAAAGAAATACCGTTTATTGTTAGACTGGAACAGGCATTTCCACTGTTACACGCCCCTGGATCGCTACTGCCTCTATCCAGAGAGGCATAAAGATAATAAGATTGTCCAGTAGAGTAGTAAACGTAATTTTTAGAAGCTGTCGGGTCTTTAGGCAAAAGATTCATGTATGGCTGCCACGATTTCCCCCAATCAATAACTGTTGAACCGGGCGGAACAGTTATTCTGTAAAGCGGTGAGCTTACAGAAGACAATGGATATTTACCATTATCTTGATAATAGGCCTCTAAGGTTTTTTGCACCTGGGATAAATCCGATTTCCTTCTTGAATCATTTGCCTTTTGAAATTGAGCAACAGGATTAAGGGCAACTATTGAGCCCGCAGCCAAGATGGATAATATACCGACAACAACTATTAGTTCTATAAGGGTAAAACCCTTGCTCCGATTTGAAATTCTTTTAATCATTTTTATTGTGTACATAAGTTACCGCTGCAAGTTGTAGCTCCCGGTCCGGAATAACAAGTTAGGGTCCCTCCGTATATTGTACACTGGTTAGATGTTACACTGTTACAGAGTCCGGCGCTGACCGCAAAGTAATTCGGACTGCAATTAAACGGCGTAGGCGTAGGCGTAGGCGTAGGCGTTGGGGTAGGAATTCCGCTTCCTGTTGGGGTAGGGATAGGGGGGGTTGGCGTTGGGGTAGGTGTTGGAACAGGCGTTGCGAATAAAGGAGCTGGCAATGAGTTTGCGGATATGTAAGCGCAATCTACTTTTCCCGATAGCACGCAATAATTATAACCTGAACTTTGATAATCTACCGGCAAACAGTTAGATAGCTCTGTTAAAGGACAGGAGGTTTGCACGTCTTGGGCTGAAGATAATTTAGCAAATAGCACGTTCCACTGCGGACATTGAGTTGTATCTGTTTGGTAAAGATATGACGGATTAGAGCCATTTGAAAAATCCGGATCTTGAGGAACTTTTTGCATATACACTATTGAACCGCTGCTAAACGGAGCTCCCATTGTTAACGAAATAGGATAACAGTTTTTATCACTATAGTAAGCATCAAGAGAGTTTCTTATTTGGAATACATCATGCTGACGCTGTGCATCTCTTGCTTTCTGGAGCTGCCTTATCGGATTAATAGTCACTATTAGAAAGGTGATAAGCACAGACAATATAATAATTACAACTACTAATTCTATTAGGGTAAACCCAAAAAAATTATTATTTTTGGAATTAATAAATCTCCATAAAAGAGGGCTAAAATTGTACCTAATATTAAAAAGGGGCCAAAAGGAATTGTGTCTTTTATAGACCTTTTTTTTCGCCATATAATTAGTATGATACCTATAATTGCTCCTGTCAAGAAAGCTAAATACAAGGCTAAAATTATCTTCGGAAAACCCAGTATGAGCCCAAGCAAAAACGACAGTTTTACGTCTCCAAAACCCATACCTTTACCCTTGGTAATCAAGAATAGAATAAGAAAAAAAACGAATGCCCCAATAGCGGAAAAAACAAAATTGAAAATTGAAAATTGCCCGTCCCGAGTGAAATCGAGGGGAAAATTGAAAATTAAATAAATAGAGCTTACGATTATTGCCGGGAAGACTACTTTATCCGGAATAATTCCAAATTTTAAATCTTCAAAAAAAATAACAATAAAACTTGAGACAATAAATAAATAATAAACCAGGCTGATTAAAGATTGAAGATTAAAGATTAAAGAATTAGAAATTGACCCGCCTGCAACGCTTTGCATAGCAATGCGGGCAGGAAATTGAAAATTAAGTCCATAAACAAACATAAATGTGGTTAAGAATAAAATTCCCGTAGAAAACTCTATGATAGGGTAGAATATACCAATGGACTTATGACAGTATCTGCATTTTCCCTTCAGCATTAAAAACGAGAGTAGGGGAATGAGATCATACCAAGCAAGTTCTTTTTTACAAAACTCGCAATGTGATCTCCCTTTTGCAATTGTTTCCTTACGAGGCAATCTGTCGATAGCTACATTTAAAAAGGAGCCGATGAAAACTCCTATTGCAAATATGAATAAAAACTCCATTTTTATTAGTATAACAAATCAGAAGAAAAAATGAGGCTTATTTTGTGCACCAGTAGCATTGAGTTGTCCCGCCATTTCCTTCACAAGCTGTTTGAGGACTGGCAACTGGTGTTCCATCTTTATTATATATAGTAGCTAAAGATTTTCTCTGAGATGTCGATTGCGGCCTATAACAGCCTGTAAGCGTATTGGCAGCCAGATCATAAGTAACAAATATTTCTTTCAAGATAGTTGTTGCAGTTTGAAAGCCGGATTTTAATTCTTTTTCATTAACAAGTGCTGTCGTACAGGTATTAAGAGGGGTATCGTTTAAGGAAATATTCGGATTGGTTGCTGCGCTTGGGGCCACGCCTCCATTACATGCTGATCCGCCATTAGCAATGGTATCCCATGGAAAGGTATTACGCGTTGTGTAATATCTTACATTAGCATTAAGATACTCAACTAAAGCATTTTTTGTGTTTGCATCCTGCGCTTTTTTAAGCTGTTCAAAAGGATCAATTGTTGCAACGAGTGCTGCTGCCAAAACGCCGAGGATTCCGATAACAACCAGAAGTTCGATGAGGGTAAAGCCTGCGGTCTTTTTTGATAATCCTAATAATTTCTTTAACTTCTCTATCAATTTTTTCATGTCTATATCAAATGTAAACATTTTTAAATTCCTTGTCAAGTACCAATCTGAAGCTAAATTTTACTGTATTGACGATATCAAACTGTAAATCGGCGTAATAACGGAAATTATTAAAAAAGCAACGCCAATGCCCAAAACAACCATAATAAAAGGCTCCATTGCCGTTGTTAAGGTTTTAACTGTTTGATCAACATCTCTTTCGAAATATTCCGAGGCTTTTGCCAAAGATTCATCTACTTTTCCGGTCTGCTCTCCGATTTTTACAAGCTGGATAAGGATTGACGGAAAAAGGGGATAAACAGACATTGCGTCTCCTATCGTAACGCCTTTTTCTACCTGCTTGGAAACGTCTTTAATCGCATTTCTATAATGTATGTTTCCGGCCGTATCGGCGGTTTGCAACAGGGCATCAACAACCAGGGTTCCTGTTCCCACCAAAAGACCAAAGGTTCTTGAGAATTCGGCCAGTATTGTCTGTCTTATAAGTTTTCCAAAAACCGGAAGTTTTAAAATTAAACTATCTGTTATAAGCTGTCCCTCAATTGTTTTGTGCCAACGTCTAAATAAGACTACCCCTCCCACAAGCAGTATTAACATGATTGGCCAAAAAGTTTGAATAAAATCAGAAAATCCTATTACTATTTGTGTTGGGAGGGGAAGGGGGACATTAAGATTTTGGTACAAAACCGTAAGCTGGGGAATAACAAAAATCATCATAATAAACATAACTACAACCATAAGAATTATTACTATGACAGGGTACATAAGCGCGGATTTTATCGTGCCTTTTAGCTTTGCCTCTTTTTCAAGATTATCGGCAAGTCTTACGAGAACCTTATCCAAGAGCCCTGACGCTTCTCCCGCTTTAATAAGGGAAACATAGATAGTCGAAAAAACAGCCGGATATTTTGCTATCGAAGAAGAAAAAGGCTTACCCTCTTCGACATCGTTAATAATACTGTTTACTACTTCCTGCATGGCCGCGCTTTGCACTTGATCTTTTAAAATTGCTAAGGCCCGCATTAGCGTAAGACCGGAAGAAAGCATTGAGGAAAGCTGTCTTGTAAAAATGATTAGGTCTGTCGACTTTACCTTGCTAAACATCGGCAAAATTTTAGATATGGGGTTTTCCTGTTCTTTTAGAATATGAATAGGCATCAGGTCTTTACTGCGGAGATATAAAGCCGCAGCGTTTATATCGTTAGCGTCAATTAAACCCTGTTCTATTTTACCCGTCTTTGTTGCGGCTTTATAACGAAGTTTCATAATTTAACCGACCAGACGCAGCAAGTCATCGGGACGCAAAGAATAGCTTTTCGCCATCTCAAGACTGACACTGCCTGATAAAACCAGCGACGCAAGTGAAGATTCCAGGGTAATCATTCCGGCGTCTTGAGAAGTTTGAATAATCGAATCTATAAGATGCGTTTTCCCTTCTCTTATGGTGCTTGCTATTGCCGTGCTTCCAAGCAAAACCTCGACAGCCGGTATCCTTCCGCCGTTTATTTGGGGCAAAAGTCTTTGTGAGATTATACCTTTAAGAGTTGAAGCAAGCTGGGTTTTTATCTGTCCCTGCTGGGTTGAAGGAAAAGAATCTATAATTCTGTCTACTGTTTGCGCGGCAGAATTAGTGTGCAATGTTGAAAATACCAAATGCCCGGTTTCCGCAATTGTTATTGCCGAGGCAATTGTCTCGGAATCTCTCATTTCTCCAACCAAAACAACGTCCGGATCTTCTCTAAGGGCAGATTTTAAAGCCGTCGGCCACGAATGAGTATCAATGTCCATTTCTCTTTGGGAAATTATGCTTTTTCCGGCAGGATAAATATATTCAATCGGATCCTCGATGGTTAAGATATGAGCAGACCTTTTAAGATTTATTTCATTGATAATTGCGGCCAGAGTTGTTGATTTTCCGTGGCCGGTTGGTCCCGTAAGTAAAATAAATCCCTGTTTTAAATCCGCAAAAGAATGAAGTATTTTTGGTAAACCAAGTTCCTCAACTGTTCTGATGTTTGGCATCAGGAAACGCAGCGCAGCGCTTAAAAAACCTCTTTGATAATAAATATTTACCCTGAATCTGCCCAAATTTCCGTAATCGCCTCCGCCAAACCCAAAAGAAAAATCAAGTTCTTTATTATTTAGAACAAGTTCTTTCTGCTGGGGCGTAAGCAGAGAAAAAATCATGTTTTCTACAACCTCATGAGTCAATGCGGCATAATTTGAAATATATCTCAATGACCCGTCTATTCTAATAACAGGTGGTATTCCCGGTAAAATGTGCAAGTCAGACGCATTATTTTTTATTGTTAAATTTAACAGTTCGTTAATATCCATACTTTAGTCATTAGTTAATTAGTTATTAGTTAGTTAGTAACTGATTTACTAACTACTAGTAACTAGCAACTGATTTATTCCTGTGCTACTCTTAGAACTTCTTCTACGGTTGTTATGCCCTGAAGTACTTTAATATACCCATCCTGTTTCATTGTAATCATTCCCTCTGAAATTGCCTCTTTTTCTATTGTACTACTATCAGGATTTGATAATACAAGTGCCGAGATTTTATCACTGACGGGAAGCGTCTCGAAAATTCCTATCCTTCCTAAATAACCGGAGTTTCCGCAATCTTCACAGCCTTTTCCTTTATAAAGCTTAAGTTCACCGTTTTGAGCAGGAAAAAGATTGCCTAAAACAGATTTCATTTCGGTAACTATCTGGGGAAGGGGAGCGTAACTAACCTTGCAATGACTGCAAATTTTTCTGACAATTCGTTGTCCTAAAATGGCCGTCATTGTGGAAGCCAATAGAAATCTTTCCGCTTTTAAATCCACGAGACGGGGCAAAGCTCCCGCAGCGTTTGAGGTATGAAGGGTTGAAAAAACCAAGTGCCCTGTAAGAGCAGCCTGAATAGCCAATTCCGTAGTTTCCTGATCGCGGATTTCTCCGACAAGAATAATATTCGGATCTTGTCTAAGAAACGACCTAAGGCCGGTTGCAAAAGTAAGGCCTACGGCAGGGTTTATCTGTACCTGATTAATTCCCGGCATTTGATACTCAACCGGATCCTCCAAAGTCATAATATTTACCCTTGTCGTATTAAGTTTGTTTAAAACAGAGTAAAGAGTTGTGGTTTTACCACTTCCGGTAGGCCCTACAACCGTAACAATTCCGTGCGGTTTTAACATTGCGGTTTCAAGATTTTTCAGTGAAACACCGGTTAAACCTAACTCCTGAAGCGAAGGCACGCCGCCTGATTTCCGCAAAAGCCTCATAACTATTTTTTCACCAAAAACCGTGGGAAGAACCGAGATGCGAAGGTCAACCTCTTTATCTTCCACTCTAAAATTAAAACGGCCGTCTTGGGGAGTACGATGTTCGTCTATTTTCATTTCTGACAAAATTTTTATTCTGGAAAGAACTGATTCCTGAACGCTTTTAGGAAGAGAGAGTCTGTCGTATAAAATTCCGTCAATTCTGTAACGCACCCTAACCCTGTCTTCTTGGGGCTCAATGTGAACGTCGGATGCCCTGCTGGTTACCGCATATTCAAGAATTGTCGAAACAATTTTGGCAACCGGAGCCGATTTTATAATTAGCGCTATATCTTTGCTATCAACTGTTTTGATTTTATTGTATTCCTCCGTTTCCTTTATTGCTTCTCCAACCTGTCCGACTATTTCCTGTCTGTATTGCTGATTAATTGCGCGGGCTACGTCCGTTGGGCCGGCCGCAAAAGATTTTACCGTAAGTCCTGTTTTCTGGCGGACAAAAGAAAGGGCATCCAAATCTACGGGATTACTCATTGCAATGGAAAGAACTTTTGTTTTGTCGTCGTACATAAAAGGTACGACTAAAAATCTTTCGGCAACCGCTCTTGGAACAAGAGCTAAAGCCTGCGGAGAAAAAGACGTACTTTCCAAATCTATAAACGGAATTCCCAAAAGTTTTGCTTTCGCTTCCGTTAAGTTTTGTTCGCTAACATAATTAGAGGAGGTTAGAATTGACTCGTCCGAAACATTTTGAGTTGCGCTTTTTACCCTTACATCGTTATACTGCTCCTGGGTTAACAGGTGCTGTGCGAGTAAAACATCGCTTAATGTTTGATTTTTTGTCGGAGTTTGTGAATCACTGGGCATTACTATTATAGTAAGATAAAATATGATATAAAGTCAATATAATGCAGAGCTTTTTAATTATAGGAAAGCCAATTGACAAAGCAAAAAATTACGCTTTTGATTTTTGTTTAAAAAACAAGATAGATACGCTTGATATAAGTCTTATTGAATCCGAAAAAGCAGTGGGAATTGCGCAAGTCAGGGACTTTCAAAAGAGAATTTTTCTTAAGCCTTTTAAAAGCAATCAGAAAGCGGTAATTTTGGAAGCTAGTAATGGATTAACGCTTGAGTCACAAAACGCGTTATTGAAAGTTTTGGAAGAGCCGCCAAAGAATACTATTATAATACTACTTGTAGAATCAGACGAATCGGTTCTGCCGACTATCCTTTCCAGATGTAAAATTATTTCGCTTGATAAAGATAATGTTGAGCAAAAAGATTTAGCGGAATACGAAAAAATCTTGCTGTCTTTAAAAAACGCAGGGGTGGGGGATAGATTAAGATTGGCTCAAGACAAATCGAAAGATAAAGAAACTGCTTTGCAGTTTGTCGAAGGTTTGATTTTGGCTTCCGAAGTTCTTCTTAGGAATTCGAAAGATAAAGAATTTGTGGGAGCAATAAAACTTATGCAAAAAACCTATACGGAAATAAAATCAACAAATTCTAATCTTCGTTTGGCAATGGAAAACTTGCTTTTGAACCTAAAAATGGTCTAATTAACTTCATGAGTCAAACAGAAATAGGCGCACCAACTACGCCAACAGAAGCTAGGGAAACGCAGAGCCCCGAACGACGTCTAGTCTATGGGATCATGAGAAGAATAGATAGGAGAGTAGAAAGAACTCTTGCCAATCCAAACTTAACACCCGATCAAATGCAAGAGCTTCTTCTACTTGCTAATCTTACGAAACTTGCCTTGGAATTAAGATGTCTAATGCCAGCAGTAAGATTTGGCGAAGAACTTGTTGAGCTATCCGATCCCTTAATGATTCCTGAAGCAACTCCCACAGAGCTAGGATAACCTCGGGGAAAATTTGAGTTTGAATAAAATGTTTCCACGTATCGATACATCACAACAAAACATTATTACTGTAAGTATACTAGTATATTAGTAATTAGTTCGACGGAAATAAATCTCAAACTCAGAAAACTAAATAACACAGGGGTCAAAAAAAATTGTGGGGAAAATTTGGGGTTGAATAAAATGTTTTCACGTATCGATACATCACTACAAAGCTTTTAGGGGTTCAACCCCTAAAATAGATTGATAATTCAACAAGAACCGAGTAAGTGAAAAATTAAACTGGAGGGGAAAATTTGGGGTTGAGATTTTTACTTAAAACCGTTTATTTTCTGTTTCGGTCTTCAATTTGACGCAATTTACTACCAACAACAAACCCAAAACCCAAAGCAAGTCCCCACGACCCAACAAACACAACAGCATCTTCTACGCTATGTATTCCCTTATCAGCTGCGCTTTTCCCTACAATTGCACTCGCTATAGCACTAACACCCGATACAACTATAACAGCTTCGTCTCTTTTTATGACCTCCGTTATCCTATGTCTTAGTCCTGGGTTTCTTTCGCTCATAAACGGAATTATAGCATGAGGATTTTCTAAAGCAAATTGGGTGGAAAATTTGGATTTGCTCGCACCGACCCCTGGGGTTGAAAGCTAGTCTTCGAAAACTAACTCTTTTACTTGAACTGCTTCTGCTTCCGAAATGTCATATTCAGTAAATTGTTTATAATCTTTTGCCGGATTATTCGCAGCAAAATAATTAAGTATGTACGAAGAATCTACTAGGTCATCTTTCTTACCATCAATATAAGCTGTGTAGCTTGACCAAGGATAAAGCGCAAGCTCAACCCCAGGGGTTGAAATTGGAATCGGATTTCGGTGTATATAGCGGGATACTTGTAGGAGATACTCATCTGAATCTATTAATTTTGCCTTAAAGCGGCCTTGGAAAAGACTTCCTACTTCATTATATTTAATATTAAAATATTTCGCAAAACTGGTCGCCAATCTTAGCATAAAAAACGTGATAGGTAAGTCTGTGTCTTGCCTAAGAAGAAAATGAAAATGATTTGGCATTAAACAATATCCCAAAACGGTTACTCCAAATTTATCTTTATATTCTCTCGCTCGTTCCAAAAACCTCTTGTAATCTCTATTCTGAAGAAAAATATTTTGCTTTCTATTACCTCTGTTGTAAACATGATAATAAGAGTCCTTTCGAAAATATCTAGGAGGAGTAGCCATGTTCTTAGTAAAACACGAAAGTCTTTCAGCGTCAACCCCAGGGGTTGACGCATGGAGATAACTCTTTAAGACGTTTGACGTTTTGGAAAGTTTGGGAGAAAAAGCAGGTTGGCAGGTCGAAGATGCCCTGTGGGTAAAAATTTGGTTTTGAAATTTTTGCACTTGACAAGCGTATATACAATGTATATACTTTACATATTATGAATACTGCGGTAATCAATATCAAAACTCAACCTGAAACGAAAATAAAAGCTCAACTGGTCGCAAAAGAACTAGGGCTTAATTTGAGTTCTATTATTAATGCATACCTTACTCAGTTAATAAAAACTAAAACTGTTGCTTTTAGCGTAAGAGAAGAACCTACTAAATATCTTTTAGAAATGCTTAAGCAGTCACGAAAAGAGATTAAGACCGGAAAAATATCTCGAAGTTTTAGTAAGGCAAGCGATGCAATTGGGTATTTGGACAAAATGATTAAAAATGAAAAAAATCAACAGAATTGATTTTTCCGGCCCTTTTGATAAACAACTTAAAAAGGCGCCGCTTAATATAAAGATTGCTTTCAAGAATAGGCTTACAATATTTATAAAAGACCCATTTAATTCTCAACTAAGAAACCACCAGCTTACAGGAAAACTCAAAAATTACAGAAGCATAAACATAACAGGCGACTGGCGCGCTTTGTATTCAACAAATGAAATTGATAAAGAAAACGTTGTAATATTCGAAATCCTCGGAACCCACAGTCAGTTATATAAATAAAATAACCCCGGAAAATTTGGTTTTGAAAGTTAATCTATCTCGATTTCTTTATTGGTTCACTTTTTGAAATCTCCTCGTATAATTTAAGTAGGCTTATTTTATAAAGTTCCAAAATTTTGCTATGGAGCCCTTGCCAATCTTCCCTTAGGTAAAATTCGTTAAGATTGTTCTCTTTTAAAACTTTTACCAAGGTTTTTTCGTGGTCAGGATGTCCGAATAAATTCACTATTTGATTTACGGTTCTCATTCCGAAAACATCAAATTTTATCGGCAATCCTAAAGCATAAAGAAATATGTATAAACTATTTATAGGTTTTAAAAAATCATCCTTGTTAATTTTAGGTAATAGCTTGACCATATCTTCTTCAGAAAATCCATGTTGCTTTGTTTGCGAACTTATATCGGTAAATAAAGTTCGCAAGGTTATACATTTACTAATTAGACTATCTTTGCTGTTTACTATTTCCTGCTGTCCAATTAAAAGTTCGCTATCGTTAAGTAATTTAAATCCGATTTTGCTATGGGAAAGAGAGATTGAATTTATATTGTTTCTTATCTTACTTATTTCCGTAATCGTTTTTATATTTGCGTATTTCTCCTTCTCTTTCTCTTTCTCTTTTTCTCTTCTTTTTCCCCTCTGTTTTCTTCTGCTGATAGAATCTCTTGTGCCCTACCATTGCCATTTTCTTTTATAATCCTAGTCAACTCTGTTATCAATTGTCCTTTCCATGTAATCAAAGTTTTTGCAAGAATAATATCTAGGTCATCCTCTTTTAATTCCGCGTAGTTATCTATGAAATATTTTATTTCTGGAGTCGGATTGCTTCTCCATAAATACTGAAGAGATATTTTTCTTACATCAAATTCAAATTTGTTACTAATGACAATCTTTCTTAAACTTTCCGATACGTCTTTTACGCTATTAACCTTTATTAAATAGTCACATACTGTGGCTATTGAGAAATGATAGAGCTCTCCTCTGCCGGTTTCTGAATTAGCAAAATCTACTATTAAGCTTAATGCGTATTTTATAATTTCTCCATCTGAATAATTAAATTTTGTAAAAATTTCATAACACCATATTTTGTCTTTCGTGCTTACCGCCTCTTTCCAAATTTGAATACCCACCCTCAATACCTCACCAGACTGTATCCTAGAAAGCGAGGATATGAAATAATGTGAGGAAGGACTATATTTTGAATTGTGTTTTTGCCAAGCTGAATAAATAGGATAAATAAAAACGGGGCTACCTATCTCTTCCATTTCGCGTAAAATACGCTCGTTCTCATCATCTGAAATGTTTTCGTATAATTTCGCTATTATCTTTGAATTGTATTCATCAGCCATATGAATTATTATACTCTGTGCGATCAATCATTACTATCTAACTACCTAGCCCCTAGAAATTCTTCTCTATATTTGTTCCTTCGACTCCGCTCAGGATCTCCATCATCCTTAAATTTTCTACTAGAAATTTAAGTCTGATTCTGATAAACTGGTTATCTAATGGCAAAGAAAACAGCACAAAAAGAAACTCCAAATCAAGATTATTCAGCAGAGCATATTCAAGTTTTAGAAGGCTTGGAGCCGGTTAGAAAAAGGCCGGGAATGTACATCGGCTCTACCGATATAACAGGCCTCCACGAATCTTTGCGGGAAGTAATTGACAACTCCGTTGACGAAGCTTTGGGGGGTTTTGCAAAAAACGTCTGGATTGTTTTGAATGATGATGGAAGCGCAACGGTTGCAGATGACGGCAGGGGAATTCCCATTGACATAATGCCCCAATTTAAAAAAAGCGCTTTGGAAGTTGTTATGACAAAGCTCCACGCAGGAGGAAAATTCGGAGGAAGCGCATATAAGATTTCCGGAGGACTGCACGGAGTAGGAGCATCGGTTGTAAACGCGTTGTCCGAATGGCTTTTTGCAGAAATAACAAGGGATGGAAAAATTTACACACAAGAATATTCAAGAGGAAAAGTAAAATCCGAATTAAAAACAGTTACAACTTCAAAACTTAGTCATGATTTTATCCACGGAAGACATTCGGGAACTTTGATTTCCTTTTTACCCGACAAGCAAATTTTCCAGGAAACAAACTTTGATTTTGAAACAATTAAAAAAGCACTTAGAGAAAGAGCGTATTTAGTTCCAAGTTTATATTTTCATTTATACGACCATAGAAAAGACCAGGAAAAAGAAATTAATTTTTACTTTGAAGGCGGAATTACGGCATTGGTTTCTAAAATTAACGAAAACAAAGACCCGCTCCACAAAGCAATTACAGTCCACAAGATGGACAAAGAAGTAGACGTAGAGGTAGCATTGCAATATAACGGGGCATATTCGGAAAATGTCGAATCTTATGTAAACGTTATTAACACTGTAAACGGCGGAACACATTTAACAGGTTTCCGAATGGCGCTAACAAGGGCAATTAACGACTACGGCAAGAAAATCGGCAGTTTTAAAGAAGACGAAGAGGGGATTACGGGAGACGATACCAGGGAAGGCTTGACTGCAGTTGTATATGTAAAAATGCCCCAGGATAAAATTCAGTTTGAAGGACAAACCAAAGGAAAACTGGGAAACGCAGAAATCCAGCCCATTGTGCAAAGTATTGTAAAAGAAGGATTATCAACTTACTTTGAAGAAAACCCTGCGGACGGAAGAAGAATCTTAGAAAAAGTTTATTTGGCGGCAAAGGCGCGCCTTGCCGCAAAAGCGGCCAAAGAAGCAATTTTAAGAAAAGGCGCTTTGGAAGGCTCAACTTTACCAGGTAAATTGGCCGACTGCCAGGAAAAAGACCCGAGCATTTCGGAATTATATTTGGTTGAGGGAGACAGTGCGGGAGGAAGCGCAAAACAAGGGCGGGACAGAAAATTCCAAGCCATTCTTCCATTGAAAGGTAAAATTTTAAATACAGAAAGAGCAAGGCTTGACAAGATAATCGAACACGAGGAAGTTAAAAATTTAATCATAGCTCTTGGAATGGGAATAGGGGAGACAATTAAATTTGAAAAACTAAGATATCACAGGATTATAATTATGACCGATGCGGATGTAGACGGAGAACATATAGAAACTTTAATTTTGACCTTTTTCTTTAGGCATTTACCCGAAATTATCAGACAAGGTTATCTTTACATAGCTCAACCTCCGCTTTATAAAGTACAGGCGGGAAAAGATATGCAGTATGCATATTCGGACGAAGAAAAAGATACTATTATGGAATCTATGTCTGCGGCAAATTCAAGAAATGTTATCAGTATCCAAAGATACAAAGGCCTTGGAGAAATGAATCCCATACAGCTTTGGGACACAACAATGAATCCCGCCAACCGGATTTTAAAACAAGTTGAAATTGATGATGCCGAAGTTGCCGATGCTACTTTTACAATGCTAATGGGAGACGAAGTTCCGCCGCGAAAACATTTTATTCAAAGTAACGCCAAGCAAGCAAATTTAGATATTTAAATTTGACATTTTGATGTTAGAAGTTACCCGCCTGCAACGCTTGATGCGTAGCATCTGCGGGCAGGGATTTTCTTGAACTTGAATTTTTGATTTCTAGAATTCAAGATTATCAAATTATCGAGTTCTCAAGATCAAAAACATCAAGATAAGTCCAACGTCAAAAAATCTATGTTTAAAGATCCAATCCTCAAAAAACTTTATAAAAAATATGGACCGCATGGGTTTGAAGACAGAACTGAATTTTTGTACGAAGAACTGGTCGAGTCAATTATAGGCCAGCAGTTAAGCGGCAAAGCCGCCGATACTATATTTAAAAGATTTCTCGGTCTTTACAAAAACAGTAAGTTTCCAAGACCTGAAGAATTACTAAAAACCAATACTGAAAAATTAAGAAGCGCCGGCATGAGCTATAGCAAAGCTTCTTATATTAAGAATATCGCTCAAGCGTTTGAAAACGGAGATTTAGATATCAAAACATTAAGAAAAATGAATGATGAAGAGGTAAAAAAAGAACTGACCAAAATAAAAGGGGTGGGTAATTGGACCGCGGAAATGATTTTAATTTTTACTTTTAAGAGAGAGGATGTTTTTTCGCTAGGCGACGCGGGTTTAAGACGCGCTATTAAAAATTTGTACAACGTTGAGAAAGAAAAAGATATTTTAAAGTTGTCTGAAAACTGGAAACCGAACAGAAGTTTTGCTTGCTGGTACCTGTGGAGGAGTCTCGACAACGAGCCCCTTCCAAATGATTAATGATGAGGGATTAATGATTAATGATTTTTTATTCTTTGCTATACTCTATTAGGTGAAATTAAAAAACGATAAATATAGAAAAACTAGAGGCGGATATTCAAGACTTCTGGAGCTTAGATGTTCACACTGCAATGCTTTTCTGTGCTTATACCAAAAAGATGGTTCTGGAGTTTTAAAAAGGCTATACGTTGATAGGATATATAATCCAACAAAAACAGATGACAAAAAATTTATTTGTAATAACTGCAATAGGATACTTGGAACTTGGGGAATATATGAAAAAGAAAACAGGCCCGCTTATATGCTTTTACCTGGTTCTATCAGCAAAAAAATAATTAAAGCAAACAATTAAATATCTTTCCAACTCCAACTTCACGATCCAACTTCTGACATCCACTGCGTTTCATCAACTCCCTCAATTTATGCCTTGAAAAGGCCGCCGGATTACCTTATAATTGATAGGCCTCCGCCAACCGGCGGGGCAAGTTGATATGAACTTATCTTTTATTTTGGACCACAAACTTATTGTTTCCGTTGCCGCGGGAATCCTCTCCATTTTATACGCAGTTTTCTTAAGCTACAGAGTTTTGTCACATGAACGGGGTGACAAAAAAATGAATGATATTTCCGACGCAATAGAAGAAGGCGCAGTTGCCTACATGAAAAGACAATATACCGTAGTTGCCGCAATCGGTGCCATCGTTTTTGCAATTTTATATTTTGTTTTTAATCCAATAACTGCAATTGGATTTGCAGTCGGCGCTGTTTTTAGTACCATCGCAGGCGTTATCGGAATGTCTATTGCCGTTAGAAGTAACATAAGAACCGCACAAGCAGCTAAAAAAGGCCTTGCTGCGGCATTTAATTTGGCTTTCCAGGGCGGAGCGGTAACAGGGCTGATGGTTGCAGGACTTGCTCTTTTAGCAGTTTCCGGATTTTATTTTGTTTTAGAAAGATATGCCCCGGGAAATCTCCAACCGTTAATTGCCTTAGGTTTCGGAGGAAGTTTGATTTCTGTTTTTGCCAGACTTGGAGGGGGAATCTTTACAAAATCTGCCGATGTAGGAACAGATATGGTTGGAAAACTGGAGAAAGGAATTCCGGAAGACGATCCAAGAAATCCCGGAGTTATTGCGGATTTGGTAGGGGATAATGTCGGAGATGATGCCGGAATGGCAGCGGACTTATTTGAAACTTATGTAATTACGGCAGTCGCCGCTATGATTTTAGGAAATTTAACTTTTCCGGGAAACCAAGCAGTTTTATTTTACCCGATGTTAATCGGAGCAATTTCTATTGTTGCCTCGATTATCGGAACTTGGTTTGTAAGACTGCGCGGAACAGGAATAATGAACGCTTTGTATCAAGGTCTAATTGCCTCAATACTTGTTTCCTTGGTAGGATTTTATGCAATAACCGCCGCTGTTTTTCCAAATGGAATCGGAAATATACCAACGCTAAATCTTTTTTATGCGTCTATGATTGGCCTGATTGTTACAATCGGAATGGTTGTAATTACGGAATATTTTACTTCCAAAAAATTCTCACCCGTTAGAACAATCGCCAACGCATCTTCCACAGGACACGGAACAAATGTAATCGCGGGTTTGGCAGTTTCCATGAAATCCACAATGGCTCCGATTCTTTTAATTGCAGGAGCAATTTTAGTTTCGTTTAATCTGGCAGGACTTTATGGAATCGCAATTGCCGCAATGAGCATGTTATCTTTGGCAGGAATTATTGTTGCAATCGATGCTTTCGGACCAATAACCGATAACGCAGGCGGAATTGCCCAAATGGCCGGTATGGATAAAAAAGTTAGAGACATTACAGATCCTTTGGACGCAGTCGGAAATACGACCAAGGCAATTACTAAAGCTTATGCAATCGGGTCTGCGGGACTTGCAGCATTAGTTTTATTTGCAAGCTACACACAAGAATTAAGCAGAAATGGAAGGGTATTGGATATGGCAGCATTTTCACTTTCCGATCCAAAAGTAATTATCGGATTATTTATCGGCGGTGCATTACCATACCTTTTTGCAGCCCTTGCAATGGAAGCTGTTGGAAAAGCCAGCGTTGCAGTTGTTGATGAAGTCAGAAGACAATTCAGGGAAATCAAAGGTCTTATGGAAGGCAAAGCAAAACCCGAATATGCAAAAGCAGTTGATATTGTAACTCGCGCCGCAATCAAAGAAATGATTTTACCAACTGCAATTACGCTTTTAGCGCCAATTGTTGTTGGTTTTGGTTTAGGCCCAACAGCCTTGGGGGGGATGTTAGTCGGAAGCATTGTCACAGGTCTATTCTTAGGAATTTCTATGACTACCGGCGGAGCAGCCTGGGATAACACCAAAAAATATATTGAAGAAGGAAATTTGGGCGGCAAAGGAAGCTTTGCGCACCAAGCGGCAGTTACGGGAGATACTGTTGGCGACCCTTACAAAGATACCGCTGGGCCTGCAATCAATCCAATGATTAAGGTTTTGAACATTGTAGCTCTCTTAATCGCAGGCTTCCTTGTTTAGATACTAGTTACTAGATACTAGAAACTAGTTGATAATTTAGGAGAACTAATAACTAATCAACTAGCAACTAATCACTAATTTATGGCAGATATTGGTAAACTTTTAAAAGCAGAAATCTCTACGGAAATGAAGCGCGCGTACCTTGATTACGCAATGTCTGTTATCGTTTCGCGTGCACTTCCCGATGTAAGAGACGGTTTAAAACCTGTCCACAGACGCATTCTCTTTGCCATGCACGAAATGAATTTAACCCACAGCGCAAAATATTCAAAAAGCGCAAAAATTGTCGGAGAGGTAATGGGAAAATACCATCCGCATGGAGACATACCAATTTATGATTCTTTAGTAAGACTGGCTCAGGATTTTTCCATGCGTTACCCGTTAATTGACGGGCAGGGAAACTTCGGCTCCATGGACGGGGATCCGCCGGCCGCAATGCGTTATACGGAAGCAAGAATGGCCACGATAACTAACGAAATGATGTTAGACATGGAAAAAGAAACCGTTGATTATCTTGATAACTTTGATGCAACTTTAAAAGAACCTGTTTTTCTTCCGAGCCTTTTGCCAAATCTCTTGTTAATGGGAAGTGAGGGAATTGCTGTGGGAATGGCAACGAAAATTCCTCCTCACAATTTATCCGAAGTCATTGATGCAACAATGTTTATTATTCAAAAAACAAAAGTTACGCTTGAACCTTTTTCTCTTACTTCTACGGCAACTATTGACGAACTTTTGGAATTTATAAAAGGCCCTGATTTCCCAACGGCCGGGGCAATTTACGACATTAACGAAATAAAAAACGTTTACACAACAGGAAAGGGAAGAGTGCTTATAAGAGGGAGGGCAGAAATTGAAGATATCGGTCAGGGAAAATCGGCAATTATTATAACCGAGCTTCCATACCAAGTAAATAAAGCGCTTTTAGTGGCAAGAATTGCAGATTTAGCCAAGGAGAAAAGAATTGAAGGAATATCCGATTTAAGGGACGAGTCGGACAGGCACGGAATAAGAGTTGTTGTTGAGCTAAAAAGAGACGCCGCTCCTAAAAAAGTATTGAATAATTTATTCAAACATACCAGCCTTCAAACAACTTTCTCCGCCAATGTGGTAGCGTTAGTTGACGGCACTCCTCAAACGCTTAACCTTAAAACAATTTTGGAAGAATTTCTTAAACATAGATATTTGGTTGTTAAAAAAAGAAGTGAATTTGAATTAAGGCAAGCAAAAGCCAGACTTCATATTCTGGAAGGGTTAAAAATTGCAGTGGACAACATAGACGCTGTTATAAAAACAATCAGAGAATCTAAAGACCAGGAAGAAGCAAAGAAAAACTTAATTGCAAAATTTAAACTTTCCGAAATCCAAGCAACGGCAATTTTAGATATGCAGCTAAGACGTTTGGCGGCTTTAGAAAGACAAAAAATAGAAGACGAGTACCAAATGGTTAAAGAAACTATTGCCTATCTTGAAGACTTACTCGCACATCCGGCAAAAATTCTTATTGTTATAAAAGAAGAACTAACAAAACTTAAAGAAAAATACGGAGATGAGAGAAGAACAAAAGTTTACAAAAGCAAAGTCGGAGAATTTTCCGACGAAGATTTAATCCCTAATGAACCGACCGTAATAACTCTAACCGACACGGGTTATGTTAAACGTCAAAGCTTGCTAAGCTTTAAAACGCAACAAAGAGGCGGAAAGGGAATAAGAGGAATGACAACCAAAGAAGAAGACAGCATTGCCCATATCCGCTATTCCGAAACACACGACAATCTCCTTTTCTTTACAAATAAAGGCAAGGTTTACCAACTAAAAGCTTATGAAATTTCCGAATCGCAAAGAACGAGCAAAGGTACCGCAATCGTTAACTTATTAAATATCGAAGCAGGCGAAAAAGTTGAATCGTTTATAAATTACAGAAAAGACATAAAAGGCTCTTACATTTTTTTAACAACCAGAACCGGAACCGTTAAAAAATCTAAAATTTCCGATTTTGAAAATATCAGAAGAAGCGGAATTTTGGCTATTAAGCTTGATAAAAAAGATGAACTTGTCTGGAGTAAATTAACAAGCGGGGAAGACGATATCTTAATCGTAACCAGAAACGGCAAATCAATAAGATTTTCCGAAAAAGCGGTCAGACCAACAGGCAGAAACACAATGGGAGTCAGGGGAATTAAAATTGCCCCGGATGATCAGGTTATACAAATGGACATTATTATAAAAGGGGACAAATCCGAATTTTTAACCATAATGGAAGCTGGAGTTGGTAAAAAATCCCCGGTTAATAATTTTCCAAAACAGGGCAGGGGAGGACAGGGAGTAAAAGTTGCCCAGATTACGCAAAAAACCGGAAAAGTTGCAGCCGCCCAAATAATTCCCGCTAACAGTCATGAATTAATAATTACTTCCAAAAAAGGCCAGATTGTCCAGATTAATATTTCCTCTATTCCGAGCCTATCCAGAGCTACGCAAGGAGTAATTCTTATGCGCTTTTCCAATCCAAATGATCACGTTGCTTCGGCAACCTGCATTGAAAAAGACTAAAAGATAGCGTATAGGAAATAGCGTATAGGGTATAGTTAACCAGACACTAAACGCTAGACGCTAATAACTAATCACTGATTTATGATAATAGATGGCAAAAGCATTGCTTCCCAAATCCTCGAAAGTCTAAAAGCGCAAGTTGAAAAACTAAAGAGAAAAGGCATTATTCCTCACTTGCATATAATTATTTTTTCCGAAGACTCTTCTTCCGCTTCTTACGTCAGACAAAAAATCTTAAAAGGGAGATTGATTAGCGCAAAAATAACCGTAGTTAAAAAAAATCCTAAAATTAACACTGTAGATTTGGTTAAGAAAATAGAAAAACTAAATAAAGATAACTCTATACATGGAATTATTGTTCAAAGACCAATGCCCAAACAGCTTAACGAAGAGGACATAACCCTAGCTGTTGATCCTAAAAAAGATGTTGACGGTTTTCATCCGCAATCAAGATTTGGCATTCCTGTTGTCCTGGCAGTTTTAAAAATATTGGAAACGGTTCACGAAACAGAATTTGAGACCTGGCTCAAATCACAAAAAATTGCTGTTATCGGTAAGGGATTAACTGCCGGAAAACCCATTGCAAATTTTTTACGTAAATTAGGGGTTCAACCCCTAATTATAGATAGTGAAACTAAAAATAAGAAAGAACTTTTAAAAAATTCAGATATTATAATAAGCGCGGTTGGAAAGCCAGATGTTTTTGATAGTTCTGAAATTAAAAACGGCGCAGTATTAATAGGCGTTGGTTTACATAAAGAAACCGACGGAAAGTTTCACGGAGATTACAACGAAGAAAAAATCAAAAATATTGCCGGCTTTTACACACCGACTCCCGGCGGAGTGGGGCCGGTTAACGTTACGATGTTATTAAAAAACCTGGTCGAATCTGCCGAAGATAATTTAACTACTTAGACCATCTGGCAAAAATCCCGGTTGAAAGAAGTCTATCTCCATCTTTTTCCTGCAAAGCCAATTCCCCGTATTCAAAATTTCCTCCCAAATCACTTAAGTAATCTTGTAAAACATTATTAAGCATTATTGACGACGAAGAAATTGCGTAAGCGTTAACAATAACAAATAGGGAATTCTCGGATAAGATATTTTTACAAATTTCCATAAGTTTTGGGAACGACTCGTTGAAATCCCATTTTTCCCCCTCCGGTCCGTGCCCATAAATAGGAGGATCCATAATTATGGCGTCGTATTTCACATTTCTTTTTACTTCTCTTTGAGTAAATTTTATAGCATCATCTATTATCCAACGGATGGGTTTTTGTAAAAGCCCCGACGCCTCCTGATTTTCCCGCGCCCAGGAGATAGACGGTTTCGAAGCATCAACGTGTGTCACTTTTGCTCCGTTTGCTGCACAAACTAACGAAGATATTCCGGTGTATCCAAACAAATTTAGAACACTAATTTCTCTCTTGTCCTGCCTGCCCGCCTCTGGAGGGAGCTGCCGAAGGGATATTTTTTCTTCCATAAAATCCCAGTGCAAAGATTGTTCGGGAAAAACACCCGTGTGTTTAAAAGGGGTAAGCTTGCAAAAAAAAGATAAGTTTTTATATTTTAAAAGCCATTTCTCCGGAACCTTACCCCTGTTGTCCCAACTTCCCTTATTGCCGTTTTGAATATAGATAGCATCGGCTTTTTCCCAAACGCTATTATCTTTTTTGGGCTTCCAAGTAATTTGCGGGTCGGGTCTAACTAGCACATATTTTCCAAAGCGCTCTAATCTTTGGCCGTTACCGCTATCAATAAGTTCGTAATCCTCAAAGCCTTTCGTCGAAAGAACATTCATATTAGTCTTTCTTTAAGAAACTGCTTAAAATCAGCAATACTTTTTTCGTTGTAGATAGAAATTGTCAAAACCGGCTTTTCAAATTTTTTCAATTTGCTTATATTTTTTTCTAACGCGTTCTCATCTACAAGATCTGTTTTTGTTAAAAGTATTATTTCCGGTTTGGCAATTAAAATTTTGTCGTATTCCTTAAACTCATTTCTAACCGTTTTATATGCCTTAACAACGTCCTCTATTGTGGAATCTATGCAGTGAATAAGAAGCTCTGTTTTTTCAACGTGTTTAAGAAATTTTATCCCCAAACCCCTGCCTTTCGATGCTCCTTCCATTAAACCGGGGATATCGCCAAGAACAATTCCATCAAGAACTCCCAAGTTTGGTTCAAGCGTTGTAAACGGATAATTACCGATTTTAGGATGCGCATTGGTTAGCTCTTTAAGCAAACTGCTTTTACCTGCATTCGGAAATCCGATAAAGCCAACTTGAGCGATAAGTCTCAATTCCAGACGGACGACTTTTTCTTCTCCGCGGGTCCCGTCCTCGGCTTGCATTGGAGCCTGATTTGTTGCGGATTTAAACTCGTTATTGCCTCTGCCGCCTTTACCTCCCAAAGCTAAAACAACTTGCGTTGTTATATCTGTAATTTCGTAAGCCTTACCTGCTGCCTCTGTAATCCTTGTTCCCAAAGGAACTTTTATAATAATATTTTCTCCGTTTCTGCCGTATAGGTTTTGTTTTTTCCCAGGAATTCCATTTTCCGCATAAATTTTCTTCTTATACCTAAATTCACCAAGATCAAAAACATCGGTTGACCCTTGGAAAAAAACACTTCCGCCATTTCCCCCATTGCCTCCATCGGGACCGCCTCTTGCCGTCCTTGCATTTCTCATAAAAGAAACGGAACCATTGCCGCCGTCGCCGGCTTTTATCATTATGGTAATATCGTCTATTAACATGCCTGTATTGTATCATTAATAGGGGGTGAAAAATCATTACAAATATAGTAAAATAGTTATCATGACAAAAAACTTTATTCTCGGCATTGTTTTTATAGCTGTAGTCCTTGGTCTTGGCGGGCTTTTTATAATGCAGCAAACGAGTCAGAAAAATCCCTTGGAAAATAATAATATTACAAGTTCGACAGCTCCTGCGCCCTCGTCAAACGCGGCTGACGCAACACAGACTCCAACTATTCAGATTACCCAAACTCCAGAACCAATCGAACAAAATAGTTCTCAAAGTGGTAGTATGATAACTATGCCGGACGGATTAAAAATTCAAGATCTTAAAGTAGGCGGGGGGCAAGAAGCAAAATCGGGAAGTACTGTTACGGTAAATTATCTTGGGACTTTGGAAAACGGAACAAAATTTGATAGTTCTTACGACAGAAACCAACCCTTTACTACCCAAATTGGGGTAGGAACAGTTATTAAAGGCTGGGACGAGGGCATAGTGGGAATGAAAATCGGCGGAAAAAGAAAATTAATAATTCCTGCTGAACTTGGCTACGGCGCGCAAGCCGCGGGAACAATTCCTCCAAACTCGGTTTTAGTCTTTGAAGTAGAATTACTGGACGTAAAATAGACCTAATATTGACATAAAAGGTAAAATCATTTACGATTAATTTATGACCTCTTGGTTTGAAAAATATCAAAAACCGTTTGTTATTATCTTTCTTTTTTTTGCAGGCCTCTTTTTATATACCAAACTTGCGGGCCCCATTCCTTTTTACATAAATAGCGTCAACACAACCAAAACCGACCTTTTTAGCTCAAGTGGGGAAGGGCGCGCCTCCGCAGTTCCCGATACTGCTTCTGTAAGCTTAGGGATAACCCAACAAGCAGCTACGGTTTCCGAAGCGCAAAATAAAACAAATGAAACGGCAGATAAAATCATCGAGAGCATTAAAAAACTTGGGATTTCCCAAAAAGATATAAAAACTACAAATTATTCTGTTAATCCTAATTATGGTTCTAATATTAGACCTCTTCAAGAGGATGGAGTAAGTGGGGCAGAAATTCAAATGTATCCTGTTCCCCCTACCCGAGGAAGCGAACAACCAATAATAGGATATACGGTAACACAGAATTTAGAGATAAAAGTAAAACCTGTTGATAAAGTAAATCAGGTAATTGATGCTTCAACTAAATCGGGAGCAAATCTTGTCGGAGGAGTCAATTTTACATTTTCAGACGACTTAAAAAAATCATTGGAAAATAAAGCAAGAAAAGAAGCGGTAGATGCCGCAAGAGCAAAAGCGCAAAGCTTAGCAAGCGCAGCCGGAGTAAGACTTGGAAAAGTAGTAAACGTTGTTGAAAATTCTAATTTCCCTTATTACCCCGTTGCTTTAAAAACAGAGGCAGGGCAAGGTGGGGACCAACCTATATCTTCTAATGTTACACCCGGAGAAAACGAAGTTTCAATTAATGTTGTTATCTACTACGAAACCTATTGAACGGCTTTCTTTGCAGCAAGATTTGAGGGTATTTTCCTATCGGGGAAAATATCGTCTGCAATAATCCACATATCAAGTCTTTTTTGAGCAAGTTTTTCACTTCCTGTAAATAAAGAGAAAGTGTTGAATATGGCTTTTTCTTTTCCCAGCTCGCCATATAATTCCATATTCGGAGCCATTATTGCCGCTGCTCCGGCTATTTCCATAGCATCACCTTTGTGATTTGTTGGAATTTCCTCCAAATATTCAAGTCCGCTAAACGCTTTTATTACAAATTCGTCTGTCCAAATTTCCTGATTTCTCTGCATTCCACCGACATATGGATAAGTACTTCCATCAAATGCCTTACTGCCCATTGCAGAAGCTCCGCTTTCCATCATGTGAGTTATCCATAACATTTTCCAATCAATTCCAAATTTTTCAGAAGCGGAAATGTAAATAGAACCATACATTTTAAGAGCAGCTATCCACTTATCACTAAATTTACCTGATTCTTCCGCTATTTTTGCATATTGTTCTGTTTTATTTTGAAGATCTAATATTTTTTGTTCAACGGGAGAAAGGCTCGGCTCAGGAGAAGGGGACGGGGAAGGGGAAAGAGTTTCCAAATCAGGATCACCTATTTCTACGGGCTTAAAATTAAGCCGGGAATAATCGAAAGGCTTAGAGGGTGGTATACCCGAAGTATCTCTTGTTACTAAAACATTAATAGCCCCCGCAATAGTTGCAGCTCCCGCAGCTTTTAGGAGGTCTCTTCTTGATATTGTTGGTTCTCTATCCTTCATAAGGTTAATTTAAATACTAGATACCTATTATATGTACGCTGTAAACGCGGAAATTAAATTGAAAATATCCCTGGGGGATGAAGCTATTATAGCTTATTTTGATTCTTCCCGCAACCTTTGACTACTTATTACCAGAATGAAATGATTTGTGGACGTCGTGAAGCTGTTTATTGGTGATGTGAGTGTAAATTTGCGTTGTGGCTATATTCTTGTGCCCCAGCATTTCCTGAACACTTCTAATATCCGCTCCGTTTGTCAGAAGGTCTGTTGCGAATGAGTGGCGGAATGTGTGAACGGTTGCGTCAACCGGAATTCTGGCACTCCTTACATATTTTTTTACCAAGCGCTCAACGCTTCGGGCTGTTAACCTCATTTTTTCCCCTCCGTTTTCTTGGATAATTGCTCCGGAATACCTGATAAAAAGAGGTTTAAAACTATCCTCGCGTTTATCAAGATAACGCTTTATCCATTCCGCAGCCCTGCCGGAAACAAAAACCAGCCTTGATTTCCCGCCTTTTCCAATAACCCCAAATTCTCGCCTTTCCAAATTTATTCTATCCCTGTTTAATCCGACAAGTTCCGAAACCCTAAGCCCGGTGGAAAAGAGAAGCTCCATTATCGCTCTGTCCCTTAAGCCTTCCTCTTTTGACGTATCTGTCGCTGTTACAAGCCTGTCAACTTGTTCTTTTTCTAAAAATTTTAGACTGCGGCTTTCGGTTCTTGGAAGATCAATTTTTGAAGGCTCCAGGGTTTCGTGGTCGTTTTTTATTAAAAATCTAAGGAATGACCGGAGGGCAATAACGTAATAATTCTGCGTAACACGCATTAAGGTTAAGCCTTTAGCATCGGCCCTATTTGCCAAAAAAACTCTATATTTTCTAACCGTGGCCAAATCTAAAGTTTCTAAAGTTTTTCCGTGTGAGGTAGTGGAGAACCATTGATTAAAAACATCCAAATAATGTCTGTAATCCCGAATAGTAAGCTTAGAACAATTTTTTTCTATTTCAAGATATTCCAAAAATTCGTCTATGAACCCCGAAAGAGCAGTATTTTCTTCCATAAATCTAAAAATTAACCGTTTTGGTAAAGCTAGCTTCATTTTGCGACGCTTGTGTTGTAAAATGAAGCAAACATAAACACCATCTATAATCTATTGTGCGACGCTACTTATTATCAGTATGAAGCTAGTGGGAGAATTTGTCAAATTGACAATAAATCATTGAACTGTTAATCTAATATTATGGATGCAAGATACAATGAAAGACCGCCAATGGCACACCCGCAAGAACCAAGACTGGATACAGGAGGCGAAAAACCGCCGGTTAGGACTCAGGCGCATCAGCCTTTATCACGCAGAATTAGAGGCGCTTTGGGACAACTCCGTGAAACATTTGTAGCAATAGATAAAAAAATTCCGCCGGAAGATATTACTT
This sequence comes from uncultured Gammaproteobacteria bacterium, assembly GCA_964537895.1. Taxonomy (GTDB): domain Bacteria; phylum Patescibacteriota; class Microgenomatia; order Levybacterales; family UBA12049; genus JAMCZC01. Next base: position 31,562 of record CAZIDK010000003.1, read on the forward strand.
TACAAAAAACAGCAGACGTTATCAACGAGTATGTTTCTCATCCAAGCAACGAAAGACGGGGATTTCGTCCGGAACAAATACCTTTCGATATAACAGATATGCTTGTTCAGATGGGTTATGGAGCAACATTCTTGCAAACGGGCGACTTTATGGAAAAACACCAGCAAGCATACAGCATAGTTAGAAGAAGGCTATCGGAAGCTTCCCAAATGGGAGGCGTTCAGATGGAAGAATTATCTGTACCATCATCCCACGGAGAAACAATTGCTTATCACGTTTCCAACCTTGAAATTCTTAGGAAAATAGCCTCGGGAGAAATTAAACCACCAAGCGCGTAAACCCTAGCTGCATAATGAATAATATTTACTTCACCAACCAGGGAATCGAAAAGGTAAAAAAGGAATACGAAGAATTAATTTTAAAAAGAAAAGACGCCGTTTATACGTTAAAAAGAGCCAGGGAAATGGGGGATTTATCGGAAAATGGATTATACAAAGCGGCAAAATTTGAACTTGGCAATATAGACAGAAATATACGAAGGGTTAAATTTTTTCTTACCAAAGGAAAAGTAACGAATACGCCTCAAAAAGGAGTTATTGGGATTGGCTCAAAAATTATTATTAATGATAACACGGGAAAAAGAGAATTTAATATTGTCGGTAATTACGAATCAAATCCATCCGAAAACAAAATTTCGCACATTTCGCCTTTAGGCAAGGCTCTGCTTAATAAAAAGGTTGGGGAGACTATTGAAATTAAAACCCCTAGCGGCAAAAGAACCTACAAAATCCTCAAAGTCTCTTAAGTTATTTTACCATTCAGATAAACCCATAGTTTGATTTTTGGGTTCAATCAGTATATAATACCACCGTGAGACCGGAAATTTTTAAACGCCATCATACAGAAGTTGGAAGTTCAACAGACCCTAATTTTATAAAACGAGAGCTTTTTAGAAAAGTTCCAAAAGAAGTGCTTCCCGGATTAAAAGAAGCCGTTATTTTCGCTGAACAAGCCCACAAAGGGCAACGAAGAGAACAGGAAGACGGACCTGTTATAATCCACCCTTTAAGAGCTACTTATTCTATGGTCTTAGACGGAGTTACGGACATTGAAGCTCTCCAAACCTGCGTCTTGCACGATGTCCTTGAAGATAACCCAACTATTGCACCCGAAGAGATAGAAGATAGATTTGGAAAAAAAGTAAGAGACAACGTAGTCTTATTATCCAAGGAAATACAAGGAGTATTTAAAGATCTGGACGAATATAACTCCGATTTAGAGTCACATCCGGAAGTAGGAGAAATCAAGATTTATGACAGAACTGATAATATGCAGGCTTGGGCAAGGTTTGAGGGAAAAGATACTAAAAGGGATTATAAAATACTTGAAACCCTGCATTTTATTTTTCCTCTTGCAGGATCGAATGAGGTGCTTCTTTCAAGGCTTAAAGCAGCGTTGCAAGCCGCAGACGCCAAATCAAGCAGAAAAAGAATAACCGAAGCAGATGTAGCGCTTGAGGAACCATTCTTGCGCGAAAGATTAAGGTCTCACGGAATAAATGTGGATTTATGGGGACAAGGTGCCACACGAACCGTAAGAGACTTGGCAAGAGAACTTCTAACGAAAGAAAGCACGCTTGAAGAAGGAAACGACGGAAGCCTTTTAAGAAGAACAAGCATTGTATCTGTTGATGTAATATTTGAAGATCCCAATATCGGTAAAACTTATCACTTAAAAGAAGATTATCAGAAGTTTCGGGGCGGCGCCAAAAGAAAAAGGCCCATTCCAAGGTCTTTATCAGAAAAACTTCGCTCTTATGACAGCGCTGATATCTTAAGCACAATAAGAAGAACCTGCGCAGAAGAGCTTCAGATTTTTAACATCGACGAAAGAGACGTTGCTATTGGAAATATGGAAACAGAAACAAGAGTCTCCAAAGGATACTCCGGCCTAACTACCACTTTTAAGATATGCCCTGCAGTAGTCCGGCTAAGACCTTCGCAGTTTAAACCGGAAGGATACTCGGAGACCCAACCAGACAAATCCACCTATTTCGCTTGGACTGAGTCCTCTCAAGACGGAGCTTCAGTTTGAAACCCTCTGATATCAATTTTCTTCGGAGAAGTGAAAAATTATTAAAATTTAGCCTCAATTAGCCTCAAAAAATTCATCTGCATTAGTCCTGTAGTAGGGAAGACTATAAAGCTGTAAAAAACGGGGACTTAATCTGAAACATAGCGTACCAAGAGTTGAAATGTTTTTAAATATATGCTGAAAAATAAGACGCCGGAAGAGGTCTTCTCCCAGGCATTGAGCCTAGCTGGCGTCGTAAAAGTATTATTGTGCGACATAATCAATTACCCTCGCCCAGCTGCTTATAACACTAAATTTTCTCCCTAACACCCGCCGGGGTACAATATTAGTTATTAGCTACTAGATATTAGTTAGTAGTTAGTGCTCTCTTCAAATAAACCGCTAAATTATCTAACTACTGCGAGTCGTACAAGACCCTCTCTCCACCGAGCCGGCACGTAGTTGAATTTAGCCCGTTATTATAAGCTAATCGCGTAATTTTAGCCTCAAAAATGTTGAGTATAGCAATTATACATACTAATCCTTAGAAAGAGAACGCGCCATAAGAGGCATTCGTATTTTTTTCATTAGAAACAGTTTACGATCCGCCTTTAGGCGGGAGTAGTTACTGTTTCTTATGTCCGCCGATGATTCGCTCTTTGCGCCGTATACGAATAGTACTGAAAAGGCGCAAAGTAAGATTAGGCGGACCAAACAGAGAGAAGACATGGGTAAGCCCGGTACGGTGTGAAAAGTCGAGTATATTTCCGTGAAAATAAAAAAGTTATCCACACCGGCCTCAAAATAAGTCCTATAATATTAAATTGGTTAGAGTATCAAACTATATCACGTTCGTCGCTGCGCTCCTCAGTGCAAGCCCAAAGGACTCCTCCTCTCCCCTCCTTCCCTGTTTCTTTAAAAAAATTCCCGAAGCTAATTGAAGCTAAATTAAATATAATTTAAGAAGATTTGTGCGTGCGTCAGAAACTATCAGCTATTTGCCATTAGCCAAAAACCGAAGCTGTGCTTCCCTAGCCCCAAGTGGTAAATAATACGAGAACGATAAATACAACTAATGCAACCCAAACGTATTCAACAATCACACTTTTGAAAAGTCTTTTTTCAAACCAGGCCTGAGACAATCCGACAATACTGTAGAAAAGTCCGGTTAGAAAAAGCGCAATAACCGTAGGACTGCTAGGCCAAAACCACAAAAGAATCACAACTTCAAAAAGGCAAAGGGCTAAGGAGAAAACCCATAAAGCGTTTGCGAATAGTTTTCTCTCAAGCGAATAAATCCAGATAGAATTTAAGACGAGAGGAAAACTGAAGCCAAAAATAAGAAGAAGCGTTAAAACAACGTTTATATGAAAAGTAAAAATTACATTAGCAAGAAAAAAGTAGGACAAAAGAGTTAATGTAAACACAACCGTTCTCGCGCTTGATAAAAGAGCTATCGTACGAACCGCGGACACGATAAAAATATTTTGGCTTAAAAAAAGTGAATAAAGACCTAACGCGTATAAGGAAGTCATAGCAATTCTTGTTAAAAGGCGCGCCGGAACAAGAAAGTAAAAAAGTCCGAAAGCAAGACTATAAAAAAACGGCAGTATAAAAATCTGCGGCCAAAAATTATCTTTTAAATCTTCCTTCAGGGATAAAAACAAAAGAATGTCGGTTATGATAGAAAGCCCAATAATTATATAGAGCGCGGATTTGCCTAAAAAATATTCCGTAATAAAAAGTCCTAGAGAAAGAAGGATTACCGAAACTATCAGCCGCTGTCTTTTGCTTAAAATCTTAAACTTATTTAATCTGTTACGGGTAAGACGTGAAAAACCTTTATATGTAGATTTATTTCTGCCGTTAATCATAAACTAACATTCATATTTGAGTATACTTTTTGTACATCATCCAATTCCTCCAAAGTGTTTAAAAATGCCTCTATTTTGTCAAACTTCTCCCTATCTGTAATTTCCATCAAAATCACCGGCTGTCTGACTAAACTTGCTTCAACTACTTCTAAACCCTTTGACATAAGAGCATTTTTTACTTTGGTAAGATCTTGTAAGTCGGTATAAATAAATAGCTCATCTCCTGCGTCTTCCAAATCCTCCGCTCCGCTTTCAACCGCAATCGTAAAAATATCGTCGTAAGATTTATCTCCTTTTTTAACAATTATTTCTCCGACGTGTTTAAACTGATACGAAACCGACCCTGGTTGTCCAAAGCTTGCTCCCGCTTTATGAAAAATACTTTTTATTTCGGCAGTTGTTCTCATTGGATTATCTGTAAATGCTTCAACCATTACCGAAACTCCTCCCTGAGCAAAACCTTCATAGGTAACCTCGTGGAGCTCCCCTGCTTCTTTGCTGGTGGCTCTATGTATTGCTCTTTCGATGTTGTCTTTGGGCATATTCGCGGCTCTTGCGGCGTCGATAGAAAGCCTTAGTCGGAAGTTAGAACCAGGATCGGCTATTCCCCCACCCTGCTTTACGGCAATAGTTATGGCATTTGACAATTTGGTAAATGTTTTGCCGCGCTTTTGATCGTTTATACCTTTTTGTCTTTTAATTGATGACCATTTTGAGTGTCCGCTCATACGTAGCAACTAGCCACTAGAACTTAGCAACTAGTTGTTAACTGAATGCTAAATGCTGAAGGCTAGATGCTGATATTATACCTTTTCTACCTTGACTTTTGCAATTGATTTGTAGTAAAATTTTCCAATCGATTTTATCTCCTAAATGATGTCTTTAAAATTACAAGCAATACAAACAGCATTAACCGGTGATTGGAAAAACGCTATTAGTTTAAACAAAAAACTTCTTGATGAAAATCCCCAAAATATTGATACCCTGAACCGCTTGGCTCTTGCCTACGCTATTTCCGGCAAAGCAAAAGATGCAAAAGATACCTATCAAAAAGTTTTAGATATCGACCCTTTAAATCCAATTGCGCTTAAAAACGCCAAAAAATTAAAAGAGAGAACGTTTTCAGCCAATAAAACCGGCAACGCAGTTTTGCAAATAAGCAATAACTTCTTGGAAGAAACAGGAAAAACCAAGGTGATTGAGCTCGTTAATACTGCCCAGCCGAAGATTATCCAAACCCTAAGAACGGGACAATTCGTTTCTCTTTCTATAAAAAGATCAAGAATCTTTGTCCTTGATAACGAAAATCAATACATTGGGGTTTTGCCCGACGACATAGGAAAAAGACTTATTAAGTTTTTAAAAAGCGGGAATAGATACGATGCCTATATCAAATCCGCCAATCCCCACCATGTTGTTATTTTTATCAAAGAAACAAAAAGATCTTCCCGCTACAAAGACCATCCGTCATTTTTAAACGCTAACGATGCGGTTCTTGCCTTTGACAAAAACGGCAAAATAAAAAACAGCGCCAAAAAACAAGCCGAGGCTGAAAAAGAAGAAGACGCGGAAGGTTACGAATCGGAAGAAGAAGCAGAATGACTTTGAAAAATTACCCTGTTTTTATTAAGCTTTTTTCTTAGCTTATCAACGTCCGGTTTTGAATTTACTCCCCTTACCGACCACATGGCCAGAAGAATTGAAATTACCGCAATTATCAAAACAACTTGCAAAAACATATTAAAATTTCAGATCCCTTAAAGCATCTTTACCGATAATTATTGTAACATCCGAAATGTCTCTTTGGGAAGACTTAACTGGTTTTACCCTCAAAAATGAAGCCAGTCTTTTAACCGTGTAATTTAAGTCGCCCGAGTATAAAATCTGAGAGTTATCTTGAGGTTTATCCGAAGAAGAGACCAAAACTACATCTCCGCCTATATTGGCAATAAGAAACGCCAGTCTATTTGCCAATCCGTAAACTCTTGTAGCATTAATAATCTCTACCGTTGTTTTTTCATTTGCTATTGCCGAGTCTATAAAAAAAGATGAAACAAAAGCATTAATAGTCAGAGTATCGCTGCTTAAAGCATCTCTTTGGTAAATAAAATCTATAGAAACATCTTTAGCAAAAAGCCAGAGTCTTAGGGCGTCAATAATTGTTAGGCTCGTATCTTGATCGCTGTATTGAAATAAAATTCTTGACATATCCAACGCAAGATTTTTCTTATCAATTATCATCTTGTTTGTCTTAAGCGTTGCATCTATGGGAAGACCTATATATTGACTTATATTGTGATTGGAGAATTTACCTTTCAAATTAATAACCGCAATCGAGCGGGTTGCCGGTGAAAAAGAAACAACCGAAACTTGAGTATCTTGAAATATACCTACATTAAATCTATTTTGACCGTCAAAACTGCTATTTTTTATTAAAATTAGAGTTTTTACGGCAATTGACATTAAAATCAATAAAAATACCAAAGCACAAAAAACAATAGCAACGCTTAAGGTTTTACCTTTCTGTTTTTTCCGTTTCATAAGGATTAGTCTTTCTTTGAGCCCAACTAAAATCACTCCGTGAACCGTATTCGAATAGAATAGAAAGGCGAACGGTAAGATTAGGCGGGTTTCTTTTTTGATACTATTTCAGGCATTTGAAATACAGGAGAGCCTCCAGTAGCTATATTTTTTGTTGTTTTATCTTTTTTAGGTTTTTTCTTTTCTCCCTTATAAAAACCTCCGAAACTTCCCATAAAATCACCTCCTTAATATACTAAATAACATTTTGGCCTTCCTGTCAATGTTTTTTGCACGTTCGATGCGACTCAGTACAAAAAATGCTGAGCGCAGTCGCACGTTCGATGCGACTCAGTACAAAAAATGCTGAGCACAGTCGCACATTCGACAATGCTCAGTGCGATACTGAGTTTATCGAACGTATCGAAGGTATTTTTGTGCTTATTGGCTGATTACCTTACTCAATTCCCCAGGCAATGGAGACTCTAATAAGACTTGCTTATTGGTTATTGGGTGTATGAATGAAATTTTGTGTGCGTGCAAGAAAACGCGCTTGAGAATTTTTCTGTCCTGCCTTGAGGTTTTTCTTCCCGCATATAAAAAGTCAGCAAAAATAGGATGACTAAAATACTTTAAGTGAACTCTTATCTGATGCGTTCTTCCTGTTTCCGGATAAAGCTCCAGGAGGCTCATCGGCTCTTCTTTTTTTCCCGATACTAAATACTTAATACTTAATACTTTATACTTCGTAACCGCTTCCCTACCGCCTGCCAAAACCCCAAACTTTTTTCTGTTCCAAGGCAGTCTTCCGACAGGAACATTTATTTCTCCTATCTCCGGCACAACTTTCCCGTGGCAAAGCGCAAGATAAGTTTTTTTTATAACTCTTTCTTTAAACTGTTTTTGCAGATTTTCAAAAGCCGGAAGGGTTTTGGCAACAAGTAAAATTCCCGAAGTTTCTTTATCAAGCCTATGAACTATTCCGCTTCTTTTATAAAAATCCGACTCCTCGTCAATTCTGAATTCTGCCCGCCCCGCTTCGCTTGTCGAGGCTGGAGAACTCTGCCCGCCCCGCTTCGCTTGTCGAGGCCGGGGAACTCTGAATTTACTGTCCAGCCAATCCTGTACCGTTTCCTCCCCTATCGTAGTATCGGAACGATTAACAGTTATTCCCGCGGGCTTATCCAAAACCAAAACGTCATCGTCCTCGTAAATTATTTTAATATTACTCATTTCAAAACTCTTTTCTTCCCCACTACCTCCTGTTTTAAAATAAGCGCAACCGAAACAATAAAGAGAACAAGTATGGTAAAATTTTCTAAAGATATTATGTTAAAACTTTTGAAGTTTGAAATAATTCCCGATAAAAAAGTGACTATTGAAAAATAAAGCAAAAAGATTGTTCCAAGGCTTCCGCTTTTAATTATTCCTCTAAAAGAAGCAGGCAGGGCAACCTTTATAAAAATAAGAAAAAGGATTGAATAAATTAAAAAGGAAAAAATAAAAGCCGGAAAATAACTTTTACCCGCCAAGATAAAAAATCCTAAGAATCCTATGGGAAGACAGCTTAAAAATGCAACCGCAAAAAAATCAAATATTTTTGCAACAGGGAGCTTTTGACTTTTAGCATAAGCTGTTAAAAAAATTGAGCCTCCCAAAACTCCCCCAAGTAAGGAAAGACCGGGAAAATACGGAAAGAGAAGAAATCCTAAAGGGCTAAAAAAAACTTCTCTGGGGTAAAAAATTACGTAGAAAAATCTGGCGAAAAAAAGCGCGGCAACCGCTGTTAAAAATGCTGTATTGAAAACCCTATCCATTGGCAGATCTTTTCTGATAATTATCAAATCGTCGTTTGCCAAAAAATAAAGACTAAACAAAAATATAAAAAAACAGATAATGAGCACGAAAATTAACAAATGCATATCTTACTTTCCTTTGGAAAAAACAATACGAAATCCCGCAATAACAAGAACGATTACGCCAATTCCCGTTAGTACTCCCTTAATTCCAATTAAATCGGCAAGGCTTCCAACCAAAATTATTGGCAGAAGCGAAAATAAACCGACCAAAGTACTCAACGCTCCATAAACTTTACCTCTAAATTCATCCGAAGTTTCTTCCTGCAAAATTGTATTGGCCGGAACAAAAACTAAAGCATTTGCAATTCCCATTACAAAAGCCAAGACAATCATAATATGAAAAGTATTTATTTTTAAAAAATAAGGAAGATATATGTTTATTGCCTGAACGATTTCCCTTGATTCAACCTTTGAACCATAAGGAAGTAAAAGAATGGATAAGCCCAATAAAACTAAACCTATTTTCGTAATCCTCTCTTTTGAAGCATTATGAAAAAAACTTCCTAATAAAATAGCTGCCAAAGCCATACCGATAATTGCAGGGGTTACAAAAAGAAACGGAAAATCTTCTACCCTTATTTTTAAAACGTGTTGTGCATAACCGGGGCCTATAACCGCCAAAACTAGAATAATTACCTGCGCCAGAGTCAAAAGAAAAAGTGCTCTATAAATTACCTTTGTTTTTGCCATTATTGAAATTGCAAGCTTTATTTCATTAGCAAGGCTTACGTTTTCAATAACATCTTTTGCCGATAGTCTCTTTTTTTCAGGTTCTTTTACTTTAATAAGAAAGGCGAAAAAAGCACCGATTAGGAAAAGGAAGGCAAAAACAAAAAAAACATTTGTTCTGCCAAAAATAAGAAGCACTGGTCCGGAAAGCGCATAGGCAACAAATATTGAACCGTAAATACCGATACCAAAAAGCGCATTGGCGGATAAAAGCTGATCTTTTTTAACCAGGCGCGGAATTATCGGAGTTTCCGCAGGAATAAAAAACTGCGTAATAAAAGCTACAGCAAACGTAACTATATATATAACAAAAATGTTAGTGTGCAAAAATGCAAGCGGCAAAACAAAAAGAGCGCGGAGAACGTTTGTCGTAAATAGGACTTTCTTTTTGTTTTTTTTATCGACAATCACTCCTGCCATTATTCCGAATAGTAACGACGGGAGAATAAATGAGAGAACAACTCCTGAAACAGCCGCATTCGAGTTTGCCACTGTAAAAGCAACTATTACGAGAACAAAATTGAGCATGTTTATTGCCATTTGAGAAAAAATTTCCGATACCAAAAGGTAAAAAAATGGCCGCACCGCAAGAACTTGTAGGATTTTATTGTTCTTCATAAATTCTAGGCTTTTTCGCTGTAGGCTCCGGTTCTCGTATCAACCCTGATTCTGTGTCCCGTGTTAACAAAAAGGGGCACCTTAATTTTTAAGCCATTTTCTAAAATTGCGTCTTTAAAAACATTTGTGGCAGAATTTCCCTTAACTCCGAGGGCCGTTTCGGAAACTTCAAATTCCATTTTCGGAAGAAGAGTAAGCGAAAGCGGTTCGTCTCCTAAAAAGCTGATTGAAAAATTGTACCCTTCTTTCAAATAATCCTTTTCATAATTAATAAGTTTAAGCGGAACGTCTATTTGTTCAAAAGTCGAAGGATTCATAAAATACGCAGATTCTTCATCTTTATATAAATACTGAAGATCTTTCTTAAAAACATTAACGTTATTTACTTTTGCTCCGTTTATAAAGCTTTTATCAATAGTTGTACCTGTTCTTAGGTTTTTAACTTTTACTTTAATATTGGCGCTTCCCCGCCCCATTTTAATATGCTCGTAAGACAGAACTCCTAAAAGATTTCCATTTTCCTCAAAAATTGTTCCTGCTCGAAGCTCTGTTACGGAAATCATGATAATAAGTTTAGAACGGTTCTGACGCCGTGTCCGGTACCTCCTTTTGGTCCTAAATCGGTAGCCTTTGACGCAAAAGCAGGTCCTGCGATATCCATGTGCGCCCAAGGCTTTCCATCTACAAATTCTTGCAAGAAAAGCGCTGCCGTTATTGCACCCCCGTAGCGTGAGTTTGGAATATTGGCAATGTCTGCCACTTCACTTTTATTCATATCTTTGTATTCTTTTTCCAAAGGCAGTTCCCACATTTTTTCTCCGGCGGCAAAAGCGGCCTTTTTTATTCTTTCTGTTAAATCATGATTGTTTGAGAAAAAACCGGTAATATCGTTTCCCAAAGCTACATGGCAAGCACCTGTAAGCGTTGCGAAATCAATGATTTTTGAAGCTCCTTCTTTAACGGCATAAGAAAGACTATCCGCCATTGTTACACGCCCTTCGGCATCGGTATCTAAGATTTCTATTGTTTTGCCGTTCATGGCACGAACTACATCCCCGGGAACGAGCGATGTACCCGATATCGAATTCGGCGTTGCGGCAATAAGACCCATAACCGGAAAATCAGGCTTAATTGCTGAAATTACCGAAAAGACTGCTAAAACAATTGCCGCCCCTGCCATATCCATTTTCATATCCTGCATACCGCTTCCCGTTTTAACATTGATTCCTCCACTGTCAAAAGTTATCCCTTTTCCTACAATTGCCAATTTTTCCTTGGCTTGCCCAGCGGAGCCTTGGCGAAGTTGGGGTTTGTATTCTAAATGAATAAATTTCGGAGGAGTAGCCGAAGCCCTGGCAATTCCCAAAAAAGCACCCATTCCGAGCTTTTGGGCTTTGGCTTTGTCATAAATTTTACAAGTAATGTTTTCATCTTTCTTGGCAAGGTTTAATGCCAATTCGGCAAGAAAAGTCGGTGTCGCAACGGAAGATTGTTCGTTAACTAAATCACGGGCTAAAATTGCTGCCTGGGCGTAAAGCTTTGCTTTTTCAATCCCCTCTTTTACGCCTTTAGCGTTTGCTTTTGAAATTATAACTGTTGATAATTTCCTCTCACCCTTTTCTTCTTTAGCCTGATATTTATTAAACTCATAGCTTCCCAAAAGCAGCCCTTCCCCTATTAGCTGAATTATCATTGAAGCGGGAAAAGACATTTCATTTTCGGTTGGCAAAGATAAAGTTATTGAATCAACCTTCTTTTTCATTTTCATCGACAAAGAGCCCGTTGCCCTTCTTAAATCGTCTGCTGTAAACTCGTTTTTTCTACCAAGACCCAGAACAATAATCCATGAGGCAAGAACGCCTGTTTGCGGAAAAATATTCAGTGTCTCGCCCCGTTTTGCGCCAAATTTTGAGGTTTGGGCAATTTTACTAAGGACTCCCTTAAGTACTTTATCTAAGGTTGAAAAGTCAGCAAGAGGTTGATACTTTAGCGCTTTTCCTTTTTCGTTTTGAAAAGCAAACACTACGATTGCGTCGGCCGAAATTTTACTCAATGAATTATCCGAAAACTCAAATTCCATAGTGCATATTGTAACATTTGCACTTCGAAAAATAAAGCCTTTCTGGTATAATATGTGCGTTAGGGCAAGTGGCGGAATGGTATACGCGGTAGTCTCAAAAACTACTGGTCGCAAGGCCGTGAGGGTTCGACTCCCTCTTTGCCCACTAGGGTTCGCCGGGTCAAGATATCTTTGAAGTGTTAGGCTGAACTAATTTATCTTCCGATCGGCTACGTAAAGCGCTTGGATCAATTCTTTTTATCAACTTTGTTAAAACGTCTCCGGCTCCAACCTCTATATATTCTCCTACACCGTCCTTTTGCATAAGTCTTACTGAATCTAGCCATAGAACCCTTCCTGTTAATTGATCTACTAAGCCTCGTCTAATTTGCTCTCCTGTAGACGCATAATTTCCGGTTATATTTTGAATAAAAGGTACTTTTGGATCGGCAATAGGTTCTTGTTGAAGCAACAATTCCATATTTTGTCTCGCGGGCTCCATCAAAGAACAATGCGATGCGATACTTACTCGTAAGCGTTTTACTTTTCTGTCTCCAAGTCTATCTACAACGTATGTAACCGAATCATTGCTTCCGGATATAACTATCTGCGTGTAGCTATTTATATTTGCGATTTCCGCTCCCGATTCTTCACATATTTTCTCAACCTCAGAAAGTTCTAGTCCTAAAACTGCTGCCATTCCTCCTGGATTTATTCGTCCGGCGGATTCCATAAACTTACCCCTCGCGTTTACCAAACTTACTGCCTGCGCGAAGCTTAAAGCTTCTGCAGCAACAAGCGCAGAGAATTCTCCTAAGCTATGTCCAGCAACTACATCTGGTTTTAAATCGTAATAACCAAGTGCTCTCAAGGCAGCAATACTTGTTACTAGGATTGCCGGTTGGGTAATTTCTGGCCTGTCTAATTCTTCATCTGGACCATTCAAGCACAATGAGCTTAGATTTGTTTGTAAAATATCATCGGCTTCTTCATAAAGTCTGCAGGTCAAAGTAGATATATCCGGGTTTCTAAATAAAAACTCTGACATTCCTGTGCGTTGTGTCCCTTGTCCTGGAAAAACAAATGCTTTGCGATATTCTTTTTCTGCGTACATGAGGGGATTATAGCAAAAACATTTTTATTAAACTCCTTTTTCCCAAAATTAAACCAACCCCGAACAATGTCGAAGGGTTGGTTAAATTTAAATCTTCAAAGTTGACTATTAAGCCACACCTTGAGTACCACCCTGATTATCTCCTCCTGCGGGAGGGGTTGCTGGCGGGACAGGTTCCTGGCTTGGAACTACGGTTGGCTCCTGCATTGGAGGCACAACCGGCGTAACCGGAGCTTGCGGCTCGGGCGCAGCAGGAACTACCGGTTCAGCTGGCGGAGTATAAACTCCGGGCTGTACAGGTTCCGGTACTGGATTTGACTGTGGTACTCCTGGTACTTGGTTTTGCGTATCATCCATTAATTATTCACCCCCCTTCGCCACGTCTGACGTGGCTTCGCCCCGCAAAGTTCTGCATTACAGAACGACGTGGGGTTCCCTTTATATAATATTCGTGAATTGAAAATCATAGCTTTATTGCACAAACCATTGCTTCGGGAGAACAAGTCCCCCCTGTCCGACTTAAAACGCTCCGTGAGCCGTATTCGAATAAAATTGACCTGCCCGCATTGCTATGCAAAGCATTGCAGGCGGGAAAGGCGAACGGTAAGTTTAGTCGGATTCCCGTTTTTTGTCTACGTTATAAAATCTTATCCTATCTCCTCTAAAAAGTAAATCTATTTCCCCAAGCGGACCGTTTCTGTGTTTGGCGATTAACAGTTTTGTTTGCATAATGTTGGACAATTCAGCGTCGGGACGGTATAAAAACATAACGACATCGGCATCCTGCTCTATGGCACCCGACTCTCTTAAGTCCGCAAGCTGAGGTTTTTTCTCTCCCCTATGCTCCACAGCGCGGGACAGCTGAGAAACCGCAAGCACGGGGATTTTTAATTCTCTTGCCAAATTCTTAAGCCCTTGGGAAACAATGGAAACTTCCTGAACTCTGTTGTCATAGCGTCTTCCGGGATCGGCAAGCTGTAAGTAATCAACAATCAGAAGCTCTATTTTCTGCTCCAGCTGAAGCCTTCTTGCTTTTGTACGCATCTCAGAAATAGTTATTCCTGGAGTATCGTCTATAAAAAGCGGCGCATCTGCCAATTCTCCCATCGCTGTAGATAGCTTGGCAAAATCACTCTCTGCCAGTCTTCCTGTTTTTAGTTTCCAAGCGTCAACATCGGCTTGCCCTATTAAAAACCTGTCTACCAGTTCTTCCTGGCTCATTTCCAAGGAAAATATTCCAACGGGTTTTTTTTGATTAACCGCTACGTTTTGAGAAATATTTACAACCATCGCGGTTTTTCCCTGTCCGGGACGCGCCGCTAAAATTAAAAGGTTGGAAGCCTGCATTCCGGATAAAACATTATCAAGATCGACAAAGCCTGTTTGTACCCCTCTAAAACCCGACCCCTTTTTATGAAGCTCGTCAATTCTATCAAAGCTTTCGGCCAGACCCTCTTTTATGGGTACGAAGCCTTTTATATTATGGCCTTGGGAAACGGCAAAAATCGAAGACTCCGCTTTGTCAAGAAGCTCAACAGACTCCTTTTCCTCCTGATATCCCATTTCCGCAATTTGTGTTCCGATATGAATAAGCGCTCTTTTTGTCGAAGCTTCCTTAATCATTTCCGCATAATGCTCGACGTTTGCGGCCGTTGGAACCTCGTCAATCAAATCGGTAAGATAAGACGGTTCAATTTTATCGCTTAATTTATTTTTCTTAAGTCTGGTTGTTAAAGTTAATAAATCTATCGGTTTTCTTTCGTCGTACAAAGAAAGCATTGCTTTATAAATAATTCCGTTAATGTCGTTGTAGAAATCTTTTGGGGAAATAGTTTCCGAAACCAGGTTAATTGCATCCTTATCGATGAGGATTGCGCCTAAAACTGACCTTTCGGCTTTTTCGTTATTTGGGGGAACTTTTACGTTAACCATAACACTCCTTTTACTCGTAAATCCGAAATTCGAATATCGAAATCCGAAACTTTTTGAATTTTTGTCATTTGAATTTGTTTCGAAATTGGTGCTTCGTGCTTCGAGCTTATTGTTTTACTTAAGTAAAACAACTTGCATTTCTTCCGGTAACTTACCTTCAAAAGCGCTAAATTTTTGTAAAACCTGAGCGTCTTCTTTACCCAAAGCTTTAGCCGCGTCGTTTGCTTTTTCCCCGTAAAGGATGACAACCCTTGGCTCCAGAGCTGTAACGACTGTCTGATTTATTTCCGAATCAACGTTAAAAATCACTATCTGATATTCCTTAAGTTTTTCGGAAACCTTTGTAATCGAACTTGTTTTTGCCAAAAGAACATCAATATTATCAACTGTTAAGCCGTAAACCGTTGAGCCTTCCATATCTATGGCGGACACCTTAATCCCTCCGACTTCATACTCGCCCGCTGATTTAATAATAACTCTATAATCCGTAACTTTTGACAAATCAACACTACCCTTGGAAAGAATAAGAACTGCGTCAGTTGGAGTTTTTGACAATTTTTCAAAAGGATCCACAACCAAATTCGTATGCTTACTTTTAATTCTTAAAGAGGTTTTATCAAGCAGTGCTACTTCCATTGCGTCATAGTATCACATCTTTTTTACCTTGACAAGATAATTATTTTTTCGTATCATGCCTCAATGAAACAAGAAAGAGTGATACTCTCTTTTATTATGGTTGTAATCGGTCTTCTGGTAGCCGGTGTCGCATTCTATGTTTACCAGGGAACAAAAACAATCCCCGGTTCAAAAACAACAGTTTCGGTTGCAACTCCAACACCTACTCCAATAGGCGCTTCCGTTTATCTAAGCCTTAACAGTCCTGTAAACGAAAGCGTTGTGGACAATAAAACCGTTACTGTTTCCGGAAAAACAACACCCGACGCAACAATTGTGATTATTACAAATTCCGACCAGAAAGTGGTACAGCCCTCCGGACAGGGTGATTTCTCAACCACTGTAATAATTACAAGTGGAACAAATTTGATTCGGGTAACCGCTTTTGGCTCTGACGGTCAATCTGAAACCATGCAAAGAACAATTACCTACTCTACCGAAGATTTTTAAATTATGAAAAAAAGTTTTTTTACTATTGCTTTGTTTTTAATTTTAACAGCCGGCGTTTTAAAAAATGTTTATGCCGCAACGCCTACTCCCGTAACAACTCCGAGCCAAGGAGACATTCGGCAAATTGATGATTTGAAAAACCGTATTGCCTCAAGGGTTGCCCAGCTTAAACTCGTTGAAAAAAAGGGGATAATCGGAACGGTAACGGACGCTGCTAACCTGCAGATTACCTTAACCGACGTTGGCGGAGACACAAGGTTTGTCGACGTGGATGAATTTACAAAATTTTCAAATCCTAATGCTACGGGCACATCTTTTGGCATATCGGACATAAACAAAGGCATGAAGCTGGGTGTTTTGGGACTCTATAATAAACAATCCCGAAGAATTTTGGCAAGACAAGTCGATGTTCTAACTTTGCCTAAAATCTTAACAGGTGCAGTTTCTTCCATAGACGGCAAAAAATTTAGCTTTTACATCGTGTCCGAAGATAACAAGCAAACCCTTGTTGACGTTGAAACGGTAACAAAAACCTACTCTTACACTGCGGGAGAAACGCTCGTAAGCGCAGGATTTTCAAAAATAAAAGTTGACGAAAGTGTTATCGTAATCGGTTTTCCCGATAAACAAAACCCCGAGAATATAATCGCCTCACGAATTCTTTTGTTCCCAGATGTTCCGAAAAGTCCTAAAATAATTTATGTTCCCGCATTAAACCAGGGAACATCCATTGTTCCTTCGACCGGCTCGGGCAGAAAACTTACTCCGATAATAAGATAAGCTACATGGCAAACGACCGATTAGAAAAATTAAAAAAAGAGATCCAAAAAATGGGCCTTGATGGTATTTTGGTTTCTGATCCGGCAAATATTTTCTATCTTTCAGGCATCACATTTTTTGAGCCGACAGAACGTGAAGGATTTCTACTTATCACTACTAACAAAAATTATGTTATTACCAGCAGTCTTTACACTGAGGCAGTGCAAAAATATCTTAGGGGGTTTACTCTTTTAGAGACAACGATCAAAAAATCGCTTGAAAAAAATCTAAGGGGGATTTTTAAAATAACCCCATTGAAAAAGATTGGGTTTGAGGAAGCAAGTTTGACAGTTTCTGAATACAATATTTTTAAAAAAACCTTTAAACTTTCTCCTGCGGGTGGTCTCGTAGAAAAACTAAGAGCTATAAAAAACCAAGGTGAAATCGAAAAAATTAAAAAAGCCTGTCGGGTAACAGACGAAGCGTTCGATTATATTCTTTCGGAAATAAAAGAGGGGGGAACCGAAAGGGAGATTTCTGATAAGCTTGAGAGATTTTTTAGAAATAAGGACATGTCGTCCTCTTTTAGTCCCGTTATAGCCTTCGGACCCAACTCTTCCCGCCCACATCATATAAGTGGGAACACTAAGCTTAGTAGGAATCAAATAATCCTTATGGATTTCGGCGTAAGGAACGGGGGGTACTGCTCAGATTTTACAAGAACAGTTTTTTTCGGCTCCCCCACAGCGAAATTCAAAAAAATTTACCAAACTGTTCTTGATGCTCAAAACAAAGCAATTGAATTTATCAATAGTCAATTGTCAACCCCGATTCAATCGGGGTCAATGGTAAATAATCAATTATTTGCGCATGAAGTCGATAAAATAGCAAGAAACCATATTATTGAGAGAGGCTTTCCATCCATCCCTTACAGCCTGGGACACGGAATTGGAATAGATGTTCACGAATCTCCAAGCCTATCTCCAAAATCAAAAAGCGGATTAAAAAACGGTATGGTATTTTCAATAGAACCCGGAATTTATCTAAACGGTTGGGGCGGAGTTAGAATTGAGGATCTTTTCCTACTGGAAGAAAACTCTTTGAAAAAAATTACCTATTCCGCTTCCGAGATTATTAGTCTATAATAAAGTTATGCTGGACGACTTAAAAAAAGAGCTTACCTCTTTTAGGCTGCTGGCAATTCTTTTAACCATTGCCGTTTCTCTTTATCTTTTTCAGATTGCCTGGCAGGTATTGGGCAATTTTTCCGATGTAATCGTAATTATTGTCTGCGCTTGGCTTTTAAGTTTTATTCTGGAACCCGCGGCTTTTAAAATTTCAAAAATTGCAAAACTTTCAATGGTTTGGTCGGCTTTGATAGTTTACGTTATTATTGCCGCTATATTTACGGTTGCAACTATTATATTTATACCTACTGTTATCGCACAGCTTCAGACTTTATCTGCAGTCGCTCCAGTATATCTGTCGTATGCTCCAAAAGCTGTTCAAAGCTGGAATTATAACTTTGCATCTGCTTTTGATAACTTTATAAATTATATTCCCTCCGTTGCTCAATCTCTTGTTTCGATATTAATGATCTTAATTCTTTCTTTTTATTTTATTGTTGATAAAGCAAGAATTAACGCTGAAATTTACAACCTGGCTCCGAAAAAATGGCACGAAAATTTAAAGTTTATACAAAAAGTAATCGATGATACTTTTGCATCGTTTTTAAGAGTCCAGGTGCTATTTGGACTTTTGGCAGGTATATCAACATGGATAGTATTAACTGTTTTCGGAGTTAATTTTGCCGCCTCAACATCCTTAATTGCCGGATTATTAAATATAGTTCCTCTTATAGGACCGCTTTTAGGCATAATTCCGGCCGTATTAGTAGTTTTGGTTTCCGATCCAACCAACCCGACAAAGGCTCTTCTTGTTTTTGTAATCTTACTTCTTATCCAGCAAATCACCTTTAATGTTATCGGACCAAAGCTTATGGGAAAAGCCTTTAAACTTCATCCTATTATTATTCTTCTTTCGTTTGTTGTTGGAGCAAAAATTGCCGGACCTTTGGGCGCCGTATTTGCAATTCCTGTTCTTGGAATTATAGGAATAATCTTCAGAGAGCTTGGCCACTACTTCATTAATCCCACAAAGCCTTCGGAAAAATAAATTTGACAAAAATAATCAGTATGATACAATCTGTTATATGAAAAGTAATTTAGTATTAAATCATCATATCCGTCTTAAAGGCGGATGTGATTTTTGTGTTTAAAAACTAAATTTATCTAAAATCGCAACCGCCGAAGAGGCGGTTTTTTTATTGGAAAAGGAGGTAACGAAGATATGACAGAAGTTGGAAATTTTTATAAACCAGAAGAAATTAAGCAGCTTTATAGCGAAATCGTTCCTGTGTATCAAATGGCGTTTGCTGGAGAACCATGGTTTGAAGTTAGCAAATGCGTAGACGCTTTGAGCATTCAAAGGTGCGTAGGGGGATTATCTTCCTTACGCTTGGGCCAATTATGCAAATTGTGTGGAAATTATCCAATTCGTACCGCTTATGAAAAAAATGAATTGATAGCCAACTTCGAGGCATTTGCAAAAACTAGACCAACAGCCTGGTATTTAGAAAGAAATGAATTAGGAATTACTCTTGCCGCAATTGCCTGGTCTGCAAAGGCAGATACCGTAGCAGATGAAAAATATTCAGATGTTCCAGAGATTAAATCATGGATGATTTCAAAACTGGGGACACAATCAATCGCGTGGCTGGACGAGGTCTTTGCTGATCGAATTAAGAAACCCAAGAGTAATCTTAAAAATTTTGGAGATATGTGTATTGGATTGGCGGAGCAACTCCAAGTCGACACCATTGCTTTTAGAACTATTAATGAACGCATGACTGCAGCTGCGATAAGAGATTTTGGATCTGCAGCTTCAGTTTTTAATAGAACTACTGGCGTTCCTGACCGAAGAGATTTTGTAATTATTAATTTAGGAGGTAATAAAAAATGAGAATTTTGATAATTGGCGGTATGCACGGCAATGAGCCTTTGGGTATAAAGCTTGTGAAAAAGTTTATAGATAACCCTGTGGAAAATGTGAATGCGGTTTTTGCTAACGAAAAAGCAATGGAACTGAATTGTCGATTTGCAAATCAAGATTTAAACAGATCTTTTCCAGGAAATAGAAATAGCAACAATTATGAGATAAAAAGGGCGGCATATTTGATTAATCTGTGTAAAAAATATGATATTGTATTTGATTTCCACAACACACATTGCCCAAATAATAATTGTGCTTTTGTAGGAGAATCAGCAAGAGATAGCTTGTATAACGTTTCCTCCTGGCTTGGAATTAAGAAAATTATCATTGCAGACTATGACTGTATAAACAAATATGTTAGCAATTGTGCATCTATAGAAATCAGTTTGAATAGCAAGTTGATGAATCCGGATATTTGGTATAGAAAAATATGTCAATTTTCCCAGATGGGAAGAATTCTAAAAGCGAAAGCTATTATCGAGAAATATCGTTTTGTTTATAGAATTACCCTTGAAGACAGAGATAGATTAAAATTACCGGAAAAAAATCTCAAAGCTTTTAGGAAAATTTCAAAAAAACTAGCCTGGGAGATGGGGATTAAGGATCCAGCTTATCCAATCTTTATTGCAGACGAGTACACTCCATATAATTATGGTGGTTTATTACACAAAATTTGATATGATTAGTATATGAACATACAAACTTTAAAGGGTTTTCGTGATTTTTTGCCTAAAGACGCAAAAAAACGTGAGTACGTAATAAACACTTTAAAAACAGTGTTTGAGTCCTATGGCTTTGAACCCTTAGAAACCCCAAGCCTTGAATACGAAGAAATTTTAGCGGGAAAATACGGAGAAGAAGGCGATAAATTAATGTATAAATTTGAGGACAACGGTAAAAGAAAAGTTGCGCTTCGCTATGACCAAACTGTTCCCCTGGCCCGTGTTGTTGCGCAGTATCAAAACGAACTTCCAATGCCTTTTAAAAGATACCAAATTCAAAATGTCTGGAGAGCCGAGAACACACAAAAAGGCAGATACAGGGAATTTACGCAATGCGATATCGATACTGTCGGCTCCCCTTCTCTAATGTCGGATGCGGAAGTAATTTCTTGTGCTTTGGAAACAGTTAAAAAATTAGGATTTAAAAATGCTAAAGTTTTAATAAACGACCGCTCTGTATTTGATAATTTAAAGCCGCAATTTATTTCTGCAATTGATAAGCTGGAAAAAATCGGAAAAGACGGAGTAACCAAAGAACTTATCAAAAAAGGAATGAGTAAGCCCAACGCTCAGAAGCTTATTAACTCGTTTGAGGGTAATAAACCGGTACCAAATATCATTAGCTTGTTTAAAAATTTGGAAAAGTTTGGACTTGAAGAAAATAAGGATTTTGTTTTTAAATCAAGCCTCGCAAGGGGGCTTGATTATTACACTTCTACAGTTTTTGAGATTGCTTCCGAAGACTACATTTATGGCTCCTTGGCCGGTGGCGGAAGATATGATAATCTAATAGGAATTTTTGCGGGAAAACAAATTCCGGCTGTTGGCTTTTCTTTTGGATTTGATAGAGTTATCGAAGCAATGAGTGAATTAAATTTGTTTCCCGCAGGTCTTTCGGTTACAAAAGTTCTGGTAACGAATACCGATGAGAAAAAAGCTTTGGGAACTGCAAAAACCTTGAGGGAAAATGACATCAATACGGAAATTTATCTGGATGAAAAAGATTTGGAAAAACAATTAAAATATGCCGACAAAAAAGATATTCCTTTCTCAATTATTTTTGACAAAGATAAATTAATTCTTAAAGACATGATTCGAAGAACACAGGAAACTTTAACATTGGAAGAAATAATTAAAAAAATTAAGTAAATCCTAAATGCCCTTTAGAAATTTTCTAATATCACAAAACAAGACAAGACTCGCAATTTTAGCGCTTATCTTTGCAAATATTATTTGGGGCGCAGGACTTCCTATTTACAAGTGGACACTTGAAGTAATTCCCCCATTTACTTTTGCTTTTATAAGATTTTTTTTGGGAGCGGTTATTCTTATTCCGTTTGTTTTTAAAAATTTTAAATTCGCAAGAGAAGACATACCAAAACTTTTCTTTGCGTCAATAATCTCTATAACTCTTCAAATACCCCTTCTTTTATTCGGATTAAAATTAGCACCAAGTATTAACGCTCCAATTATAATTTCCGCAGGCCCCATAATCCTTCTAGGAGCTTCGATAATTTTTTTTAAAGAGAAAATATCAACAAAATTACTTGCAGGAACGCTTATTAGTCTTTTGGGGGTTTTAATATTAATCTTTAAACCCGCCTTAGAAGCCGGATTTTCAAGCGGAGTTTTGGGAAATTTTCTTATTTTTCTTGCAACTATCTGCGGCGTAATTCAAGCACTTGTTGTTAAAAAAATAATGAAAAGAAATGGTCCTCTGGTAACTGTTTTTCTTACTTTTATTATCGGTTCTCTTTTTCTTTTACCCGGCGTTTTAATAGAGTATAATTCAACCGGTTTCTTCGCATTAAATATGCAGGCAATTTTAGGAATTATTTATGCAGTTATATTCGCATCGGTATTAGCGCATTATTTTTTATTTTTTGGCTTAAAAAATATAAAAGTTTCAGAAACAGGTGTTTTTACGTATGTTGACCCTATTGCAACAATTTTAGTCGCGATTCCCCTATTGCATGAAACTATTTCCGAATCTTATGTAATTGCAGCAGTACTGGTGTTTTTAGGAATTTATGTTGCGGAAGGAAGAATTCATTACCACCCTTTCCATCTTCTAAGAAAACAGGCTTCGGAGTTTTAAAAAGTAATTAATTGAATTCCAAAAATAAAGGCAGATGGTCGGAGACCTCATCTTGCAAAACTTTAAAATTTAAAACTTTTACATCTTTTGACACTAATACATAGTCGGCATATTTATCTTTTCTTGTATGCAGGTTACTTCTTGTACTTTTAACATTATACTTCTTAATTAGATTAACCATTTCCTCTTCCAGTACAAACATGCTCTTCGTGTTCGGGTTTAGATTAAAATCCCCGCAAAGAATTTTTCTATGTTTATATGAATCCAGGAATTTTGTTATTTTGTCCGATTGTTCCAATCTTTCCGGTGTATCTTCTTTTGATTCGGAAATCCAATATCCATGCAGATTAGCAATCAAAGTTTCTTTTTTATCTTTCTCTATATTAACAAAATGGATGTTCCTTGGAAAATCCATAAACTGCCCATTCCTTACGGGTTTTGTGTGCTCTTGACCATACGAGCCATAAACAAAAATATCTCCTTCGGATAAAACCTTTATTGATTTTCTGACAAAAGTAGCCTGTCCAAAAAATAGCTCAAAATCTACCTTTTCCTTAGTATCGTGTCCTGCAAACATCGGGACGAAATAACCATTGTAATCTTTTAAAATATTGGCAATATCGGAATAAATATTCGTCTTTATATCATTATGAAAAATATTTCTGTCGGATTTGAATACTTCCTGAAAGCAGAAAATGTCAACCGTTTCACTTTGTTTTTTTAAAAAACTTATCAGCGGTTCGTAAACTTGCCCTCCCCAAATATTTAACGTAATTAATTTCATTTTTATTCTTTTCCTTCCCATTCTTTAAAGAATTTCTGAAGAAACTCTTCCATATATTTATGTCTTCCTAGTGCGATTTGTCTTGCGGTTTCAGTATTCATTCTGTCTTTTAAAAGCAGCAGTTTTTCATAGAAATGATTTATGGTCGGGCTCTTGCTGTTTTTATATTCTTCAAATGAATTATGCAGAATCGGTTTTAAGTTTGGGTTGTGGATTTCGTGCCCCATTTTTCCTCCATATGCGAAAGTCCTGGTAATTCCAATTGCGCCAATCGCATCCAGCTTATCCGCGTCCTGCACAACCATCCCCTCTTTTGTTTTCATTTGAGATTTTACGTTTGCTCCCCTAAAACTTATATCTTTTATAATTTGACAAACGTGCACAATATATTTTTCTTCGACATTAAGCGTTTTCAGCCACTTCCTTGCGGTTTTTGGTCCGATTTCTTCGTTCCCTCCGTGTAATTTCCAGTCGGCGATATCATGCAAGAGGGCGGCTACTTCTACTACAAACATATCAACCTTTTCTGTTTTTCCGATATGTTTTGCCATTTTCCAAACCCTATAAACATGCCACCAGTCATGTCCGCTCGCCTCCCCTTCCAGGATTTTTTTGGCATAATCCGCAGTTTTTTGAATTATTATTTTTTTATCCATCGATGTTGATTATATCACGCAGAAAACTTGCGGGAGGGAAAATTTATATTTCCATTTTATCTTTTATTTTTTCAAGTCCGGCTTTAGTCATTTTCCCTTCTTTTATTAACTTTTTTATTCTTTCCTTATTACTCTCCGATAAATTGCTTTTTTCTTTTCTTGGGGTAAATCTGCCGGCAAATGTTTCCCTATCAATCCCCTTTTCTATGCTATCTATCCAGCCAAAACAAAGAGCTTCTTCAACCGCATCGTTATAGGAAATTGTTGGTTTTCCTGTTGTTTTCTTGTAATAGATAAGCCAAATCTCCTTTTCCTTATCGTAGTTTTTAGAAAACCACTTTCTCCACTCTTTCCTATTTGTTACATAAAGAGTTTTTCCAATATTCATAAACCAATTATACCACGGGAAAATTTGAAACTAAAGAAAAAATAGATTACTGCAGATATACTAGTATACTTGTAATAAAAGGATTATGTAGTGATGTATCAATACATTAAAACATAATCAACTAAATAAATATCGGGGTGAAAATAAACGCGGGAGAAATTGGTTTTGCTAATCATAAAGTTTTGGCATATAATAAAATTAAAGGAGGTGATTTGAAATGCTAGACGAAAGAGGAGAAACTCCGCGTCCCCCGGAAGTTCCTGAAAAAGCTCCCGAGTCCGGAGCTACACCGCCAGTTCTTCCTAAACCTGAGGCTGAAACATCAGTTCCTAAACCAGATTCATTATTAGACAAGCTGCAATCAGAAGCGACTAGGACAATTGGCGCAGGAAAAAGCGGACAAAGCGGCAGCTCCCATACTTAAATCTTGAGTAGATTATAACATGTGGAGAAGGTTGAGGCGGGAAAACTTGCGGGAGAGAAAATTTCTATGAAACCATTATCTTATCGTCTGCTACCGAAGGAAATCTGATAGTTTGAACAACGATTTCATCGCTCAAAACTTTTTTTATGCAAACTGTGATCTTTGGCGGAATAATTAAATAATCCCCCTCATTCATTTCTACTTCCTGTCCGTCGACCTCCCAAATTCCCTTTCCATTCCAAATAATATCAAGTTTCGTTGAGGTCTTATTAAAATGGGGCTTGGATGAAAAAGATTTATCAAGCTTTGCTATTTTTATTTCTGCCCTATCATCTTTCGCTAAACCTTCCGGCATAAAACTTCCATAAATCCACCCGTTTCTTTCTTTTTCTTCGAATGCATTTCCTTTTTTATACATAAGTTGATTATACCACGGGGAAATTTGAAACTAAAGAAAAATAGATTACTGCAGATATACTAGTATACTTGTAATAAAAGGATTATGTAGTGATGTATCAATACATTAAAACATAATCAACTAAATAAATATCTGAGTGAAAAATAACTCGGGAGGAATTGGGAGAAGACGTAATACGATCGTAATCCCTACTCAGATTTTACATTTTCCCCTAGTTCTTTAACATCACCATGTTGTCTATGGAATAAATAATGCATGAATCCTCCCATCCTTTTTCCTTCTTTATCAATAGTTTTTTTATCTAGAGATATGAAGCTAAATGTGCCCATAATTGGTTGCAAATTCATTATCTCCTTCTCTATTACAAAACCTTGCTCCACCATATACTCGTCATTATTAAAATTACTGAAATATACTACAGCAGTTAGTCTACTTCTCAATCCACCCCTTGAGTCTTCTTTGTATCTTATGTTTTCGAAATCTTTTTTGGGTATATGAATATGAGTTTTGGAACTAACTCCTCTTTCTATATAGTCTATCGAGTGTTCCGATACTGCTACGATTTCGCTTGTTTCCCTATCATAAAATTCTACTTGAATTTCAAACGCTGGACCATTTCCAATATTTTTTAAGCTACATTCTACACAATACGTATCTTGCTTAAATTTTTTGTTTTCACTTCCGATGTTAAATTCCTCAGCTATAACCAATGGGAGCATGCTGTCTTTTCTTTGTTTTGATATTTCCCTAACGGTAGCTCTAGTTTGATATGCGTAATAAATAGTTACCAAAATCAGCACAACTGTTGAGAAAGACTGTACTGCTGTTAAAGCTATAATGGGATTCATGGAGACAATATTAGAACTATTAACTATAATTGTCAATAATTGTTGTGTTAAGCTCGATTTTCCTGTATAATAAATCTAATGAAACAGCAAATTCATCCGCAATATTTTGAACAGGCGCAGGTTATTTGTGCCTGCGGAAACAGATTTACAACCGGCTCAACGCAGGAAGTAATTAAAGTGGAACTCTGCAGTAAATGCCACCCCTTTTATACGGGCGAACAAAGATTTATTGATTCAGGTTCAAAGATTCAAAAATTCCAGGCTAAGCAGGAAGCCGCAAAAGAATATGTTGCCAAGAAAAAAGAAGTTAAAAAAGACGATTCCGGACCGCAGACACTCCGCGAAATGCTTGACGCATTAAAATAGCTAACGCGGATACCCCCAATGGATTACAGAGAAACTCAATTAAGTGAACTTAATAAGAAAATTGAAGAAACAAAAACTCTTCTTTCCGATCCCTCTTTGATTGAGATGGCAAAAGCAGAAATTGAGGATTTAGCAAAACAAAAAGCAGAAATTGAGGCAACTTTCCAAATTAGCAAGGAAGAAGCAAACGATTCTTTGGATACAAGGAACGTAATTATCGAAGTTTCGGGTGCGGCCGGAGGCGAAGAAGCAAAAATCTGGGGGCAGGATCTACTGCGGATGTATTCAAGATTTGCCCAGATTAAGGGATTTAAAATTGAAACGTTGGACGAAAACGTAATTAAAGTGGAGGGAACAGGAGCTTTTGAATTATTTAAATATGAGGCCGGAGTTCACAGGGTGCAAAGAACTCCCGAGACTGAAAAACGGGGCAGAATTCACACTTCTACCGCAACCGTTTCTGTTTTGCCGGAACTTGAAGATATTGATTTACACATCAACCCCGACGATATTACTTTTGAAGCTTTTAGAAGCGGCGGACACGGAGGGCAAAATGTCAATAAAGTTTCAACAGCCGTAAGGCTTATTCATAAACCAAGCGGCATTATTGTTACCTGTCAAACTCAAAGGTTTCAGGCGCAAAACCGGGAACTGGCAATGGAAATGTTAAGGGCAAAACTTTGGGAAGCCGAAGTAGAAAAACAGCACGGAGAAATTTCAAGCTTAAAAGCAACCCAGGTTGGCCGCGGCATGCGGGCCGAAAAAATAAGAACGTATAATTTTCCCCAAGACAGGCTTACAGATCATAGAATTAACAAATCGTGGCATAATCTTGAGGCAATTTTAGAGGGAAACTTTAACCAAGTTATTACCGACATGAAGGTTTTAGAAACTACTGCAGATACCTTAAGTCCTTCTCTCTAAGTTTTTCTATATTTTCTAAAGAGTTTTCGGCAATAATTTTTGCGATTTGTCTTCCCCCTGCCAAATGAGGCAAAATAACATAATCTGCCCCAAGACTGTAAAGCTCCCTGGCATCGTGAGTATCAAATGCCATCATAATAACTTTTGCTTTTCTGTTTTCTTTTTTTAACGAGTTCAACAAAATTGTATTATCTTCCAAATCGGGAACCGTTGAAACCACTAGCTTTGCATTATTAATTTGAGCTTTTTCCTGAATATCGACATCAGATATGTCTCCAAAAAGATATAGAAGATCTTGATCTTTGAATTTAGAAATCATATAGGGGTCAAAATCAACTACCACAAGCTTTTCTCCCTTACTTTCCAGAGCCTCTATTATGCTTTGTCCCATCTGGTCTCCTCCAATTATTACTACATGATTATTAAGATTATCAAACTCATCGCCGGAAATAACGTGATCCCCTCTTAGCTTTTTTCTCTCAAAAATATTAAGATAAGGACTTAAGTATTTATATAAATAATTGCCGTTTAAAATCATGTATGAAGAAATAGTAAATGTTATTATTCCCACTAATGTAATTAACGACACAACTTCGTCCGATAAATGGCCAAGTTTATTTCCTAAAAATATAAGTATAAGACTAAACTCAGATATTTGAGCAACTGTTAGGCCAGCTAAAAAACCAATCCTTTTTTTGTATCCAAGCGCTCCAATTATTATCATTACTATTAAAGGATTTCCAATTAGTATAAATGCGGAAAATATAATTGCCGGAATAAGTATTTGGGAGATGTTTGCAAGCGCAAGGCTTGTTCCTAAACTTACGAAGAAAAGTATAATAAAAAAATCTCTTAAGGACCTAACTCTAGCAACGATTTGAAAACTCTCCACCGAATTAGCAAGAGCAAGTCCTGCAAGAAATCCGCCGATCTCAATTGAAAAACCCACAAACGGTGAGCTGACCAAAAAAGATATGGCAAATGCCCATGCAAGACTAAATAGAAAAAGCGTTTCCGAGCTATGGGGAATTTTTTCAATTATCTTGGGGAGAATAGCTTTACTTAGATATATTACTCCGGCAAAAAGCAAAATGCCTTTTATAATAACCAAAACAAATTCTCCTGGATCTATTGAAATACTACCCGTACTAAAGCCTGAAAGAAAAATTAAGGCCAATATTGCAACAAAGTCTTGTACCAACAAAAAGCCTACCGATATTTTTCCATAAAGACTTTTTAAATCTCTTTTATCAGACAAAAGTTTGACAATAATAATTGTGCTTGAAAATGTTAAAGCAATACTTATATAAACGGAGGCAATAACATCAAATCCAAGCATTAAAGATATAAAAAATCCGATAATTGAGGTAAAAACAATCTGACCCATTCCTGTAATAACCGCTACCCTACCTACAGCCTTTAGCTCGGAAAATCTTAATTCCAATCCGACCATAAATAAAAGCAGCGTAATACCAATTTCCGACAACGACCTGATAACTTCAGGATTATTAATTTTTTCGCCGGCCAACGGACCCAAAATAATCCCTGTTAATATATAAGCCAAAATAGCCGGTTGTTTTAAAATTTTAAAAATTATTGAAAGAAATGCAGCAAGACCTGTAATTATTGTTATATCAAGGAAAAGATTACCCATTAGATTATTTATACTATTAAATCCGTTTATCAGTCAATCACGAGCTTTACATAAAATTCAATACTTGTTATATTAATAAAATGGAATTGACGCTCATTGAAAAAAGGCAGGAAACCCTAGACGCTGTTTCGTTTTTTTTCAAACCATCCTTCCCTATTTTATGGACTCCCGGGCAGTTTCTAATTTACACTCTTGAGCATAAAAATCCGGATATCAGAGGAAAAATGCGTTTTTTTACAATTTCCACGGCACCTTTTGAAAACCATATTGCAATTACTACTAAAATTGACGACAAAACTCCCAGCAGTTTTAAAAAAGCATTAAGCCAAATGCCAATTGGCGGAAAAATCGAAGGAAAAGGACCGGACGGAAATTTTGTTCTGGAAGACGTATTTGCAGAGTATGTTTTTATTGCCGGCGGAATAGGAATTACGCCGTTTAGACCGATTATTCTTGATTTGGCAAACGATAAATCTCCGATAAACGTTACGCTTTTATATGCAAATAAAACCGGAGACATTCTTTTCAAGAATGAGCTTGAAGAAATTGCAAAATCAAACCCAAACTTTAAAATTAATTATTTTATAAGCCCAAATCACATTACTGAGGATTCTATCAAGAAACTTGTACCCGATTCAAAACAGCCTTTATATTATATTTCCGGACCAAATAATATGGTTGAAGATTTACTGGCCATATTAAAAAAATAGGAGTTGAAGACAAGAGAATAAAACTTGACTATTTCCACGGCTACGAAAAAATTTAATTATTGCTTCCCGTTTTTACCTGTCCCTCGGTTAAAGCCAGTATTTTCCCAAGCTCTGCCGTAAGTTTTTTAGCCTGTTCCCTGCTCATTCCAACTCTTGCAACAACTCTAACTTGATTTGTGTTAGCCAGACGCTGAGTAATATCTAAAACAACGCCATCGGGATTTACCGTAATCATTACGTTATCCGTATATAGAATTGGAGTTGTATCCAAATTAATATTAACTGCCAATTCTTGTTTTTTCTTTTCATCCATTATTATCACCCCGCAGTCCGCCGCTAAAGCGCTCCCCGATTTAATCGGGGCAAGCTTAGGCGGGCCCTAAATACATTATTTCTTCTTCCAATTCAATATTGAATTTTTCTCTGACCGCATTTTTGGCAAAAATAATTAAAGTTTTTACATCGCTTGAAGTCGCATTGCCCAAATTGACAATAAAATTAGGGTGCTTATCGGAAATCATCGCCTCTCCTTCTTTTTTACCTTTAACGTTTGCAAGAAAAAGTAATTTGGCAGAAGGAATAAGAGGAAACGGGTCATTTTTTATGTATTGAGCGAGCTCTCTTTTCCAATTTTCCGGAACGGACTCGACTTTTACATTTTTAAAAGTACTGCCGATGTTTGGATATTCCATCGGATGTTTTGTATTTCTGTAATCTATTTTTTCTTGAATTGAGTTTTTTATCGCTTCTTTATCACCGGTTTGCAAACCAAGAGCCACCGATAAAATAATCTCATTTTTCCCCTGCTCCGATTTAAAGAAACTGTAACGATAATCAAAAAGGCATTCCAGATTTGTTCTTTTCTTTTCCTCAAAGGTGTTAAAATTTAAGCTTACTACTTCTTTTACGCTATCCCTTATTTCACCCATAAAAGCTCCGGCATTCCCCCTAACAGCACCGCCAATTGTTCCAGGTAATCCTCCTGCCCACTCTAAACCGGATAATTGATTTTCAATGCAAAAACTTAAAATTTGCAAAACTAAAACTCCGGCTCCGACAATCAAACCTTCTTCTTTTTTTTCTATCCCCGAGATATTATTATAAATAACTAAACCCTCAAAACCCTTTTCGCTTATTAAAATGTTCGTTCCTTTTCCTAAAACAAAAATTCTTTTTTTATTGTCCGGAAAAGCTGACGAAATCTCTTTCCATTTCCTTAGGCCTTCTAACAACTGCTCTTTTGTTGAAATTTCGAGGAAATAAGATGCGGGTCCGCCTATTTTGTAATTGCTGTAATCTTTAAGGGGAACATTTTGTCTAATCATGACTTGATTTTATCACAAAAACTAATAGAAAGATTTTACATTTAACATTTGCCATTCACCATTGATTACCTCATTGTCTAATTTTTCAATGTTAAATAAATGAAAAATGGAAGATGGAAAATGATAGATAATGATTACCTGTTGGGGATTTTATTTTAACAATTCCTCTATGGCTCTTTCAAGCTGAGTATCGCGGCTTGGATCTTTTGGATTAAGCGCTACCAAAATATCGGGAGTCAAGCCCTTACCGTTAACCCACGTTCCTTTTGGAGTAAGCCATTTTGCAATTGTTACATGCAGTCCGGCTCCTTGGCCTAAGTCCTCGGCCTCCTGTATAGTTCCTTTTCCAAATGAAGTTTCTCCGATTAATTTTGCCCTGTTATTGTCCTTAAGCGCTCCCGCAACTATTTCGCTTGCCGACGCACTTCCTTTATTTATTAAAACAACAATCCGAATATTCGTAAAAACTCCCCGTCTTGAAGCGTAAAGAGTCTTTTTGTCGCCCGGAATGCCGGTTTCCTGCGAAACTACAGGCAATCCCTGATTTATAAACTCGGAGGCAATAAAAGTAGCATCTGTTAAATAACCGCCGGGATTATTTCTCAAATCCAAAATCAAACCCTTTACGTTTTTGTTTTTCTTTATCTGAGAGTTTAACTTGTTAACAAGCGTTAACCATTCCTGATTGGTGTTATCACCAAATTGCGAAAGTCTTATATAAGCAACTTCGCCGGAATTGGCCTTGGCTTTTGATAAATCAATTACCTGGCATTTATTACTGCAATCGACAGGCTTTACCCAGCCGTCAACGCTTTT
Organism: uncultured Gammaproteobacteria bacterium; assembly: GCA_964537895.1. Lineage (GTDB taxonomy): Bacteria > Patescibacteriota > Microgenomatia > Levybacterales > UBA12049 > JAMCZC01. The sequence continues at coordinate 63,408 of CAZIDK010000003.1, forward strand.
AATGGTGATCGTATCTCTTATAATTTTAATTTCTTTGGGAGAATTTTCATCTTTATGTAAAATTGTTAAGGAAACATCCGTACCTTTAGGCCCCCTTATCTTATCAACCGCCTGCCTTAAGTCCCATCCATTCGTTGATTGACCGTCAACGCCCATTATGGAATCTCCTGGTTTTATTCCCGCTTTTTCGGCAGGACTTCCTGTTAAGGGAGCAATAACAATAATTTGTTTATCTTTCATCCCCAGTTCCGCCCCAATTCCTGAAAATTGTCCCGCTAAACCCTGCTTAAAGTTATTATTTTGAACCGGAGGAAGATATAATGTAAATGGGTCACCCAAAGTCTGCACCATGCCTGCAATGGCGCCGTTTAGCATCTTTTGGGTATCAAGCTTAGACTTATCGTAATAGTTTGTCTGGAGCTTCTCCCAAACCGTCCACAAAGGCGTGGCATCAATTGCAATTACGCCCGCTGGAGGCTCTTTGTTTACAATTTGAAACTTGGGTTTGTAATTTTTCCATTCATAATTTATTTTATTAATGCCAAAAAAATAACCTACTAAAAGAGAGATTAAAATTACCAAGCTAATTTGTATTTTAAAATTCCTGTTTTTCATAAAATAATTAAGGATTTGTTTTCCGGATCAAGATAAACCTGCTTTTTACTATGCTTAACCAATTTATCAAAATCTTCTTCTTCTATTTGCACAACCGGCGATTTTATTGCTTTTTCCTCCAAGTCTTCAAAGTCGCTTTCCCTTATTTGGGCGCCAATTACCCCCAATGCCCCAAGAGCAAATACTTTAAAAATTGAACCTTTTACGAAGTTTTTACCTAAAACTATCTTTTTGGCAACTTCCGCAGTTATCTTACTAAAATCTATCTCTTCATCCCCTATTACAAACAACTCCCCCCTTACCTCTTGCCCCCCTGCTCTTTTTGCAACTATGGCCTGCTTTTCTGTTTTTATGACGATTTTATCATTATTACAAAAATCAACAATTCCATCAACGGGAGAAATGATGGTAATTAAATTTCTCTCTCCCGAATCAGTACGAATTAATACATCTCCCTTTTCCTCATCAATTTTAATTATTGTTCCTGAAAATTCGCTGATAATTTTTTTTGTTCCAAGTCCCAAACGGCCTTTTTTTACTGCCAAAATATCTCCTTTGGAAACGCTGTCTCCCAAATTTTTTCTTAAAGTTTTTGCGATTTTTTTAGGAGAAATGCGCAGAATTTGAAAAACGTGGATAACCTCTTCGATGCCCTTTTCTTTTTTTTCTGCAATAATTTGGCCTGCCGTTAACTTATCGTTAACAGAAACTTTCGGAGTAAAGCCTTCTGGAAGAAGAACCGGCAGTAAAGTCATTATTATATTATTATCCTTTTGCTATCTTACTATAAAAGGCAAAAGTGCTAAATGTCTTGCGCGCTTTATTTCAACAGTCAGCGCTTTTTGGTGACTGGCGCAAAGTCCTGATCTTACTCTTGAAATAATCTTACCTCTTTCGGTAAGAAATCTTTGCAAGACGGCAATTTCGGAGAACGCAGGCTGTTTCTTCTCATCACAAAAATAACACTTTTTGGGAGCATTATTTTTTTGAATTTTTCTTCTTGGTGTTTTAGCTTTTGCCATATATTTTTAGCCATCAGCCATTAGCGTCTAGCTTTTAGTTTAACTAATTGCTAGTTGCTAGTTGCTAGCGGCTAATTACTGGTTAGAACGGTATATCGTCGGGCACTATTTCTTCGGATTCGTCCTGAGCTTGCTTGCCCTGAGACTCTCGAATGGGTCGAACGGATTCATCCTGAGCTTGTCGAACGGATTCCCCTTTTGCTTCTTCCGCTTCTCCCTTAGTTTTTGATTTTGAACTTTGTTTTGCTGAAGGTTTTTCCGCTGCTTCTTCTTTTTCAGCAGGTTCTGCCGTTTCCCCATTTGACTCCACCGCATCCGGTCTTTTGGAATCGAGCAGAATCATATCCGAAATAACAATTTCCGTTGTTTGTTTTTGAGTTCCGTCTTGAGCTGTCCAGCTCCTGGTTGTAAGTCTTCCTTCAACAAAAGCTTTTCTTCCCTTTGTTAAAAATTGACTACAAATTTCGGCTAATTTAGCCCAAGCAACAATTCTATGAAATTCTACTTCTTCTTTTTTTTCGCCCGTATCGGTTGTCCAATTTCTATTGGTTGCAATACTAAAAGAACAAACCGCAGTTCCCTGCGGAGTATATCTTAACTCCGGGTCTCTTGTTAAATTTCCAATTAGCTGAACCCTATTTAAACTTCTTGCCATCTTTAATCCTTAATCATTTATCATTAATCATTAATCATTGACATTTATTGCCTTAGCAATAAATGTCTTAGGACGTCATCTTGGGCTACGAGTTTTTTTTCAAAATCCAAAGGAAAAGAATCTTTTGCTTCCAACTGGTAATTAAGATAAAAACCCGCCGTTTCTCTTTTAATAGAATAGCTTAAAGGTTTTTGTCCCCACTCTTCTTCTGTTGCTACTTTAACGCCTTTTAACCAGCTTTTAATTGTTTCTAAAAGCTTTTTTCTTTGAACTTCCGACAAAGATGCCTTTAAAACCAAAACTAATTGATAATTTCTCATTGCGTTAGTCACGTTTGACGTGATGTCTTTTATCCTACCATACAGGAGTGGCTTACGCAAGAGGTTTTCGAAATTAAGCCCCAATCTTAAATTCCACGACGTCCCCATCTTTAACGATATATTCTTTTCCCTCAAGTCTGTCTTTTCCGTGTTCCCTTGCCCCTTTCCAACCATTAAATTGAACAAAATCTTCAAACGATACTACTTCCGCTTTTATAAATTTTTTCATAAAGTCGGTGTGTATTGTGCCGGAGGCCATGAGCGAGGTGGAACCGCGTCGAACGGTCCACGCTCTGACTTCCCATTTTCCCCCTTGCCCTTCCGAAGCTTTAGCGGAGGAGGGTGCTGTTAAAAAAGAAATTAAATTTAAAATTTTATAACCTTCCGTAATTATTCTCTCAAGACCCGACTCTTCTATTCCCAAATCTTTTAGATATTCTTTCTGCTCATCTTCTGATAGCTCCGAAAGTTCACTTTCTATTTTAGCACTTACGGCGATTGTGTCTTCGGGAAAATTTTCTTTTAGAGCTTCTTCATCTACATTTGCGACAATAAACATCGGCTTCATTGTAAGAAGCTGTAAGCTTTTTGCCGCTTCTTTTTCGTCTTCGTGTAATTCAACGTCTTTTGCAAGTTTGCCTTGGTTTAGCGCAGTTTTGAGTTTTTGAGAAGCATTCCATCTAAGTAAATCCTCTTTAGTAGGATTTTTCTTTGGCTCTTTTTGATTTTCCAAAGTCTGCAAATCTGCCAAAATTAATTCCGTATTTACTACTTCGTAATCTGATTTTGCCCGCCCTGAGCCGATTCGGTCTGAGCTCACGGTCGAATGACTTGTCGAATGGGCATCGGTTGAACTATCACTCCTTACAACATTACTATCTTTAAAATACCTGACAACCTGACAAATTGCGTCCGCTTCTCTAATGTGAGACAAAAATTTATTTCCCAATCCCTCCCCTTCTGCAGCGCCTTTTACTAAACCCGCAATATCAACAAATTGAACGACTGCCGGTACTATCGGCGGTTTTAATCCGTGAGAATCCGATTCCTGAACAATCTGTGCTAATCTTTCCAGACGATAGTCTGGAACAGGAACAACTCCGACGTTCGGCTCAATTGTAGTAAATGGAAAATTTCCCACCCGAGCAGCACCACCCGAGCCTACCTGTCCCGCCGAAGCTTCAGCGAAGGAGGATTGTTTCTTTAACAGCGCATTAAAAAGGGTACTTTTCCCTACATTAGGTAATCCAACGATTCCGATAGATAAACTCATGGTGAGACCAATTATATCAGATACTCCCCCTTTTGCCTGTTGTCAAGGCTAGTGGTATAATACCTTCGACATGGCAAAAATAACAGAGGCAGATAAATTATTAAGCGAAGGGCTTGTAGCTGGATATGGAAACGGAACAGAAATAGAAACTGTTCAACGCGGACCCTTTGAGCTTACTGCAAGCAAATATACTTCTCCGGACGGAGGCATTTACCGGGATGAATGGACAGATAGCGGAGGACAAGAAATTGTCAGAACAGCAGATGGCTCAGAAACAACAAGGGTATATGCCGGGAGGGTTCTTGATGCAGAAGAATTGGCAAAACTGGGATTAGTGCCAAAAGATGTAACTCAAAAACTGAAATGGTGGATAAAAGAGCTTGGAGACAGAACCAGACTTGACGAAGTATGCCATCCCGCCCCCGACGGAGACTGGGGATATTCTTACGATATTCTCAAAAAAGACGTTGACGGAATCCCGCTAACCATAAGCTTGGAAACACAAAGCTACAGGGGGACGACTGTTTTTGCACACGCATTTGCAAAATCCCCAATTAAATAACTCCCCTTTTTGCCTGTTGTCAAATATAAAGATTATGATATCCGAAACGCTTAATGTCTTTGTTTACCAATTGTAGTGATGTATCGATACATCACTACATCCTTACAGTAATTATCTTAGCCTCACAAGGTGAGAGCTTGCAGAGTCAATAATTAATTATAAGCTCCCTGCCTATGGGCAATTTTATGAACTTCTATTCTTCCAGCTTTTTGATTTATTTCATAAATAATTCTATATGGCCATACACGAAGCGACCAGAAATCGCCCAACTCTCCCCAAAGTTTTTTACCGGAATATGGGTTTTTACCTAAAATATCAAGCTTTTTCTGAATTTTTGTTTGAACTACTTTTGGAAGACGATTATATTGTTTTTGAGCATCTTCTGATAAGGCAACATTCATTAGAAAATATTATCTTAAATCTTTTAAATCTGACAACAGCACAAATTTACCTGCTTTAATCTGTTTTCGGCTTTTTTCAAGATCCCTTTTGATATTAGGTATTGCTAAAACTTCCGCGGTTTCCTCCAAAGATTCAAGCTCTTCAGAACTCAAAACTACAGCTTTTGGCTTACCGTTAACAGTAATTGTAACTCTATCCATATTTTTGCTTACCTTATTAATAAGATCCGGAAGGGTTGCTCTTGCGTTGGATATTGATATGAAATTGCTCATGCTATAAATGTACAATAATATGTACAATTTGTCAACTCCCCTTTTCGCCTCTTGTCAATTGCTGAACATAATTCAAGGAATAACTGATATAATAGATTCAGTGAATGTACTTTTTGTCGTCTGGGAAAATGATCCCTTTTTTAAATTAGGAGGACTTGGAGACGTAGCCCGCTCGCTCCCCGGAGCACTAAAAACAATGGCTGTAGATATCCGCGTTATTATCCCCTATTACAAAGTGGTTAAAATTGGCAGAAACAAAAAAACAAAAATAGGCGAATACGAATTTATGTATGCAGGAAAAAAAGAAAAAGTGGAAATATGGGAAGCCACCCATCCATACACAAAAGTTACTGCATACTTCTTAAAAAACAAAAGATATTTGGAAAAGGTTGTTTCCATGGATACTTGGGGATTTTTCGATAAAGCAATTGTTGAGCTTATAAAAAAAGATATTTTAAAATGGAACATAGATATTCTTCATATTAACGACGTACATTGCGGACTTATTCCACTTTTGGTAAAACTTGAAAAATTGCCTATTAAGACAATGCTAACAATTCACAATCTTGCGTATCAGGGACAATCGCCGGTTAATATTATAAAAAACATTGGTATAAATCTTAAGGAATGCAAAACGCTTGAATGGGAAATTAAAAGCAGGAAGATTAATTTTTTGCTTGAGGCGATAGTCCATGCTGATATTATTACTACTGTTTCTCCAACTTATGCAAAAGAAATTCTCACCGAAGAATTTGGCTATGGACTTAACGAAATACTTAAAGGGAAGGAGGGACGGATTTTTGGAATTCTTAATGGCATAGATAGCAACTGGCGCCGTACCACCCGGGATACTGCTATTAAATACCCATACGGGCCAACGGAGAAAATAGTTAACGGAAAAATAGAATATTACGGTTGGAAACAAGGAAAAGCTTTAGACAAGGAGTTTTTGCAAAAAAAACTCGGGCTAAAAATTGATAAAGATATCCCAATGCTTTGTTTTATAGGAAGATTAGCTGCTGAACAGAAAGGACTTGAGATTCTTCATAAGATGCTAAGGAGAATTGATCAGGAAAAATTTCAGTTTGTAATTCTTGGTAGCGGTGAAAAAAACTGGGAAGAAAGGTATCAATGGCTTTCGACATTTTATCCAAAATATATTTCCTGCAATTTCCGTTTTGATGACACGCTCGCCCACCAGATATACGCGGCATCTGATTTTATTGTAATTCCATCAAAATACGAACCATGCGGACTTATCCAAATGATTGCCATGCTTTTTGGCACGCTTCCAATTGCACATAAAACAGGCGGATTAAAAGACTCCATTAAAGAAGGGTATAATGGATTTTTGTTCTCTACTTATAGTTCAAGAGCTTTAGAGGAAAAAATTTTAAAGGTAGTTGATATATGGAAAAACAACAAACCTGCTTACGAGACTATGGTTAAAAATGCTTTGGAAACTGACTTTTCCTGGAAGAAAAATGCCAATGAATATTTTTCACTTTATAAAAGCATTTTAGAGAACCGATTTCCTTAAATAATTTTTACTGCTTATAAAATCGGATAGCAACTCCCCTTTTTGCCTGTTGCCAATTGATATAGCAATTCCAATAGATAAATTTATTGAGAAAATTGTGAGGCGTCGGCTGTATTCTGATTAAGATCTGTTTCTACCGCTGCTGGATTTGTATTGTCAATCTGCTCAAGAGCATTGCTAACATCCTGGCTGTTATTGATTGGCACCGGGGTTGTTACTGTCTGTCCGGCAAGGGGCTGCTGATTCGTGCCGGTTGTCTGCGCCGCCGGATTTTGCTGTATCCCTTGTGATACTGTCGGCCGGTTATTAGGTTGCATGATTTTTACCAGAACAACAAGAAGAAGAAAAACTGCCAGAAGAGAAAACCCAACTGCGGCATAAAGAAATTTTTTATGACTCTGCGGTACTGGCACTACTGTTTGCTGCATATTTTGCTCTTCCATAGATTATATCCTTTTATTGATTATTGGCTGGCGCAGGAACCGCCGTTTTGAATACTCTTGAGTTTTGCGCGCTTCCCGATGCCGGATTAGGATTTCTTTCGGCCGTTCCCCGAACGCTTGCAACCGCGACTATCAAGTTTCTTACTGCTTTTTTGTAAGCCTGAAGGTCCTGGATAACCGCCTGCATATCTGTTCTGTATTGGGTTAATTGCGCTACGGGATTATTGCCGGTACAGGAAAAATTGCTTATGTCTGTTTGGATTGCCGCCAAAAGAGGAGCAAGAGCACTTTTTTGCGTCTGGATATCCGCGACTAAAGTATCGTAATTTGAAACTATCTTACCCTGCGGAACTAACCTGATCAAATAATGATTTTCTACTCCTTGTGCTATTGAGTCAAATGTTTCTTCCATTTTAAGAACGCGGTCGTTCATATGGGCTGAGCGTGTAGCAATGTTTTGGGAAAGGGCTTGGCATGCGTTAAGCTTTGCTTCCCGCAAACGATTTTGCGCAAATGCAGGCATACGTGATTGCCAAAGCTTGGCTCCTCCTGTTGCGATGAGCGGGCGATTCACTCTCCCCATATTATCCGAACTGCCAACCGCCAATACCTGAGAAGAAAACACTACAAGAAACGTAAAGAAAATAACAAATGAGATATAAAAAATATGCTTGTGAAAAAATCTCTCCATTAAATATATGTAACCATATGCCTACTCTCTTGTCAAGTAAGCATAGTCCTTCTCTAATGAGATAGACAGATTACCAGCTTAGCCTAATATGTCCCATTGCGTAATCTAAGCTTCCGCCCACCTTTTTTCCAGGATTAAAAATATTATCAGGATCAAAAATATGCTTTGTTTTCTCAAAAAGCTTAACAATTTGTTCTCCGTACATTTGCTTAAGATATGGCGTTCTAATAATTCCGTCATTATGCTCGCCCGTTATTGAGCCGTGATACTTATTAATAATTCCGTATACTTCTTTGGAAATTTGGGGAATTGCCGTTCTGACTTTTGGGTTGGTAATATCAACAAGCGGAATTATATGAAAGTTTCCATCTCCCACGTGTCCTGCAACAGTGAAAATAAACTCCGGGTGCTCTTTAAGAATAGCTGTTACTTGCGGAATAACCTCTACAATATCTTTAGGAGCAATAACAAAGTCGTCGATAAAAGGCGCCGTATGCTTGTCGCGGACTTTGTTTCGAAGGAGATTAAAACTCTCCCGTCTTACCAGCCAATACTTTTTTTCCTGGTCTTCAATTGCAATGCGGGTTTTGGGATGAAGCGGCTTTAATTTTTCTTTTAGCAAAGCAATTTTTTGCTTCAATACATCAGGATTATCTCCTGCAAAATCGATTTGTAAAATAAGTTTTGGTAGGCGGCCGGTAAACATTTGTAAAAATGCCGGTAAAAATGCCAAGCCCGCCTGGATAAGTCCGCCAATGCCTAACTTACGCGCGAATTCCGGAAAATACCGAAGCGCCAATTTAAGCGCGTTGTCGTCGTAACTTTCAAAACTTTCAGGCCCAAGGGGCATTACCGCTTCTATAATTTGTCCTAGGTGGCTCATGTCATGAAGGAAAATAATTTCCATTTCCCTATGTTTATGCACCGGCACCAATTGAATATCTGCCTCAAGAAGAAGTCCCAACGTACCTTGCGCGCCTACCCATAATTTAGTGAGATCGAAAATGCCGGTTTTTTTATCATATACATTCCATAAAAAATAACCGGCGGAATTTTTACTGACCTTAGGCTTTGCTTTGACAATTTCGTCGTAATTTTTAGAGATAAGTTCATACATTTTTGTATACACTTCCCCTTCCAAAGTTTTTAACTGCATTTTTTCTTTAAGCTGACTTTCTGTTAAAGGTTTTATTTCGTATGCGTTTCCATCGCGGAGAACAACCTTAATTCTTTTTACGTAATTTTCGGTTTTCCCATATTGCAAAGATTTTTCTCCTCCGGAGTTATTGTTAACAATTCCTCCCATGGCGCAAATTTCCCTGGAGGCCGGATAGGAAGGGAAGATAAGATTATATTTTAAAGTTTCTTTTTCAAAATCGCGGTAAAAAACGCCGGGTTGGGTTGTTGCGGTATCGCCATTGATAATTGGAGTGTTATTGAAATATTTTCCAAAAGCAACAATTATTGACTCGTTTATTGAACCTCCGCCCATATCGGTTCCGGCGCTTCTCCCCGTTAAAGAAAGCTTTGGATATTCTTTTTTATGTTTGGCGACAAATTTAACTAAATTTTGAACGTCTTCACCGTCTTTGGGATAAACAACAACTTGCGGTTTTACTTCAAAAAGCGAAGCGTCATGGCTAAAAACATTGAGGGTTTCATCATCCGAGAAAACATCTCCTTTAATAACTTTTTTAGTTCTTTCAATAATTTATCGTCCATAAATAAATTTTGATGATAGACGCTTGATGCTGGAAGTTAGAATTTGAAATTAGAAGATAGAAGTTAGAAATCGATTTTCCATTTTCCAGCTTCAAGTTCTAACATCTAGTTTCTAGTCTCTAGCATCAACGATTCGTGTTTAGTTTCATTTTCCTTTTCTGACAATTACTTTTTTAACGGCTTTTTCAATCGCTGTTTCATCCATTCCGTATTTTTTAATTAATTCCAAGGCCTTGCCCGATTCGGCAAAAGTATCTTGCAATCCGACAAATTCCATTGGCAGGGGTTTGTTTTTGGCAAAAAACTCGGCCAAAGCTCCTCCTAATCCTCCCATAACCTGGTGGTCTTCAACACTAACAGCTACTCCGGTTTTAGCTACTTCCAGCACGCTTTCTTCATCTAGGGGTTTTATGCACGAAACATTTGCAACCAAAACATTTATTCCGCTTTTTTCTAAATTCTTTGCCGCCAATAGTGCGTAGTATAAAAGATGTCCCGTTGCAAAAATGGACACTTGCGGATTATCCGATACCCAAAAAGTTTGAGTTTTTGTTCCATCAAAAGGAGTTTTATCCGTTGTTATAATAGGAGTCTTATCGCGGGTAAACCTTAAATAAACCGGTCCTTTTGTTTCCGCTGCTAAAACAGTCGCTTTTTTAGCTTCAACCGCATCGCAAGGAACAATTACTTGTATATCGGGCCAAGCGCGTGTTATTGCAATATCTTCCGTTGCCTGATGCGTTGCGCCGTCCGGACCGGTAACTATTCCCGAATGATGTCCTGCGATTTTAACATTTGCCCGGTTATAAACTATGGTTGTCCGTATTGTTTCCCAGTTTTTCCCGGGCGAAAAAGTTGCGTAAGAGGAGATAAAAGGAATTTTGCCTGTTATTCCCATCCCTGCCGCAATTGCCGCCATATTCTGCTCCGCTACTCCGCATTCAAAAAAACGCTCAGGAAATCTTTTGGCAAATTCTTCGCATCTTGTGCTGTCTGTTAAATCTGCAGTTAAAACAACAACGTTAGGATTAATTGTTCCCAAAAAAACCAATCCTTCCCCATAACCGTCCCGGGTTGCACGGACCTCCATGTCTTTATCGAAAAGTTTTGAATTTAAATGCAAATAAGGATTTAGCATAATATCAAGTTCATAAAGTTATAATGTTAAAAAGTTTATAAAGTACTTTAAAATTTTCGACTTTACAAACTTTATAACTTATTCTGTTTCTATCTTTCCTTCCAGAGTTCTTAATTCACTTAGTGCTTTTGCGGCTTCGTCTTTATTCGGAGTTTTTCCATGCCAGGTAAAGTCATTTTCCATAAAATCAACGCCCTTGCCGGGAACCGTATAGGCGATAATAACCGTTGGTTTTTCGTGTATTGATTTTGCCTGGTTTACCGCATCGATAAAAGCTCTGATGTTATTTCCATCAACTTCCAAAACGTGCCAATTAAATGCTTCATATTTTTCTTTAAGAGGATTAAGCGGCATTACATCTTCGGTAAAACCGTCTATCTGAATGTTGTTTCTATCAATTATAAGTGTTAAATTGTCTAATTTTTGTTTTCCGGCAAACATTGCCGCTTCCCAAGTATTTCCTTCCTGATGTTCCCCATCCGAAGCAACGCAATAAACCCGGTATTTTTTCTTGTCCAGCCTTGCAGTTAAAGCAATTCCTATACTTTGAGACAAACCTTCACCTAAAGGACCGGAAGTTGTTTCTAATCCGGGAAGCGAAGTTCTGTGAGGATGGCCCTGTAAACGGGAATTAAGTTTTCTTAAAGTTTTTAGCTCTTTTACGGGAAAATACCCGCTCAAAGCCATTGCTGTATACCTTACCGGGCAGATATGTCCGTTTGATAAAATAAGTCTGTCCCTATCTTCCCACTCGGGATTTTCCGGATCGTGGTTAAGAATATTAAAATAAAATGCAACAAAGATATCGGCCATTCCCAAAGGTCCGGCCGAGTGCCCCGAACCTGCCTCAAGTAGACTTGAGATTATAAGCTCTCTTACTTTGTTAGCTTTTTCTTCAAGATCAATAATTTTTGCGTCGTTTAATTCAAACATTATTTTTAAAAACAACCATTAGGTCCGAAACATTTGATTCAAGCTTTCCCGTAAAAATACCGTCTCCTGTTTTTTGGAAGAACTCGTAACTATTATCATCGCTCAAATACTTTTTCCGGTCAAGTTTTAATTTTTCAGACTTTTCAATTGTAGCTGCGTCTCCTATCGCTCCTGCAAAATGGTAGAAATCAACTCCGTCCGTATCAAAAGAAGCAATAACCGTGGCGTTTGTTATAAAGGGCAGTGCCGCCAAAACCAAAGTCTGATTTCGTCCGCCTTTTCCCTTGCCCAAAACTTTTAAAGTTGTTTCCCCGCCCGCCAAAAGTATTCTCCCGGGCTTTGCAACTTGGATAAGCTGTTTCCCTATTAGCTTTGCATCTCCCTGAAGCCTATCGGAATACAAATCCGTTTCAAACCCCAAAGAATTCGCCCTATCTTTCATTGCCAACAGAGCGGTTTTATTACTTATAACTATAATATTATTGACGTTTCTGAAATATTTTTCTTCCCTGGGAAGTTCTGTTAACCAATCTAAGGAAATCTCAACGTTTTTTTGAATATCATATTTTTTGATTATTTCCAGGGCATCGTTAAGTGTTGTTGGGTCTTGAACGGTCGGGCCGGAAGCAATTGTTGACAATTCACTGCCGGGAACATCCGAAAAAATAAGACTTGCAACTGTTGCCGGATATAAATGTTTAGCAAGCTGTCCGCCCTTAACTTTTGATAAATGCTTTCTAACTACATTCATCTCCGAAATTGTTGCACCGCTTAAAAGAAGTGATTTTGAAATTTTAGTTAAGGTTTGAAAATCAATTTTGAATGGCGCTTCAAACATTGCGCTTCCTCCTCCGCAAATAACTACCAAAACCAAATCTTTCTCCGTTAAGTTTGAAATTTTTTCTAAAACATTTCTTGTAAAATCTATATTTTCCTGCGACGGCAAGGGATGGCTTCCTAGTGTAAAGTTTATTTTTGAGAATTTTTGAGCAACATTATCTATAACGTATCCTTCCGTTAGAAAATCTTTCAAAGTATTTTCAATGATTTTTGAAATCCCGGCCGATCCTTTACCAAACCCTATTAAAAAAACTCTGTTAAATTTTTTTAAATCAAACTCCTGATTTGAAATCTTAAGATTGGAACCATTCAGAATAAAATTGGTTTCTAACGCTTTTCGGGGCTGTATTGATTCAAGTCCAGATTCTATTATTTTGAGTACCGTTTCTCTTTGAAAAGAAGTTGAAAGATTTTTAAAATTTCCAATTAGCGGCATTAAGTTTAGTTTAATGTCCTTTGCTAAATTAGTCAATCGGTCCGGGGATTATTTTTCCTCCGCGTATTCTTTCAGAGGTCCGAGATAATAGTCTTTCCAGCCTTGATCTATGTTGTCGTATTCTTTATCCGGAACGTTTTCGTGAACTAATTCAATCTCTGTTGAGTCACCCTTTTTTTCAAGTTTAAAAGTTACAATCGAAGGCTCTTTCCACTTGCCTCCATACCACTCCTGAACAAGTTTTTTAAAAACTTCTACCTCGATATTTGTGCCGTAAATATCTCCTCCCCAAAGAGAAAATTTTGTACCGATTTTATCGTCCATTTTGGCAGGCCCGCCTCCCCAACCATTAATCTCTTGTGCATTAACCAAAGCTTCCCAAACTTTTTCAATAGGAGCATTTATATGATAATCTTGAATAATCGTTTTCATAACCTAATTATGGTCAAGCAATTTGAAAAATGCAAACTTGAGGCTATTTAAAAACTAAAAAGGTTTATTTTTAGGGCGGATATTTTCTTTATTCGTATCTATTCTGTCTAAAAGCTCTTGAAAATGCACGCCTTGCCTTTGAAAGAAAACCCTCAGGTCTTATATTTGGCCCAACTGGTCCCTCTTGCAATCCCGTTGTTGCTCTAACGTCAATTTTAGGCGCAACATCGGAATCTGTCTTTCCAATCCTAGATGCTATATCAATTATATCTGCTTTGCCTTCTGCCATATATTTTAATCCTACACTACCAAATTTAAGATATCAATAGCTTTATTCACTTATCGATTTTACCGCTTCTTGGTATTTGCAGTAATCGCAATCTAAGCCCGACTTAGGAAGAGCATCGCTTTTTAAACATGCGTAAACGTCTTTTATTGTCTTTTCTATCCAAGAATCATCGCCTTTATAAGGAAGTATTTTAATATCAAACTCAAGTTTTGCATCAAACCTATCTATGTCCGTTTTTCCGTTGCAGTAGACAAAAAAACCCGTGTCGGAAACTTTATATCCGTTTTTCTTAAAAAGCCACTGATAAATTTCCATTTGCCTTTTGTATCCTATTTGCCAATCGGCATCAAGACTGACTTCTTCATCTTTGGAAGTTGCTTTATAATCAACTATTATAAATTCGCCTTCGGGGTTTATCCAAACATCGTCAACTCCGCCTGTTATAAAAAGGTTTGTGCTTTTATCCAAATATGTTATTCCGCCCGATAAAGCATCGCGCCACTGGTTAAGTTTTTCGTGTTTTAAAGGAATTGCATTAATACCAAACTGTTTCATTAAGGGATGCGCTTCTCCTTTTTCGCGCAAAATATCAAATTCTTTTTTTAAAAGCTTATCTACCGCACTATTTAATGAAAATGGATATCCCGGCGGCTGGGCAACTCCTAATCTTCTATCCAGATAAAAACAGCGCGGACAATTGAGAAATAAATCTATTTTTGAACGGCTTAACCTAAAAGAAACTTTTGAGTTTTTATCAAACAGGTTACTTTTTCTATTTGGATTATAATATTTAGACATAAATTTCTCTTTTATTATATCAGAAACCGCTATTTGAAATGATTTTACTTTTGTGCTACTATGCTATCCGCCCTGCCCCAAAATCTATGTCACCAGAAAAACCACATTCTAGAATTAGATATTCAGATGGCTGGAGAAAACATCTAAGAAGAGAAAAAGCTGCTCAGAATAAATTAAGAACCTTTGTGACTCCGGAAGAAAGGCAAAGAAAACTTACAACAGCTTCATGGACAGCTGTAAAAGGACTTCTCAATTTAGAAACTTATAATAATCCCTTGGTTCGTCCAATATTTGAAGATATTTATGAAGATGAGCCTACTGGAAATATAATAAGACGATGGTATGATGCAGCCTATAAAGATACTACTTCAGGGGATGGTCAAGGAACAAGAAATCGCGATGAATTCACAAAGCAACATACTCAAGATGAAACATCAGAAAACTATGACCCCTTACTTGTAATAAAAGTTAAACCTCTTTTAAAAATGGTTGATGCTTTCCTCTTTAAGCCTGTTTTGAAAAAGAAATAAATTAAAAATTGAAATACCCTCTTTTTTTATTAGGACTTTTTTGTTTTTATGTTTTTTCGTCTTTTCGGCAAATGCACTGCTTTTAGAGAAAGTCCCTCCGTAACCCTTCTTGTTTCAGGCAAAAGAGTTATTTCTCTTGAATCAACCATTTCCGCAACAGCACCATCATCTACCACCCACGTTGTCGTAATACTGGCTCTTCTTGCAACTCTCGCTCCTAAACTATTCAATCCCTCCTCTTCAACAATTGCCTTTAAAACGTCAGGGTGCATATCTTTGCGCGGAGTAAATTCTATTGTCACTATTCGGGAAGTCAATTTTCTAAATCTTTTTTGTGCTCTGACTGATTCTCTTAACTTATTAATATCAAACACTACAGTGCCTTGCGTTGGAGTTGCGGTCAACTCAACATCGCGAGACACAGAGAAAAGCCCTCTCAAATCCGGGATTTCTTCAACAGTTGGAGCAATCGTATCTCTAAGGCCATCTCTTTCTTTCTTAGTATTTGATGCTGCCTTCCTAGCAGCCTCTTCCTTTTCCGTAGCGTCCCTGAGTAAAACCGCATTATTTGCAAGAGTTTCGATTATTTCGGCGGAAGGCGCAACGAAGTCTACCGCAGTGGGTTCGATAAGAAGAGCCAGTTCCCCTTCAACAACCTGGAATTCTTTAAATCTTTCACCCCTAATCCTGGGAGAAACTTTTGTTCCCTCAATTCGGGGATGCGCGGTATGCGGAGGTCTTGTTATAACTTGAGGCGGACCCTCTTTCCATCTCGCCATAATAGGCGCAATTATAGCCTACTCGCCGGATTTGTTCAAGTAAGGCTATTTTGAAGTAAAAATTTTGTAGAAATTAGTAAAGTTTTCACTGATTAAAGACACAACTTCGTCACGGCTTTTAGCACCGCTTCTAAAATCCAAAATTGCCTGCCAGAAAACCGTTCTGCCTACTGCAAAGCCAATTATTCCGACAACATTTTTGCCTACCTTTAACCATTCGTTAACTTTTTCTTCGTTTTCTCCCCTTCCCAAAATTACAAGCCCGACGCTTCCTCGCCCATCAGCTCTTGCCGTCTCAACAATTTCCTTATATTCTTCGCTTGAATCAAAACCCTCCAGCTTCCAAACATCCGGCTCAACTCCATTTACCTGAAGCTGTTTTATCATCTCAACAGTTAGATTGGGGCGCAGGGTGTTATCGAATTCTTCCTTTGAGTTACTTACGCTTTCCCCTTGTTTTTTGGTTGGAATTATTAAAACT
The DNA here is from genome assembly GCA_964537895.1 of uncultured Gammaproteobacteria bacterium. Lineage (GTDB taxonomy): Bacteria > Patescibacteriota > Microgenomatia > Levybacterales > UBA12049 > JAMCZC01. The sequence continues at coordinate 79,581 of CAZIDK010000003.1, forward strand.
TCCAGCAAAAACTTAAAGCCCTTAACTTGGCAAAAATCACTCACTGTTTTAAGCTTCTCCAGCTGACGCGTTTTTAAATCTTGAGGATCTTGCGGGTTATATTTTATTAAAACTTTTACAAACTGCGGGTTATATTTTTCGATATGAGTATTAAAATCTGCGCCATACTGAAATTCAAACTCCTCTTGCCCGCTCTTTTCGGTTGTCAAAAGAACTACAAACCCATTTTCTTTTGCGTCTTTTATAATTTCGTCTCCAAACTCTTCATCTATTAAAATTGCGGCATTCTCTTTTGGAACTCCGTTTTGAACCGCTTTTTTAAAACCCTCATAAATAATTTTTTTATATTCGGTAATTAAATGATGCTCCTCGCCTGTTAAACCCGCTATTGAATTTTTATTGAAAATTTTTTGCGCAAACGTAGCCCTGTGGTCAAAAGGAAGAATATATAAAGGTTTCGTGTATCCCAAATTTTCCATCTATTACTTAGTTTCTCCTGATTTGAGTTTTTTGTCAATAAGAGCCGCCCCTAGTGGCTCTTAATACATAAACCCCCTACATAAGCTGCTTGACAAATACTATATCGGAGCTTTACGCTGGTATATGTGGTAAATATTGTTGAAAATGTATTCAGAAGAGTAACCGGAAGCGAAAGAAATAGTAGGCCTCTTAAGCCGGCCGTCGAAACCAAACGCCAAATTGATAATAGCGGCGCATTTTACAGAAGAAGAAGATTTGCAGAACTTAGCCAGCCACACGCAACCTCACAAACTCGTTAAACTTAGACTCTTTTTATCTCGGACTTGCCTTGTTTATCTTCCACGTCGTAACCTAATTTTTTAACCCTGTTTCTAAGCTGATCTGCGAGATGGAAGCGTTTTTGTTTTCTTAATTCGTCTCTTTGTTTTACCAACTCTAAAACTTCTTGCGGGATTTCGTTTTTTTGGGAATTAAGTTTTGCGGCTTGATTTTCAAGATTAAGACCTAGAACTTTATCGAATTTAAAAAGACTGGCTGCTTTTGCCGAAGTCGGATAATCGGATTTTACCAATTCCCACATCACAGCCAGCGCCTTTGGCATATTCAAATCATCGTTTATTGCTTCAAAAAAAACATTTTCAAACTCCGCGCAACCTACTTTCGGCTCATCCCAAGAGGAAATCTCATCATAAAGTTTTTTTAAAGCATTTTGGGCTGACTCTAAAGCTTCAAAGGTAAAATTCATTTCCTGCCTGTAATGAGTCTGAAAGTATAAATATCGAAGCGCTAAGGGATTAAACCCCTTTTTAAGAATATCTTCAACCGTATAAAGATTCCCCAATGACTTGCTCATCTTTTCATCCTGAATCATTAAAAACGCGTGATGAACCCAATAGTTTACGAATTTCCTGCCGCTTGCGGCTTCGGACTGGGCAATTTCGTTGGTGTGGTGAATATTAATATGGTCTATTCCCCCAGTATGGATATCAAAAGTGGGCCCCAGCGCTTTCATTGACATCGCACTGCATTCAACATGCCAGCCGGGAAAACCTTTTCCCCAGGGGCTGTCCCATTCCATTTGCCTTTTTGCGTTTTTAGGTGAAAATTTCCAAACTGCAAAATCGCTTAAATTTTTTTTACCTTTTACCATTTCAATTCTTGCACCGGCTTTAATCTTATCCAGGTTTTGCTTTGAAAGCTCTGTGTAATTTGAAAATTTTGACGCATCAAAATAAATTCCGTCGGAAATTTTATACGTATAACCTTTTTCTTCCAGGATTTCTATTAATTCTATCTGGTCCTTAATATAATCTGTCGCATGCATCAAAACACTTGGTCTTTGGATATTCAAAAAATCTATGCTTTCTAAAAATTGCGCCTCAAATTTTTTAGCTATATCCCAAACGCTCATTCCGAATTTCTTAGCACCCTTTTCCATTTTGTCTTCTCCCTCATCTGCATCGGAAACCAGATGCCCAACATCTGTAATATTCATTACTTGCTTTACCTTATAATCGTCGTATTCAAGAACGCGGACCAAAATATCGTCGCCAATATAACGCCTCATATGACCGATGTGCTGATAATCATAAACAGTTGGCCCGCAGGAATAAATTCCCACATTCGGAGAATCAATCGGACTGAACTCTTCAATTTTTCGGCTTAAAGTATTAAAAATTCTTAGCATTATCCCGATACTCCTCTAAATTTTTCCGCAGTTTGTTGTGCTCTTTGAACAGCTATTGGCGCGGGCTTTTTAGCTTCTTTTTTTTGCAAATCCTGCATATCCTGTTTTTTTTCTTTTTCGACTTTTTCAGCAGGTCTTTCTTCTTGAGATTTACTACCCTGAATCAGGGGCAGATAGTAAACTTCATCGTGTAATCTTTGTCTTACGCTCGCCAATCTTGCTTGTTCCTCGGACTCCGATTGCGGCTCTACCGGTGAAAGATTCTGGCCGTTTTGAGGCTGGCTCGGCGCATACAGCTCTTTTATCAACTCGTCGTTTTGAGCCTTATCGCTCACAGCTTGCTGATTATCGGAAACAGTGGTATTAGTCTCATTTGAACCGGATTGATTACCCGAATCTCCCACGACTTGATTAACTGCGGTTTTTACCGCACCAGTTGCAGAATCGGCAACAGCTTTACCTGTTTTTTGAACAACACTTTGTCCTTTTTCTATTGTTTCTCCTAAAACGTCATTGGGGTTCATAAATTGATTAGAAATTAAAAATTAGAAATTAGAAATTTAATAACTGCTCCTTCCTTCCATTGCCCTTTGCAAAGTTACTTCATCAGCATACTCTAAATCCGCCCCTATCGGAAGACCCCTTCCAATCCTCGTAATTTTTACTTGAGGATTTTGCTTGTCCGCCGAAGCTTTGGCGAATATGGAAGTTTTGAGTTGTTTTGCAATATACATTGCTGTTGCTTCGCCTTCCATTGTCGGATTGGTAGAAAGTATTATTTCCTTGATTATTGCCCGCCCCGCTTCGCTTGTCGAGGCCGGGGATTTTTGATTATTAAGTCTTTTCATAAGTTGGCTTATGTATATTTCATCAGGGCCGATATTATTTAAAGGGTCAATCTTACCATGAAGAACATGGTAAATACCTTTATATTTACCATTTTTTTCTAATGCAATAACATCTAGAGGCTGTTCTACAACGCAAATAATGCTGTGATCTCTCTGTAAATTTGCACAAATACCGCATGGATTGCTTTCGTCAATCATAAAACAGTTTGAACATAAAATAGTATCTTTTTTAAGATTTTGGAGCGAGCTGGCAAACTTATCCAATTCACCTTGCGGAACGTGCAAAAGATAAAAAGTTAGCCTTTGAGCAGTTTTTTGCCCAACACCCGGAAGTCTTTCAAAAGACTCTATTAAATTTTGTATTGCTTTAGGAATAATCATAATCGTCGCTTCGCTCCAATTTACAATTTACAATAAATGTTTTAATGCAGCAATGATTCATTCAATGAAAATTGAAAATTGAGAACTGAAAATTAAAATCGCTTTAACCCCTCTGCTATAACATGACTCACAGATAAAATTTCAAGCTTATCAAATTGTTTCTCCTTAGGAACAACTATTGTATCCGTAACGTAAATTCTCTCTGCTTTTGAATTACTTAAAAGCTCACGGACATTTCCCGAAAAAACAGCGTGTGTTGCAAAAATAAAAATATTTTTTGCTCCGTTTTCCAACAAAATTTTCTCCGCCGCGATTATTGTCCTGCCGGTTGAAATCATATCGTCAACAATAATTGCCGTTTTGCCTGCTACATCACCTTCCACCGACGAATCCTTTATATCTCCTGTTTCTAAATCTCTGTTTTTTTCAATTGTTGCGTAAGGTATATTACCCAAACTCTCGGATAACATTTTTATTCTTCTTATTCCGCCCATATCGGGAGAAACCAAAACGAATGATTTATGATTTGCATCGGAAGGAGGCAGTTCGACGATTTCCCTTATTTTTTGGGCAAATAAATCTAATGCCGACAAGTGCAAAACCGGAATTGTAAAAAGTTCGGGAACCTTTATGGAGTGCAGATCAAAAGCAACAAGTTTATCTACGCCTACCCTTTGTAAAGCTTGGACAATAACTTCCAAAGAAACCGCCTCTCCGTCTCTAAAAATATGATCCTGTCTTTCGTACCCTAAATACGGAATAACTGCGGTAACCATTGATGCTCCGCTCCTTTTTAAAGCATCTACAATAAAGAAAAGCTCCATGTAGTTTTGATCCGGAGGCGTACTTGTCGACTGAAAAACAACAGTTTTCTCGTCAACAACAATATCTACAACCCTTATTCGCCTTTCCCCGTCGGGAAAAACGAAAATCTCGAGCGGAGAAATTTTAACACCTAAATCCCTTGCCGTTTTTTCGGCTAAAGGTTTATTTGAACTGCCGCTAAAAATCTTCATCCTGTTAAATAAGATTTAAGCCTATTTCGTAAAAACATTTTACCTAAATAGGTCTTTAAATACTTCTCCCTTCTTGTTGCATCCTGCTGATTAGTACATGCTTCATAATATATCAATTCCATTGTTCCTCTTCTTTTTGTTGAATCTACCTCACCTTTTTGATGTTGCTTAAATCTTAATTTTAAATCTTTAGTATAACCTGTATAAAATTTATTATCCTTATCGGATCTTAATATATAAGTATAATAGAACATTTCTTTAATTTAAAATTATTTAACAGGATGAATCAATTATCGGCCTAAAAGACCGCCCAAACCTCCCTGCATTTGAGAAAGTTTTTTAGCTGCAACTTCCTGAGATTTTTTAATTGCTTCGTTAACGGCTTCTCTTACATCGTTATCGGATTTTCCGTTAATTTTTATTTCTTTTATTCTCTGGTCACCGGTTATAAGTATTTCTACACCATTTTTCTCAACGCTTACTTCTTCGCCCTGAAGTTCTCTTTGAATTTGCATTGCCTGATCCCGCATTTTTTTTAAATCGCTTAGCTGCGAAAGTGGATTATTCATAAAACTCACCCCCTGCCCGCCGCCAAATCGCCCCCCGATTAAATCGGGGCAAGATTAGGCGGGCCTTAGAGATACATAAACGTTTATTTTATCTCCAGTTATTTCTCCGGCAACTTCTTCTATTATTTTTCTGGTTTTTTCTTCTTCCAATCTTTCTTTATGGAATTTATAACTTGTTTCTATTGTAAGTTTTTTATCGGTGTAGCTTTTTATAGAACATCCTCTTAAAACTCCCGCAACCGAATGATTATATGGCTTAACCTTATCTATTAAATCTTTCCAAAAATTTTCCAAGGAGTTACTGATTTTATCGTTTCCTTCCTCCGTTGTTCGACTTTCACTTAGCGAGGCTTGAGTTTTATTTTTTTCTTCTAAAGCTTGCTGAGCGTCTCCTTCAACACGTGTAAAATCGGTAACTCCGTCTTCCGCCCACTCCACAATTGCCAATTCCAATGGCAATTGCACCAAAACCGCATATTTTGTATCTAAATACGCCTTGGAAAATAAATCAACAAGTTTCTTAATTTCGTAAATTTCCAACACCGGACTGGCGCTATTTTTTTCTTGGACCCCAACTTTTTCCAGTAAAATTAAGTGAAGTTTACCTATTAATTGTTCTAAAAAATATTTTACGTCGACTCCGCTTTCGACCATTTCCGAAACAAGCTTAAAAGCTTTTTGCGAATCTTTTTCTTTTAAAAAGACCAGTAAATCCGTAATTTGTTTTTCAACACTTGTTAATTTATATTTCCTTTCAACCAATTCTTTGGTAATTTCTTTCCCATTAGCAAGAACGGAAATTTCCTCCAGAATTTTGGCTCCGTCCCTAAAGCTTCCGTCTGAAAGCGAGGCGATTGCTTTTAATCCGTCTTTATCCGCCGATAATTTTTCCGCTTTGACAATTCTCCGGAAAGACCTAACCAATTCTTCCTCCGTTGCGGATTTAAAAATAACCCTAAAACAACGCGATAAAATAGTTGCGGGCACTTTATGAGGCTCTGTTGTGCAAAGAATAAAAACAACGTGTGCGGGAGGCTCCTCCAAGGTTTTTAAAAGCGCGTTAAAAGCTTCTGTTGTTAACATGTGGACTTCGTCGATAATATAAACCTTTTTTGAAGCTTTAAACGGCGCGAGCTTTACTTTGTCTCTTAAGTCCCTAATTTCGTCAATTCCCCGGTTTGATGCTCCGTCTATTTCCAAAATATCCATGTTTGTTCCGCTTATAATAGACAAACACTGCTGGCATTTATTGCACGGCTCAACTTTAGCATTTAGCAACGGGCCACTAGCCTTCAGTTTACTTTTTGAACTAGACGCTAGCTGCTGACGGCTAGGTGCTGATTTTTCGCAGTTAATTACTTTTGCCACAATTCTGGCCGTAGAAGTTTTTCCTAAACCCTTAGGGCCTGTAAAAAGAAAAGCGTGAGAAAAAGAATCTTTAGACAAAATACTGTATAAGTTTTCCCTAACTTCCGCGCTATCCAACTCTTCAATTTTCTGGGGTCTGTATTTTCTGTAAAAAACCATATTAAAAAAGTGACTAGTAGCTAGTAACTAGTTACTAGTATCTGAACTACTCGTGGTTTATCCCGAGCAAGTGCATTAACCCATGCTCAATCAATTCATCCACTTTGTCGTCAACGAGCATTTCGTCCCTTGAGGCATCTCTAATTACTTGAGGGAAAGAAAGAACTATGTCTCCTAAGCGTAAGATGTCGTTTGGCATTTGAACCGGCTCTCCTTCTGCCTGCGAAAAAGATAAAATATTTCTTGTTTTATCTTCTCCTTTGTATCTTCTGGAAAGCTCCCGCATTTTTCTGTCGCCCACAACAGCAATAGAAACCTCAACCGGCGAGGCGATTTCGTTTTTATCAATCGTTCGTTCAACAATTTGCTTAATTCTTTTTCTGTTGATTTTATATCTACTTTCAACAAAAATTAAAACGTTAACTTTGGTCATAAATTATGCCGTCCAGACTTTCTTCATCTTGCGGGCATCTTCAGCTTTTTGCTTCCTGGCCAAAGAGGGCTTAAGATAAAATCCCCTTCTCTTTGCTTCTTGTAAAATTCCCTCGGACATTACTTTTCTTGAGAATTTTCTAATCAAAGCATCGTCGCTGTCTCCCGGCATTTTTTTAACAACTACCATAATAAAACACCTCCTTTTAGAAACTCTTAACGAACCGCTGAAACGCTCCCCGATTTAATCGGGGTAAGCTTAGGCGGGTTCACTATCTTTCTTGTTTTCCAAACGGACTCATTAAGTGAACGTGTAAATGTTCTATAATTTGTGCTCCGCCGCCATTTATTCCCAAACGGTAACCTTTCCCCTCAAGCTTTTTATCTTTTACAATTTTTTTTATTGTTTTTGAAATTTTTTCTAAATCCCCGGGCTCAAGGTCTAAAAAATCTTTAACGTGTTTTTTAAATACAACTAAAAGATGAATGGGTTTAAGCGGATGAATATCCGGAAAAACCATAACCTCATCGTCTTCGTAAGTAAATTCTTTGGGAATCTCTCTGTCTCTTATTTTGCAAAAAACACAGTCCATATATAGTAACTAGCCTTCAGCCGCTAGCAACTAGTTGCTATTTGCTAGATGCTAATTGCTAAATGGTTTTCAGTACTTCTATTATATCACCAAGAGATAATTTTGTCGGCTTCATTTTTGGATTTTTAACTGTTCCGTTTAAAAGCATTTTCTTGGAAACGTGCAAAAACCAGGTTGCGCTTGGGTCCATTTTCCTTAATTTCTCATAAGCAAGTGTTAAATCTATATTTTTTTCAGAAGGACCTGTCGGCCTCCCTTTTATTCTTACATAGCCTTTTCTCGGATCTTTCCGCACAACCATGTAATAACCCATTTTTTGAGCCAGTTTTATAACCGAATCGTTTATTACTTCAAACCCAATTCCCTTGCCAAAACGAGTATCAAATTCCACTCCGTTTTCTTTTATTTCTTTTTCGGCCCAGATTCTATTTTCAAACTGATGCAAAAGCGCATCCAACGCTTGCGTTACAAAATCAAGACAAAATTCATCCTGATCTGGTTTTTCAAGCCTCAATCCGTCTAAAACTCCGCTAAGTAAGAATTCGTGATAATCAGCAAGGGAATCACTTCTGAAAATTTCTTTAAAATGATCATCTTCCAAAACAACATTAACCATTCTTTGCAAAGCTTCCAATTTTTCTTTATTTACAGCCCGAGCGCTTCCCTCAATTTCTTTCATCACGTAATCAAACGTTAGGGTTGCGGCGCAAACCTTATCACTTTGTGTCTGATGATGATCCAAAGGCCCTAATCCGGTGTCAACCTGAATAACAAGATTTCTTCCCATTTTTTCAACAGGATCCGTCAGTTTTAAACCCGCCTCGGCAGTTCTGCCAATGGCCTCGCCTGCCGGAACAAATTGCACTGCGGCCTTTTCCCAGCCGGGCAAAAACTTTTTTATAAGCCAAACGCTGGTTATGGCATCCATGTCGGGCGATGTATGAGTAACAATATATCTCATAAATTAGCCATTAGCTTCTAGCCACTAGTAATTAGTTGAACTGAAGGCTAGATGCTGATCGCTAGTTGCTCACAAGTATACCTGTTTCCGAGGCATAAAAAAAGCCCCGCTTTGACAAAATTTAAAATTCTGATATAGTTTCCTAACCTCATGAAAGTATTACTTCTAACAGGCGGCAATTCTTCCGAAAGAAAAATTTCTCTTTTGTCGGCAACACAAGTTAAAAAAGCGCTTCTTGAAAACGGCCATAGAGTAAAAATTTATGATTTAAAAAACGGCTATCTCCCAATTAAAGACTTAGCAAAAAAATATGACGTACTCTTTCCGGTTTTGCACGGAGAAGAAGGCGAAGGCGGAAAATTGCATAAATATTTATCTGGTTTGAATGTAAAAGTTGTCGGAAGCAAAAATTACAAAGGGTTTCAAAAAGCATGGTATAAAATTCCATTTAAAAAATTTTGTGATAAAAACGGAATCAGAACAGCTGAATGGAAAATTGTTAAAAAACCTAAAGACGTAATTAATTTTGGCTTCCCTTGCGTTGTAAAAACTTCATCGGGAGGATCTTCCAGAGAAGTTTTTATTTTAAAATCCAGAAAAGACTTATTGGTTAAATCAAGAAAAATTTTTTCTTATAAAAATTTATTTGCTGAAGATTATATTCAGGGACAAGAGGCAACAGTCGGAGTTTTAAATAACAAGGCATTAGCCGTTATTGAAATAATCCCTCCGGAAAATTCCTGGTTTAATTACAAAAATAAATACTCGGGTGGAACAAAAGAAATAGTAAATTCTCCTAATCTAACCCCGCGGACAAAAGTAAAAATGCAGAAAATTGCGTTAAAAATCCATCGTTTTTTTAAGCTTGGTTCCTATTCAAGAACGGACTTTATGATAGATAAAAATGGACAGATTTATGTTTTGGAGATTAATACTATCCCGGGACTTACCTCCGAAAGTTTGCTTCCAAAAGAAACGGGAATGCCGTTTGAAAAATTTATCGAGATTCTGGTAAAACTCTCGCTTGACCCCGCCAGATGATTACTTTCCCCCGAGGACTTCGACCTCGCGTCGAAAGAGCGCATCTGCAAGGGTCTGCGAGGCGAAATACAACGAGTTCGCCTCTTGACAAAAGCGTATAAAAAACGATTATAATAAGTTAACTGCCTATGAATCCGAAAACTCCAGCAGATTTAGATCCTAAGCTTAAAGAAGCCTATGACCGAGTTATGGGAGGCAATTTTAGCCCCTCTGCACCCATACCCAATCCAACTCCTCCAAAAGTAGAAAATCCTTTGCCTACTACAGCATCTGCGCCCGCAATAAACCCAATGCCCTACCCAACTCCTTTGACTAATCCTGCACCGGTTGACATGCCGCCTTTAAGCGTGATGTCTCCGTCAACTACAGCCTCCGGACAGCAGGTTATTTCTACAAAGAAAAAATCCAAAATTTCCCCAATAATCTTTCTACTCGCGGGACTTGTTTTCCTTGCTATTTACGCGGTCGTATGGGGAAAGATATTTAATCTTTTTTAACCACAAGCAGTTTACATGCTTGTGGTTTA
>CAZIDK010000003.1:89741-102915 GCA_964537895.1 uncultured Gammaproteobacteria bacterium
AAGCAGTTTACATGCTTGTGGTTTACATGCTTGTGGTTTAAGCGATGTTTTACTTCTATATACTTAGAAGTCTGAAAAATAAAAAATTATATTTAGGATTATCCTCAAATCTGAAGAAAAGATTAAACGAACACAATAGTGGAAAAAACTTCTCGACTAAACCCTATCTTCCTTACGAAATAATATACTATTCTGCTTTTAAGAATAAACTAGATGCTATTAACTGTGAGAAATACTTTAAAACTACAAGAGGATGAGAGAGGATTCATCGCATGCTAGAAAATTCACTTAAAACATAGAATTTTATTTCTTTAATTTCCTTATTAACTCTTCCAAGTTCAAAAGCTCCGTTTCATTTTCACTTCTTTTTTTCCACTCTATCCTAATTGCTTGCCCTGAACCCTGTTGAAGGGTCTTTTCAGAAATTACCAAACGGTAAGGAATTCCTATCAGATCTGCATCCGCAAATTTTTCTCCAACCGAAACTTCCCTGTCATCATACAAAACCTCTACTCCTTCATCTTGCAACTGTTGATAAACTTTATCCGCCTTTTCTTTGATTGCTAACTGCTGATTGCTGATTGCTACTAAATGAACATTATAGGGGGCAACCGATTCCGGCCAAAGAATTCCTTTATCATCGTGAAACATTTCAACCAGTGTTCCCAAAATTCTTGTGGGACCAATGCCATAACTTGCAAGCCAGAGCGGACGCTTTTGACCTTTTTCATCTGTATAAAACGCGCCCATTTTTTCGGAATACATTGTACCAAGCGGGAAAATATTGCCAACCTCAATGGCTTTTGATGTTTTTATTTTTCCGGAAGAACATTTTGGACATGCTTGTCCTTCTTTTGCTTTTGTAATCTCGTTGTTTTGAGCAAAATTACATTTGTCGCAATAAAAAATTGTATCTTCTCCAACCTCCGAAAGAACCTGAAATTCGTGGCTATGTTTGTCTGTAAAAACTCCCCCGCTTGCCTCAACCACTTTTACGTCCAAACCAATTCTTTTAAAGATTTTTAAATATGCGTCAATTACTTCGTGGTAGTATTTAAGCATATCTTTCTCATCCAAGTGCGCGCTGTACAAGTCTTTCATTAGAAATTCCCTGCCTCTTAAAATTCCTGACTTTGCCCGAAGTTCGTGCCTGAATTTTGTTGAAAAATGATAAACCTTAATCGGAAAATCTTTTGGCGATACCTGATGTTTTCTGATTAAATCGACAACTATTTCTTCGTGTGTAAAAGAAAGTCCAAAGTCTTTATTATCTTTTTTTAACTGGTACATTATTTCTTTGGCACTATCCCAGCGGCCTGTTTCATTCCAGATTTCTTTTGGATGTAAAAGCGGCATTAAAAGTTCCTGCGCTCCGGTTTTATCTAATTCTTCCCTTATAATATCGTTTATTTTTGAAACTACCCTAAAACCCATTGGCAAAAGTGTCCAGGAGCCTGACATTAGCTGGTCGATAAACCCGGCTCTGACTAAAAGTTTGTGATTAATTGACTCTGCCCCTCTTGGCGCTTGTTTTTGAGTTTTAGGAAAACTTTGCGAGTATTTCATTTCTCCCAGTATAGCATTTTTTATAAACTTAGAATATACTTTTAAAATATGGATAATTTATTATCGGTCTGGCTTGTTCCTGCAAGAGAAGATGAAGAAGAATTAACTACCACAGTTAATAATCTTGCAAAAGAACATAATTCACCGATTTTTAACCCACATCTAACTCTTATGGGAGATGTTTCAACCACTCTTGAAGATTTACAATCTGCTATAGATGGTGTATTGGGAAATCAACCTCCATTTAGGATCAAGACGCAGGGTCTTGATCAAAGCGAAGCATTTTTCAAAACCGTCTTTATAAAATTTGAGCTAAACGATACTTTAAAAAATCTTTTTCAAGCACTAAGTCAAAGAACCAATAAACAAAGTATTGATAATTTCAAACCTCACATAAGTTTAATGTATAAGCTTATGCCCGAGGAGGAGAAGAAGAAAATAGTTCAGAGTCTTAGTGCCAAAAACGAATATATAATTGGCGCGGCTTATATAGTCGCACCCAAACTTGGAGACAAAGATTTTTTGGATGTTGAAGGTTGGAGAACTTTATACAAAAAGACTCTTATTTAATTTGCTCTAAAAATTGCTCAACTAACGTTTCGTTACCAACCACTAAGCTTGATACCGTAAAATCAACATCTTCTCCCTCTAAGCCCTTTATTACAGCTCCTGCTTCTTTAGCAATAACAAATCCCGCCGCATTATCCCATGGCTTTAAATACTGATGCGCATATACATCTGCCCTTCCGCAAGCAATATCACAAAATGCTAAAACTGCGCTTCCTCTTATTAAAACCCAGGGCGTGGGGTTAATTTTGAGAAGCATTTCTAAATTACTTTTCGTTCCATTCGAATCGTATGAGTTATCTGTCATAACAGTTGCTTTTGCCAATTCTGTCTTATCACCAACATGCATCGGATGACCGTTTAAAAAAGCACCTTTACCTTTTTCTGCAAAAAATAGCTCGTCTCTAAAAGGATCATAAATAAATCCAAGAACAGGTTCTCCTTTTTCAACTAAGCCAACAGATATTCCCGAATATCCTCTTTCATATCTAAAATTACTTGTGCCGTCAATTGGATCAATTACCCATAAATGCTCTACAGCTAAAACGTCTTCTATGTGTGATTCTGTTTCTTCTGACAAGATTTGGTGATCTGGAAAATTTTTTGTTATTACTTCTTTTAAGATTCTTTCTGACTCCAAGTCTGCAGCTGTTACAAAATTTAGTCTTCCCTCTTTAGAAACAATACCCTCAGAAGGTACTGCCTTTCTAACTGCTTGACCTGCTTGCAAAACACCTTGTTTAATAGCTTTTATATTCATAATTTAAACGACTAATGTTCCTTCTTTTACGTCTTCTGCCGGCTCTAAAAGAACAGTTTTATCATCTGCATCGATTGCCATTAACATTCCCTGACTCTCTTCGCCTTTGAATTTTCGATATTCTAAATTAACAATAAAAGGAAGTTTTTTACCAACTAATTCTTCGGGCGTAAAACTCTCGGCAATACCTGAAACAATCTGGCGCTGAAATCTCGCAGATCCTGAGCCTGCTTGCAGTGAGCCTGTCGAATCTGCCGAAGGACCAAAATCAACCCGCAGTCTTAAAAGCTTATCGGCATTTTCCACTTTTTCAGCAGATAAAACCTTTCCTATTCTTATTTCCACCTTTTTGAATTCCTCAAAAGTTATTGTATCCATAGTAATTTACAATTAACAATTTACAATAAATATTTTAATGTATCAATGAGCAATTCAATGAAAATTATTTGGCGACTTTTGAATTTTGCCTTTTGAGTTTTGAGTTTTTTTGTGTATACTATTTTTTGTCGATTATGGATAGTCCATCTGTTTATCAAAAATCAAGAGAAGAAATTTTGGAAATTGGAAAAAAATATAAATTCCCCGAAGACAAATTGGAAGAGTTTTTGGAACCCGATAAAGTTTTGGAAGTAAATATCCCCGTTAAACTTGGGACAGAGCTCGTCACTTTTAAAGGATACAGGAGCCAACATAACAATAATTTAGGCCCTTATAAAGGCGGATTAAGATTTCACCCAAGAGTAAATAAAGACGAAGTAATGGCTTTATCCTTATGGATGAGTTTAAAAACCGCGGTTATAGGAGTTCCTTTTGGAGGCGCAAAGGGCGGAATTGCGGTTGACCCAAAAGTTTTAACAGAAAAACAATTAGAAAATTTATCCCGTGAATATGCAAGGAGGGTTTTTGATATTTTGGGTCCGGAGAAAGATGTTCCCGCTCCCGATGTTAACACTAATTCAAAAATTATTGATTGGATGACAGATGAATACGTAAAATTAAGTCAAAAGTCATCCATTCGACAAGTTCAGGACAAGAAAGTCAAAAGTCAAAAGTTAAACGAGTTATATGCGACTTTTACCGGTAAATCCAAATATGGACTATCAGGAAGAACAGAAGCAACGGGTTTTGGCGGAGTTATAGTTTTAAAAGAACTTGCAAAAAAATTAAATCTTAATCCTAAAAAAACAACAATAGCTGTTATGGGTTTTGGGAATGTAGGATATTACTTTGCCGATCTTGCAAGTAAAAGCGGATTTCAGGTTATTGCTGTTTCCGACTCTAAAGGCGGAATCGTTAAAAACGGAGAGGGTCACTTTGTTTCTCTTGATATTCCACTAGTTTTTGAATGCAAACAGGAAAAAGGAAACCTGGCAGGCTGTTATTGTGCAGGCGGTGTTTGCGATACCCGCGGCGGTCAGATGATAACAAACGAAGAACTACTGGGACTTCCCGTTGATATTTTAATTCCTGCAGCATTGGAAGATGTAATTAACGAAAACAACATGCAAAACATTAAAGCAAAAATTATTATCGAGATGGCAAATGGCCCTATATCACCAAAAGCGCATCATTATTTAACCGGGAAGGGAATAACAATTGTTCCGGATATTCTGGCAAATTCCGGAGGAGTTGCAGCCAGTTTTATTGAATGGGAACAGAATATGAAAAATAAAACTTATAAAAAAGACGTAGTTTTAAAAAGGCTTGAAAAATTAATGATTGCAGCTTTCGCAAATGTCTGGGAAGAATCGAAGAAAAATAAAACTAATCTCAAAGAAGCCTCTTACCTTGTGGCGCTTAAAAAACTCCTCAAACCATAATTTCCAATTTACAAGTAACAATTTACATTGAATTATCAATGATTCATTGAAACATTTATTGAAAATTGAGAACTGAAAATTGAAAATTGTTATTTGGGAAGTATTGGCTGTCCCGTAAAAACCCTTATTAAATCGTGGATTGTTATAAGAGCAATTAAAGTTAAAAGCAAAACCATGCCGATTGCGTGAGCATAAGATTCCACTTTTTGATTAACCTTTCTTCTGGTTACCGCTTCTATTAAGATAAATAAAAATCTTCCGCCGTCCAGAGCCGGAATAGGCAGGATATTTAAAATCGCCAGATTTAAAGAAAGTAATCCTGTAAAAGATAAACACGTACTAATGTTTGAACAAAACAAACCCGTCAATTGGGCAATTCCAACAGGACCGGCAACTCCTTGGGGAACTGCTCCTTTGCTGAATAAATTATAAACCACACTAACTAGTCCCGAACCGATAGCATAAGATTGCCTTAGAGCCTCTTGAACTCCGACAAAAGGCGCTTTATACCAGGGGTATTTTACGTTTATTATGTTTTGCGAAATCGCAACTCCCATAGGCCCCTGATTTGCCGGATAAACTTTTCTTGGCGTAACTTCCAAATCTTTAATCTTTAATCCTTTATCCTTAATCCTTATCTTGAGCTTTTCGCCTAAATGCTGTTTTGTAATATCAACCAATTGGTTAGGATTTGTAATTTTTACGTTTCCAATGTATTCGATTGTGTCGCCAACCCTTAAACCTGCTTGCTGTGCAGGAGCGCCATTTATAACATCTGTAACGACAACCTTATCCCCACCAATTGTAACCCCAACCACCGAAAACAAAACAGAAAGTATTACAACTGCCAGGGCAAAATTCATAAAAACTCCGGCCACAACAACTAAAGCCCTTTGCCAAATCGGTCTTGCGAAAAATGCTCTACTTATATCTTTTATTTTTTCATTTTTATTTTTTATATTGATACTGCCTGCTCCTGCTTCGTCTTCCCCGTAAAGCTTTACAAATCCCCCAATCGGAAGCCAATTAAGAGAATAAAGTGTTTCACCGTATTTAATTCCGAAAACCCGCGGAGGAAGCCCAAAGCCGAATTCTTCTACTTTAATCTTGAAAAATTTTGCAACAAAAAAATGCCCTGCTTCGTGGATTAGAACAAGTACACTTAGAATTATCAAGAATATAATTACTGTTAACAGCATAGAGGTATAGCTTACATTAATCTGGGATAATTTTCAATTCTTAATTCTTAATTTTTAGTGAATTCTCAATGAGGCAATGAAACATTTATTGAAAATTGAAAACTGAAAATTGTAAATTAGACTTTACACCTGCATCAGTTCTTCTTCTTTTTTCTTACCTAAATTATCTATTTCAGAAATTGTGTCGTCGGTTAATCTCTGCACTTCCTTTTCCGAACGGGTGGAGTCATCTTCGGAAATTTCTTTATCGCCTAGCTGTTTTTTTATTTGCTCCATAGCTTCGTGCCTTACTTGTCTTACCTGGATTTTTCCGCCTTCAAGCTTTTGATTAACAAGATGAACCAATTCCTGCCTTCTTTCTTCGGACAAAAGCGGTATGGAAATTCTGATAACGTTTCCGTCAATTGAGGGCGTAAAGCCAATATTTGCTTCCTGTATGCCTTTTTGAATCTCACCTATAATTGTGCTGTCAAATGGGGCAACGAGAAGGGTTTGAGAATCGGAAACGCTAACGTGGGCCAACTCAACAACTCTCATTTTTGCGGTTCCCGCGTAAGCATTAATGGTTATATTTTCAACAAGGGATGGTGTTGCTCTTCCTGTTCTAACAGTAGAAAGGTCGGTTTTCATAACCTCTAAAACCCGCTGCATATTAACTTTCGTCTGTGCGGTTTGATCCATATAGTTTTGTAAAAAGATTTTTTGATCTTAGATATTTTTGACGTTTTTGATCTTGACGCCCTTGATATCTAGAATTCAAGATTTCTTGATTTCAAAAATTCAAGTTCAAGAAAATCTCACTTCTAACTTCAAGAATTCTATTCTTATATTTCGAGTCTTTTAAATTCTTTTATAACAATGTTTTCGCCCAATTTTCCAATAACGCTTTTTACCAAATCGGAAATTGTCAGCGAGCCGTCTCTAATATATTCCTGTTTTAAAAGCGTGTCAACATCTTTTGGATTCATTGCGGCAACTTGCATTGCTACTTCGTGAGCCAAATGCTTAAAATCATCTGTTCTTGCAACAAAATCTGTTTCACACAAAATTTCGACTAAAACCCCTACTTTTCCGTTTTGATGAATATAACTTTCAATAAGTCCCTGCGCTGTAGTTCTGTCGGCTTTTTTCTCTGCTTTTTCAATGCCTCTTTTTCTAAGCCAGTCTAAAGCCTTTTTGTAGTCATCTTTTGTTTCCTCCAAAGCCTTCCGGCAATCTGCTATTGAGGCACCTGTTTCTTCTCTTAATTGTTTAAGTAATTTAATATCTGCCATAAATTAATTTAAAGCTTAGAATTCTCGATGTTAGAAGTTAGAGATTCTTGATCTTGATCCGTCAACCGACGGATTGATTTCTTGAATTCTAGATTATCTAGATTATCAAGATTTCAATTTTTCAAGTTCAAAAATATCAAAGAATTCCAACCTCAAAGATTCTTAAACTTAATCTTGAATTACTTCTTCTTGCTTTTCTCTTTTGCTTTCGTTTCTTTTACTTTCTTAGGTTTTGAAATCTTTTTCTTCGCTTGCTCCGCGGAGCCTTGGCGAAGTGGAGTTTTCTCTTTCGATTCTGTATTCTGCCCGCCCCGCAGAGCTTGGCGAGGCTGGGGAACTTTAGATTCTGAATTCTTTCTCGCTTGTGCAGCTTCTCCTGCCGCATCTTTCTGAACTTTTAATTCAAAATTCTTTCTTCCCTCAATCCAGGCATCCATTATGTAGGCCGCGATAAGTTTTATACTACCTACTGCATCGTCATTTGCCGGAATCGGATAGTCAATTATATGAGGATCAGCGTTGGTGTCAACAATTGCCACCGTTGTAACTTTCATATTCCGAGCTTCTCTAACTGCCATGTCTTCCAAATGCGAATCAATAATAAACAGGCAATCGGGTTTTTCTTTTAACTCCGCAACTCCGCCATATAAAGCTTCTAATCTTTGTTTTTCCTTTTCCCAGAGACCGACTTCTCTTTTTGTGTATCTTGCTCTTTCTTCGGCACTTGCTATTCTTTCCTTTAAATCACTTAGTTTTTTATAATTCTTGGAAACTTCGGAAAGGTTGGTTAAAACGCCGCCAATCCATCTATTTGTAACATAAAATAGGCCGTCATTCTCGGCCTTACCCTCGATATTGAATAAATCTTTTACTCTTTTTATTTCCTCCTGTATAATTCCCTGTGCTTGCCTTTTTGTGGCAACTATCAGAAGATTTCCGCCTCTTTGCGCCAATTCTTTAACAAAAATGCCAGCTTCTTCCAAACCTTGTTTTGTTTTTGCTAAATCAATAATGTGGATGTTGTCGCGGGCTTCGAATACAAAATCTCTGGCTTTTGGATTGCTGCGAGTTACCTGATGGCCAAAATGGCATCCTGCTTCTAAGAGCTCTTCGAGTGTTATTTCTCTCATATTTCTTGTCCCTTGCCCGCCAGGAAACGCTCTTTGAGCCGCAGTTCAAATGAACTAAGGCGAAAAGTAAGTTCCGGCGGGTTCCGCCATCCGATTTATGAATTATCATTCACAGAGACAATCTTCGGATGTGAGAACTATAAAGCATTATAATAGAATATGTTTTTGAACGCAAGAGAGAAATTAAATCTTTGACACTGGACACTGGAACCTAGAAGCTGGATTTTGAAACTAGAAGATAGCTGTGATTTAACTTGATTATTTGATGTTGGAAATGGGATGTCCTTGAATTTGATTTTTTGAACATTTGATTTCTAGAATTCTAGACTATCAAAATATCAAGGGTTCAAAATCAAGAAAATCAAACCTCAAACTTCAAAGATTCTAACACGGCATCTCTATTGTCTATAGTCAAAATTCCATATATCATACTGTTATGAATCGAATAAAACATGTCTTTGTACTAGCCGTTGATTTTATCGGCCTTCTGATTATTGGCTCCATCATTCTTTTTGCGCTAAACTATTTTGAAATCTTATCTTTATCAAAAACTTTTCCAAAATATTTTAGCTTTTTGCCCCAAGTTTCACAAGAAAAAGTAGTCTTGACGCCAACCCACGCGCCTGCATCTTCCGAAATAAAATGGGACAATCAAGCAGAACCGGCGTTGGTTTCAAATTATTTCGATTATTTTAAAAATCGTTATACTGCCATAGCTGTCCTTGCTGAAAATGGTGATTTATTTCTTGTAGATGGGGCGCTTACCGCATATAACAAAAACTACATGCAAATTATTACTTCTCAGGGAATAACCGTCTTTCAAATCGACAGCAGCTCGGTTTTCCGCAAAATAAGCCCGCTCATAACCTCGAAAAGTCAGGGGAACAGCGGAGAGAATAGGGTTACTGCCATATATAAAAGCTTCTCTGATTTTTTTAGCGACGCACCTTTTGGAGGTTTTTTGCAAATTATTTATCAGCTTAACGGAGATTCAAAGCTTGCCGTTTCCGTTGACTACTACCCCGAATATAAGTATTAATACTGGAATTTTTGAAGTTAGAAGTTTGATGCTCTTGATCTTGACTCCTTGAACCCTTGATCGTTTGAATTATTTGAAGTTTTGCCTCATTTTTTGCTATAATAGGCAGACAAATTCCAATGGTAAAAAAACTCATCATCTACAATAATCAACCGAACGCGCCGAAGCCTAACCGTCCGCTAGTTCCAGGCACCTGCGCCGTAGTGATAAACAGTAACAAGAAAATATTGTTGCAAAGAAGAATTGATAATGAAGCATGGTCGTTGCCCGGTGGACAAATGAAACTGGGTGAATCTATTTCTGAATGTATTTTAAGAGAATTGAACGAGGAGTTAGGAATTTACGTAGAGATTATTAGGCTAATCGGTGTCTATACTTCCCCGAAAGTTATATTTGAATTCCCAAACGGTGACGTTTTTCAATCATTTGTAATTGCATTCTTATGTAAAACCAAGAATGAAAATATTATTCTAAATCGAGAATCAAAATCTTATAAATGGGCACGACTAGAAGAACTAAAGAATCTCAATACCTTACCTTTTGTTAAAGAAACGATTCTAGATGCGTTTTTGAAAAAAAATTCAACTTTTGACTAGGATTAATAGTGAATACTGCTCCCTTTTTGTATATTCACTACGAGGTTATCGAGGTTTGGGAATGATCCTTCACAAAGCCTTCTGGCTCTATTTGTTAAAGAAGCAGCCAGTTCATGGGAACGTTGAATAGCCATATTCAAATGCGCTGGATCCTCTAGGCTTAAGTCGCTCGCAGTTGCCAAACTGATTGGTAATGACCAATAGCCATTTCTAACGTCGTCTTTTATTTCCCTTACATCATCATACAATTGACAAGTAGTGCCATAGCATTCAGAGAATTCATCTACAAAAGGATGTAAATCATCTCGGCCGGCAAAAACAATCGCAGTTTTAAGACCAGCAGCTACCCAAAATTTAGTATGACTTATTGCATCTAGATATCCTTGTTCATCAGTAGGACCCGCCCATAAAGTCCCAGCGATTTTAGTTTGGTAATAATGATTTTTATTAACACAATCTATAACCGCAACAGCTTCTTTCTCATAACCGTTTTCTATAAATAGTTTTAAGCCTTCTAGGGTAGCTATGTTCCCTGCGTATGTTAAGCCAGCAATGGTCACTCTATCTCTTGGTAGTTCATCTACTAAATCGTCATGAGTAGAAATGGAAAACATCGTTAGTCCTAAAGTAGTAAGCAACTCGTCTGGTGCATCAACAGAGAGATCTCTTAAAAGAGTATCGCATAGAACCATCGGACAAAGATTTATGATCCTGGAATCCAGCGCATTAAACATTGAATCTAGAACCATAGCATCTGGATAAAGTTGCATAAGTCTTTCTTTCTAAGCACTAAGTAGTCGTCTGTATTTCGATGTATCACCAAAAAGTACTTCTGCCTCTTCTGAAGAAGCTATTCTCGTTGTATTTCTGTCATAGCCTCCTGAAGTTGTTTGCGAGCCAGATCCGTCTATTTCTCTCATGGGCTGGATTATAACTACCAGCTTCAAGTTAATTCAACTCATAGTTTCTGCTTTCAAAAAGTTGACAAAAACATTTATGTTTCCTACTATAAATCTATGGAGGAGTTTAATTCCGCGGACATTCTAAAAAGCCAAAACAGAAAAAGGAGATTGGCTTTTCTGGAAGTAGGACTGTTTGAAAGCTAAGCATTGACAGAACGGGCTTGGGTGTTATAATAGTACTGTCATGAAACGTAAAGTTTTTGAATACAACACTATATTTCAGAAAGAAAAAGAAGGAGGATATTCGGTATGGGTACCTTCTCTTCCCGGATGTACCTCTCAAGGCGAAACATTTGAAGAAGCTTTAGAAAATATTAAAGAAGCGCTTATGCTCTACCTTGAAGACTCTAAGGAAGAAAACGAAGATTCTCATAACCAGTTTATGGTTCCGGTCTCAATAAGTTATTAATGACTAAATTACCGCAGGTTTCCGGGAAGGAAACTGTACAAGCGCTTCTAAAAATAGGTTTTGTAATTATTCATCAACGAGGAAGCCACGTAAAATTATCTCGAAATTTTGACAACCAAAAACAAACCGTAATTATCCCGCTTCATAAAATTCTTAAAAAGGGGACACTAAGAAACGGAATCCTTAAAGCAGTGAATCTTTCTATTGATGATTTCGTAAAACTGCTAAAAAAGAAATAAAAACTAAAATCCTTGACTTTTTTCTTCCATAACCATACTATTAATCTAATGGAAGAGTTTAACTCTGCAGACATCCTGAAAAAGCAAAACAGAAAAAAGAGGTTGGCTTTTTTGGAAGTGGGACTGTTTGAAGTAAGCTTCGTGCTTATTATTATAATAGTATTGTTCGGAACATTAAACTACTTTAACATTCTCTCTCTTTCCGCTCTTTATCCCAACCAACTCGGCTTCCTCCCCCACAAAGTAACATCCTCAAATATCAGCAAGCCTAACACAACCGTTCTTATGCCAACTAAAAATCCTCAGCAAGTTTTAGAAGATTACGCCAAGTATGCAAAAAATTTAGGTGCACCCTTTTATAATCAAGACTTAAAACAAACAGTGGTAAACGCAATTTTTACCGGATTTAATCTAAATAGTTTAGAGGCTGAAACTTCTGTAGGAAAAATGGCTTTTGCCGTTGACTCAAGCACAACCTTTGAAAGCTTAATAGCTAATCCTAATGCCAACGCAACAAACGGAGGAACATTGGATAATGGACAAACTTATACTCTTGATACATTTGCAAACCAGATTCCTAAAGGCAGTTTTTTGCAAATCTTTTATGTCACAGAGGGGAAAAACCTAAAAGCAGTTAAGGTCTATTATATTTCAGGGCATAAGTTTAATTAAACAATTATTGAAAATAAAATCTAGCACTTGACAAATGCTATAGGACATGATATAAAACAGGGGCTATGAATCATGAACGACATATTCCCAGATTTTTAAAGATTGCTATTGCAGCAACAGGAGCAGCAGTAGCTTTATCTGGTGGTCCTTTAATGCCTTCTCAAGAAAATAATTCAACTCCTACAGATACTAAAGGCACACACACAGAATGGCATATTATGCCTTGTCCAAAAGATTTTGTACCACCATGGGAATATCAAGCCCCAAAAAATGATAATGGTGTTCAACAAGCTATAATAATAGAACTCGCTTCCATAAAAAAACCAGAGCCTACTCCAAACAGAAATCAAACTGAATGCTGGGGGCCTGTAGAAGTTCCAAATACAAATTCTGATAACAACACGGATGGCAACGTTTCTGTTGAGTCTGCTAACAAACCAGAAACTAAATCCTCTTCGTAATACTCAAATCAATCTCTTGACAATCTAGCTAAACTTAACTAATCTAAAAGTAGGAAATGAAAAAAATATTTTTCTTGCTTTTTCTAATTGGAGTTTCTTTGCTCTTTGGTTATCAAACCGTAGAAGATAAAATCGCAACAAACCAGGCATTTGCAGCAGTAGTTGTTCCCTGCAATCCTAACCAAAATACATGTACAGCGGGGAGTACTTTCTCCTGTGTGTGTGGTGGACTCGGAGGCTTTTGTGTCTGTCATACTGGAGCACCAGCAGGGCCTTGTTGTATATGGAGTACATCTTCTTGTAATACCCCCATAAATTGCTCCGGCACATACTGGTGCGACTCAAATTGCAATATGTGGAATACTGTACGCTCATGCCCAAGCAATACCTGCGTAAAGGGATCAACAAAAGTGGCATCAAACACAAGCGCCTGTGATGGGGTTGGAGGACTTGTCTGCCCAAAACCTACCGTTACTCCAA
>CAZIDK010000004.1:0-62052 GCA_964537895.1 uncultured Gammaproteobacteria bacterium
GAGGGAGGAATTGTAATTTTTCCGACAGACACCGCTTTTGGCATGGGCTGCAGAATGGATAACAAAGATTCTGTTAAGAGGCTTTTTTCGATTCGCAAAAGACCGCAAAATCAAGCAACGCCGGTATTATTCAATAATGTTGAGGCGATGAAAGAATATCTTCAGGATATTCCTAAAGAGGTTAAAGAAAAATTAATGGATAAATATTGGCCCGGAGCCTTAACTATAGTTCTTTCCTGTAAAACAGATAAAGTTTTTAGTCTTATCCGCGGAAATTCAAATAATATGGGAGTAAGAATACCTGACGACAATAATCTGATCTCAATAATTGAAAAATTAGGAGTAGGAGTTTTAGGACCGTCTGCGAATTTTCATGGGAAATCTACACCATATTATTTTGATGATTTAGATCCGGAGCTTGTCAGTCTGGTTGATTACGTTGTTGAGGGTGAATGCAAGCTAAAAGACGTGTCTACTGTTATTAATTGTTCCGTAAATCCTTGGAAAATAATAAGAGTAGGAGCTGTTAAATTAAATTTATCCCGCACCTTTTTAAAACCCCGCAGTTTGCTGCGTGGGTGTCGTTCTTCATTTTTCCACGTGGGTTTAATGCTCTGTGGGGGAAAGGTGCTGGATTTATAAAATGGGAAAAACTTTATTAATAGACGCGTCCGATAACAAAAAAATAAAAGTAGGTTTAAAAATAGATAAAAAATCATTTTATCTTAGCTCAAATTCTAC
Source organism: uncultured Gammaproteobacteria bacterium (assembly GCA_964537895.1). GTDB lineage: Bacteria > Patescibacteriota > Microgenomatia > Levybacterales > UBA12049 > JAMCZC01. The sequence continues at coordinate 742 of CAZIDK010000004.1, forward strand.
CGTTTTAAAATCTCAAGCGGTTCTTATTTTAATAGACAAATTGTTAAAAAAACATAAATTGCGAGTAGAGGATTTAACTCAAGTTGAGGTAAATTTAGGCCCGGGTTCGTTTACCGGAGTAAGAGTTGGGGTTTCGGTTGCAAATGCCTTAGGATTTTCGTTAAAAATACCGGTTAACGGCAAAAAAGTTGGTGATTTTGCAGAACCGTTATATAATAAATAAGTATGAAGGATTTTCTGCGCCATCTTTTTTTACCCCACATAGCAAATAATTATCGCGCGAAGCTTCTTCATCACAAAAGCATACTGGTAGTTATTGCAGTTCTTTTTTTTGCGGGCTTTTCTTTTTCCGCTGTTAGAACTACTTTGCCTTCGGTTTTAGGAACTTTTAGTGATATAAGTTCCGAGCAATTGCTTTTACTTACAAATCAGAAAAGACAGGAAAATGGACTCTCTCCGTTGTCATTAAACCAGCAGCTTTCCAACGCCGCATCAGGCAAAGCAAACGATATGTTTGCTCAAAATTATTGGGCGCATAATTCTCCGGATGGCAAAACGCCTTGGGTTTTTATTAAAGGTGCGGGCTACAACTATATTTATGCGGGGGAAAATTTAGCAAGAGGTTTTACCAATGCTCAAGATGTTATTAATGCTTGGATGGCAAGCCCGGAACATCGAAAAAACATGCTTTCAGGTAATTATCAAAACGTTGGCTATGCTGCTGAAACAGGCAAATTAAATGGTGAAGATACGGTTTTAGTTGTTGAAATGCTCGGAAGTACAGCGTTAGCCGCTGCTCCTTCTCCTACTAATCAATTGGCCAGTAAAACCCAGCAAGAAGTGACATCAATAACTTCTTCGCCTATCCCCGAGCTAAGCTCGGCTGAGGCAACTCCCACAAGTACGCCGGTAAATATAGTTCAAAAAGTTGTTCCTCCGACTTCTTTAAGCAATAAAACAGAGGGGTCGGTTTTGGACTCAAATAAGGCAGCTAATTTTAAGCCGCTTATAAATAGCGCTACTTTATCTTCCGATGTTTCTAAAGGAGTAGCGGTATTGTTTATTTTTGCATTGATTTTGGATATGATTGTTATAGAAAGACGAAGAGTAATTCGTTTAGTTGGCCACAATATGGATCATGTATTCTTTTTAACTCTAACACTGTTTCTGATTACGCTTATTGTCAAAGGAGCTATTGTTTAATGTTTAAAAAAATTAACGAGCACGCAGCCTATTACGTTTCACTAATTATAATATTTGCTTTGGGAATATTTCTGATGTCTTCGGCAGCGCCTAATAAACAGCTCCAGATGCTAATTTTTGTGATTATGGCATTTTTTTATGTAGTTTGGGGAGTTATGCATCATTTTATAAATCATGAATTATCAGCCAAAATTGTGGTAGAATATATCCTTATTGGCATACTTGGAGTAGCCATAATGTTTTTTCTATTAAAAGGAGGGTTTGGAATTTAACACTTCGACTTTGTCCTGCGCCAGACGGTGCGGGACTTTGCTCAGTGTTGAGGAGATTAAAATATGAAAGGTGTAATTTTAGCCGGAGGAAAGGCCACTAGGCTTAGGCCCCTAACAAAGATTACTTCAAAACAACTTCTTCCTGTATATAACAAGCCGATGATATATTATCCTATTCAAACTTTAGCTAAAGCGGGAATTAAAGAGATTTTAATAATTGTGGCTCCCGAATATTCAGGTCAGTTTTTAAATCTTCTTGGTTCCGGAAGCGAGATGGGGGTTAAATTGTCATATGAAGTTCAAGATCAGCCTCGAGGGCTTGCGGATGCATTTATCGTAGGTGAAAAATTTATTGGAGAAGATAGCGTAACCATGATTTTAGGTGATAACATTTTTGATCATGATTTTACAGATAATGTTGTTTCTTTTAAATCGGGAGCACGGATATTTGCTAAAAAGGTTCCTGACCCTGAGCGTTCCGGAGTGGTAGAGTTTGATAAGAATCATAAAGTTATTTCGATTGTCGAAAAACCGGAGCATCCAAAGAGTGATTACGCAATTGTCGGTTTTTACATTTACGATAATAGAGTTATTGAATATGCAAAAAGTTTAAAGCCATCTACCAGGGGTGAAATAGAAATAGTTGACCTTCATAATAAATACCTTTCAAAAGGGGAGTTGGAAGTTGGCATAATTGAAGGAATGTGGGAAGATGCTGGAACTTTTGACAGCCTTCTACGTGTTAATAATATTATTGCAGAAAAAGTAAAGCGGGGAGAATTAACATAAATGAAACTATTGGTTACAGGTGGTGCGGGATTTATCGGCTCTAATTTTATCCTCTACTGGATTAAGAATCACCCGGAAGATTTAATTGTTAATTTAGACAAACTGACCTACGCCGGAAACTTAGAGAATTTAAAAAGCATAGAAGGAAATTCCAATTATTCTTTTATCCATGGTGATATTTGTGATTCTAAAATTGCAGACAAAGCGATGGAGGGAATAGATGCTGTTGTTCATTTTGCAGCGGAAAGTCATGTAGATAGAAGTATTATTGACCCTTCTAATTTTGTTAAAACTAATGTCTTAGGAACACAAGTTTTACTTGATGCCGCGTTAAGGTATAAGATAAAAAGATTTCATCATATATCAACGGATGAGGTGTATGGAAGCCTCAAACTCGAAGATGCGAACAAATTTAATGAACGAACAAATTATGACCCCAGAAGTCCTTATGCTGCCAGTAAAGCCGGGTCAGATCACTTAGTTAGAGCATACAGGGAAACTTACGATTTACCGATAACTATTTCTAACTGCACAAATAATTTTGGCCCCTACCAATTCCCGGAAAAATTTATTCCGCTGGCAATTACAAATCTTTTAGAAAATAAGAAAGTGCCGGTTTACGGAGACGGACTGTATATAAGGGACTGGCTTTATGTTGAAGATCATTGCAGGGCTATTGATTTAATCTTACAAAAAGGTAAAATTGGAGAAACCTATTGCATTGGCGGTTTAACAGAAGATATCAATAATCTTGAGGTAATTAAAAAAATAATAAAGCTTTTGGGAAAAGATAATAATTCAATTGATTTTGTAAAAGATAGGCCGGGTCATGATAGAAGATACGCTTTGGATTGGTCAAAAATAAAAAACGAGCTGGGTTTTGAACCTTTATATTCTTTTGACGAGTGGCTGGAGAAAACTGTCCGGTGGTATAAGGAAAATCAGGATTGGTGGAAAAGGGTAAAAAACGGAGAATATCAGAAATACTACGAACAGCAGTATGGAATATGAAGATTCTAGTAACGGGATTATCGGGACTTGTGGGGTCAAGATTCACAGAATTATTGGGCGATTCTTACGAATTTGAAGGAATAACAAGGGAATCGGGAGTAGACATAACGGATGAGGCCTCAATTAATCGAAAAATACTTTCTTCGGATGCGCAAATTATTCTTCATTTAGCCGCAAAAGCAGATGTTGACGGGTGTGAGAAAGATAAGGAAATTGACGAAAAATTTTTAGCTCAAAAAGACTTTGACCGGCAAGATTGGATAAATAAAAAAACAGCCTGGACAATAAATGTTTCAGGTACTAAATATATTGTTGAAGCTTGTAAGGAAGCTAATAAGAAAATTATTTTTGTTTCTACCGATTTTGTTTTTAACGGAGACAAATCTCAAGACGAGGGCTATGTTGAGGAAGATATCCAAAATCCAATTAATTGGTATGGGAAAACAAAATATGAAGCGGAAAAATTAGTTTTGGGTTCGGGCTTGGATTGGACAATTGTCCGCCTTGCTTATCCTTACAGAGCTAATTTTGCTAAAAAAAATGATTTTTTAAGAGCAATTATGCAAAGATTTAAAAACGGTCAAAGTCTAAATATGATAGCCGATCATATAATGACCCCAACATTTATTGATGATTTTGTTTATGCGATTGATTCTCTTATAAAAACAAATTCAAGCGGAATATTTAATGTTGTTGGGGATCAATTTATTTCGCCATATGAGTGCGCAGTTCTTGTTGCTGAGAAATTCAATTTTGATAAAGGTTTAATTACACAAATAACCAGGAAAGAATATTTTAAGGATAAAGCTCAAAGGCCCTTTTTTCTCGGCCTCAAAAATGATAAAATTAAAAATATGGGCATAAAAATGAGATCTTTTGAAAACGGTTTGGAAGAAGTTAAAAAACAAATATTATGACAATTACTTTTGTTGGGCACGGTTATGTCGGCTTGGTTACTGCGGCTGTTTTTGCGGATTTCGGAAACACGGTATATGTAATAGGTCACACGAAAGAGAAGATTGAAAATTTAAAGCGCGGAGCAATTCCTATCTATGAACCGGGACTGGAGGAGTTAGTTAAAAAAAATGTCAAAGCAAAAAGATTGATTTTTACCCTTAATTATAGCCCTTCGATTTCAGAGTCAGATATAGTTTTTATTGCAGTTGGGACACCTACCACAAAAACCGGTGACGCCGACCTTTCCACAGTTTTGGGGGTTGCCAAAAAAATAGGACAAAACCTCAAAGCTTATACCGTGGTTGCGACGAAAAGTACGGTTCCTGCAGGCACAAATAAGAAGGTCAAAAGAATTCTGGAGGAATCAAAGCCACAAGATGCTGAGGTTGATTATGCATCCGTTCCGGAATTTTTGCGGGAAGGAAGCGCCATTTCTGACACAACTAATCCCGATAGAATTGTTATAGGTACACAGAGTAAGCGGGCGCAAGAAATGTTAACCAAGCTCCATGAGCCGATTAATGCGCCTTTGGTTTTGACAAATTTTGAAACAGCAGAGCTTATAAAATATGCAGCCAATGCGTTTTTGGCTCTTAAGATTTCATATGCCAATGCAATTGCAAAACTTTCAGAATTACTCGGAGCAGACGCTTTGAAAGTGCTTGAGGGAGTTGGTATGGATAAAAGAATTGGCAGTATGTTTCTTTCTCCAGGCCCGGGCTATGGGGGAAGCTGTTTTCCAAAAGACGTGAGAGCGCTTATTTCAATTGCAAAAGATAATGATTATCCATTTTCTTTGCTTGAGGAAGTAGAAAATATTAATCATCAATCAAGAAGAGATATTGTAAGAAAAGCCAGAAAAATTCTCGGAGACATGCGGGATAAAAAAATTGGGATATTGGGATTGGCTTTTAAAGCAAATACAGATGATATAAGAGACGCTCCCGCAATTGACATTATCAATTTATTTCAAAACGACGGCGCAAAAATTTCAGCTTTTGATCCAAAAGCTATGGATACAGCGGCCACAGTGCTAAAAGACGTCAGTTATAAAAAAGACGCTTATGAGGTTTCTGAAGGAGCCGATTTACTTATTGTACTTACGGAATGGAATGAGTTTAAGGAGTTAAATTTCACAGATATTAAAAATAGGATGAAGAGCCCAAATATTATTGACGGAAGAAATCTTTATGATCCTGAAAAAATGGCAAAACTGGGATTCACGTATCAGGGCATTGGCAGATAATTTATGGCTACAAAAATACTCATTACAGGCGCTACGGGTTTTGTGGGCAGCCATTTAATAGAATATCTTATTGGTAAAAATAACAATAATGAATTTTATGGAACTTATCTTTCCGACAATAGTTTGAAAAATTTAGATAAGGTTAAAAATCGTATAAGCCTCACAAAGTTAGATCTCTCAAACGAAAAAGATGTCTTTGAATTAGTAGAAAAAGTAAGACCGGACATTATTTTTCATCTGGCGGCTATAGCTTCTGCCGCAGATAGTTTTTCTTCTCCTGCGGAATCGGTAATAAACAATATTCATTCACAAATTAATCTCTTAGAAGGAGTAAGAAGGTCAAACTTAAGTGATGCAAAAATTTTAATCATTTCCTCGGCAGAGGTTTACGGAGACGTAGATAAAAATGATTTGCCAATAGATGAGAACGTAAGCTTCAGGCCAACAAACTCGTATGCGGTTTCCAAGCTGGCGCAAGATTTTTTGGGGCTGCAATATTTTTTGTCCTATAATTTAAAAACAATTAGAGTAAGACCCTTTAATCACATCGGCCCAAGGCAGTCACCCGGATTTGTTGTTGCGGCTTTTGCTAAAAAAATTGTGGAGATAGAAAAAGGAAAAAGAAACGGCGTTTTAACTGTAGGTAATTTAAAAGCAAAACGTGATTTTACCGACGTGAGGGATATGGTAAAAGCCTATGATTTGGCAGTATCCAAAGGAGCATTTGGTGAAGTTTACAATCTTGGTTCCGGTATTTCTTACAAAATATCCGATATTCTGGAGAAACTGCTTTCTTTATCAAAAGCCAAAATTAAAGTAGAAGTCGATAAGTCTCTTTTTAGACCTATCGATAATCCGGATCTTGTTTGCGACGGGGCTAAATTTAAAAAACTGACCGGTTGGACTCCTGAAATCGGAATAGACACAACACTTAAAGACACCCTGGACTATTGGAGAAATATAATTTAAAATAATCTTATGAAAACAGCACTTATCACGGGCATTACGGGTCAAGACGGTCCATATTTGGCAGAGCTTTTGCTTTCCAAAGGATATAAAGTTTACGGTTTGGTTAGGCGATTAAGCACTCCTAACATGGACAATATAAAACATATCTATGATAAAATTGAAGTTGTATCGGGAGATTTGCTTGATCAAGGCTCATTAACTGATGCAATAAAAAATTCCAAACCCGATGAGGTTTATAATTTAGCCGCCCAGTCTTTTGTAAAAGCATCATGGGATCAGCCCGTTTTAACGGGAGAATTTACTGCTTTAGGCGTAACCAGAATGCTTGAAGCCATAAGAGCTGTTAATCCTAAAATAAAATTCTACCAGGCATCCAGTTCGGAAATGTTTGGAAAAGTTACGGAAACACCTCAAAGGGAAACAACCAGATTTCATCCAAGAAGTCCATATGGAGTTGCCAAAGTTTATGGACATTACATAACTGTAAATTACAGAGAAAGTTATGGTATTTTTGCGTGCTCCGGAATACTTTTTAATCATGAATCTCCAAGAAGGGGCATAGAATTTGTTACGCGTAAAATAACCAATGCGGTAGCAAGAATAAGTTTAGGAAAACAAGATAAATTAGAGCTTGGCAGTCTTGAACCAAAAAGAGACTGGGGATTTTCAGGGGACTATGCCGAAGCAATGTGGCTGATGCTTCAGCAGGAGAAACCGGATGATTATGTTATAGCAACAGGGGAAAATCACAGTGTAAGAGAATTTGTTAAGGAAGCATTTAAAGTTATTGGAATTGAAGATTGGAAAAAATACGTTGTTGCCAATAAGGAAAAATATATGCGTCCGGCAGAGGTTGACTATCTAATTGGAGACGCAAGTAAAGCCAAGAAAGTTTTGGGTTGGGTACCCAAAACAAGCTTCAAAGAACTAGTCAAAATAATGGTTGAAGCTGACCTCGAAAGAGAAAGAAACAACGAATAATATGCAAACCGTTTTAGTTGCCGGAGGAGCAGGTTTTATAGGTTTCCACTTGTGTAAAAGCTTACTTGCGCAAAACTATAAAGTTATTTGTGTTGATAGTCTTATAACGGGAGATAAAAGTAATTTAAAGGATTTTTTAGATAATCAAAATTTTACTTTTTTAGAAAAAGATATTACGAAATTAACAGACAGGGAATTAGCAGCAGATTTCATATTTCATTTGGCAAGCCCCGCCTCGCCTAATAAAAAAAGTCCGCGAAGTTATATAAACCACCCAATAGAAACATTACTTGCAAATTCTTTGGGAACATACAATCTTTTGGAGTTAGCAAAAAAAACATCGTCTAAATTTCTTTATGCTTCATCTTCCGAAGTGTATGGAGATCCTGCCGTTTCTCCGCAGAATGAGGATTATTTCGGTAACGTAAACCCAAACGGGACCAGGTCTGTTTACGATGAGGGGAAGCGTTTTGGAGAAGCAATGACAATGGCATATTTTAGAAAATTTAATCTGGACGTAAGAATTATAAGAATTTTTAATACATATGGCCCCTTTATGCAAGAAGATGATGGCAGGGTTGTTTCTAATTTTATTAATCAGGCAATTTTAAATAAACCGATAACTATTTACGGTAACGGAAGCCAAACCCGCAGTTTTTGCTATGTAGACGATATGGTTGAGGGATTAATGCTTGCTATGTTTTCCGATAAAACAAAAGGTGAGGTAATTAATCTTGGCAGCCCTAACGAGCGAAAAATTTCCGAACTTGCTACAATGATAAAAGATATTACCAGTTCGCGATCGGATATTGTTTTTGAGGATTTACCGGAAGATGACCCGAAAATTAGAAAACCCGATATTGGGAAAGCGGAAAAATTAATAGGCTGGCGCCCTAAAGTAGAAATTGAACAGGGAGTAAAAAACACCGTAGAATATTTTAAGAGTATTAATATATGAAAGTAGTTATTATTATCCCAACATATAATGAGAAAGGAAACGTTGAGCGATTAATCACGATATTGGAAGAAGAAATATTTCCTTCAATTAAGAACCACGATATGAATATTTTAGTTGCAGACGACAACTCTCCCGATAAAACCGCAGACGAGGTTGGAAAGTTAATGAATAAATGGAAAAATTTAAGTTTAAACGTGGGAGAAAAGCATGGTTTGGGAGCGGCATACGTAAGAGCAATGACATATGCCGTGGAAAAGATGAATGCCGACATAATGTTTGAAATGGATGCCGATTTGTCTCACGATCCCAAAAAAGTTCCCGCTTTTTTACAGAAAATAGACGAGGGGTATGATTTGGTTATAGGCACTCGCTACAGTCAAGGCGGTTCGATACCGCCAAATTGGGGGATAAGCCGTAAAATGTTTTCAATCTTTGGAAATTTATTGGTTCGTTTTATCCTGCTTAAATTTTCAATCCATGATTGGACGGGCGGATTCAGAGCGTTAAAAAAAGAAGTATTTCTAAAAGAGAAAAACGAGCTTACCGCATTTAGAGGTTATACTTTTCAAGTCTCGTTTTTAAATAAAGCTGTAAGAGACGGATATAAGGTTGCCGAGGTTCCAATTCACTTTACAGACAGAACTCTGGGCAGGTCAAAAATTGTACCAAGGGAGTATATTATTGATCTTTTAAAATATGTAATAACGGCAAGTATTAAGGAAAAAATACGTGGTTCTTTCGGTAAGTTTTTAGTTGTAGGAGGAATAGGATTTACCCTACAAGCGGTAATATTAAGAGTTTTGGTAGAAGGGTTTAATTATGCCCCTGCGGTTGCCAGTTTAATGGGCGCTGTTGTTGCAATATTTTCTAACTATAACCTTAATAATCTCTGGACTTTTAAAAACGAGAGGGCAGCCAGTATTATTCAGTATTTTGCCAAAATGTTAAAGTTTTATGCAACCTCCGCAATTGGGGTAACTGTTATTCAATCAGGAATAATATTTTTAGGCGATACACTAATTGGCAGAAAATATTATTTTATATATTTCCTTGTAGGAACAGCGGTTCTGCTTGTTTATAATTTTAGTATGTATAGATTTGTTATCTGGCGTAGAAAACCTCATAAATGAAGAAAAATTTTCAATTCCGATTCAATCGGAATCAATTTTCAATTTTCCCTACTTCGCTAAAGCTTCGGGGGGCAAGTAATTTTCAATTTATTTCAGTGGGTTTTATTCTTATTCTTGCTGCCTTTTTAAGGCTCTACAAGATAGGAGACTACATGACTTTTTTAGGCGATGAGGGAAGAGATGTTTTAGTTGTTTATAATATTCTCCATGGGAAGCTAACTCTTCTTGGTCCGACTTCTTCGGTTGGAGGATTTTTCTTGGGACCAATTTATTATTATTTTATGGCGCCATTCTTGTGGTTTTTTAATTATAACCCGGTAGGGCCTGCCGTAATGGTTGCGCTTTTCGGAGTTGCTACTGTTTGGCTTATTTATAAATTCTGCAGCGATTTATTTAATAAACGTGTTGGTTTGATAGCGTCATTTTTGTATGCAATCTCACCGTTAGTTATTGCTTATTCACGTTCTTCCTGGAATCCAAATCCTCTTCCGTTTTTTTCTCTTTTAACACTTTTTATTCTCTACAAAGGTGTTGTAAAAAACAATCTTAAATTATTTTTTACTTCGGGAATTTTGCTCGGAATTGCGATGCAGCTTCATTATTTAGCGACATTTTTAGCCGCAGTTATATTTTTCTATGTTTTATTGTCCGAAATACTTAATGCAAAAATCGTTATCAAAAAAAATATATTGTCTCTAGCAAGAAAGTATTTTTCTATTCTTGCAGGATTTATGATAGGTTGGTCCCCTTTTTTGGCTTTTGAAATAAGACATGGATTTTTAAATATAAAAAAAATATTTGATTTTGTCTTTAGTGGAGGAAATGCAGGTGATAATACAAATTTTTTTGTAAATCTTTATGATGTATTTTTTAGACTTTTTGGAAGACTTATCGTAGCTTTTCCTCCTCCGGAGCAGTTTTTTAAATATGACAGTTTAATCTTAAATTTGTGGATTGGTCTTGTTTTAAGCCTGGCAATTCTATCAAGTGTTTATCTCTTATTTAACTTTTATAAAAGTTTTAAGCAAAGAAATGAAAGTTTTAATAAATATCTTCTTATTGTTCTTTGGTTTTTTGTAGGCATTATCCTTTTTGGATTTTATAAAAAATCAATTTACGATTATTACTTTTCATTTATGTTCCCGGCACCTTTTATAATACTTGCATTACTAATGTCTTTTGTTTATGAAAATAAAAAAATTAAATATTTTGGAAAAATTATTTCAGTTTTACTTTTTATATTCTTATTTTTTATAAACATTCAAGGACTTCCTTTTAGATATGAACCGAACAGACAGTTAAATCAAATGAAAACAATAGCTGATTTTGTGATGACAAGAACCAACGCAAAGCCATTTAACTTCGCTCTTATTTCAGGAGGAAATTCAGATTATGCTTACAGGTATTTTTTTACAGTGTGGAATCATCCACCTGTAACTATTCAAGACCCAGCCCGTGATTCGCAAAGAAAAACTGTTACCGACCAATTATTTGTTGTTTGCGAGAGTCCTCTGCCTTGTGAGCCCCTAGGACATTCTTTATGGGAAATTGCAGGATTTGGCAGGGCAGAGATTGCAGGAAGTTGGGATATATCCGTTGTTAAAGTTTACAAACTGGTTCGCTATGAAGGTAAATAAAAGTTGGTAATCAAATCTTCAAGTTGGCACCGATACATCATATATTAATATATGATGTAAAAAGTTAAACAACCTACTTCTTGTATATAAATATTTAAAATCTACAATGTGCTCATGAGATCCGTAAAACAAGAAGATTCTTTTGGCTACGCGGTTGCATGCGTTGCGTTTGTTTTAAATATTGAATATTTAAAAGCAAGAAAACTTTTTAAAAATGGGGAAAAAAGAGCAAAGAGTATTCCAAATTTTTATTACAGAGAGATCGTTGAAATTTTAAAAAATGCGGGATTAGATTATCAGCATAAATATGTTAAGACAAAAATTAGAAGGAAGACATATACGGGAAATACAATTGTTTTTATAAAAAGGTCGAAGAAATATCATTATGGACATTATTTGGTTCGATTTGAAAATAAGTGGATGGATCCGTGGATTAATTTTCCTGATAGAAATATAAAAGTCGGTTTTAGAAAACGGCTTCCGGGAAAACCAATCTATATAGTTTTTCAATAAAAAACCCCGGGTTACTAGATTTATTAAATAACGCGGGGCTTTTATTATTTCTTGAAGGATTATTTAACTCCTTCGAAGGACCTTCAAGAAAATTAGCCTCCAATCTTGTACATTCCTGTGCCACAGACCGGGCATTTGCCTTTGAGAGCGGGTTTACCATTTTTCATGGTAACTTTTACCGCATTTGGATCTTCTCTCTTCTGTCTGCATTTTACGCAATACATTGATGCCATATTATTTTTCACCCCCTTCCAGCCCGCCTCGGGCGGGCCAAGTCAATAAATTAATCCGTTAAGTGTTATTATGTGACTTTTTAAAATAAATAAAAGAATTAATTGAAAGGCAACTATGGATGTTGTTAAGATTGCTGTTTTTTGTAAGTCTTTAATTAAATATGATGTGTTGGTAAAAGTACTAACGGGCTGTTTTTTTTCGCTTAGTTTTAGTTTGGGAAGATTAAGAGAAAGGGACAGAGATTGTTCGCGTTTTTCAATTTTTTCTTCAAAAGGAGCGCTCTTTGTTTGCGAAGCATTTATTTGGCGTCTAAGATCGGCAATTATTTTTTGTTGACGAGTTTTTTTCCTTTTAGCCATGCTAGAAGCCTAGATTACACTATTGACACGAGGCTGTCAAGAGGCTAATATAAATGAATATCTATGACGTTAGAGTTAGTACTAATTGCCTTAGGAATTGTAATGTTGTGGCTCTTGGTACTAACAATTTTTTTTTGGAGAACGCTTTCGCATTACAATAGATTAACAAAAGGCGTAAGCGAAAAAAGTTTGAAAGCGGTCTTGGAAAAACTCCTAAGAGAATCGGATTTAAGCAAAAAAGATATTGATTATTTAAAGGATTATTGTGATAGAATTGAAAAAGAAGGTCTTTTGCATATTCAAAAAGTAGGACTTGTCCGCTTTAATCCTTTTAAAGATACAGGAGGAGATCAAAGTTTTGTTTTATCCCTAATCGACGGAAACGACAATGGCGTTTTAATTTCCGGCCTTTACTCTCGTTCCGGAACAAGATGGTATGCAAAAAGAGTAGCTGACGGTAAAGGTATAGAGCATGAGCTAACGGAAGAAGAGAAAAAAGCCCTTAAGGAGGCCCGCCTACAATCGCCTGGCGGCGAAGCAACTGGCGGACAGGCAAGTTTAAATAAGTAATTATGCACAAGAAAAAATTTTTAACTATTGTTTTCGCGGTTTTGGTTTATCTTGCGTCAACAGGTGCTTCTTATTTTTTATTTTCTAAAACTGTGTCTTCTCAAGCGTTAACATCTCCATTGCCGCAGCCGGAAAAAGGAGTCAACGGACAATTAACGTTTGACAATAGTCTTCCGAAAACAGAAGCCTGTCCTCTAAACGGAATTTTATATTCCAAACAGCAAAAAGATTGGTGGGAAAAACATAGACCTCTTGGGGTAATGATTGAAAATCATGAAAATGCCAGACCGCAATCCGGTATTTCCGGAGCAGATGTTGTTTACGAAGCCGTTGCCGAAGGAGGCATTACCCGTTTCTTAACATTGTTTTACTGCCAACCCGGCAGTGAGGTTGGTCCGATACGCTCTGCTAGAACTTATTTCTTAGATTTCATTTCCGAATATGGTGATTATCCTTTATATGTACATGTAGGCGGAGCTAATCAGCCGGGTCCTGCGGATGCTCTTTCTCAAATAGATACCTACGGATGGACAGGTTATAATGACCTGAATCAGTTTTCAATAGGTTTCCCGACATTTTGGAGAGATTATGATAGGCTGGGACATACTGCGGCAACAGAACACACAATGTATTCGACCACTCAAAAACTTTGGGATTATGCGGCAACAACCCGCAAGCTGACAAACGTTTCAAAAGAAGGGATGCCTTGGGATAAAGGTTTTGTTCCATATACTTTTAAAGACGATGCGCCGATTTCTCAAAGACCTGCTTTACAGACAGTTCATTTGGAATTTTGGACAGGCGATTCTAATTATTACGTAGACTGGGCATTTGATCCTAAAACAAATCTTTACAAGCGAAATGTCGGCGGAGCACCGCAAGTAGATAGAAACGTAAATAAACAGTTAACAGCTAAAAATGTTGTTATACTTTTAATGCAGGAATCAAGTGCTAATGACGGATATGAGAATAATGTCCACTTATTATATAAAACAAAAGGTACTGGAAAAGCAGTTGTGTTTAAGGATGGAAAAGAAATAAAAGCAACGTGGACAAAATCAGGCAGAACAGGAAAAACAATTGTCAAAGATGCAGCTGGAAAAGAAATAGAATTCAACAGAGGACTTATCTGGTTTGAAATTCTGCCCACAGATGGCGTAATTACTGTAAAATAGCCATAAACTGATACTTGAAAATCATTTTAGTTTTGATGTATATTAGTCCTCGTAACCTAAATAGAACAAATTATGTTTTCAGATCTTATTACTTCGAAAGCCAGGGTAAAATTACTAAACGTTTTTCTAACGAGTCCTTCGTCCATGTTTCATGTCAGGGAACTGGTTAGAAAAACCGGAGACGAGATAAACGCAGTAAGACGCGAGCTGTCTTTTTTAGAGAAAAAAGGAATACTTTCTAGAGAACCCCGTGCAAACAGAGTTTATTATTCTCTTAACAAAAGCTACCCTTTTTACTATGACCTTTTAAAACTTGGCGCAAAAAGTATAGGCTTGGGGGAAGAAATTCTCAAAAACAGAGTAAAGCTTGGAAAAATAAAATATGCAATGTTTTCGGGTAAATTTATAAGAAGAATGAATAACGAGCCGGATGAGGTAGATTTTTTAATAGTCGGCACTGTTGTCTTGCCTGAGTTGGCACTCTTAATTAGGGAAGAAGAGAAAAAACTGGAAACCGAGATAAACTATACGGTTATGACAGAAGAGGAATTTGATTTTAGAAGAAAAAAAAGAGATCCGTTTATCCTAGCTATTCTTTCCGGTTCGCGAATAATGTTAATTGGCGATGAGGAGAGTATGCTCGCATGAGAAAAAATCCGCGTCTCCTTTTCTGGTTTATTATTTTCCTTACAGTTTTAGCTATTTTTGTTAATATTCCAAGTATAGGTACACTCTCAATTGGTCCATTCCGTCAAAAAATAAATTTTGATATAAATAATTTGCTTCGTCCTTTAGGGATTACCAGTCAGCTTACTTTTAGGAAAGGTTTGGATATTGAAGGCGGAACAAGTATGATTTTTAGAGCGGATATGTCGGGAGTTCCTACCGCTCAAAGGCCGGATGCTCTAAAATCTGCAAAAACAGTAATTGAAAGAAGAGTTAATCTTTTCGGTGTTTCCGAGCCGATTGTTCAGACTTCCATTCTTGCTAACGGAGAATCCAGAATAATAGTGGAGCTTCCCGGAGTTACCGATCTTAGTCAAGCAAGAAGCATTGTTGGTACAACCGCACAGCTTTCTTTTTGGGAGCAGGGGGCAACCGGAAGTGCAAAGCTTAATAGTACGCCTTCTGCTTACCCCTTAGGCCTGACTCAGGCTTTAGGTCCTAATCCAAAGGAAACAAATCTTAGCGGAAATGATTTGCAGCAAACAAACGTAACGTTTGATCAGAATACGGGAAAACCTCAAGTGCAATTAGTTTTTACATCCGACGGTTCACGAAAATTTGCAGATATTACCAAAAGAAATGTTGGAAAGGTTGTTGCGATTGTCTTGGATAATCAAGTAATTGAAGCGCCTCGTGTAAACGAGCCGATTTTAACCGGCGATGCTGTTATAAGCGGTGGATTTACAGTTGAATTAGCAAATGCTTTAAGTACGGAGCTAAATGCCGGAGCACTGCCGATTCCTCTTACATCTTTACAGAGTCAGGTCATTGGTCCTTCTTTGGGATTGTCGTCTTTGCAAAAAAGTCTTTTTGCCGGAGCTATAGGTTTAGTAATAATTGTTGTTTTCATGAGTGTTTTATATGGACGTTTAGGAATTATTGCAAGCGCTGCTCTTTTTCTTTATACATTATTTGTTTTAGCTATTTTTAAGCTTAGCTCCTTGACGCCTTACGGCATTACCCTGACGCTTTCAGGTATCGCAGGCTTCATTCTTTCCATAGGTATGGCTGTTGACGCAAATATTTTAATTTTCGAAAGGATGAAGGAAGAAAAACGTTTGGGAAAACCCATGCAAGCCGCAATAGAAATAGGTTTTTCAAGAGCCTGGACGTCAATTCGGGATTCAAACGTATCTACTCTTATAACCAGCGTTGTTTTGTATAAGTTTGGTTCGGGAATAGTCAGGGGTTTTGCTCTGGTTTTGGCAATCGGAGTTATAGTTTCGATGTTTTCGGCTATTGTTGTAACAAGAACATTTTTAAGAATTATTTATAAATAATTATGGATATTATAGGTAAAAAATATTTTTATTTTCTTTTCTCTTTGATAGTTATTATTCCCGGGCTTGTTTCTTTACTTCTTTTTGGACTTAATCTATCCATTGATTTTACAGGAGGTACCAGAATTACGGTTTCTTTGCCAAAACAAGCAAGTCAAGCTTCTGTCGCTTTGGTTAAAAGTATTTTGGAGAAAGAAAAATTAAAAGTTTCAAATATAGAAACTTCGAATAATCTAATTTTTGTCCGCACAGAGCTGATGGATCAAAAACAGAATAGTAAATTTTTGTCAGATCTTAATGCTCAATTAAAAGGCGCAAAACAAGAGGAATTTGAAACAATAGGGCCTACGATCGGAGCCGAAACAACGACAAATGCTATATGGGCGGTAGTTGTAGCATCTCTATTTATTGTTATATATATTACTTGGTCTTTTAGAAAGATTCCAAAACCGGCAAGCAGTCTTCGTTTTGGAATTTGCGCAATTATTGCGCTAATTCACGATATTTTGGTAGTTATAGGTATTTTTTCAATTTTAGGATATTTCTTTAACGTTGAAGTAGATAGTCTTTTTGTTACGGCTCTGCTTACGGTTATCGGATTTTCGGTTCACGATACTATTGTCGTTTTTGACAGGATTAGGGAAAATTTAAAAAGAGTCAGCGGGCTTTCCTTTGCGCAAGTAGTTAATGAGTCAATATTACAAACGCTGGACAGATCTTTAAACACATCTTTAACCGTAGCTTTAGTTTTACTTGCTCTGCTTTTATTTGGAGGAGACAGTATAAGGTGGTTTGTGGTTGCTCTTTTGGTAGGAATTGTAAGCGGAACTTATTCCTCTATTTTTAACGCGTCGCCTCTTTTGGTACTTTGGCAGGAATTAAGCGATAAGCTTAAAAAGACAAAATGAAAAAATATTTTACTTCCGAATCGGTAACAGAAGGACACCCCGATAAAATTTGCGATCAAATAGCGGATGCAATTTTAGATGAACTAATAAAAAATGATCCGCTTTCCAGGGTTGCAGTTGAAGCCCTCATAACAAATGGAATTATTTTTATAGCGGGTGAAGTTACGTCCGACGCATATGTTGAAATTCCCCAAATTGCCAGAAATGTAATAAAAGATATCGGGTATACAAATGCCGAATATGGTTTTCATTGGGAAACAAGCGGAGTTTCTACCGCTATTCATGCACAATCTTCGGATATTGCAAGGGGTGTGGATAGTTACAAAGAAACAAAGGCTGGAAAAATCATCAAAGAGGACTTGGAGAATCTGGGCGCCGGCGATCAAGGATTAATGTTTGGTTTTGCTTGCGATGAGACAAAAGAGCTAATGCCTCTGCCCGTTGTTTTGGCTCACAATCTTTGCAAGAGATTATCGGAAGTCAGAAAAAAGAATTTAATAAAAGGATTAAGACCAGACGGAAAAAGTCAGGTAACAGTTGAATATGTGGATGGAAAACCTGTAAGAATTGACGGAGTATTAATTGCGGCACAACATGATGAGGGCATTAATTCGGAAAAATTAAAAAAAGAACTTATAGAAAAAGTTATTAAAAAAGTTATACCAAAAAAACTTATAGATTCCAAAACAAAATTTTGGGTGAATACAACGGGAAGATTTGTAATCGGAGGGCCCCAAGGAGATACCGGTTTAACAGGAAGAAAAATTATTGTCGATACTTATGGGGGATATGCAAGGCACGGCGGAGGAGCTTTCTCAGGTAAAGATCCCACAAAAGTAGATAGGAGTGCTCAATATATGGCTCGTTACGTTGCTAAAAATATTGTCGCGGCAGGCCTTGCGGATAAATGTGAAGTTCAAGTATCTTATGCCATTGGTATATCAGAGCCGATGTCGGTTTTGGTAGATACTTTTGGAACCGGAAAAATAGATGATGAAAAATTAAGTAATATAATTACCAAGGTCTTTGATTTAAGACCCGGAATGATAATAAAAAGTCTGAATTTAAGAAGACCGATTTATAGGCAAGTTTCTACATACGGGCATTTTGGCAGACCGGACCTTGACTTGCCATGGGAGAAAACTGATAAAATTGGCGTGTTAAGGAAAATGGCAAAAATATGAATAAACAAAAACTTCAAGAACAATTAAAGCAGTCAATGCTTGCAAAAAACGAATTAAAAACTTCGGTTCTGCGAATGCTTCTTTCGGCAATAAATTATTATGAAATTCAAAAAGGCGGAGCAGGATACGAGGCAAGCGAGGAAGACGTTTTGTCCGTAGTCCAAAAAGAAGCTAGGCAAAGGCGTGATTCAATAGAACAATTTAAAAATGCAGGAAGACAAGAATTGGCTGATAAAGAGCAAAAGGAACTTGAGATGCTTGAAGTTTATCTTCCTGAACAAATGAGTGAAGAAGAAATTAAAAAATTAGTTAAGGAAGCGATATCACAAACCTGCGCAGCATCAATACAAGATATGGGAAAAGTAATGGGCTATCTAACGCCTAAAACTAAAGGCAGGGCTGATGGAAGTTTTGTGAGTAAATTAGTCAGGGAATCTCTTTCCGCAACCTCTTAATTTATAAATTCTTATTATTCTTAAATAAGCCTTCCAAGCCCTAATTTTTTACTTTTATTGAACATAAAAACAAATAGGCAAATTGCTAATGTCAGAAACACAATATTTATTGCAAAACTTATTATTATTTTCTCAATAGAGATATGGTTTGTAAATATATGCTGCCTCATCGCTTCAAAGATGTAGCTTGACGGAAAAATTAGAGCTATTTTTTGCGCCCATTCCGGAAGTACTGATAAGGGATAATACAAAGCTGAAAAAGGAGCGATAAGATAAGCTCCTGCCCATGCTATTGTCTGAACTTTCATTCCAAAGCGAATAATGATTGCCGCGACTACAAATCCGGCAGCCCAACCCGTGATTACAAGGTTAATAACAATCGGGAAAAGCCACCAGCCAAATTGAAAAAAAGCATATTGGTAAAGAATAAAAGCAAGAGCTGCTGAGAAAAGTAAGCTAATAATCATTTTCAAAGCGCCAAAGATTGTCACAGCAGTAATCCATTCGTATACCGTTAGGGGAGAGGCGAAAATATTAACAAGATTTCTATCCCACATTTCGGAAAGAAGGTTTGTTGTTATCTCATATTGAGCTCTCCAGGTAACAATCCAAAAAATTATTCCTGTTAAAAGAACAGTTGTTATATGTGGAGAATCATTTGAAAGCTTTGCAAAATAAAGTCCTGTAAGTCCCCAGATTAAAAGATCCATTAAAGGCCAATAAAACATATCAGTTAATCTGTCGTAACTGTGTTTGACGTTATAGAAATATCTCTGTACCATCGCCAATATTCTTTTTATGTTCATAAATTGCTCCCTTTGGACATTTTAAGAAAATAATCTTCCAAGTTTGGTTTATTAATGCTTATATCTTCATATTCAATTTTTTCACTTGTCATTGAAGTTATAAATTTTGAAATGTCTTTAGTTTTTAAACTTATCTTAAATGTATTTTTATTTTGCACAAATGATATTTTTTGAGATTCTAGAAATTTTTTGGCTTTTAGGATATTTTTTGTAATAAACTCAATTTCCGACTCCGGAATTTGTTTTGATAGATTTTCGGGCTTGTCTTTGGCAATAATTTTTCCTTTGTTTAGAAAAACAATGTTGTCGCACATTTCTTCAACCTCAGACATATTATGGGAAGTAAAAAGCATGCTAACGTTATATTCTTTTTGCTGTCTTCTTAAAAATTCCCTGATCCTTACTGCAATATCGGGATCTAAAGACGCTGTCGGTTCATCTAAAAGAATAATTTTAGGATAGTTTACAAACGCCTTTGTAAGCAGAAGCCTTGCCATTTCTCCGGCTGAAAGCATATGAATACTCTTTTTCCTTAGATGTTCTATTTCAAATTCAGATAAAAGTCTTTTAATTCTGCTTTGCTTATTAGGAACTTCATAAAGATTTGCGAATACATTTAGCACTTCCTCAACTGTAAAAAGCCAGGGAAGGGAAATATACGCAGATGAAAAGTTTAATTTCTTAAGTATTTCACTTCGGTTTCCCTTAAAAGGTTTCCCAAAATATGAAATACTGCCGTTCGTTGGAGCCATAACATCCAAAAGCATATGAATTGTCGTTGTTTTCCCGGCTCCATTTGGACCAAGCAAACCCAATATCTCTCCTTCTTTAATTTCAAAAGAGATATTATCAACGGCTGTAAATTTACCAAATTTTTTCGTGAGGTTTTTTACCTCAAGTACATTTTTATTCATAAGAATAATAAAGGCAGTTTAAGCGAGATCTTTTATGCGGCTGAGGAGGTGCTCTTTATTATTTTTAGATAAATCTTCATCTACTTCTTCAAATAATTTCTGTAAAATTTCCCCAACCTTGGGACCAGGTTTTATCTGCAATGTTTTCATTATATCATTTCCGTCAATTGCCATATCATTTATCGAAAAAGGCGCCGGTTTTAATTGTTCTTCAATCTTTTTCTTAAATAATTTAAGCCGCCAGCTTTCTGCAGTTTGGGTTCCTCCGCCAAGCCTGTCCCCGACCCTTAAATCCATCATGTCTTTGACGTTATTAACTCCGATTCTTCTTATAAATCTTCTGACTCCCGCATCGGTTAAGTTCTCGTTAACACTAAACATATGCCAGCGTATTAGCGAAACGATTTTTTCAGTGTCTTTTTTAGAAAACCTAAGTCTATCGCAAATTTTTGCGGCAATTTTTGCACCAACTACTTCATGATTATGAAAAATCACAAGTCCTTCTTCGTCCTCCGATTTAACTTTCGGTTTTCCAATGTCATGTATAAGAGCGGCAAACCTTACGATTGGATCTTTTGAAGGACAAAACTTCAAAGACAAAACGTTATGAGTAAAAACGTCTGTTGTGTGGTGTCTGCCCGGCCTAACTTGCGAAACGTCAATTCCTTCGATAAGTTCGGGTAGAATAAATTGCAAAAGTCCGCCGTCTTTTAAAAGTATAACGCCGTCATATGCATTATCGCTTTTTAAAATCCGCAAAAGTTCATCGTGAATTCTTTCGTTTGAGATATTGGAGATGAGAGAGGCATCTGCAAAAATTTTTTCCCATGTTTTCTTCTCAATTGTAAAAGAAAGCTCTGTTGCAATTCTTATTGCCCTAATTAGTCTTAAAGCGTCTTCCTTAAATCTTTTATTTGCATCTCCGACTGCTTTGATAATTTTTCTTTCAATATCTTTTTGTCCCTCGTAAGGATCAACTATTTCAAAGTTCGGAATTTTTTTGTCAAAAGAAATTATTTTTAAAGCAACGGCATTAATGGTAAAATCACGTCTTGCCAAATCTTCTTCTATCGTTTTTCCCCAAGAGACCTTGTCTGGTTTATGAGTAGGACTTGAACTTTTTTCTGTTCTGAAGGTGGTAATTTCAACAACTCCTTTATCGCCGTTTATTCCTATGGGAACTCCAACAGTACCGAACTGATTATCATAAAAACTTTCTTTAAAAATTTTAGTTAAATCTTCTGGCCTTGCATTTGTGGTTAAATCCCAATCTTTAACGTCTTTTTTTAGAATAATATCTCTAACGCATCCGCCTACAAAATAAACCTCAAAATTTGCATTCTGAAGCTTTTTATAAATTTCTAAAATATTGTCCGGAATATTGCTTGTCATAACTTGCCCCGGTGAGGCGGGGTTTGCTATAGTATAGCAGATGAATTCTATATGAAAAAATGGGAAACAATGTCGAAAATAAAAAATAAAAAAGAAAATATAAAAAATGAGGAGGTAATTAGAATCCTTCTTGAAAATAGGGGAATTAAGACAAAAAAAGAAACCGAAGATTTTTTAAATCCGAAGTTAGCGGAAGTTACGATAGAAAATGTAAGAATAAGCAAGCCCCAAGTTAAAAAATCAATAGATAGAATAAAAAAAGCCATAAAAAATAAAGAACAAATTGTTGTTTTTGGTGATTATGACGTTGACGGAATTTGCGGGACAGCAATTCTTTGGGAAACCCTTAATGACTTAGGCGCAAAAGTAATGCCTTATATTCCAAATAGAATTGACGAAGGATACGGATTGTCCCTTGCGGGAATATCAAATATCAAAAATAAAATATCAAATATTGGATTGATAATAACAGTTGATAACGGAATTGTTGCAAATAAAGCAGTTGATTTTGCCAAAAAACAAGGAATAGACGTAATTATTACCGATCATCACGTTCCTCCAAAACAATTACCAAAAGCTTTTTCAATTGTGCATACAACTCTTCTTTGCGGAGCAGGAGTAGCCTACCTGCTTTCGCAGGAAATAAAAAATAAAATATTAAATATTAAAAATGACGAAGATAAACATCTGGAGTTGGTTGCTTTAGCAACGGTTGCGGATCTGGTTCCTTTAACAGGAGCAAATAGGACGCTTCTAAAAGATGGACTTTTAGAGCTTCATAAAACTAAGCGCTTGGGCTTGCTCGCTCTTTTTAAAGAGGCCCAAATTAATAAGGATTCAATAGGCGTTTATGAAATAGGACATATTATTGCGCCCCGTCTCAATGCGATGGGCCGGCTGGAAAACGCAATGGATTCACTGCGTTTGGTTTGTACGACAAATAGACAGAGGGCTTTGGCGCTGGCGCATAAATTAGGAAGTACAAATAAGGAAAGGCAAAATGTAACAGAAGAAGCGGTTACCCACGCAAAAGCCAAAGTCAGAGCCTCAAAATTTGAAAAAGAAAGACTGCTGTTTATTTACGACGAGTCGTATGAACAGGGAGTAATCGGCTTGGTAGCAGGAAGGTTGGTTGAGGAATTTTATAAACCTTCTATTGTTATTTCAAAAGGAGAAGTTTATAGCAAAGCCTCTGCCCGTTCGATAAGCGGTTTTAACATTATAGAATTCATAAGAAGCGAATTAGCACTTTTAGTTGATGTTGGAGGGCATCCGATGGCTGCCGGTTTTACTGTTGAAACAACGAAACTCGCACTTTTAGAAAAAAATCTAAAGAGAAAAGCAAAAGAATTGCTTGATGAAGAAAAGCTTAAAAGATCACTAAAAATAGACCTGGAATTGCCAGGTTCTTTAATTTCTCAAAAACTATACGATGCTATTCAAAAATTGCAGCCCTTTGGAATGAAAAACCCCGAACCCACTTTTCTTACAAAAAATCTAGTGATTGAAGATATGCGTTTGGTGGGAAATGACGGCAAGCATCTCAAGATGCGATTGACGATTGACGACCCGCCTGCCATTGCAAGCAAGGCTTTGCGGGCAGGTTTACGATTTACGATTGAAGGGATTGCGTTTGGAATGGGCGAGGAAACCGGATTTAAAATGGGAGACAAGGTGGACGTTGTTTATACTCTTTCCGAAAACGAATGGAATGGAAGCAAAACAATAGAGTTAAAAATAAAGGATATTAGGAAATCAAAAGTAATTTAAAATGAGTCTGAATATCTTCTAAGCTTTCTTTGGTTCTCTATTATTCTTGTTACGTCTTCTGTACTAACCCTGTTGTATATACTGTGAGGGAATAAAGCTTCAAATACTCCTGACTTTACCAATCTGTTTAGCTCATATTCTTCGTGAGCCATGCCGTCTTTATGTTGATAGTCAAGATAATTTTTGTAATCTAAAATTACGATTTCCATTCTTTTTCCTTCAAAAAGGACATCATATTTGAGCTGACCCAGCTCGGTAGAGCTGCCTGCATTTTTAGCACTGTAAGGTTGTCCTCCCAAAGTGTCTTCTGTGTCTTCTGTGAAAGCTAAACTGCCGCTTTTTCTTCCTGCTTCTTCAATGCGTCTTTTAAGGCTTATTGCATCCCCTCTTGTTCGTACAACAAACATCCATCCTGTCATATCTTCAATACCGGCTTCAGGATTGTATTCCCCTTTTCTTAGAAGTTTGCCAATAGATGCAAGAAAGTCTTTTCTTGGTCTGCTGTCAAAACTTGCAGGAATGCTTTCGCCCCCATCGTCAAAAGATCTTTGATCAAGAGCTGTAGCTCTAAGATAATATCCTCTGTTTTTTGGCTTGTGGTTTGCGATTCTTCTTCTGACTTGCTCTTCTTGGTCAGCAGATACTTCTTCTATCCCAATACACTCATATGTATCTGGGTCCAAAGAGTGTTTACTAACGACAATAACTCCGCCTATATCACCTTTTAATTTTTCAGGTGTCCAAACATGAGCATCCAGAAATCTTACAAACGGATCTCCTTGCTCTTTCCCTCTTTTTCTTTCGGCAAGATTTTGATCATTCATGTCAACTTCTCTGTTTCTTTTATCCATTTCGGCAGCCAGTTTCATTAAGGTTAATTTTCTTTTAGCTTCAAACCTTGTTCTTTCGCTGTATGATGCGTCAAACATTATAGCCAAGAGATCTATGACATTATCGGTTTTCCTAACCTCTTCCGTTATGCCTATTTTTTCAGAAATCGGTTCAAGAATGCCCTGCCTTAGATAGCTATCTATATATTTATCTGCGCCTTCGGCAAATCCTTTTACTTTTGCCGTTCTTAGGCTTTCTTTTCCTTCAATTCCAAAAGTAGCAGCTATTTTATTAGTCGCCCTTTTGCGCAAATCGTCTTTTTTCCTCTCATCAGTAATTACAGATATAATCTCGGAAGGGTTGGAAACATCTAAAAGGACACAAACTAAGTCTAAATCCGAGATATATTGTACTGAATCTCCGTCATTAGCTTCAAAATAATCCACTAAGTTTCTAAATGCTTGTCTGGCTTCCGGATGTTGTCTTAGGTATGTTCTGTCAATCGTTCTGAAAATTCTTCGTTTTCTGATATGTGCATCGCGTAATCCGGGGATTGTCTGGCTGAACTCTGCCACAGAAGAAGGACGGCCATTTCCTTCCATCAGAGTAGGAAAGCTTCTTTCTACGGTAGTTTTAGAAGGTAATTCTGCCTGCGTCATAATACTATAAGATAAATTTTAACATTTTATGCCTGGGTTGTCAAGTTTGGTCAGACTTAACTTTGGGGATGGTTAAATTCTGCGAATTGCGTTATGTCGTTGTCTTCGGTCGGTAGGTACTCCGTCCGGAAGAGGACCTTTGCGTCTTCTTCCGCCATATATGCGCTCCGGAACCATCGGTATTCCTGATGCGTCTGTAACGTCGGCTTCTCTAACTGTTTCTCCGGCCCGTATCGGCCTATAAGGACCAAGAGCGTCTTCCGGATGCGATACCCCTGTCTCTCTTGCGTTTCTCATACTCACTATAGGATTATACATAAATTTATATTACTTGTCAAGAAGCTGTTTAGAATATACAATACCTTTATGCAAAGGGTTTTATCTTCAAAAGCGGCTGATTTCGCGGGTCAGGAAATAAGGCTAAATGGTTGGGTTAGAATACGAAGAGATCACGGTAAACTTATATTTCTTGACTTAAGAGATAAAGACGGAATTATTCAAATTGTGGTTAATCCTCATGTTTCGGAAGCAGCCCACAAAGTAGCTCAAGAATTAAGGCCCGAGTTTGCCGTAGAAATTACCGGAAAGGTAAATAAAAGGCCGGAAAACGCTGTTAATAAGGATTTATTAAGCGGAACAGTTGAAATTGAGGCTACAGAAATTAAAATTTTAGCCCGAGCCGAAACTTTACCTTTTGATACGGGTGAAGCAAAGCTAAACCTGGAGCTTCCGACGCTTCTTGACCACCGCTCCTTAACACTTAGACACCCAAGCGTTTCTGAGATATTTAAGGTTCAGGAAGAAGTTGTAAAAGCATTCAGAAGCGCAGCTAAAAAATTAGATTGTACGGAAATATTTGTACCTACTATTTCCGCTTCGGCAACCGAAGGAGGGGCGGAAGTTTTTAAAGTTAAATACTATGATCACGATGCTTATTTAACTCAAAGCCCCCAGCTCTATAAGCAAATAATGGTAGGGGTTTTTGAAAGAGTTTATACGATTTCCCATGCTTATAGGGCAGAACCTTCTGTTACCACCAGACATTTATCCGAATCTGTTCAGCTTGATATTGAGATTGGTTTTATTGATAGCTTTGAAGAGTTATTAGATGCAATTGAATTGGTAGGTACATCAATCGTTTCGGACGTTTCCAAAAACTGCGAAAAAATCTTAGCCTTTTTTGGTATAGAAAAAGCCTTGATTCCAACAAAAATCCCAAGGTTAACCTTAAAAGAAGCGCAGGAAATTATTTATAAATTCAGTAACGGGCAAAGAGACTGCCGTGGTGAACAGGATTTGAATGCGACGGATGAAAAATTAATTTGCGAATGGGCAAAGAAAGAAAAAAGTTCGGATTTTGTAACAATAACCCATTTTCCTACAAAAAAACGGGCTTTTTACTCAATGCCGGATCCTAAAAACCCCGAAGTTTCTCTGTCGTATGATTTACTCTTCAGGGGTTTGGAAATTCTAAGCGGAAGCCAACGCATTAATGATTACGATCAGCTTATTCAAATTATGAAGGAAAGAAAGCTTAATCCTGAAAGTTTTTCGATGTATCTGCAGGCTTTTAAATACGGTATTCCCCCCGAAGGAGGATTTTCCTTCGGACTTGAAAGGCTGACAATGAAACTTTTAGAACTCCAAAATGTTAGGGAGGCTTCTTTGTTTCCACGGGACATGGAAAGGGTTGATGAAAGACTTTCTAATCTTAAATAAGTTAAAAAAATTCTACTTACCCTTATCTTTTGCGGTTATTGTTTTTATCTTCTTAGTTATACTTGCTTTAGATATTTATATTAAGAAAATAATTGATAAAGACAGAATCTTCCCTTCATCCTTGATAATTTCGGCCGAAGTTAAGTTTCCCGTACTCAAAACCGAATTTATTCCCTTTATTTCGGCAAAAGGTGCGGTAATTATGGATGCGGATTCAAAAACAGTTTTGTTCGCAAAAAATCCTCAACTTCGTTTTTCTCCCGCATCTACTACAAAAATCATGACAGCCTTAACAGCTCTTGAATATTTTAAGTCTACAGATATTTTAACCGTTAAAACGGCAAAAAGCGACGGAGTTGTTTTAGGTTTAAAGCAGGGTGAAAAAATGACGTTTGAAAATTTTTTATATGCATTGCTTTTACCCTCGGCTAATGATGCCGCTCTTGCTATTTCGGAAAATTACCCGGGAGGAAAAGACGCTTTTGTTAATAAAATGAATGAAAATGCAAAAAAATTTAATCTTTTTAATACCCACTATCAAGATCCGGCCGGTCTTTTGGACTACGGAGGTTATACAA
Source organism: uncultured Gammaproteobacteria bacterium (assembly GCA_964537895.1). GTDB lineage: Bacteria > Patescibacteriota > Microgenomatia > Levybacterales > UBA12049 > JAMCZC01. The sequence goes on from CAZIDK010000004.1 coordinate 27,968, forward strand.
CCCCCGTAGATTTGGCAAGACTTACTTCGGTTGCGATAAAAAATCCTGAATTTATCAAAGTTGTATCCACGAAAAGCAAAATAATAACAAGCGTAGACGGATACGATGTATACAGTCTAAATAACCTTAATAAGCTCTTGGGAATAGATGGTGTTTATGGCGTAAAAACGGGGTATACGGAAGAAGCCGGGCAAGTGCTGGTTACCTCAAAACTTGAAAACGGACACACGATTATTTTAATTGTTATGTCAAGCAAGGATAGATTTTTGGATACGGAAAGATTATTAAATTTAGTTACCAATAACATTAGTTACTTATCCATACGTCCGTAACAACAGGTACGTAGGCAAAAAACCCATCATCTCCTTCAAAAATTGCTATTGGAAAAAGATAATCCTGTTTTTTTTCTCCAACATAGTAAGCCAAAAATACATTTTTAATAGAAATATCGGTATCTGATCCAAAATATGAGGCAACATATCCCCGGCCTTGTTTTAGCAGGCTGTAGGCTTCTTCTGCGGTTTTAATCGGATAGGTGGCAGATTGGTTCGATACTGTTTGGTGGGAGAAGTTAACTTGAGCAACTTCCGGCTGATCTTTTCCTCCGACAACCAAAACATTCATTGTTGAGCTTACGGCTTTAGGATAATAAATTGGAAGCTTGTCAACGTCTTTTTGAAAAAAATCAACCTCAATTACCTGCGTGTTAGAAATGCTTGTGGCCGTTGTAAGGGTATTGTTATTTATAGAAAAAAGAAGAGCTTTTGTTTTTGTCGTGTCAATGTCATTCGGAAAAGAAGACATTGCCGAAAGAAAACTTTGCGCAGTGTTAATTGCCGTACTTTCGTTGGGAAGGTTTATTGCCGAGGCAACATCAGGATCCGAGACGAATGTGGAAGAAAGGGCAAAATCGGTTGAGAAAATATCCATAGTCAGAGATCTATTTAACGGATCATCGCTGTTCCATTGGTAAATTTTTGCGGAAATTGTAAGTTCGGGATTGGTAAATCCGACCGAACTCACGTTGTTTATTGCTTTTTTTAGCGCTAAAAGATCAGGAGGATTAATAGTCATTTTATAAACTTTTATTCTATCGGGAAATGTAGGAAGAGCGCCGCTTATTGTGTTTAAAGAATAATTAAAATTTTTACCGCTTACATTGCTTGGAAAAGTAATCATAGGAAGTTTTCCGAAAGAAACGGTTGGCGGGGCGGGCGGAGTCGGAAAAAAGGTTTGTTTTAAAGCGATGCCGATCTTAAACACTGCGAATATGACAACAAGTATCAAAAAAATTACGCCGCCCCATTTAAGAATTACTCTTGTTTCGGAGGCGGCTTGATTTAGTGTTGGCATATATTGAGTATAAGAGAATTTTAAGCTACAATGCAAGTAAGGTACCAGGCGGTACCTTACGCAGGGACGTACCGAATGGTACTGTTCCAAGATCACGCAGGGACGTACCGAATGGTATACTCCAAGTGTTCAAAAATGAAAGAACAAAATTCAAAAATTAGAGTACGTTTTGCTCCAAGCCCTACGGGAATTCCCCATATCGGCAATACAAGAACAGCTCTTTTTAATTATCTTTTTGCCAAACATAATAAAGGAGAATTTACTTTAAGAATCGAAGATACGGATCAAAAGAGAATTGTAAAGGGAGCGGAAGAAGCGATTTTTGAAATTTTTGAATGGCTTGGGATAAAACATGATGGGGAAATACTCCGCCAATCAAAAAGACTCGAGGTTTATAAAAAATATGCAGAAGAACTTCTTACCAAAAAAATTGCTCATAAGAAAGACAATGCTGTTTGGGTAAAAGTTCCCGAAGATAAAAAATTTGAGTGGACTGACGCAGTAGGCCAAAAGAGAATTTCATTTGCAGGCAAAGATGTCGATGAATTCGTAATTCTAAAATCTGATGGATACCCCACGTATCATCTCGCTAACGTGGTTGATGATTATTTAATGAAAATAACCCACGTTATAAGAGGGGAGGAATGGATTTCGTCAACTCCAAAACATTTATATTTATATGAAAGTTTTGGCTGGCAAGTTCCTAAATTTGCGCATCTTCCTGTAATTTTAGGACCGGATAAAACAAAACTTTCCAAAAGGCACGGCGCAAAATCTGTTTTGGATTATCGAAATGAAGGTTATCTTCAAGAATCACTTCTTAATTTCATGGCGTTTCTTGGATGGAACCCCGGCGGAGATAAAGAACAGTTTAGTCTCGAAGAGATGGTTCAATTATTTAGTCTTGAAGACGTAAACACAGCAAATCCGATTTTCGATATTAAAAAACTCGAATGGCTAAACGGAGTTTGGATAAGAAGTATTGCAGAACAAGATATAAAAGATAAAAAAGAAAATATAAAAAATAGGCTATTAGAATTTTATAAAGCCGATAAAGACGTTCAAGAAGTTCTTAAGAGTTCAAATTCACAAATTTTTATCAAAGCTGCATCAAGCAGAATGAGAACTCTTGCGGATTTTAAAGAATTAATTTCAGACAAAAGTTCTTGCGCAAAAACAAAAGAAGAGAAGGAAATATCGGAAAAGCTTTTGAATTACTTATCAAAAACCCTAGAAAACAATTGGGAAGATGAAAAGCTTCTTTCATCAATAAAACAATTCAGCAATTTAAACAATATTCCCTTTAAGGTTATTTATTTTCTTTTAACCGGAAAAGAGCACGGGATTGGACTTTTGGAACTTAATCAAATCTACGGAAAAGAATTTTTCGTCAAAAACCTCAAGAGCTAACTTTTTCAACCTTTCTACCTTGACTTCTGTTAACAAAAACCGCTAGCAAAGATAATGCACTAATTAGAATTGGAAACCAGACTTGAGCAAACCAAGGTTCGGGAATAAGAAACAATACATCCATTGTGGTTAGTCTTTCGGGCCAGCGTACCGTCCAATAAAGATGAACGTAATAAAGAATGTCCCAGACTGCAAATGTCCAAAGGAAAATGGCAACCCTTTCTTTAAGTTTTTTAGCCGAAATTACCGCTACAGACAAAAGCATAATCATTGTTGCTATTTCCCGCACAAACTCAACGGTTAAGAGACTCATCGGGAGGGATTTTTGCAAAAGCGTTTGATCATATACGCCTACAGATTGCTGCTGGACTTGGGTAAGGGTTTCCATGTATCCTGGTAAAAGTCCGGTTGAGGCCCTCAAATATATCACGGCAGCACTTTCCACGTACCCAAAAGCAATTCCAAATACCGCCGTTAGAATAAGTATATTAAGAGTTATGCTTAGCTTATTTTTCCGCCAGTAAATAAAAAGCGCAATTGGAACCAAGAGCAGAAGATTTACCCACCATGGACTGGCAAAAAGCACAAAATTATTCATAAACTTTTCAAAGCTGCCGGATCTGGATTCGAACCAAAATAAACGGATTCAGAGTCCGTTGTCCTACCATTAGACGATCCGGCAATGTAATTGAATTATACCAAACCGAGTTTAATTTCGCTTGCAACCCAAATTTGTTGAAAAACCTCTAGGAAAGAAATATTATATCCAAGACGGGTACCCCATACTGACCGTGGTCTCTATTTAGCTTGAATTGGCTTGCTAAAACCTTCATCTTTTAGCAAGGGTCTCGAACCGCCTTAAAGTGGTATAATTTGGATGAATGTTTTTCCATACACACGTCTATTATTCAAAAAGAGTAGATAAAAATTTAGATCCTCTAAGGGTTGTTGGAAGTTTTCTTCCAGACCTTGCGTTAACAGGCATAATTACATGGGACGACTTACATAAAAAGAAAAACATATTGGAATTTTTTGAGTATGTTAAAAAGAGTAATCCAGAATACGATTCGCTTCTTAGAGGAATAAATTATCACAATACTTTGGATTATTATACCCATGTGGAATATAAAGGTTCGGTTCCCGGATATGCATATGCGAGTATTCCGGATTATATGCTTCTCCTAATAGAAAAAGCACTTGGCGTAACTCCCGAAAGAGCAAAAGCTTCTTCGCATAACTGTATAGAAAGCGGGGTGGAGTATTATATTTTACGGGACGATCCGGATTTAGTGGAGCTTGTAAAAAGTTCCATAGAGCAAATAGATAAAGAGAGGTTGGCGAAACTTCTTGCCGACTTTTATAAAAAGGACGAAAAAGTAATGCTTGAAGCATTAAATAACTTATTTTCTTTTGCAACGGATTACGACCTCGAAGCTTTGGATGGTTGGCTCAAGCTTTGGGCGGAATTAAACAGGTTTTATCTAAAGAAAGAAGCGGATCCAAAATTAACAAGAGTAGCTTTGGAATTATCCCTCAAAATAACAAAAGATACATATAAGGAATTTATAGAATCTTCAATTGGTTCTCAAGACACAGAAATAAAAGACGCAAACTAAGTATGAAAAGTCCTGAGCATCAGAAAAGAAATGTTTCCGAATACGTAGAAATGGAGGCAGAAGACGAGAAGGTTAAGCGCGCTGAAAAAGTGTCTTCTGAGAAAATTTATGATGTTACTCATGACGTCTGGGATGTTGAAACCGATAAAGACCGGTATTGGGTTATAACAGAGCCAACAAATCTATACTCTCATTCAGATTTTCCCAGCATGGATTATGCATTATCATTTCATATTGGCTTAATGAACCGAATGAGCGCAAGTCAACACACAAATGCAACCGATGAGGATATCTATCGAACCCCGAAAACCTGGAGACAATGGGAGCAAGCTCATGAAGCATTAGAGGTAGCAGAGGAGGCAGAGGACTTTCAAGCAGTTGGCGCTAGATGTCGAGAGGTACTCATAACTCTTGTTGAAGAGCTGGAGACTAGCAAGCTTATTAAAGGCAAAGCTCCTAATATTAAAAGCGCAGATGTTAAAGGCCAGCTCACAGTGACATATGACATACTTGCGCCTGGAAAAGGAATGAGAAAAATAAGGGCACATCTTAAAACCAATGCTGATTCTACTTGGGAGCTTGTTTCTTGGTTAACGCACCATAAAAATGCAGTGCGAGATGATGCAAAATATGTTATGAATGCAACTGAACAACTAATGCTAAATACCTTGAGTATCGTAGTGCGAAACGAGAAGCCAAAACCCAAAAGATGCCCAAACTGCAAATCATATCGCGTAGTTTCAGATTTTCGTTCAGAATTGATGTCTAAAGTTAAACATCCCTACGTTGAGCTTTGTGAAGCTTGTGGATGGGAGGGAGATGAACCAAAATAGTTAAACCAAGAGCTTGCAACTATACGACGAAACGGTTCTAGACCGGTATGCTCAGCAAAGTTACCTTGAGACCGCGTGAATATTTCGTTTAGCTTGATACAGTGGGCTAAAAGTAGTTTGTTACTCTAAAAGCAAGTTCTTGATTCGAGCTCTAAGCGCAGAATTAGGAATATCCGTAAAGACTGTTATTCTATCTCCAACATTGACAGGTAGAATAAGGCCATCTTTTCTTTCTGTAAAATCACATGCATAAACCACTTCTTTTTTGGAGCGGAGATCCTCATTCGGTTGCAAGTTGCCGAGGAAGTCTCCTCTTTCTAAAAGCGGTTCTTTGTCGACTGCTACAACCTGCCAATTTTCGTCAAGTACTGCAATGCCTATGGTGTAAATGTCGTCTTTAATACTGCCATCAATTCCCCTTCCTCCTCGAACTCCATGGATAAGTAGTAGTTTAAGACCATCTTCAAGTTCGATGGGTCTGGCTACAATCCCCATTTTTTTACTAAGCCACTCAATATTTCTGAAATTTGAAAAATCAATTGTTTTCAACAACCCTCCTTGGGAGTCAAGATGATCTAATTGATAAGAAGCCCCATCCGGTCTATAAATAAACCCATCTTCAAAAGGAACAACATTTTTGCCTATTATGTTTTCAAAAATCTTTGGGGTCCCTACAACTTTTAAATTACCATCTTCGATTCCAACCTTGATAAGTGCCGGGTGTGGATTGTATTTATCGCCTTCACGAATAACAACGGTGAAGCCTAATGTCCCATCTGCCCCAACTCGAGCGTCTTCCCAGTTGACTATCATATCATCGACAGGGAGCTCAAGATCTTTTAATCTTTGGCGATTACCACTCGGATCAGTAACGCATACATGAAGAGAATTCCTATCGGGTTCTCCTTCTCTAACATTTCTCATATCAACTGCTCGGGATAGGAAAATTGTGCCTGAGAGTTCAGGTGCAGAAATAAATGTTGTATTGTAAATTGCCCAATCTGGAGAGATTGGCTGTGGTTTATTAAACTCCTGAAGCGCACCGAAAACTTCCCAATCTTTTGGTGAAGGTCGCTTTTCTGTTCTCGAGCTTAACTCGGATCCCCTGACGTTTGAAGCATCATTAGTAAAAAGTGGTGCTTCTTGTATCATATATGTATGATAAGTATATTATACACATCTTTTCGTGACAAAAGTCAAGTTTTCTATAGGCTTGAAATTAAAAAGGCAGTAAAGCAGTGCCAGCACTAAATAGCTTAAAAAGAAGCGTACCATCCATGAAAAGGGTTCTAATGTAGTTTAGTTCCCGCAGCAAATACGGACTATAACCCTAAATCTCGGATTCAGCTATAACGACTAAATGGGTCTAGACCGGCATGCTCAGCCAAGACGCCTGCCCGGAACGTCAGACGTTCCCCGCCTCTGGAGGGTGCACCCCATACCGACCGTGGTCTCTATTTAGCTTGTTAAGCCTTTCCAAACCCCTCAAATTTTATGTAAAATCCCGATTTAGTATCTTACCTTGATATTATTGACATTGGGTCGCAATCACAATAAAATTTTCAGCATGCCAAGATTACTTGAAGAGACGCCAAGAACAGAAATTCCCATATTATTTCTATCCGGCAGTCCAATGTCAACGGCGGGTCTTTCTTTTGCTCTTGTCATAATGGTCTATCTGCTTGGTTTTTCTCTGTGAAGTTGTCCTGTCATGCAGTGAGATGCGCCGTAACCCCGTGTGCTTTCGGATAGCCCATTCGACGAGCTAATTTATTCTCTTCAACATTTATGCTTTCAATAAGACTATAATGTATTTATGGACGGAATTTCTTCAGGGTTAATCCTCTTAACATACAAGGGCAAAGTGCTTCTTATGCATAAAAAAAATAGCGTAATCGATGAAGAAAATCACCCATGGTGTTTTATCGGCGCAGATAGAGAAGCTAAAGAATCTTTTGAACACGCAATGACAAGGCGCGTGGAAAAAGAAATGGGTATAAAAATTGAAAATATTGAGTTTGTGTCGGAATCTTGCTATCACGCGAGATTAACAGACGATAATGTAAACAAAATACAGCGGGCCGAAAACCAACTGCTCGATTTTTTTACTGTTAAAGAAGTAAGAAAACTTTTTCTTTCAAGCGCAACAGCCAGGTTTATATCAAATCACAGCCAGCTTATAACCCTATAGTCTTGTTGACTTATTACTAAATAGCTGGTATAATATGTAAAGTAAAGGCAGATTGAAATAATACATCTGCTTAATTTCAATATTTTAGATTAGTAAAAGATAAGTAACTACACAAAGTTTTTAGAAATAGTATCTTCCCCTAATCCACATTTTATTTAAGCAGCTTTATTGTTTCAATTTCATTTTATGTACAGAAAATTTAATCCGCGAAAAAATACCCGTGGCAAATATGCGCACAAATCTCTGCCCAACAGAGAATTAATAGAGGCGATTCGTTCCGTTGACGTAATACAAAAAGGCAAAACTCCGCAAGCAAACGAAGAACCTGTTTCGGTAAGTTCGTTTACCGGTTTTTCTTTATCTCAAAAACTTGAGGAAAACATATTTTTTAAAAAATATGTTTCTCCGACACCAATTCAGATGCAGGTAATTCCCGCCATTATGGCGGATAGAGATGTAATTGGAATTGCAAATACGGGAACCGGAAAAACAGCAGCGTTTTTAATTCCCTTGGTGGAGAAAGTTTTTAATAGTAAATCGGAAAAAATTCTTATAGTTGCCCCAACCCGTGAACTCGCCTTGCAGATTCAGGAAGAGCTTCGCGGTTTTGCTAGGGGTTTAGGGATTTTATCCGTTCTTTGTATTGGCGGAATGAGTATCGGCAGGCAAAAAAGCGAGCTTAGGCTTAACCCGCACTTTATTATCGGGACTCCGGGACGCATTAAAGACCTTATTGGAGACCGGGCGTTAGTTTTGTCTGGCTTTAGCAGAGTGGTGCTTGACGAAGCGGACCGCATGGTTGATATCGGCTTTATCCAAGATATTAAATATTTCATATCTCTCCTGCCCCAGAACCGTCAATCGCTTTTTTTCTCGGCAACGATTTCGGGTAAAGTAAAAGATATCCTTCATACATTTGTCTATAACCCAATTACGGTATCGGTAAAACAGCAGGAAACTGCAGAAACCATAAAGCAGGATGTAATTAGGGTAGAAAAAGGTTATTCAAAAATCGATAAACTGCACGACCTTTTAACAGAAGAAGGATTCGATAAGGTGCTTATTTTCGGCAGAACGAAATGGGGGGTCCAGAAATTGGCAAACGAACTTATCAGAAGAGGATTTAAAGCAGGTGCAATTCATGGAAATAAGAATCAAAATCAAAGACAGAAAGTTCTGGAGCAATTTAAAAGAGGCGAAATAAGAGTGCTTCTTGCAACCGACGTTGCTTCCAGAGGCTTAGATATTCCGGATGTGACCCATGTAATTAATTTTGATATGCCTGCGGATTTAGAAAATTACGTTCATAGAATTGGAAGAACAGGCAGAGCAAGTAAAAAAGGAATAGCATTAACATTTATAGATTAACAATTTAGTCCACATTTATATTTGACGTTATCTACTAATAAATAAAATACGTATTGATTCCTCAGCCTCCGGCGGCGGCACCGCTATAGTGACGCTCTAGTTCCAGAGCGGTATGCTCAGCATTATTTTTTTATTACTGCGTATCCTTTTGCTTCCCAGTCAATCATGCCTCCTGTGTGGTTGTAGACATTAGTATACCCAAGGTTGGTAAGTTTTTGCGCTGCTATTTCACTCATTCTACCACTTCGACAGTACAGAACTATTTTGGCATTTTTATCTTTCGGAAGCCGGGAAAGATTTTTATCAATTTTGTTATACGGAATAAAGGCATCGGTTTTTTTAAGCTCTCCTTCATACGGAATATGGACATTGACGAAGAAAAAGTCTTTTTGGTCAAGCATGGCAGCAAGCTCAGAGCTGGTTATATTCTGAAAAGAAAGAGTTTGCGTAGATTGGGTTTGTGTTTCATCGTCTTTTTGATCAAGCGATACAATAAGCCCTCCTATCAGAAAGATGCTGAAAACAGCTGCAATAACGGCAATTTTTGTTTTCATATTATTAGAGTGAATTAATTACTTTTTGCAGTTTTTGTTCAACTTTGTCTGCTATATCGGTAATTTTTTTATTATGCATCATCTGCATTGCAATAGTTGGCCGGATTGCTGAAACTATTACTTTGTCATTTTCTTCATACACGATTACGTTGCAAGGAAGCAGTAATCCAATTTCCTTTTCTGCTTGTAGCGCTTGATACGCAAACTGTGGATGACATGCTCCTAAAATAACGTACTGCGGATAAGTAACGTTGAGCTTTTTCTTCAGAGTTTCTTTTACGTTAATTTCTGTTAAAACGCCAAAACCTTCACGAGATAGCGCACTTTTCACTTTCCTTACCGCCTCTTCAAAAGATCCTGTTACTGTTTTTTGTATACCGTATGTTGTCATATGTCTCACCTCCCTATACTGTTGTCGTTGAATAACCTTTGCCTCTCCATTGCAAAAGCCCGCCGTTCATGTTAAACACATTTGTATATCCAAGCTGTCTTAGGACTTTTGTTGCGTAAATGCTTCGTGAGCCGCTTAAGCAATACACATAGAGTGTCTTGGTTTTATCCGCAAAAATAGATTCTGCTTTTTCAGCAATATTATCAACTGGCAACAAGACGCTTTTTTCCAGATGTCCACGTTTATATTCAGCTGGAGTCCGGACATCAACAAAAATAACATTTGCTTTGGTATCAAGCGCTTGGTTTACCTGTTCTGCTGTAACCGATGGAATATTTTTTGAAAAACTAAACATTAGGCTATGACCTCCTGAGCAAATTTTTGTAGCTGGAAAGATATCTTTGCTGATTGAGAATATGCAAGACTGTAATAGACTTCTTTCCCTCTTTTTTGCGTTGTCACGAGTCCTGCAAGGCGTAATTTATGTAAGTGTTGGGAAACAGCGGATTGAGATAACCCGCAGACAGTAATCATCTCCCCGACACTTTTGGGTTTTTTGGCAAGACAGAGAATAAGCTTGAGTCTTGTAGGGTTACCGAATGCAGAAAGAACAGGGTCCATGTCTATATATTAGCATATTCTAATATATTGTCAAGAGGTTTTGAGACACCTTCTTTTATATTGTCTTCTTTGTTTTACTTCGGTAATACTCAGTGCTATAGCCCGAAGCAAAGTGTAAATCTTGAGTGATTTTAATCTCGCTTAAAAATACCTTAAACTTCAAAAGTCATTAACCGCTTATCAACGTATTCTTTCTATGCTTAAATCCGTTGGTTTAAGATTAAGTAATTCGGAGATCGAATTAATAGCCATTGTCAAGATTTTCATGAATTTTGTGATCCAAATACAGGTACTTTTTCTTTTAAATAACAAGCGTTTGCAAAAACAGAAGCTTATGCTATACTACACATTAGTCTAACATCGCCTTGGGTGATGCGGAGCAATAAGACGAATGGTCAAAAACATGCGTTTTAGAGCCGCGAAGCATCATCAATTATAACCGGCCAAGACTAAGGAATGGTTATATTGTATGAACATCACTAAATTTTTTTCCTTGACATTCTTAGGCTTAGCGTTTGTTGCTTTTATTTTCTTCTCCGGCATTGTTTCCTTGATTACCGATTGGTGGTGGTACCAGGAAGTTGGGTTTACCGAAATCTTTATCAAATCTCTCAGTGCTAAAATCATTGTGGGGGCTCTAGCAGGGCTTATTGCGGCAGCTTTTCTTCTTACGAATTTTCTGATTGCTATCCGTTCGAAAATACCCTGGTTGATAGCCATCCCCGAAGCGTTAATAGGACAGCCTATAAGTATAAATGATAGGATGGTTAGAAGGTTGGGCATAGTTATAAGCTGTATAATTGCCCTTTTCATCGGTCTTATTGCCTCAAGCAGTTGGCAGGATGTCTTGAAGTTTCTTTCAGCCACGCCGTTTGGTCAAACAGACCCGTTATTTGGTAAAGACATATCTTTTTACGTGTTTTCTCTCCCCATATATTCTTTAGGATTGGGTCTTATAAAAATGCTTATTCTTTTATCCCTTATTGTTTGCGGTGCCATTTACATTCTACGAGGCAGTCTTAACCTATCAGATATCTTAGGTAAACTTGACCTCTCCAAACTGACCGGAAAACCTGATAGCCCATTCGACAAGCTCAGGACAGGTCTGATTGTAAAATCGGCAAAAAATCAAGCTTCCCATTCGGCAGGTTCGGCAAGCTCACTGCAAGCAAGCTCAGGGCAGGCTGACCCAAAAGCAAGACTGCATATCAGCATCCTCTTATCTCTCTTTTTGACTGCTATTGCCATAAGCACGTATCTTTCCCTTTATAATCTGCTTACCACTCAAAGCGGTCCGGTATTTGGCGCAGCCTTTACTGATGCTAATATCATGGTACCCATCTTGCGCGCATCTGTTTTTGTCTATGGCTTGGCTGCGGTTTTGGCTCTATTTTATGGGATTAGCGGAAAGATAACTCCGCTTTTAGGGGCAATTTCCTTGACGGTGTTAGTGGGATTTGCCTCTTTGATTGTTCCTTCAGTCTTTCAAAAACTGGTGGTTGCGCCTAATGAGTTAGTCAAAGAAACGCCATTTATTAAATATAACATTGAGGCTACCCGCAAAGCATACGGATTGGATAAAATTGAAGAGCGCAACATTTCAGCCGATAAACCCATTACCGCAGAAGATATTGCAAACAACAATCTCACAATTAAAAATGTGAGGCTCTGGGAGAGAGAACCGCTCTTGTCCACTTTTTCGCAAATCCAGGAAATCAGAACGTACTACGAGTTTTCTTCTGTTGATAACGACCGTTACACAATTAACAATGAGCTCCGCCAGATTATGCTTTCTCCCAGAGAATTGGCTTCGGATAGCCTGCCGAACAAATCCTGGATTAACGAGCGGCTGACTTTTACCCACGGCTATGGTGCTGCTGTCGGACCTGTCAATCAGGTTACTCCGGAAGGCTTACCGGTATTATTTGTCAAAGACTTACCTCCAAAGTCGGAAGTCAAAGAACTTACTATCACAAGACCGGAAGTTTATTACGGGGAAATTCCTAACGAGTATGTTATAGTCAAAACCAAATCAAAAGAATTTGATTACCCCAAAGGGGAAGAGAATGTTTATAGTACCTATGCCGGCCGTGGCGGAGTTGAAATTAATTCTCTTTCGCGACGTCTCTTATATGCAATACGTTTTGGTTCCCTTAAGTTATTTTTATCAAGCGACGTTACAAAAGAAAGCCGTATCCTTTATTACCGCAATATAAAAGAAAGAGTCAGTAAAATTGCTCCGTTTCTTACCTTTGACCGTGATCCGTATCTGGTAATCGCCGAAGGCAAAATGTATTGGATACTTGATGCTTATACATCAACCAATCGTTATCCTTATTCCCAACCGCTTCCACTAAACGGCGGCGATGTTAACTATATTAGAAATTCTGTCAAAGTAGTAGTAGACGCATATGATGGGAAGGTTACTTTTTATCAGGCTGATCCGGATGATCCAATCATCAAAGCCTACACCAAAATTTTCCCCAAAACTTTCAAAAAACCAGCGGATATGCCTAAAGAATTGATTTCCCATCTTCGCTATCCGGAAGATATTTTTACTCTGCAAACTGCAATTTACACTATCTATCATATGGATGACCCGCAGATTTTCTACAACAAAGAGGACCAGTGGGAAATCCCTGCTGTTGCCCAGGGGGACGCAGCGCAAACAGAAAATGAGACCCCAACAATGAATCCACGGCACATGATCATGAAGCTCCCAGGTGAAAAGACAGAAGAGTTTATTTTAATGTTGCCATTCACTCCCCGCGGCAAAGACAATCTCTCTGCTTGGATGGTATCCAGAAATGACGACAAGCAGTACGGTAAACTTGTTGTCTACCGTTTCCCCAAAGATAAGCTGGTATTCGGACCCAAACAGATTATTAGCCGGATTAGTCAGGATGCACAGATCAGCCAACAAATTTCCCTTTGGGATCAAGGCGGTTCGGAGGTAATTCAAGGCTCACTTCTGGTTATTCCCATTGAAGAGTCTTTGCTCTATGTCCGGCCGCTCTACCTTAAAGCATCGACAGGAAAAATTCCAGAACTCAAACGGGTTATAGTTGCATACGGAAACAAAATTGCTATGGAAGAAACGCTGGAAGCAGGTCTTACTAAAATCTTTGGCACTGCCAAAGGTCAAACCAAACCATCAGGAGAAATACCTGCTCAAGCTGTGCCTGCCGATATGACCAAAGAAGGCCTTCTTCAACAAGCCAGTCAAGCGTATGAAGCTGCCATCAGCGCACAACGGGGAGGAGATTGGGGGAGGTACGGCGAGGAGATAAAACGCTTAGGAGAAATTTTGGGTAAGCTACGCTAATGATTCCGCTTGTCATAATCAGGAAGATACTTTTATCCTTTGCGCCTATGGTGCTTTTCTATCTTTTGAGAAAAATGCGCAAAGAGCAGCAACCTAAGATAAAATCACATCTGTCTGATTTTGACCCTTCGGCTCCGCTCAGGGCAAGTAAAAGCAAGATTGTGGAAGGAGAAATTGTAGATGAAAGTAGCAGTAACCGCTGACATGCATTATGGTGTTGGTATGACAATCGTTATAAGGATAAGAAGGTTCTAGACCGGCATGCCCGCGATATTGACTTATAAAGGTTCTTAGTTCCATACTTAATTAAATAGTGGAAAAACTTAAGTTAAAAATCAAGAAACTTCTTAAAGTTTTAGGGCCGGGCGTTATAACAGGAGCCGCAGATGATGATCCTTCCGGTATTGCCACATATTCCCAGACAGGCGCGCAATTTGGTTATGGTTTGCTTTGGACAGCCGTTTTTATGCTGCCTTTTCAAGCAGGAGTTCAAGAGGCCTGTGCCCGCATTGGGGCCGTAACGGGAAAAGGAATAGCAGCTGTTGTTAAACAGCATTACAGTAAAAAAATTCTTTACGCGGTTGTACTGCTTGTATTGGTGGCAAATACAATTAATATTGGCGCAAATATCGGTGCAATGGCGGCCGCGGCCGGTCTAATTGTGCCGATAAATCCTGCCGTTCTCGCACTCATTTTTACCGCGTCAATGCTTAGTTTGGAAATTTTTACTTCATACAAGGTCTATTCAAGAATTCTAAAATGGCTATGTCTTTCTTTGCTTGCTTATCCTGTTACGGTTTTTATTGTTACACAGCCGTGGGAAATTCTATTAAAAGCTACGTTTATTCCGCATATTGAACTGAATTTTCAATTCTTATTCATTATTACCGCAGTACTGGGCACCACCATTTCACCCTATATGTTTTTTTGGCAGGCATCGGAAGAAACAGAGGAAGAGCGATTGAAGCATCTCTTGGTGAAAAATAATAAGCCTCGTATCAGTTGGGGATTTATCCGTAATTTGAGGATAGATAATTTTATCGGAATGTTGTTTTCGGAAATAGGAACGTGGTCGATAATTGTTGTTACCGCAACGGTTTTGAATGCCAATGGATTTACCGATATTAAAACTGCCGCGGATGCGGCAAAAGCATTGGAACCCTTGGTTAGCACATTCCCTAACGCAGGATATCTTGCGAAAGTAATATTCGCCGTAGGCATTATCGGTCTTGGATTTTTGTCCGTACCGATTCTTGCAGGGAGTGCAGCTTATGCGTTTACAGAAGCATTCAACTTAAATGAGGGGCTTAATTTAAAGTTAAAAAAAGCTCACGGATTTTACGGGGTTATCATTGTTGCCACACTAATTGGTTTAGTGATTAATTTTATCGGAATTAATCCAATGAAGGCTTTGGTTTTTGCTGCGGTTATTAATGGAGTGGTGGCAGTGCCTCTTATTTTGATAATCGCATTAATTGCCAGAAATGAAAAAATAATGGGACAGTACAAAAGCGGTTTGATTTCTAATTTGCTGGTTTTGCTAACTTTTCTTGGGATGGGCCTAGCTGTAATTGGCATGCTGTTAGCGTTTAGGTAAGACGCCAAAAGGAAGAGGGGCGATTGCAAAATAGCTTCAATTGTGGTATACTTGCAGGCAAGTTGACGAACATAAGCAATAAGGTCTCATTTTCACCCAAGTGTAATCATTGCGGCGGAAAGCTTGCTTTGGTTGAGGAAAAAACCGTAAAAATTGAGAATTACGCCTCTTTAATAACCACAAAAACCTATAAATGTTTAAATGAAGAATGTCAGGTAGATATCGATAAAAAAACCGTGGGAAGAATTAAACTTCAAAAGCAGCAGGATTTAGCAAAAAAAAGCCGGGTAAAAGCAAAAGCAAACATGAGGCTGAACAAAAAGAAAATCTCCCGTTAACCTTCGTCCTTGGTTATGAATATAAATCCCTCTTCGATAGTATGATCTATTATTACTCCGAGTCCAAAGCCTATTAAAATAAGAGTTATTAGGACGTGATTATTTGTTATCGTAAACGGGACAACCATAAAAGATGTTAATCCGTACATGCTGTGATGAAAGTGATAGCCCTTATGAAGGCCAATTTTGTCTAGTTTTTTAACCATAGGATGCGATCTATATAAAAAGATAAACCACAAACGGCTAGCCGAGAACCCTAGGGAGAATGCAAGTAAAAATAAAACTATCTCTGACATGCGTAAAGATAATTGTAGCATAAAAAATATCTAGATGGAAATATCCTAGAATAATTTCCTATGCTGGCATTGAAGCTAAAAATCAATTAGAATTTTAATCCGTTGGGGAAAATAAGCGAGTATAAGTAAAAAATAGAGGCAATTGTAACCGCGACAAATGTAATTATTAAGATAGTATTTATCAATCTGTTATTTACATATTCTCCCAATATTTTCTTTTGTCTCCGTTGGGGGCGGAGCAATGCTTGAGTTTCTAAGTGGCAATAAACTTCCCGGAATTGAAGCACTCCGATAATCGACTTTAGTCTTATAGTTTCTTAAAATTTGCCTGAGTTCAAGTTTCAAAACATCTCTTTAAGACGGCGCCTTGCGGAAATATATAGTGTCTATGGCTTGCTTATTTTTTAACGCAAGTTTAATAAGATTAGAGTTTAATTTAAATTACTCAAAGAAAGTTAAAGGCGTTAGGAAAAAATAAAGAGATAAAATACAATGCAGATGCTACTGAAATAACTCCAAAAATAATCATAACTATCATATTTGTAAATCTTCCGTTTGAGTATTCTCCAAGAATTTTTTTGTCATTAGAAAGAATATACATAAAGACAAAAATAGGTAAAAGTAAAACTGCGTTTAAAGCTTGTGTAAGAAAAAGAATATTAATAAGGGGGACAAAAGGAAGGATAACAAGTAAGACTCCGATAATTAAAGAGGCAGCAAAAAGTCCATAGAATTGCGGCGCTTCTTTAAGTTTATAATTAAGTCCCGATTCAAGTCCGAATGCTTCGGTTATAACGTAAGAAGTTGAAATAGGAACTAGTACTGCTCCAAAAAGCGAAGCATTTAAAAACCCAAAAGCAAAAAGAGTTGACGCAAATTCTCCGGCTAAAGGCTGCAGCGCTAAAGCAGCGTCTTTTGCATCAGTAATTTGTATTCCTTTGGCAAAAAAAACTTCTGCTGTAACTACTATTATAAAGAAAGCAATTATATGAGTTAAAAAACTTCCTAAAATTACGTCTACTCTTTCTATTTTTAAATCGTGCTTAGATAGTTTTTTATCTACAACGTAATTTTGGATGAAAAACTGCCCCCAGGGAGTAATGGTTGTTCCTATAACTGCAATAACAACAAGCAAAAAAGTTGCGTTAAGGGAAAAGCTGGGCGTTACAAGACTTTGGAAAGCCTGTGACCAATCCGGTTTTATGATTAATGCGGAAACAAAATAAGCGATATAAAAAGTAATTAAAAGAAGAAAAAGGCGTTCCAGTTTTCTAAAAGTTCCTTTAGTTACTATAATAAATATCAAAAGTGCTGCAATTGGCAGTGAAACAAAGCGCGGTACGTTAAATATTTCTAAAGATGCGGCAACTCCTGCGAACTCTGCCGCAATTGTTCCAATATTTGCTATAAAAAGAACTACCATGACAAAAGTTGTCCAGCGAATGCCGAATTTCTCCCGAATTAACGAACCGAGCCCTTTTCCCGTTACAAGTCCCATTCTTGCCCCGATTTCCTGGGTAATTGCAAGAGAAAAACCCGTTAATACTAATACCCAGAGAATTGAGTAACCAAAAGAAGCTCCTGCAATTGAATAGGTTGTTATTCCTCCAGCATCGTTATCAACGGAGCCTGAAATAATACCTGGTCCCATTATTGCCAAAAAAGGAATAATGAGTAAAAATCTCTTTTTTACTCTTTTAAATAAATTCATCTGTTTTGGTTCTTTCTTCTATTTTGCTAAGTACGGTGTCTACGGTTACTGCGCCGATAGGTTTCTTTTCCTTGTCAACAACCGGAAGGATTCTTAGGTTGTATTGACTGAATATTTTTATGATTTGGTTAAGGTCAACATTTGGGTAAACAAATTTTCTTTCCGAAACAATGTCCTTTGTAAGGGCAAGAGGGTCACAGTCTAAAATGTCTTTTGTATATAAAACTCCAATCAGCTTGCTGTTTCCGTTGGTGACAAGTATTGTTTCGGGTTTGGGGGTTTGATTATATAGTTCGTTGTAAACCTCTTTTACAGTTTTATCTCCGTCTACGGAGTAGTAGATAACATTCATTAGTCCTCCGGCAGTATCGTTGCCGAAATCAAGCAGTCCTTCGACCCTTTCCGCTTTTTCATTTCCCAATAAGCTTAATATCTCCCTTATTCTTAAGGGATTTAATTTATAAAAAAGATCTGCGATTTCCGTTACGCGCATTTTATCGACTATTCTTTTTAGAGGAGAAAGAGGTAGCTGTTCGAGGATTGCTTCCTGGGTTTTATAATCGGCTTCTTCAATGGCCATGACCGCCTTATCCGTATCAAGGCTTTCGACAATTCCAAGTCTCTCCTTATTTCCCGCTTCTTCCAGGATGTCTGCTAATTCGCTGGGGTGCAAGGAGTTTAGATTGCTTTGTGTTAGCTTAATTCTTACATTGCCTGTTTGATAGTCAAAGGCCTCTATCATTTGCCAAGGTAGTATTTTGGCTTTACTTCTTATAACAAAACCTATTCCGAGTCTTCTGACAAGACCTGCAAAGCCTATGTCTATGCCAACCACTTTTGTTTCTCCGTTATTTTCCAGCAAAACGTCATTTACCCGAACGAGTCTTTTCCCGTCGATATCGATTACTTGTTTGTCTAAAAGATCTTCGTTAAGGTAAAAATCTTTCTCGTCGTAGGGTAGAAACGGAGTTTTTTCGGATTTCAGGACTATTCGGTCTTTATTAAGGTCGATTACCGAGGGAGAAACCGTTATTTTTTTATTGTCTTTTGTAATAACGATTTTAGACAGAGAAGGATTTTGATAATTTTCAAAAACAGCCATATCCGTAATTTTTCCATACAGTTCTTTTCCATAGTACACCTTTTTATTTAATAGTTGACTTAAATAGATCATGATGTTTTAATTGTAATTACGCCGGATTTGGTATGTCAACCCCGTAAACACTTGACCCCGCCAGATTCTTACTTTCTCCCGAGGTTTACATCCTCGCGTCGAAAGGGCGAATCTGCAAGGGTTTGCGGGATTACACAATAACCCCTTGACAAGCTGGCAGGTGGTGTGGTAGAGTGCTAATGCAAACGGCCAATATGGATAAATTCGTACCTATAATTCCAATAAGAGACGGGATTATTTTCCCCAATACCGATTCGGTGCTAACCTTTGGTAGACCCAAGAGCTTGGCAGCCTTAGAGTATGCTTTCCACAATGATCGGACAGTTGGATTTGTCCTTCAAAAAAACGCAAAGCTAAACGAACCAACGCCTTCCGATCTGCACTCTTTTGGCACACTATCCCATATTGAGCGCATGATTAAAAGTGATGGCGAAATAAATGCTCAAGTAAGAGGACTTTCCAGGATAAAAATCCAAGATTATCAAGATAAACACCCCTTTTTGCTGGGTAAAGTCGTAGAGGTTCCCGATGTTTTACGCGATACTCCCGAAGTTAAGGCCTTATGTAATCATTTAACAAACGAATTCAGAAAAGCCATGAATTTAGGTAAATTTGTTGATTTTCTGGTCTTTATGAACATTATGTCTGAAAACACTCCGTCAAGCTTAGCTGATTTGGTTGCTTCGGTTTTGGATTTAAAACCGGCGGAAAAACAATTGCTTTTGGAAGACGTAGATGTTAAAAGGAGACTTGAAAAAGTAACAGAATTTTTGGCAAAAGAAATAAAAGTTCTTGAGATAGAACGAAGAATAGCTTCGAAAACTCAAGAAAGATTTGAAAAAGGCGCAAGAGAGGTAATGCTTAGGGAGAGGTTAAAGACAATAGAAAAAGAGCTAGGCGAATCCGATGAAGACAGCGAAATAAAGGAGCTTTTGGTAAAAGTTAAAAATGCCAAAATGCCGGAAGAAATAGAGGAAAAAACCAGAAAAGAGATAAAAAAATTGTCTCAAATGAATCAATTTAATCCCGAAGCAGGCTATGTAAGAAATTATCTGGATTGGCTTTTAAGTCTTCCTTGGGGCGTTGAAAGCAAAAATACCGTTAACATTAAAGCCGCCGAAAAAATACTTAACGAAGACCACTACGGATTGGAAAAGGTTAAAGAGCGAATAGTCGAATATTTGGCGGTTCATAAACTGGCCGGAAAAATGAAAGGACCGATACTTTGTTTTGTCGGACCGCCAGGAGTGGGTAAAACCTCAATAGGCAAGTCAATTGCAAGAGCCTTAGACAGAAAATTTGTAAAAGTATCTCTTGGCGGCATAAGAGACGAGGCGGAAATAAGAGGCCACAGGAGAACGTATGTAGGCGCTTTACCCGGCCGCATAATTCAGGGAATTAAAGATGCAGGTACAAAAAATCCTGTGTTTATGCTCGACGAAATAGATAAGGTGGGGGCTGATTTCAGGGGCGATCCTTCCTCGGCTCTTTTAGAAGCTTTAGATCCGGAACAGAATCATGCCTTTTCCGACCACTATTTGGAAGTTCCATTCGATTTGTCCGACGTAATGTTTGTTACAACAGCGAATGTTTTAGATACTATTCCTCCGGCTCTTCGAGACAGGCTCGAAGTAATTCAATTTGCAGGCTACACACAGGAAGAAAAATTCAGGATTGTTAAAGACTTCTTGCTTAAAAAACAAATGGAAAGTCACGGATTAACAAATTCAAGAGTGGAAATTACAGATAAAGCGATACGTTTTATAATCGATCATTACACGAGGGAAGCCGGTGTGAGAAGTCTTGAGCGTCAAATGGCAGCCATATTTAGAAAAGTAGCCAAGACGGTTGTGGAAGGGAAAAAAGCAAAAGTTGTTGTAACCGAAAAATCAGTGCCAAAATTTTTGGGTCCGATTAAAGTAAGTTCAACTCTGATTGAGAAAAAAGACGAAGTAGGTATGTCAACGGGACTTGCCTGGACAGAAGCGGGAGGAGATGTGCTTTTTGTTGAAGTGGCTTTAATGCCGGGAAAAGGGGAATTGATAATGACAGGCCAACTTGGCGACATAATGAAAGAATCCTGTAGGGCAGCAATGAGCTATATAAGAGCAAGAGCCAAAGCTTTGGGACTTGATGAAAAGTTTTATCAAAAAATTGATGTTCATGTTCACGTTCCGGAAGGTGCAGTTCCAAAAGACGGGCCGTCGGCAGGAATTGCCATAACTACCGCGATTTCTTCGGCTTTAACAAAAATTCCTATTAAAAGAACAGTTGCAATGACAGGCGAAATAACTTTAAGAGGAAGAGTTTTGGAAATTGGCGGTCTTAAAGAAAAAGTTATAGCGGCTCACAGAGCAGGGCTCAAAACCGTAATAATTCCAAAAGAAAATAAAAAAGACTTGGAAGATGTGCCAAAAGAAGTTTTGAAAGATTTAAATTTTATATTTGTTTCGCACATGGATGAGGTTTTGGATGTTGCCTTAACAAGACCGGCGCATAAAGTTTCTCCTCCTGAGTTTCACGAGCGCCCGGTTCTCCGCGCAACTCCGCCCCAGGCAGACTAACGCTTACTTTAGCTACTTAGTACAAATCCACGAATACGAAGAGTGATACAATATAAAAAATATTGTGAAATTTAAAAAACAAACTATTTTATCTCTTTTGCTTCTTGTTGCCGGAATAGTATCCATATTTTGGCAATTTTTCTTAAATAAATTATATCTATTCCCGGGTAATTATTTACTGGCGTGGTTTGAGCCTTACAAAAGTGAAAATTTTTCAGGAAATTTTATTTCTCTGGCACATAAGGCGATAGCACAAGATACCTTTAGGTTTATTTACCCTTTTAAAATTTTAGCTATAGAACTTATGAAGCATGGTCAGTTGCCGCTTTGGAACCCATATAACGGAAGCGGTATGCCGCTTCTTGCTTCAATTAACATTAGATACTTCGACCCCTTTAATATTCTTTTTTTTGTTTTGCCAAACTATCTTTCGTGGACATTAATTATTGTAATCCAAACGCTACTGATAGGCGTTGGTACCTTTCTATACGGCAAAAGTATTAAATTAGATAATAAAGCCTCTTTTTTTGTAGCAGTAATTTTCACTTTATCGGGAGCTGTAATTACAAGAATTGTTTTTGCTCAATTCGCTCTTGGCATAGCCTTAATGCCATTTATGTTGTTCTTATTGGAGAGATACCGAGAAAATTCTCAAAAATATATCTTTTTATACTGGCTCCTGCCGTTGGCATTCTTCTTGTTTCTACTCATTTTCAATATGCATTATATATTTTAGTTTTTGTTTGTTTTTATTGGATATTCAGACATAAAAATAAAGATTTTGCTAATGGTATAAGAAGATTTATTTCTCCTTTTCTATTTATTCTCTTAGGCCTAGGCTTGGCTTCGATTCAATTAATTCCCGCAATTGAACTTTTTAAATATGCCAATTTAAATACGCAGTCTTCGTCTTTTATTTTTAATTCATTTCTTCTTCCCTTAAGTCATTTTGTAACAATTTTAATCCCAAATTACTATGGAAATCCCGCAACATATAATTTTTGGGGAGTAAGCGACTATATAGAAACGGCTGTTTATATTGGAATTATCCCATCTCTTTTTGCTTTTTTTTCGATACTTAAGATTAAAGAGGATAAAAGTTCGTCTTTAATTAAATTTTATTTATTCATACTGGTTTTTACAATATTGATTAGCCTCAAATGGCCTTTTGCAACTTGGTTGTATGAATTGGATATACCGTTCTTATCAATAGGAGTTCCGACTAGAATTTTCTTTATAACTACATTCTCTTTGGCAGTATTGTCGGGATTCGGGTTTCAATATTGGTGTAAATCGCAGACTAGAAGAAAAAATCTTCTGATATTGCTTTTTATATTTACTTCTTTTGCGGCTTTGATATTTTTAGTTACCGTTTTAAATTTACAGGCAAGCTGTCTTGGAGTTGCTGATAATTGCCGCATTACTTCTTTAAGAAATGCCTCACTTGAATTATTGGGATTTGTCAGCGTGTTTATTTTAATTATGGTTTATCTTTTGCCTAAACTAAGTAAAGCAAAATATAAATCCAGCACCTTTTTTTCGCGGAGTATTGACTCACGAGAAAAAAAATATAATGAAGCTAACCCACGCGGCAAGCCGCGGGGTTTTGAAAAGGTGCTGGATAAAGACGCTATTCCTGTAATTGTTATTTTTATTGCATACATGTTGGGTTTCTATAACAGCTATAAGTTTTTACCGTTTTCTCCTAAGGAAACGTTTTTTCCTAAAAATGATGTTATGGAAGCGGTGAGGCGCATTTCCGGTAACACGCGGATTTTTGGTATAGGAAGCGCGAATATAATTACCGATTTTGCCACATATTTCCGTTTTTATGACCCTCAATATACATACCCGGTTTATATTAAGCGTTATGGGGAACTTGTTAGTTTTGCAAATACCGGAGTTTTCCCGCCTCCTTTATTAAGAAGCGATGTCGAGGTTATAAAAGACGCCTCCTTAAGCGGTGCAATGGAATTTAGGCGAAATAGACTGATGTCTCTTTTAAACGTTAACTACCTTATTTTTAAAAAAGACGAAATTCCAATTAATGTTACGAAAGACACAGTAGTATGGGAAAACGATAAATGGTATGTAAAGGAACGTTCGCAGCGGCTTCCCCGCGCATATCTGGTAAATAAATTAGAAATTGTCAAAGAAGAAGATAAGGAACTTAATTTGCTTTTCAATCCGTCCCTTGACCCAAACACAACAGCAGTTGTAGAACAAAAGATCTTTGGAATAAGAAAGCTAAAGCAATCTGATAAGCAGGGCAGGGCGATTATTAAGGAGTATAGAGCAAACAATGTGTTAATCCAAACACATTCTTCGTCTGACAGCTTCCTTGTCTTATCTGACAATTATTATCCCGGTTGGAAGGCATATGTAGATGGTAAAGAAGCCCCAATATATAGAACAAATTATACATTCCGCGGTGTAAAAATTCCTTCCGGAATTCACAGCGTAAATTTTGTATACGATCCTGTTTCTTTTAAAATTGGCGCATTACTTTCAATTGCGTTGGGTTTGTTATATATTTTGGCAATTTTTATTTTATTCAAAAAACGTATTTACCCTACACCACAATGCTCCATTCGTTAGAGCGAGGGTTAATAAAAAATACGCAAAGCGAAATTTCCCATGCCCCGACCATAAGGTCGTGGGTGCAGGGTTTACAGAAGAAAAATAAAAGAACAAGCGGACTAATTTTGCAAATATTGATTTTATTGTGGTACCCCGTATGGGAGTCGAACCCATGATCTCAACCTTGAGAAGGTTGCGTCCTAGACCACTAGACGAACGGGGCATGATTGAATTATATCACAACTTGAGGCTATTCTTCTATTTCCAGTCTTGTAAAATACGGAGTGACTTCTTTTTTAATAAGTTTTACAGGTATAAATCCCATATAATCTTCGGAAGCAGAGTAGCTATGTGTCAATTCATGGATAGTTGCAAAGGGACTGATAGCAAGACCCGTTGCAGTTACAACAGCAAGGTTTTGTACAAGAAGACCGATATCCATTCTACCGTTTAGGCCATAGATAGCAATAGTTTCAGCAAAAAATAATGGAAGAAGACCAGCAGACACTTCTGTAATACCAGGACTTCTGAATACTCCTCCGGCTAGAACAGAAACTGCACAGTTTTTGATACTTCCTTTAACCGGACCGTCCGTTCTTTCGACTTCTAGTTTGTTGAGCCATTTTCCAATATCTGGTTTTTTAAATCTTTTTTTACCTAATTTTATAGCTAATTCATTGATGTCTGAACAGCCTGAAAATTCTTTTGTATCTGCAATTAATTCATTGAGAGGGGCTGTATCGTGTTGGAATAAACCTCGATATAGAGCTTGTCCAAAATCTTCGCCATTTTGTTCTGCCATATATTCTATTCTTGCCATTTCCCTATATGTCCCAGCAAGCATAATTCCATAAGTGGCAAGATCCCCAAAAGCGGCATACGCTCGTGCTACTGCGTTAACAACTGGAATGTCTGTATTTCTGTCAATGAAGTCCTTAGTTGCTATATTTGTCGCATATTCTGTTATTCTTCCAATGCCTACAGAGAAGTCGTGTTCGTCTTCTTTTGCAACACCTTCCGGAAATCTTTCTGCATAAACGTATGCACTAGATGGGCTTTTTGGTTTGTCAAAAATAACAGACCATGTAAGGATTGGTTCTTGGGTATCTTCCAATCCGAAAGTTCTTACAATCCTTTCATGTAAAAATTTTCCGGTTCTAGGTAACTCAAGCGGTCTTGAAGATATGCCTCTATTAGCGTTCCTCCAGTGTTCTTGATTTTCTTCGATATAATTACTTGGTGATGGTTGTTCCGCTGACATATTATAGAGGCAGTATACCTTTATAGGATAAATACATAAATTTGTCAACGAGTTTGTTAAGAGATTTTTTTTCTTGTATAATCTTTAGTGTGAATAAAGTTTATATATCTATAGTAATTCCTTCATATAATGAAATGGCAAATCTTCAAAAGGGGGTTTTAGATAAAATAGAGCATTTTTTTAGTAAACAAAAGTATTCTTATGAAATAATTATTGTTGATGACGGATCAGATGACGGAAGTGTTGAATTTGTCGAAAAATTTGTAAAGGAAAATCCAAAATTCAAAATAATTAAAAATCAGCATCTTGGTAAAGCCGGAGCAGTAACCGCGGGAATGCTTAATGCAAAAGGAGAATATGTTCTTTTCACAGATATGGACCAGGCAACTCCTATTGAAGAACTTAATAAACTTCTTCCGTTTGCTGAAAAATACGATATTGTAATTGGAAGCAGAAATTCACATAGAAAAGGAGCACCGTGGACAAGGCTTTTAATGGCAAAAGGAATGATTATGTTAAGATCAACAATAGTTGGGGTAAAGGGAATAAGCGATACACAATGCGGATTTAAACTTTTTAGAAAAGACGTTTCAGACACATTATTTACAAAACTTAAGAATTTTCATCATGGATATAAGAAAATATCGGGTTCTTCAGTAAAAGCAGGTTTTGATGTTGAACTTTTATTTTTAGCTCAAAAACTGGGATATAAAATTAAAGAGGTTCCCGTTAACTGGCTTTATGTAGAATCAAGGAGAGTAAGTCCTATTAAAGATTCTATAGAGGCTTTGGAAGACTTGGTAATTATAAAAATAAACGATGTTTTGGGAAAATATAAAAACCTATGACAAAATTAAAACTTCTTTTTTCCTCCTATCTCTTAGTAATTGTAGCTTTATTTTTTTACTCATTTACCCAAGTTGATTTGAACCTTACCTTATCGCAAGCCTCAATTTATCAAACCCTGGAAAAACAATTCCAATACATAGGTTTTTTCCAAAGACCAATATCAGCTTTAATATTTTTTGTAATTGCTCTTTTGCTTTTTATCTTTTATTTTTCTTTTCTGTATTTAGCAAAAAAAGAAAAAATAACTTTTAAAACAGTAAAAGCACTTATTTTTTTAACATTCATATTTTTAGTATTTTCTTACAATGCTTTTTCATATGATTTATTCAATTATATTTTCGACGCAAAAATACTAACTTTCTATAATCAAAATCCCTATTTCTATAAGCCAACAGATTTTGTTGACCCAATGCTTAATTTTATGCGTTGGACTCATCGAGTTTACCCATATGGACCAAGCTGGCTTATATTAACCGCGCCGCTGTCTCTTATTGGTTCTAATTTATTTTTGCCAACTTTTTTTCTCTTCAAATTATTAATAGGATTATTTTTTGTAGGGAGTAGTTTTTTAGTTTATAAAATATCTGAAATCCTGTTTCCAAAAGAAAAAATTTTCAATACAATTTTTTGGACATTTAATCCCTTAGTAATTATAGAAGGACTTGTTTCTGCCCATAATGATTTTCCTCTTGTATTTTTTGGACTTTTATCTATCTATTTATACTTAAAAAATCAAAAACTTTATTCTATTATTTCTCTTGCCTTTTCTATAGGAGTTAAGTATTTAACGTTTTTATTTATTCCTGTGTTTGTTTTAATATTTTTTATGGATAAAACTAATAAAAAAATAAACTGGGGGAAAATATTTCTTTTACTGGTTATATTTTCTATTGCAAGTCTAATTGCGGTTTCGTTTAGAACCACGTTTCAGCCCTGGTATTTAATTTTCCCATTATCTTTATGTTCTTTTCTTTCCAGAAAACTATATATATTTATTCCTGCTGTTTTAGCATCTATATTTTCTCTCTTAATCTACGTAATTTATGTTTTTATGACAGATTATGCAAAAGGGTATCCTCAAATAATCTCAAATGTTGAATATATAGGCTTATTTTCTATTAGTGTTTTTTTAATTGCATATTTCTTAAAAACAAAATTAAATTCTTATCATTGATTGAACTTGGGGCTTTTACTATAATCCATCTATGCAACTAATTCTTAAGTATCGTAATGAAATTATACTTGGGGCTTTCATTACTTTTTTTTACTTCTTCTTAAGACTAATTTTCTTAGGTAATCTTCCAATATTTACAGATGAGGCAATATATTTAAGGTGGGCGCAAATTGCTTTAAATGACTCCGCATGGAGATTTATTTCATTAACAGACGGTAAGCAGCCAATGTTTATCTGGGCAACTGTAGTTTTTATGAAGTTTATAGAAGATCCTCTTTTAGCTGGAAGACTGGTTTCAGTTTTTAGCGGGTTCTTTACTATGGTTGGTCTTTTTTTCCTTACCTATGAGCTTTTTAAAAATAAAACAACCGCCTTTTTAGTAGCTATTCTTTATATTTTTTATCCATTTGCTCAAGTTTTAGACAGAATGGCGCTTTATGATAGCATGGTAGCAACTTTTTCTGTTTGGGCTTTATATTTTTCTATCCTTTTAGTACGTAAGACTAGGTTAGATATTGCCTATACTTTGGGCTTTGTAATAGCTTTAGGAATATTAACAAAGACCTCTAATTTTTTCAGTATTTATCTTTTGCCATTTACATTAATACTTTTTGATTTTAAAAGAAAAGATTTGCAAAATAAATTTTTAACCTGGGTAACCTTCGCTATATTTGCAAGCGTATTATCATTTGCAATGTATAACATTTTAAGACTTTCTCCTCTTTTTCAAATGATACAAGCAAAGAATGCAATTTTTGTTTACCCGTTGTCCGAATGGTTAGAACATCCTTTTACATTTTTTATCGGAAATCTTAATGGACTTTTCAGCTGGTTAACTGAGTATTTAAAACTTCCCTATATGGTTTTAATATTGATTTCTTTAATTATGGTAAAAAAATATTTTAAAGAAAAGATATTACTTTGCTTATATTTTTTAGTTCCTTTTGTAGCCCTTGCGCTTTTTGGGAGAGTGATATTTCCACGATTTATTTATTTTATGAGTCTTTATCTTCTTCCTTTAGCAGCGTGGGGTTTAAACTATATTATTTCGCAAGCGTTAAGATATTCAGAAGGTAAGAATAAAGCACACGTAATTAAAAAATTAATCCCGATTACAGTTTTTGCTTTTATTTGGTATCCGGCATTTGTTTCTTATCAGTTTGCTAAAGATCCAATAAATTCACAGATTGCAAAAGCAGACAACAATCAATATGTAAATAGCTGGGCAGCAGGATGGGGTGTTAAAGAAAGTGTCGAATATTTCAAAGACAAAGCAAGAAATCAGAAAATTTTTATTGCAACAGAAGGAACTTTTGGACTTTTACCTGCATCGATGGAATTGTATATGGTAGATAATAAAAATATTAAAATAAAAGGTTACTGGCCTGTAGATATTTTTCCAAAAGAGGCTTTAAATTATGCTAAAAAAATGCCTTCATATTTTATCGCTTATCAAAGCAATCATATTATAATTCCACCGGAATTTCCTTTAAAACTTGTTTTTCAGGTAAGGCAAGGCAATACGGATTATTTTTATAGGGTTTATCAGATATTGCCGCAAAAGTAATGAATAAGCTTAAAAATCTTTGGCCTTATTTTCTAATTCTAATCGTAGTTTTTATATTCTTCTTCCCTGTTTTTAGAGGAAAAGTTCCTTTTCCGGGTGATCTCTTGGTAAGTGAAAACCCTTACAAAACAGAATCTTTTTTAGGATATGCGCCGAGCGGATATCCAAACAAAGCCCAAGGCGCAGATGTTATAAAAGAAATATATCCCTGGAGATATTTTTCAATTGATCAGTTAAGACAAGGAAATATTCCTTTTTGGAATCCACATAATTTTTCAGGGAACCCTCAATTAGCTAATTTCCAAACCGCAATTTTTTATCCAATTAATTTTTTGTATTTCTTACTCCCTTTTAATTTTTCCTGGACAGTAATAATAATGCTTCAGCCTTTTCTTGCAGGGGTTTTTATGTATCTTTTTTTAAAAAAAGCAGTAGGCTTAAAGGATTTCGCATCATTTATCGGAGCAATTTCTTTTGCCTTTTCTTCATATATGAGTGTATGGATAGAATATGGCAATATAGGAAGCACGTTCCTGTGGCTTCCATTGGCGCTTCTTTTCACAAAATATTTTTTTCAAAAACTAACAAAAACCAATTTTTTATTATTGTCCTTAATTTTATCAATGTCTATTCTCGCAGGTTACATACAAGGAGTATTTTATATTTATGTTCTTTGTTTTTTTTACTACAGCTATTTAGTTTTTACTACAAAAGGTGCTTTAAAAAATCATAAGAAAAATTTTATATTCTTACTTTCTCTTTTTAGTCCCTTTTTAATAACATCATTTCAAATTTTTCCGACCCTTCTGCTTTTCTCCGAGTCTACAAGAGGAGCTTATGCTTTATCTCAAATAGAAAAAAATCTTGCCCCGGTTTTTTATTGGATTACAATTTTTGCTCCTGATTTTTTTGGAAATCCGGCAACAAGAAATTATTGGATTGACGGAACATATATAGAAAGAGTAATGTATCCCGGGACTCTTATTTTAGCTTTTGTTATTTTTGCTTTGTTAAACAAAACAAAGGTACAAGAAAAAAGATTTTTTGCGATTTCTTCTGTAGTATCTTTAGTGCTTGCAACTAACCTGCCGCTAGTTAAATATCTTTATCTCATTCCGATACCCGTGATATCGACGACAGTTCCAACCAGAGAGCTTAGTATTTTTATTTTCAGCTTAATAGTTTTAGGCGCAATTGGAATCGACCACTTCTTACGCGAAAAGGATCTTAAAAAAACGCCATTTTATATTCTCTTTTCGGTTTATATCCTAATCTTAATTGGCGTAGTTGTTTTTATGAAATTAATTCCTGATTTATCAGATAATCTTAAAGTTTCACTCCGCAATTTAGCAATACCATCCTCGATTGCTTTTTTAGTGATTGTTTCTGTTTTTCTGAAAAAATTAAATATAAAAATAACATACGCCTTAATAGTTTTTTTAGTTATCTTTGATCTTTTATATTTTTTTAATAAAATTACCCCTTTTTCTCCAAAAGAGCTGATTTATCCGCAGACCCCGGTAATGAACTATCTTCAGAAAAATGCAGGTATAAATAGATTTTGGGGATACGGTTCGGCTTATGTTTCTCCAAACTACCAAAGTGTTGACGGCACTTATTCTCCCGAAGGAAATGATCCTTTGCACATAGCCTCTTATGGAGAGTTGCTCGCGGCTTCTAACAATGGGAAGCTTCCTTTAGTTTTACCAAGGCCTGATGCAAATATCGCGCCGGGATATGGCTCTTCTGACTTGAAAAATAATATCTACAGGCAAAGACTGCTTAATCTTTTGGGAGTTAAGTATGTTTTAAATCAAGATTACACTCTTAAAAATGATTATCGGCCCGATCTGACGACTTTTCCGGAAGATTCTTATAAACTTATCTGGCAAAAATCTCCCTGGCAGGTATACGAGAATCAACAAGTTTTGCCAAGGTATTTTATGTCAGGAGAGTTTAAGGTGGAAAACAGAAAAACAATTTTAAATTCAATTTATGATAAAAATGTAGATTTAAGAAGGACAATATTTTTGGAAGAAAATCCCAATATTCAAGTTGATAAAAACTCTACCGGAGAAGCAAAGCTTTTATCATATAAATCAAATGAAATTAAATTTTCAACCAAAACTCAAGGCGACAACATTCTTTTTCTTTCGGATAATTATTTTCCGGGCTGGCAAGCTTATGTAGATGGAGTCAAGACAAAGATTTACAGAGCGGATTATTCTTTTAGAGCAATCGTAGTCCCAACAGGAAAACACGAAGTAACCTTTTCTTACTATCCGGCTAATTTTATATTCGGATTAAAAGTTTCAGCTGCCGGATTTTTATTGCTAATCATTAGTTTTTTTTGGGTAAAAAAATATGAAAAAAAATTCTAAACTGCTGTTTCTTATTTTGGTAATAATAGTTTCTTTGCCTTCTATAATAGGTTTACTCCACTTAGGCTTTCCGTCAACCGATGACGGAAATTGGATGGTTATTAGGTTCTCGGCGTTTTTTGAAAACCTAAGAAACGGACAGTTTCCGGTTAGATTTTTAACAAGACTCAATTACGGTTTTGGTTATCCGGTTGCAGATTTTCTTTACCCGCTTTTTATGTATATAGGTGTTCCCATACATATTTTAGGTTTTAGTTTTGTAAATACAATTAAAATACTTTTTGCTTTAAGTATGATATTTTCTTCTGTTTTTTCATATCTATGGCTATGTAAAAGGTTTGATAATATTTCATCTCTTGTTGGTTCTGCCGCTTATACATTTTTTCCTTACCATCTTTTTGATCTTTATCAAAGAGGTTCATTAGGAGAAGTGCTGGCTCTTTCTATTGTTCCTTTTATTTTATGGCAAGTAGAAAGAAAAAACTTGCTTTTTACAAGCTTAGGAATTGCTCTTTTAATTATCGCCCACAACAGTTTAGCATTGATATTTTTACCGGTGGTTTTGACATATATTGTATTGATACATCACAACAGTATTAAAAAATGGTTTTACACATTTATTTTTGGACTAGGTCTATCTGCGTTTTTCTGGATGCCGGCTTTTTATGATAAGCAATTTACGGTTTTTGATAATGTCACAGTTTCTGATTTTTCAAAATATTTCATCTCTTTTAATAATTGGAGTATATTAGGACTAGCCTTTATTTTTCTGGTTTTGGAAAGTATTCTTTTTGTAGTTAGAAAAAAAGATAAAAACGTAATTTATGTATTATTACTGACTGTTTTTTTAACTTTTCTTGTTTTACCTATTTCAAAAATTTTATGGACATATTTTCCTTTTACA
This sequence comes from uncultured Gammaproteobacteria bacterium, assembly GCA_964537895.1. Lineage (GTDB taxonomy): Bacteria > Patescibacteriota > Microgenomatia > Levybacterales > UBA12049 > JAMCZC01. Next base: position 60,026 of record CAZIDK010000004.1, read on the forward strand.
AATTTAATTCAATTTCCGTTTAGGATTGTTTCGGTAATCATGCTTTTAAGCAGTTTTTTAATTTCTTATCAGCTTAATAAAACAGAAAAAAAGAAAAAACTTTGGCTTACCGGAATTTATTTAATATTAATCTTTATTTCCGCAGTGCCGTTTTTAGTCCCTAAGAATTATCAAAACTATCCAGATTCTTTTTATTCTACCAATCAAGATACCACCACTGTAAAAAATGAGTATATGCCAAAATGGGTTAAGGTTATTCCTACAGCAATGCCAAGTGAAAAAATTACAGTAATCAAAGGGCAAGGAACAGTAGGAAATTTGTTTGTAAATGGCAATAAGGCAACGTTCTCCATAAATGCATTAACTAAAGCTCAAATTCAATTTAATATGGTGTATTTTCCCGGCTGGAAAGTAAAGGTTGACGGAAAAGAAGTTCCTATTTCTTATGAAAATGAAAATGGTCTCATTAGGTTCTTTGTTAATCCAGGGATACATTTTATCAATATTTCTTTCGGTGAGACTCCTTTAAGAATTTTTGCTGATTTAGTATCATTTGTAAGCTTGATTATATTATTTCTTTTGGCCATAAAGAATAGAAGAGTATTTAAAAAATGAATTTACTGAAAAAATTTTTGCCTCTTGTTGTTATTATTATGCTATCATTTTGGGCAGTAAAACCCTTATTTTATTCGGGTTTTTTTCCAATTCATGATGACGAACAAATCGCAAGATTATATGAATTAACATTAGTCGTTAATAATGGGCAGATTCCTCCGCGGTGGGTGCCCGATTTAGGTTTTGGTTATGGTTATCCTTTATTTAACTTCTATCCGCCTCTTGCTTATTATTTTGGCTACTTATTTCATTCTGTTGGATTTTCTTTTATTGATTCTACAAAAATCGTTATCGGACTAGGATTTATTCTTTCTGCTTTTTTTATGTTTATGTGGGTGAAAAAACATTACGGTATTTCGGCAGGACTGGTTGCAGCGATCTTATATACTTATACTCCTTATCACGCAGTAGATATTTATGTTAGGGGAGCTTTATCTGAATTTTTCTCTTTCGTTTGGATTCCTGCAGTTTTTTGGGCTTTAGATAGATGTTCTGAAAAAAAGACGGTTTTAAGTGCGTTAATTGCAGGAATTTTATTATCTTTTGTCGTACTAACCCATAATTTAGTTACGTTACAATTTATTCCTTTTTTAGCGGTATACTTATTATATTTACTTTATAAAGAAAGAAAAAATATTAAAAAAGTATTTTTATTTTTCTCTCTATCCGGATTAATAAGTCTTGGTATTTCTGCATATTTTTGGTTGCCGGCTCTTCTTGAAAAAAAATATACGCTTGTTGATAAAATTCTTCTTGGAGAACTGGCAAGTTATAAATTGCACTTTGTCTGCCCAACGCAATTTTTAAATTCTCTTTGGGGATACGGGGGATCCATTGCAGGTTGTGCGGATGGTTTGTCGTTTCAGATCGGCAAAGTGCAACTTGCAGTTTCTTTACTGGCAATTTTATTAATAGTATTTCTCGTTTTATTTAAAAGAAAGTTAACATTTAACGTAAAACTACCGTTTGTTGTTTTCTCCCTTTTTATTTTTTCCCTGTTTATGGCTACTTCTTATTCTCAACCTATTTGGAATATTTTTCAGCCTCTTGCTTATGTTCAGTTTCCCTGGCGTTTTCTCCTTTTTACAGCGGTTTTTGCCTCATTTTTAGGAGGATTTGTAACAGCTGTTTTTAAGAGATATTTGAATAAATATTTATTTTTGGTAGTTTGCGCAATTCTAGTAGTAGGATTGCTTTATTCTGTGAGATATGCTTTTAAACCGTCTGCATACTTGTCTGTCAATGATTCTTATTATACTTCAAAGCAGGATCTTCAATGGCGGGTTTCCAGAATGTCATATGAATATGTTCCCAAAGGAGTCGCTACCAAGCTTTCGGATTTAGGCACTACTGCGCTTGATATATCAAAAAAAGATATCCCGGAGAAAAGTTACGAAGTATTAAAAGGAGAT
>CAZIDK010000005.1:0-23608 GCA_964537895.1 uncultured Gammaproteobacteria bacterium
AAAATTTGTAAAACTATCTTTTGTATAAAATTAACGGTGGGGAATAATTTAGCCCGCGTTGACAACTTATTTTTATAGTAATATAATCTCTGCATTATGGTAGAAGCAAATGATGGAAATTCACGCTACGATATGCAAGCATCTATAAGTTTGTCCGAAGCATTGATTAATGATCAAGCAGAAGTACGACGCATGCAGCGCGAAATGGGAACCGAGATTATGGGTCTAATTAGTACCAGGGTAAACCAGTTGGTTTCCCTTGGAATTTTTCCTCAACAACAAGTTGTTCGTTTTGATCAATCCAGAGAAGCTGTGGTGTCTACACAGCGTTTAATTGTATTAAAGCATGATGCAATAGAAGGATCATTTGTTTTGCCCCATGGATACGAATCTGCTGGTATTAGTACGGTGGTCGATTCTGATGGTAGGATAACAAAAAGAAATTATCTGGAAAAGGATGGTGAAGTATTTCCATTCATACTTGGAGTTTCAGTCTCCCCAGAAGAATTATATGCGATTGGTAAAGAAGCATTAGGTGCTATTGAGCAAGTTAATACTGATGCAATGCAACGCAGAATCCTGCGAGCCACAGGCTAGGTGGAGAATAATTCAGCCACGTTTTTTTGTCAAAACTTCCAAGTAGTTATAAAAATATATCTTGATTTATTTCTTATTCCGTTATAACATTGTTATAACGAAGATAATAAATATGAAGAGGAAGATTGTTAGAATTGGAAATTCGTATGGAATTATAATTCCAAAAAATATACTCAAAATATTAGACTGGGATGTCAGGGAATTGGAAGCAAATATCAACACAAAAAAGAAAGAAATGGTTGTAAGAAAAAAAGAAGGGGAATAATTTAACCCCGAAGTGGTATAATCCAAGCATGGATAACCTTCCTATTTTAGGTAAAGATACCCCATTTAACGAAATCGATTCGGTGGCATGCCGAGTTATCAAATTTAATCCCCATGGAAAAATAGAAAATAATCAAGTATCAACAATTCCTAACTTTCCATACGCGTCTCTTGTTATTGAATGTTCTAAACTTCAGCCTAATCTTATTTTAAATATAACGCATAAAATAGATTTTATTAATCTTTGGAAAGCCTTTAAGCAAAAAGAAAAAGAACAAGAAGTATTAATTTTTTGGACAAATAAACATTATAAAAATTTCATATATAAAATCTTTTCTAGCTTTATGCCGAAATTATGGGTAAGGATATGTAAAAAAGGAGCTTATGAGTTGACCACAGACAAAGATTATAAGCCAGAATTGACAGGTGAAGCAAGATATTTGGCAGAAAAATCAATTGTTGATTGGAAACCAGAAGTAATGGAATAGTTTAGCCCCGTTTGACTTTTGGTTTCGGAAAGGTAACTTGAGCCATAACATCTCCCAAATGTTGTTGTTCATTTTCAACTTCTGGAATTACTCCTTGCGAAGGAACCCAAGCATAGTATGCTTCAGTAGCAGAAGCGTTAGCGCTACCACTAAAAGTTGTAAAGTGCCCACCCCAATCAGTGTTTTGAAATGGCTTGCCCCAATCATTATTTGCATGATCTTTTTTAGCTACTTCAAAAAATGATTTAATGTTAACTATTGGTTTGGTATTAATTTTTTTTGGAATATCGTAATTCATGTTTTCACCCCCTTATACAAAAAATGCCACCGGCTTAAAGTGACTGCTTATTTATACGACGAAATTGTTTTCTTGTCAATACTTAACGACTTGACTATTTATCTTTTTCTTACCCTTGACACTATTTTAGGCTTGTGGTATTATCACAGATGTGAATGAATCTAACCCAAGTAATAGCTTGGAGTTACGAGGAAATTACATTATGATGACACTAAGAAAAATAACTTTTTCAACCGAGCTTAGCTCGGTTCAGTGTGTCTCCTAGGTAGTTTCCCCAACACATTCGGCTTCGCTCAGTGCGTACCGACAATTAATTCATAGTTCTTTTTATATTTTGGACAGAACGGATACGGGCCTGTAGCACAGCTGGTCAATGCGCTGCATTTGCAATGCAGAGATCACCGGTTCGAATCCGGTCAGGTCCACAAAGTGGGCAGTTGAGAGTTTCCCGACGAATTTCATTCGTGCGGGATCCCGAATGAAAACTATCATCGGGACGAGTCTCCCACGGTCCACTTCGCCCCGATTTAATCGGGGCTCAGTGCAGGCACTTCGAGTTTGAATGCTCAGTGCAGGCACAAGCTTGTTGTTTAGTGCGTAGCGCTTGCCCCGATTAAATCGGGACGCTACACACTAAATAATAAATGATTTGGCTCTTTGACAAGTGAGGAGAAGAACCTTGTACAACGCTTTCTTGTTCGCAAGAACGCGTCTACAGGGTATATGTCTAAAAACCCCAGCACCATTCGGTGCGGGGTGAATTATAATCTACTCATAATGCCAATAATGGATGCCTTGGAGGCTTTGGCCTAGGAAGGACGCATACGGCGGCGATACTCGTTGGTGAGGTGCCATAAACCTTTGACCCAGCGGTTTCCGAATGGGGTAACCCACCGAGCTCAGCTCGGTAGCCAAAAGTAAAAATATATCCGCAAGGATTTATATAGCTTTTGGCAGGGCACGGCGTGAACTGAAACATCTTAGTAACGCCAGGAAAAGAAATCATATGAGATTCCGTCAGTAGCGGCGAGCGAAAGCGGAACAGTCTAAACCTGCTTGTGTTTCGCACAAGAATTTTCAAGTATCAATTTTCAATTTTCATTGAATTTTCAATTTCTTAATTTTTTAAATTGGGTCATTGGAGCATTTATTGTAAATTGTGAATTGTAAATTGGAATTTCTCGTGCGGAGCGCGAGTGGGGGTTGCAGGGCAGACGATATTTGATGTGATTTTTCGTAGCGGAAAGACCCGGAATGGTCTTCCATAGAGAGTGAAAGACTCGTACGCGAAATGAAAAATCCCGATAGTCTGTTCCTAAGTACCATGGGGTACGATAAAACCCTGTGGGAATCTGGGGCGGCCACGTTCCAAGACTAAATACCAAAGTCTACCGATAGTGAACTAGTACCGTGAGGGAAAGGTGAAAAGCACCCCGGGAGGGGAATGAAATAGACCTGAAATTATTGGCTAACAAGCAGACAGAGCAATGTGCATAGCACAAGAATTTTCAAGTATCAATTTTCAATTTTCATTGAATTTTCAATTTCTTAATTTTTTAAATTGGGTAATTGGGACATTTATTGTAAATTGTAAATTGTAAATTGGAGCTTCTCGTGCTGTGCACGAAGTAATGTCGTGCCTATTGAAGAATGAACCGGTGAGTTATTGATTGCAGCATTAGTTTAACCAAGTTCGCTTGGGGAGACAGAGTGAAAGCATGCCCTAACTGGGCGATTTAGTTGCAGTCAATAGACCCGAAACTGGGTGAGCTAACCTTGAGCAGGGTGAATGTTAACGAAAGTTAACAGGAGGCCCGAACCCGTATCAGCAGCAATTGGTTGGGATGACTTGAGGTTAGGGGCAATATGCCAAACGAACCCAGAGATAGCTGGTTCTCCCCGAAATATATTTTGGTATAGCGGCTATTTATTAATTACGCTGAGGTAGAGCACTGAAAGGTTTTCTGCGACGCAAGTTGTAGTAACCTATCAAACTCCGAATGCAGACGTGAGCAAATAGCTAGTCAGACTGTTCGGGCTAAGCTGATCAGTCGAGAGGGAAACAGCCCTCATTACCGTCTAAGGTCTCTAAATAAGAGCTAAGTTTTGAACGAAGTCAGATTTCATAGACAACCAGGAAGTTGGCTTAGAAGCAGCCATCTTTTAAAGAAAGCGTAACAGCTCACTGGAGGATGATATTTGGCGCGGAAAATTCACCGAGGATTAAGCTCTTTACCGAAGACGTAAACTCTTGTGTTTCGCACAAGAATTTTCAAGCATCAATTTTCAATTTTCATTGAATTTTCAATGTTTCAATTTTAAATTTTTAAACATTTGAATTTGATTGTAAATTGTTAATTGTAAATTGGAATTTCTCGTGCGGAGCACGAGTTTGGTAGGGGAGCGTTCTATTTGCAGTGAAGCTAAACTGTAAGGTTTGGTGGAGCGGATAGAAGTGAGAATGCCGGTATGAGTAGCGATAGCTCTGTGAGAAACAGAGCCGCCGAAAACCCAAGGTTTCCTCCGCAATGTAAGTCAGCGGAGGGTTAGTCGGTCCTAAGAGTGTTCCTCGATAAAGGGGGTTAACTCGATGGAGAAGTCGTTGAAATTCGACTACAGAATGTGAAATTACAAGGGGGGGACGGAGTTGGAAGAGTTGAGCCGAGCTCAGCTCGGTCTAAGTAGTAAAATAGTGGTAATTGGCAAATCCGTTACCGTGTTTAATTGAGCTACAAATGAAAATTTCTTAATAACTTAAGGAATGATTTAATAGCTTTCAGTTTCCAAGAAAATCCTCATTGTGTCCCGAGAGCAATCGAGGGACAAATTCATATTTTACCGTACCGTATACCGACACAGGTGGGTTGGTCGAGAAGACTAAGGCGATCGGGAGAAAGATGTTCAAGGAACTCGGCACAAAAGCTGGGCGTAACCTATGGGAGATGCCCTGCCACGAGTAGTATCGTGGCCACAGCAAAAGAATACTTAGCGACTGTTTATCTAAAACACAGGTCCCTGCAAAGCCGAAAGGCAAAGTATAGGGGCTGACACCTGCCCAGTGCTGGTAAGTCAAAAGTAGAGAGTGAAGTCCGCAAGGGCCAGCTTTTTACTTAAGCTCCAGTAAACGGCAGCAGTAACTATAAGCAATTGTAGTTGTAAAATTTAGCTATATGCTGGAAAACCTGTACCGCAACTGTACAAAACAGACGGTTGAAGTATCTGGCGTTACTATGTTATATTAAACATAGTGAAAAAACGACCAGTGCAGACAATCAGCAGGAAAGTTCTTGATCGGAAAAAATTAGGTTTTTTTCTTGCTGGATTTGTTGAAGGAGAAGGGAGCTTTAATGTATCGCTTCGTAAAAAAAGCGATTATAAAGTTAACTGGCAAGTTGTTTTGAGTTTTAATGTTTCGCAAAAAGATCCATCAGTTCTTTATTTATTAAAGAGAGAATTGGACTCTGGAATCATTAAAACAAGAAAAGACGGCTTGCACTCTCTGGATGTAACAAATCCTCAAGAATTGTTAGAAAAAGTAATACCATATTTTATAAAGTATCCCTTGCTTTCTAAAAGTAAAATCTATAACTTTAATATTTTTTGCAAAATTTCAAAATTTGTTCAAAACGGTGAACACAGAAATATTGAAGGATTAAAAAAGATTTTGCTCTTAAGAGAAAAACTTAATGAGGGTAAAGGAAGAACTAGAAAATATGAATACGAAGATGTATTTCCGAACAAGAAATCCTCAGAGACTATACGCTAGACCCGCCGAAGAGGCGAGGATGATATAGTCCGACCTCATGGGCGACCATGAGAGACGTAATCAATCGTCCACGGAACGGTCAAACGTTCCAGGTAACAATGTGAACTGTTCTATGGTAATAAATCGTTGCCTTAGAATCGTGTTTTAGAAATCCGACTATATGCTGGAATAACTCAGTATCCGACAGTAGTACGATGAAAATCGAACTAAAAATCTGATCGGTGGAGTCAATCAGCAGGAAAGACCCCGTTTAAACGGGGAATCCTCAGAGACTATACGTCGGAGTCCCAATCAAATGGGACAAGATATAGTCCGAACTCATAAGCGATTATGAGAGTTTAGATAATAAATTTATCTAAGATTAACAAAAATGAGCGAAGTTCCTTGTCGGGCGAGTTCCGACCCGCACGAAAGGTAGAACGACTGAGTAACTGTCTTGATCATTTACCCGGCGAAATTGAGATGGCTGTGAAGACGCGGCCTAGTTATACATGGACAAAAAGACCCCGGGAGCTTTACTGTAGCTTGGCATTTGGAAGTTTATTTTAACTGTTTAGAATAGGAGGGAGATTCGTCATCAGTGAAATACCTCTCTTTGAAGTAAGCAACCATTACCTTATCGCCACATAAAAATCTGGCTAAGGGACATTGTCTGGCGGGCAGTTTAACTGGGGAGGTTGACTCCTACAACGCAACGGAGTCGTACAAAGGTTGGCTAATTCCGGATGGAAATCGGAATGATAGTGCAAACGCATAAGCCAGCTTGACTGCGAGACCTACAAGTCGAGCAGGTGGGAAACCAGGTGTTAGTGATCCTGTAATGCCTAGTGGTAGGCATACAGCTTAACGGATAAAAGCTACCCCGGGGATAACAGGCTGATCGCATCCAAGCGTCAAATTTGGCGCCACTCGATAGCAATATCGGGACGAACGAAGCAACTAATATCGGTGAAATCCTATTTATTTATGATAGGATAATACCGAGGGAAGATAATTTGTTGTGGATACAAGATTAGCTAGAGAAGCAAGAAAATTAAGCTTTTCCCAAAAACAACTAATGTTTATCATTGGTACTCTTTTTGGGGATGGGTATTTAGATAAAACTACCAGAGGATACTCTTTACGTATTCATCATGGGATTTCCCAAAAAGAATATGTAGATTTTAAATATTCTCTTATAAGTAGTTTTGTTAATCCAAGCCTAAAAGAAGTGGGAAAGCTTACTATTTTAGAACTGTTTCTCATCCATTACTTAATAAGTTAAGAAGACTTTTTTATAATGATCGAAGAAAAATTATTCCAAAATCATTTTTAAAGAAGAATTTTGATTCTTTTGCTTTAGCAATTTGGATTATGGATGACGGAGCGGCTGATAAAAAGCAATTGCGCATCAATACGCAGTGTTTTTCATTAGAAGAAAATCTCTGGTTAATTAAGTTTCTACAAGCTAAGTTTGGAATTAATTCTACGGTTAATGTAGATAGGGAAAAATATCGATTACGAATTGCAGGCTCTAGTATGAATTTGCTAAAAGAATTGATAACTCCTTATATAATTCCAAGCATGCTCTACAAATTGTCCCCGTAACGACTGATTTCTGTTAATTGTAGAATGAGATAGTTCAATATCAGTATTTTTACTGAAATACACGAATTATCACACGTTGATATCCTGAAAAGGATAATGATATAGTCTAATTCCATAAGTAATTATGGGTTAATTGCCACAGCGACGATGCGGTTTGGCACCTTTTGTAAATTACATTGGGGCGCCTACAAAGTAATTTGTAAGTCTGATTATTCTAAAAAACGCATTTAGAGAGTGCGTTAGAATAAAAATTTACTAGCTAAAATCGGTGAACCCCTTCTGGCTTGAACAGCCATCAGGGCAATACCGAGGTCGCCTTTTAGGCGACCGTATCGACTGGATTGTGTTCAAATTGAATGCATGAAGATAGAAGTTAAAACCCTTAAGTTTAATCGAAGGGAAATCTATAACTTTTATAAAAGGCTAGCACCTTTCGCGAAGCGAAAGGAAACTCGAAGCACGAATATCGAAACTCGAAACAATTTTCGAATTTCGGATTTAGAATTTCGGATTTCCGAGGCTTTGCAGAGGTTGAAGGTATAGTCAAGGCTTTTGGTAACAAAAGATTTTCCCGCTAAGCGGGATAAAACGACAGCGATGTCGGCTCATCGCATCCTGGGGCTGGAGAAGGTCCCAAGGGTTGGGCTGTTCGCCCATTAAAGCGGTACGCGAGCTGGGTTCAGAGCGTCGTAAGACAGCTCGGTCTCTATCCTGTATAACCGTCGAGATTTGAGGAGATTCGTCCCTAGTACGAGAGGACTGGGATGAGGGAATCCCTGGTGTGCCAGTTGTTTCCGAATAGGAGCATCGCTGGGTAGCTATATTCCCAACCGATAACCGCTGAAAGCATCTAAGTGGGAAGCGGCCTCCAAGATTAGATCTCATTTCCGACGCAAGTCGGGATGAAACCCCTTGTAGATAACGAGGTTGATAGGCGGGCAGTGTAAGTACTGCAAAGTGTTGAGCTTACCCGTACTAATGGTTGAAAGGTAGATTATAAAAAGACATCTCGTCCCGCATAAAGCGCTCTTTGAGACCCGTCTAACGGGTTCGAAAAGTAAGCTTAGTGGGAAATTCTTCTCTTCACTTTCAAGGAGCCAAGCGAAGTTTGGCGACTTGCAATTTGACAATTTAAAAAGAGAAATTTTCTGGTAATTCTAGCGGTATGGTACCACCTCTTCCCATTCCGAACAGAGAAGTGAAACGTATCAGCGCCTACGATACTAACGAATGTTGGGACAATAGGTCATTGCCAGAAATTTTCTCTTTTTAAGCATCAGCGATTGGCGGGGGCAGGTTAATGCCGGGATATTTTTGTGGTTTTAACGCATTCCTTTTAACTGTTCTTGGATTTGATGTAACTTTTCTTCTCTTTCTTTAAGTTTTTCTTCTTTCTCCTTAAGCTTATCCATAAATTCTTGCTGATTATTTTTGGATTCGGATGCAATAAGCGCAGAGCCCAGCATTAAAATAATAATTCCAATTAAAATCAAACCGGCAATAAGTGCGGTTGGAATTTCAGCATTTTGAAATTTTAAGCTTAACAATACCCCCTCTTTTTCCATTAAATCTCCTTTGGCGGGGGATTATACACCCTTTTTTATTTAATAAATTAATAAAAAAGTTTAGGCCGTCAAATCAAGCTAATCTGTCACTTGACAATAAAAAATATAAAAATATAAATGAATTTTTTGACAAAAATGGATTTATGGTATATTAAGGATATAGAATTTATTTAAATGTCCTTTGCAAAGATTAAATCATACCTACCTTTAATTTTAATTATTCTCCTTGCTTTATTTTTGCGGCTTTTGTGGGTTGATAAAGTTCCCAATGCTATCGGGGGAGACGAATTAACATATGTTATTAATGCAAAATCAATGTTTTTAACAGGAACCGATATTTCAGGAACCTGGAATCCTTTAACAGGGTTTATTTTCAAATATCCGGCTTACACGCTTCCTCAAGCAGAACTCCCTTATTTTCTAATAGCACCTTTTGTCGGTCTATTTGGGTTTTCACTTCTTTCAGTTCGGATAATTTTTGTACTCCTTAGTGTTTTTTCAGTACTTCTTATATACCTAATAACAAAGACATTATTTAACAAAAATGCCGGACTTGCGGCAAGTTTTGTCATGGCGGTAAACCCGTGGTCTATTTACATGGGGAGAACCGCTTACGAAACATCTCCTGCTGTTTTTTTCTTTTTATGTTCCTTTTACATGCTTTTGATCTTCAAAAGTAAGAAAATTTTATTATCTATCCCGGTATTTTTTCTGGCTTTTTATTCCTATGTGGGAACAAAAGTCAGTTTCCTGCCTTTTGTTTTTGTAATTGTTTTATTTTCTTATTTTTTTATAAATAAGAAAAAATATGGTAAAGAATATGCTACTATTTTAATTTCTTGCACTCTTTTAATTATTCTTTTTGCGTTTTCGGTTTTTTCAACTTCAGGTCAGTCAAGAGTAGGGGAATTAATTAACTTAAATGCACCTCAAGTTTCAAGCGAAGTAGATTACATCAGAAAAGTATCAATTCAAAATCCGCTAACCGCTATTTTTGAAAATAAAGTAACTGTTTTTTCAAGAATTCTTCTTACAAAATTATTTAAGTCATTTTCTTTTGATTATCTTTTTGTATATGGAGATAATTTTTATTCAATTCTAAGACACGGATTTTTCTATGTCTTAGATGCATTATTTTTAGTTTTAGGTTTTGCATATGTATTTGCAAAGAAGAAAAGTGCATTTTTTCTTTTATTTTTTCTTTTGCTAATTGGAGTTTTGCCTCAGCTTTTGTATTCTGCAAGAACAGATAATTTTTCAATTCATCTTGCTCTTACTTTTGGAATTCTTCCGATTTTCATAGGAGTTGGAATTTGGGAAACAATGAATTTGATAAAAAATAAAATATATTTTTATTCGTCATTGATTATAATTGGGCTTTTATATCTATTTTTGGTTTTTAATTTTCTTAATATTTATTTCTACCAGTTTCCCTTAGGAGGTTATTTTGATTTCCATGTAAGACTTTTGTCAAAATATGCGGCGCTTGCAAATAATGAAGGAAAAGAAGTTACAATTTATTCTCCAAGCGCTCCTGACATATTTAAAAAATATCTTTTTTACAGTAACAGCTATAACAAGGATACCTATCTTAAAGTAAGATCAATTTATAAAGCAGATAAATTTGATTTTATGCATCTTAAATTTAGAGGATGTGATAATACAATTGACCCAAGTTCAACAAACGATCTAATAATTTATGATTTTAATTGCGGGGCATTAAAGAAGGATTATAAACATGTTGCCATTCCAAGACTCTCCGATGGGGGACAAAGCTACGAAATATTTAACGACAAAATTTGCGGCAAGGTCAATTTAAAAAGATACCCTCAAAATATTAAAATTGATGATTTTGCAATAGAAAATCTTTCTCAACAAAAATTCTGCGAAACTTTTATAACAAGTCCCTAGGCTTTTTTGCCGACGACAACACAATAGGTGAATAGGTCTTTAGGGCCAAAATAAAATCTCGTCATTTTAAACCCCCCCGTTTTTAAGACTTCACCAGCTTGCTTTTTAGATTCAATAAGCGATATTTCGTCGGGATGAAGCCTAATATTTCTTTTTAGAATATTATTTAAAATAAAATGCGTGGTGTTTAAAAATGCCACAGAAATTCCAAATTTTGGAGGCCAAAAAAGCACAATTTTCCCATCATCTTTTAAAACCCTTTTAAATTCTTTCAATATCTTAATGTCTTCGTCTTTTGTAAAATGCTCCATAACCCCAAGATTATAAATTCCATCGTATGTTGCAGGTTTTACGGGAATGTCAAAAATACTGGCAAGCATTAAATTAGCCTTGCTTCCGTTATATACTTTATAAAGTTTTAGAGCCTCTTTGGAAAGGTCTAGCGCGGTTATTTTATATTTATTAATAATATCTTCGTCGACCTGTCCGGCGCCACTTCCTGCGTGAAGAAGTTTTAAATTCGTTTTAAATTCCTGTTGGATAAAGTGGTTTAAAGTTTTTTTTATGATAAATTGCCTGTAGAAGCTTGCTATAGGGCGGTAAATAGATTGAGAAAATGTTTGGTTTTTTGTCCAGTAACTGTCCCATTCTTTTTCTTCTTTTAACGCTTTAATCTTGCTCATAATAGAAATAGATTATAAATAAAATACAATTTTTATTCCAGTATTAATATTTTGGCGTTGCGGTAATAAGTATATAGTGGTATACTGATATGAATCTAAATAGAAAGGTAATTAAATGAGTGGCAAAAACAATTCAGAATTCAGAATTCAAAATTAAGAATAAATCCTCAAAAGCCCATTCGGTAGTTCCCTCCAAAGGCGGGCAAGCAGGGCATGCTACATCAATGGCCGATCTAATGAAATCGGTTAGTTCTGCTTTTGTAAGTCCAAAAAAAGGCGAAGCCTTACAAGGAACAATTACAAAATTAACCTCATCGGAAATTTTGGTTGATATAGGAGCAAAAACCGAAGCTGTGGTTTTGGAAAAAGACAAAAGACTCTTGCGGAATCTTTTATCAAGTTTAAAAGTGGGGGATAAAGTAACCGTTTCGGTTTTAAATCCCGAATCCGATTTTGGCAATTCGGTTGTGTCGCTTAGAAGATTTACCGAAGACATACTTTGGGTAAGACTTAACGACCTTTTGAAAAACAAGGAGATATTGGAGACTGTTGTTAATGAGGCAACTAAAGGCGGTTTTTTAGTAACGACAAAGGACGGAATTTCCGGATTCCTGCCAAATTCCCATACTCTTTTTCTTGAATCCGGACAAAATCTGGTTGGTCAAACTTTAAAAACAATAATTTTAGAACTTAATAAACCTCTTCATAAAATAATTTTTTCCCAGAAAGCAGCGATGGCGGACGACGACTTTGTAAAAGCAATTAAGGATTTAAAGCCCGAACAAAAAATTGACTCTATTGTTTCTAATATTGCTCCTTTTGGGCTATTTACCTCAATACCAATAGGCAAGAAATACATCGAAGGATTTGTGCATATATCGGAAATTGCTTGGGAAAAAACCGAAGATATCGCAAAAGATTATAAATCCGGCGATAAGATTACAGCACTAATTACAGGTTTTGATAAAGAAGCAAAAAGAGTTAATTTATCCATAAAACGTTTGGTAGAAGATCCATTCAGTGAAAAACTTAAAACTTATACTCCTGAAAGAAAAGTTACGGGAACAATATCAAAAATTCTCTCAAGCGGAGTTTTGTTAGATTTAGAAGAGGGAATAGAAGGATTTATCAGGAAAGAAAAAATTCCTCCAACTGTTACTTTTAAAGTTGGCGCCTCTGTTGAAGCAACTGTCTCCGAGGTTGATTCAAAAAAACACAGGGTTGTTTTAGTTCCGGTTCTAAAGGAAAAACCCATCGGATACCGTTAAGCCGCTAGCAACTAGCCGTCAGCCACTAGTTAACTGATTGCTAGAAGCTAGATGCTGATTGCTAATTATGAAATCGCAGATTTCGTTTGTCTGTCAGGAATGCGGATATGATTCTCCGAAATTTATGGGAAAGTGTCCCGAATGCGGAGAGTGGAACTCTTTAAGAGAAATTAAAATTCCCACCTTCGCTAAAGCTTCGGCGGGCAGGCAAAACTCAAGGTTTCAAACAGGAGAAAGCCTAACTCCCCACAAGCTTTCGGAAATAGATTACGAAGAAGGGACAAGGATTCAAACCGGTTTTTCGGAAATGGACGAGGTGTTGGGAGGCGGAATTGTTAACGGGAGCGTAATTTTGTTGGCCGGTGATCCGGGAGTTGGGAAATCAACGCTTCTTTTACAAATGGCTCTAAATTTAAGTTCAAAATCAAAAAATCCTGTTTTATACATATCTGGAGAAGAATCCGAACAGCAAATTAAGCTTCGCGCTCAAAGAATTTCCAAAAACGATAAAAACAACTCGCTTTTACTTTTGTCATTAACAAATACAGATGAAGCTGTAAATGTAATACAGGAAACAAGACCGTCTTTAGTTATTGTCGATTCGATACAAACAATGGAGTCAGAAAACCTAGCTGGACTTTCCGGAAGTGTTGGTCAGGTAAGGTATGCGGCCCTGCAGTTTATAAGAGTTGCAAAAACTTTAAATATTCCCGTTATTCTTGTAGGGCACGTTACAAAAGAGGGAATGGTTGCGGGTCCAATGATTTTATCGCATATGGTGGATACTGTGCTTTTCTTGGAAGGGGAGAAAACAACGGGCACAAGACTTCTTAGAAGTCTTAAAAATCGTTTTGGCCCGGTAGATGAAGTAGGAGTCTTCTCTATGCAAGGAGGGGGCATGACAGAGGTCAAAAACCCCGAGCAAATATTCTTAACGGAAAACAGAGAAGTTGCGCCCGGCTCGGTTCTTGTTATAACTCTTGAGGGAAGCAGGGCATTTTTGGTCGAGATTCAAGCTTTAGTAGTATTTTCCAAGCTGCCAATGCCAAGACGTGTTGCAGCAGGATTTGATTATAAACGGTTGGAGCTTTTGCTTGCAGTTTTGCAAAAACACGTAAGGCTTCCGGTTGACACAATGGATGTTTTTGTTAATGTTGCCGGAGGATTAAAGCTTCAGGACCCGGCAGCCGATCTTGGAATTTGCCTTGCAATTTTTTCAAGCCTTAAAAACGTGTCTTTGAAAAGAGTTGTGGCAGTGGGAGAAGTCGGGCTTTTGGGAGAGTTGCGAAGCGTTATGTCTTTAGAAAAACGCATAAAAGAAGCCAAAAAGTTAGGCTTTGCAAAAATTATTACACCAACGCATTACAAATCTTTGGATCAAGTGATAAAATCATTAAGCTAGCAACTAGCAACTAGCAACTAGCCTTCAGCAACTAGTTAACTGATTGCTAGAGGCTGATGGCTGAAAGTTTAGAGATATGGCAAAAACGAAATTATCAAAAAAAGAACCAGAATTACCGCAAATGCGGGTTCACCCTGAAGCGGCTCATCGTGAACGGGATCTTGCCGGCGCGGGACACGTTGATAGAAATCTGCTCTTCCCGCCTCGTGTTATCGGCATGATTGCGGATGAAGTTGCAAGAATCGTTGTCAGAAGACTTCCGCATCCTAAGAAAAGGAAAAAAGCGAAAAAAATAGAAAACGCGATATTCTTAGACACGTCGGCAATTATTGACGGAAGAATATTTGACGTAATTCATTTGGGGCTTTTAAAAGGAACTTTTCTAATTTTGGAAAGCATACTTTTGGAGTTAAAACACATTGCGGATTCCCAGGATATTGTTAAAAGGGAGCGGGGCAGGAAAGGGCTTGCGCTTTTGGAAAAACTCAAAAAAGAAAAAGGAATAAAAGTTTCTTTAATTTCAGAAGGGCAGGAGAAAAGTTTAGATTTGGATAAAATTAAAGAGGTTGATGAAAAATTAATAACGGCAAGCAAGCTAAATAAAGCAAGAATTATAACCTGTGATTACAATTTGGAGAAAAAGGCAAGTATTTCAGGAATTACCGCGATAAACGTAAACACGCTTGCAAATGCTTTAAAAATTACGGCTGTTCCGGGAGAGTCTTTGCATATAAGTATTCAGCATGTGGGTAAAGATTCGAGTCAGGGAGTAGGGTATTTGGATGACGGAACAATGATTGTGGTTGAAAATTCCAGTTTTGATGTAGGTAAAGCAGTTGATGTAATAGTTTCAAGAGTCATTCAGACAACTGCAGGCCGTATCCTTTTTGCCAAAAAAATCTGACCCCGTACAAAGTTTGCTCCTAAGTTCTAAAGAGGTGGGAATACCTGCCCAATATTCCCACCCCATCACAACTTACAAGCAAAAGCAGACTTTGCATGGGGACTGCCTCCGTTACATCTTGCCCCGATTTAATCGGGGAGCGATTTTACGGGACACGGCAATAATCGTATCTCCGTTTTAAACCGCGATCAAAATTTTTTCTAAAAATATCAAACTATATCAAGAAAAACTTCAAGTTTTAGCTTCGTCAATTTTCCTTGACATTTTGGTTTTTCTTTGATAGAAAAACACATAAGGCAATTAGTTTATTTCCTGCCTAAGGAACTAACTGCCCTTTTTCCAAGAGCATTGCTTATCGTACAAGAGCTTATTAATTCAAGTAACGAAAGCGATGCTCTTTTTTATTCCGAATCAACCGGGATTATAAAAATGCCACCGGTATACTAATCCCTTTTTCCAGCAGTTTTTTAAACTGCTCGCGACCCTGTTTTACCAAGATCTCCTGCTTAGTATCAATAAGTGTTTTTCTGGCTTTGTCCGCATTTTTATAAAATTGAAACCTCATACTTACCCGAATTCTATCACACCTTGTCAAGTCTGTCAAACCTATAGCAAAAAAACAGCAAAAAATACTATACCCTGTAGTAATTAGTAGTTAATTTAGATTGGTATGACAGCATTTTCGTTTAGGTATCAATAGATGTGGAAAACTTGGGGACGGACTGAGCGAAGCGAAGGGGCGGACGAAGGAGCCCGCTTGCTAGACAAGGGTGGCTTGCAGAATGAAATGGAGACAAGCGAGGGGTTCGTTTCAAAAGCTGGTTACTTCAAGCAAAAAGTGAAGCTAGGCGGTTTTGATTAGGGAGGAGAAAAAGGTTCTAAGGGGCGGTTGGTAGTCGTAGAGGGAAGCGGAGCGGAGCCAAAGCTTAATAAGCTGGAATACATTTCGCTTAAGATCCGAAAGGTAAATCTTGGGATCGTTTCTATGGAAATGCAGAAAATCCTCCATATTGGCAAATTTACCAAAAGGTAAGAGTTTCATAAAGATATCGCTATAAATAAAGGGCCGGGAATTAACATTGAATTTTAGAACATCTTTGGGAAGAATAGTTTTATTAATTAAAACAGTTTCAAATTGCAATGATATTCCATGCAGAGGGTTTTCGTAAATCTGATAATGGTAAAGAGGGAAGCCGCTTTTTCCGATTTTCTTATCGCGGTCGTTAATAAAGGTGCATTGTGAGCCAACAGCCACAATTCCCGGGTTTTGAATTAGGAATTTATATTGTTTTTTTAGCCTGTTTGGACTACTAATATCATTAGTATCCATAAAGGCAATATGGCTTCCCTTAGCTTTGTTAACCAAGCGGTTTAACGTTACCGCAATCCCGTACCTTTTTACGTTTTTGTAAACCCTTACCCTTTTATCTTTTTTCTTAAACTGGTTGAGAATTTTGTAGGATTTGTCCGAGGATTTGTCGTCAATAGCCACGATTTCGATATTTTTATAGGTTTGGTTCAAAAGACTATTGAGGCAATCCGAAAGGTATTTTTCGGCATTGTGGACAGGCAATAAAATAGAAATCAACGGTTTTGGATTATTCATAAAGCGCCAAATAGGGGTTTCTATGGATTAATGTCGGACAGTCATTTAATGTTTAAACATTCTATCATTTTTAGGTATTTTATGTCAACTTTTAGTACAAAATTATTTATTTACGTTATAGCTAAATTCCGGATTAAATATGCTTCGCAAAACAAGATTTACTTTGAATTTAATTAAATATAAAACATGTTTAAATCCGGTTCTGAAGAGATTTTGCTTACTCAAGTCAAAAACCCTGTCTTGATACGAAATTTGGTGTTCTGCAAACTTACAAGCAGGGGACAAAATAGCTTTTAATTTAATTTCTAAAGATAAATTCCAGCCACCCTCGCTTAAGTTTAAATCGCTTAAAACATACTTTTTAAAAACCCACATTCCGCTTAAGGAATCCTTAATTTTATATCCATAAAGAGACCAAGTTAACAAATTCAGTATTTTAACTCCAAAGGCGCGTAGTGAAGACATTTTTTTGGGTTTTCTAAACGGCAGGCGATTGCAGGAAATAAAGTCCAGGTTTTTTTTCAAAAGGTAATTTACCATTCTTCCTATTTCTTTAACGGGATAAGAGCCATCTCCGTCCATACAGACAACTATGTTTCCTTTAGCTTCCGATATTCCTTTTTGCAGAGCGTATCCGTATCCAATTCCATTTTTTGTCCTACTTTCGGTAAACACTCTTGCTCCAAATGATTTTGCCACTTCTCGCGTTTTGTCATTTGAGTTATTATCAACTACAATAATCTCATCTATGATATTGGGCACGTATTCTAAAACGCTTTTTAAAGCTCTTTCTTCATTTTTGCAGGGAATAACTAAAGATATGGTTTTTTTATATTTCATATTATAGGATATAGACTTTATCTATATAAAGTACTATAATATAGCACAATTCTATGCTTTTGTCAACATACTACAAGACATATAATTCGAGACAGGTGAAGCTATTTATTTCGCTTATTTTATTAATTCCTATATTAGTATTAACACTAAAAGTTCAATTAGACATGCTTCCAGCAAGCCTTTATTCAACAAATTATAAGATTTTGACCACGCAATACTCAATCAATTTTTTTTCTAATATTACAGATGAGGAGCTTTTCAAAGTCTCTCCTTTCGATGATTATATTTATTACAACGATAAAAAAGATCATATCTATAATAGATATGAATACAGAGCAAAAAAAGACTATTTATCTGCGATGTTTAATTTTTTATCACCTATTAAAACCTTAACATGGTCAGTTTCAGGCAAAAGGGGAGATATTAGCTATTTCATAAAAGCTGATGAATCTGAAGTTAACATTCAACGAATGCTTAGCTCAATCGATATCCCATATAGTATCGGGCAATCAATTATCTTTTGCTCGGATTGTCTAATTGCAGATGATTATGGAAGGATTTATTTTAACCCGAATCAAATTACAAACGAAAACATTAAGCTTGCCGAGTCATTTAAAATGACCCCCTTCTTATTAGATAGTAGTCAGTTTTTTCCAAAGGGGATTAATAAAATCAAAGTTATAGGAAAGAACGGTAAGACTAAATTTCAAATTTATATTAATCAACATCAATATATATTTTATGATGAAAAATATCACGTGCTTGAATTAAAAACTTTTATTAATAAAAATGAACCTATTTTTGTATCCCAAAGAATAACATTTTCGCAATGATAATAGATTTTTTTGCAAGTTTGGCATTTTACTTAGTTCCTTATTTAACAGGGAGATTTTTTACAAAAAATATTATTCTAGCTTGGATTAGCGGAGCATTCGTCTGGTTTATATTATTTTTTGCAGCAAGTTGGGTAAGTCCTCTGGTTAATTTTAGCTTCGAGCAGTTAACAAGATTCCTCATTTTACTAATAAGCTTACTTTCAATAGGGAATATAGCCTACAGCTTTATTAAAGTGAAACCAAAAATACGCGCGTACAATCTGTTGCCGGTATCGATTGTTTTAATTTTTATTTCAATAATTTATTTTGGTATTTGGGGAATATCGATGCCATATCCAATGCAATTAAATTGGGATTCGTATGAACATATTACTCTTGCAAATCAAATAGCCTCCGGAAATATCTCCTTTTTAACAACGAACATATCTGACACTTTTACTTTTAATAGCTACTCACCAATATTTAGTATTTTACTTTCTATTCCAAAACTTATCTTTTCAAGAAACTTGCTGGGAATATATTGGTGGCTTGAATATTGGCATTTTCTTTTAACGGCAATAGTCTCATTTCTTCTTGCTAAAAAATTTCTCAATAATAACTTGTTATCTATAATTGCAGGTATAATCTCCGCATTAACTTTTGAATCTTTGGTTGCTTACTCTACCTTATTTTTGATTCCTCAGACGCTTGTAGCCTTAATTGCAGCTTTTATTTTGACAAAAATTGAAGATTACAAACCAATTTGGATTACTTTTGCCGCTGTAGTAATTATGCTTATGCATTATATAGTCGGAGTATTATGTATTTTGAGTTTAATTGGATTTTATCTTATAAAAAGGATAAAAATATCAACAAAATTTCTTCAAATTGGCATTATTCTATCTACTTTATTGGTCATATTATTGATTGGTACAAACTTTTTAGGGCGCTTTGATTTACTTTCGAGAGAAGAAGCAGCGCATTTTAATTTTTCGATTTTTGAAAAGATTTCTTTCCTGGAACAGTGGTATGGTTTATTTTTATTTATTTTCTTTCCGCTTGGGTATATAAAAATAATAAAAGGCGATAGTATCAATCAGAAATTAATTTTATGCTTGAGCTTATTAATCTTAGGAATAGCATTGTTGCCCCTGTCTTACTTTCTAAAATTTTATGTATTTGGACATTATTTAATAAATATAATTATCGTTGCCGGAATAGGTTTATTCTTAATCTATTTGCCAAATTTAGCTAAAATTGTCTTGGCGATACTTATCGCATTAGTTTTTACAGTCGTCTTTTATGTAAATCAAGCGATATTCAAACAGCCCTTGTTTTCCCAAAACTTTAGTTCAAATATATCTTTTGAAGAAATTAAGGCAGCGCAATGGCTATCAGCCAATATAAATACAAAGAACGCTTTTATTATAAGTGACCCAGGCCTTCAATACATTTTTGAAGCCGTATCAGGTGTTAATTCTCCCGGCGGTGCTTATATGACAGTTGATAATAGAAGATTATTGCCTAAGCTTAATGAATTTAATCAACCCCAAAAAGTTAAGGCAAATTTACTAAGCATCAAGGACGGATTAAATAGCAATTCAAATAAAGAAGTTTTATTTGTCTTAGGGGGTAGGTATTTTGCCTGGCAAAACCTTAGCGCTAAAGAGAAAGATAGCATATTTTATAACATCTGGACTCCGAAGCTTATTCGAGACCAGCAAGAAGTTTATATTAATTCATTAAAAAAAAGTCAAGAATTTGAAGCAATTTACGAGAGTAGGGAATTTGTAGTATTTAAAGTAAGATAACTTCTATTTACTTAACTTTATTATAAAATGGTAGTTTCTTTCAAACAGGAGGTTAAAAGGGAAAGGATAAAGATTTAATTTAGTAATAATAACCTCTTTTTTTAATCCGAAATCCTTATAAATTTTGTCCCACTGGCCGGGAGTAAGGTAATTATATGGCAAATTTACGTTATGAGCTTCATTTCCTATCCAATCCATAAATCTTAAGATGTAATAGGATAATTTACCATAGGAAAAGTGGTCTTTAATTATTATATATTTTTTGGTGACTCTCTTGGCTTCTTTTATCAATCCTGTCGGATTTGAGGTATGATGGAGTGTATCCAAGATAAGAACTGAATCGAATTCATTATCCTTTGTTGGTATATTTTTACCATCAAAAATAATAACCGGTATATAGGTTTGTTTTCTTTTTAATACATCGATTCCGGTGATATTTAGACCCGGTTTTAAACCTAAAATTTTCTTATCTATCGTTCCGTCACCACAGCCGATGTCTAAGACTGTAGAATCAGATGGAAGAATACTGGAAACCAATGAGGAAAGAACTTCGGTTCTTCTTGAAAAAACTAGCAGGGAATGAAATTTTTCTACGAATCTATTTATAATGTTGTTGGTTTGGTTTTTTGACATTATCTAAAAATACAATAAGAATTAATTCTATGATAATATATTAGCATATCCTTTCAGAATATGAATTCAAAAACTAAAATACTTCTGGTTTCTCCGTATTTTTTTCCCACGAACAGATATCAGCAAGAACTCTGCAGTAGATTAGCTACTGACTATAGTCAAATAGAAATCACCGTGTTGTGCTATAAAACAACTAAGCATGAAGTAAAAACTTTTAATAACTTAGATATTTATTACGTACCCTGTTGGACTATTCTTAAGGATCAGTTTGTTTTACCTAATTTCATAAGCCTCGTTAAAATGCTAATTTTTATCAAAAAAGAAAAACATATCAATTTGTTAATGTGTGAAACGCGTTTTTTTGACAGCTCCTGGTGGATTCCTATAATAGCAAAGATTTGGAAAATCCCTGCGTTTATCGTAGATCATTGCGCATCCGTCCCCAAGCACAATTGGTTACCTGTAAGGTTTGCCTTAAGGATTTTTGATAAGTTTTTTGCACCCGTAATTCTGAATTCATACTCTGCTGTAGCATGTTCAAACAAAGCTGTTTTTGAATATTTAAAACATTTGGGAGTTAAAAAATTGCAGATTATCGGGACTGGTGTAGACAGTGAGCTGTTTAACCCGAATAAATTATCAAGCAACCTTTCAGATATCGGAATTAAAATAGGGGAGGATGAATTATTGATTACTTTTGCTTCAAGGCTGATTTATACTAAGGGCGCGGAATTATTTTACGACGCGGTAACTCCTTTGCTTAATAAGTACCCTAATTTAAAAGTAGCTATAGGCGGAGAAGGACCGTTATACGATCAAATAAATAAAAAAATTACCTCGCAAAAAACGGGCGATAAGGTATTTTTACTTGGTTTACTCTCTACGGATAAATTAGCGAGATTATTGTCAAGAACAGATATTTTTGTGCACCCTTCGTCCCATCACGATGGAATTCCGAACGCTGTCCTTGAAGCTGGCGCTTCCTCATGTTTAGTTATTGCCAGTCAGAGCGGGGGTACAGCAGAGGTAATCAGAAACAATCAAACAGGGATTCTGCTTGATGATCTTTTACCGGAAACCATAAGGTCGGCAATTGAAGATGGTATTACAGATAACAATAAGCGCCTTATTTTAGGTAAGGCGCTTAGGTTAATGCTTATTCGCGATTATAGTTGGGGGAAAGTAGTTGATTTAACAAGATCCCTTGTTATCTCACTAACGTCCCAGCCCTAAGCATATCTTCTGTAATCCTGTGCTTTTCAGCATATTTAGGATTTGTTGGCAATACATCCGATCCGGGAACAAAAATTACTTCTGTTTCCCCTTTAGGATTGTTTGCTACAACAGGCATCCTAATTGCTATAAAAGGCGCATGATCTCCTATGACCCCCTCTTTTGGTAAATGTATAGTGACATTTCCCGTTAAAGGTTCAAGTCTTGTTTCTACAACTCTTGTTTCATAACCTCCGTGGTTATCTGTTGGACGACCGTAAAGGATTGAAACAGGTGCTGTTGCGACTCCTCGAACTATAATTGCCGGTACGACGTCATCATTTCCTTCGGTTTTATTATCAACAAAGTGATTGTTTAAAGCAAAGGCCATGGTAACTTCCGACTGTTCGGTATCTTGAGGTAACCTTGCGTGAACTTCACCAGCTACCCAAGGAACCATGTAGACTGCCATTTTAGGATCTCCTCTGCCGACTACATTTGCCGAAACTGTCCAGTTATCTACTCTTACGGGATCTATGCCTACCATTTTACCGTCTGACATAACTTTAACTTGCTTGTCTGCAGCTATGTCCTTTTGGCCGGCTGTAAGCATCATTGGGTAAACCCAAGTGCCGTCCCAAGCTGTTATATCGCCCCAGCCTCTCTTTTGACCAAAGTCAAAGATGGTTTTTTTCCAATCTTTAACGTGGTCTAGAGGGTGGTTTGACGGTAACATGATAACTCTATTGAATACTGCGTTGTTCCAACCGTTTGCTTTACCATAAGCTAAGATTTGTTTTTCGGTTTTTGGTAAATAAGGCGCCCTTTTTGGCAATTGGATCGAACCTGGTTCTGGATGTTCCCAGACACCGCCTAATCCGTCTGCCATTTCGTTTACTCTTGCGAACAGTTCTTGAAAAGTTGTGGGAGCAGGTACTTCAGCTGCTACGCCTTGTCCGGCGTCGGCTGCATCAACCCCTGTTCCTCCTAGTGCGGCTGGAGCTCTTGGACCTTCTAGGGCTGATGCTATTACAGCACCTCCTATTCCACCCACCGCTAACCCGCCAGCTGCCATTCCTAAGCCTCTCACTAAAACTGTTCTTCTACTATATACTTTTTCTACCATTATTTCTCACCCCCCTCAATTTTTATATTGTTAGATTTCTTTCTTAACATTAATCCCCCCAAAGCTCCGGGTATAAGACCTAGGAGCGGAATCATTTCAGCTCCTGTTGCAGGTGTTGCAACAATTTTAGGCGCAGGTAATACTGGTGGAGCAGTTACGCCTAAGACTTTTTTTTGGATACAGAACTGTGCATCCGATGAATCAGTAAGTCCGTTTGAATCTGTTCCGGTTGCTCTGTTTATTAAACACATTAATCCTCTGTCTGAAGGAAGCTTGTCTGAAGCTGCAACTTTTGCAACAATTTCAGTTGCTTTCGAGCTTTTTCCAGCTTCAAGAGTGTTTACCGTATAGGTAATTACTCTTGTATTTGCATCAAAACTTCCCGGCCCTGAAACGAATGTTAAAAAATCTGGGAGCCTATCAGTTACTGTAATCGTAGGGATTGTTTTATCTCCGGTATTTGTAACAGTAATATGAAATTTGATTGATTCTTCCGGAATAGGACGTGAATCGTTTACTGTTTTTTCAATATTAAAATTAAATGTTGAAGGGCATGATTGTCCGCCGCCGTAAATAGGCAAACAGTCTGCGAGCGCGGGAGAGAAGCCGCCCGAAAGGGCTAAAGTCAAAGCCACTAAGCTAAAGAAAGTGAATAATTTCTTCATGATTTTGGCTATAGGTTTTATAGTTCGCGGAGTATAGCATATCATTATAGGACATGTCAAGCGGGTAGGATAAGTTATAAGGTTTTAAAGTTCAAAGCTCATAAAGTAAAAAATTTTTAAATTAGAAATTAGTAATTAGAAATTAGTGATTGCATTTGTCTCTTGAC
>CAZIDK010000005.1:23708-44156 GCA_964537895.1 uncultured Gammaproteobacteria bacterium
ATTTTTAAATTAGAAATTAGTAATTAGAAATTAGTGATTGCATTTGTCTCTTGACAAAGGGACAAAGATATGGTCTAATTAGGGTGCTTTTAAATAAAGTCTTCAGAAGCATTTCCGAAAAAAACATTGACTATATATATTATTGACCATTTACCATTGACTAATTACTATTTAATTCATCAATCATAAATCGTATATTGTAAATCTTTTATTATGTCCTACAAGAAAACACATTCGCTTCGCTCAGTGCAGGCACATTCGACTCGCTCCGCCCTGCACCAGACGGTACGGGGCTCCGCTCGCTCAGTACAAGAACATCCTAAGACGGATAAACCATCTGTAGAGGATATTGTGGGAACTCCATCCGAAGAAAAACCAATAGTTGAGGGAAAACCCGAAGCTCCCGTTTCAGCTCCAGCTGTTCATGCTGAAACAAGGCCAGAGCCTGTAATTTATGAGCAAACCCCTATTGTGTCAACCCAGGAAGTTTCCGGTATTTTGGACATTCAGCCCGAAGGACACGGTTTTTTAAGGCCAAGATTTATTCCATCACCCCGGGATATTTACATTTCCCAATCTCAAATTAGAAGATTTATGCTTCGTCCGGGTGATTTGGTAGCCGGAGTTGGACGGCCTCCAAAAGATACGGAAAGGTATTTTGGTTTACTAAAAGTAGAAAAAGTCAACGAAATTCCGGCGGATGACAGCTTGAGGAGACCTTATTTTGACGAACTAACGCCGGTTTATCCCAAAAAACAAGTAACCTTAACAACCGGCAAAACTCCCATTTCAACCCGCATAATTGATTTAATTGCTCCTATTGGGTTTGGCCAAAGAGGAATGATTGTGTCGCCTCCAAAAGCCGGTAAGACTACTATATTAAAGGAGTTGGCAGCCGGTATTTCACAAAATTTCCCAAAAGCCCATTTAATGGCAGCTCTTATTGGCGAAAGGCCGGAAGAGGTAACCGATATTAGCTCATCTGTAAAAGGAGACGTGGTTGCTTCAAATTTCGACGAACCGCCGGAGAATCAAACCAGGGTTGCCGAAATTACCTTAGACCGCGCAAAAAGACTGGTTGAAATGGGTATTGACGTAATTATTCTTTTAGATTCGATTACAAGGTTGGCTAGAGCCTACAACTTAGCCGTTGCGCCCTCCGGCAGAACGCTTTCGGGAGGATTTGATCCTGCGGCTCTTTGGCCCGCAAAAAAGTTTTTTGGAGCGGCCAGAAACTGCCAGGAAGGCGGAAGTTTGACTATTATAGGTACGGCTTTAGTTGACACAGGTTCTCGAATGGACGATTTAATTTACGAAGAATTTAAAGGAACAGGCAATATGGAGCTTCATCTGGATAGGAGACTGGCGGATAAAAGAGTTTTTCCAAGCATTGACATTGAGCGTTCCGGAACAAGGCAGGAAGAGCTTATTATGGACGAAGCGCTTCTTAAAAAAGTTGTTACGATGAGAAGAATGCTTTACATGTTGGGGGATGAAGAAAGAACGGCACTTCTAATAGAAAAACTTTCAAAAACAGCTACCAACGAAGAATTTCTAGACACCCTTGGAAAGGGATAATTTAGAAGTCTTGAAGTTAGATATCCTTGATTTTCTTAACTTTGACTGTCTTGATGTCTTGATATCTAGAATTCTAGAAATCTAAAATTCAAGTTCAAGAGAGTCTCACCTCTAACTTCAAAATATTCAATTTTAGCTTCAAAAGGTTGACAAACAAAGCCAGTTCTGGTACCATTTTCACTCCGAATGCATAAGCGATATTTTCCTTTTTCACTGGCTAATCTGCAAGAAATCATAACGGAATTTTCCGGCTTTAATAAATTCTTCTACCTTTATATAAAAATAAAAATCATTAGGGTATCTATTTTCTTTGAAACCTACAAGAACATTCTCGTCCGTTTTTTTATGATGAAGAGAGGCCGATACAGTCGGCCCTTCTTGCATTTGGCAACAATGGGTGTTTTAGGCGTAGGCGTAATATCCGCGCCCTTTCTAGCCTCCACTTACCCTGTTTTTTCCTCAAATAACTCGTTGGTTTCAGATAGCGCTTCTTCACAACAGTCAATAAACGTAGGCGATGATGTATTCCAAACGGATGAATCGCCAAAACCAAGAGATAAAGTTATAACTTACACGGTTCAAAAAGGTGATACGGTTTCAACAATTGCCCAAAAATTTGGAATTTCGCAGGACACAGTGCGCTGGGCAAACGATTTATCCAACGACTCTTTAAATGTTGGTGATACGCTTAAAATCCTGCCTGTAACGGGAATTTCATATAAGGTTCAGAAAGACGACACGGTTTATTCTATTGCGAAAAAATTTGATACGGGGGCGCAGAAAATTGTTGACTTCCCGTTTAACGACTTTGCCAATCCCGAGACTTTTTCCTTAGTCGAAGGGCAGATGCTTATTGTTCCGGACGGTGTTAAGCCTTCGGAACAGCCCTTTATTAAGCGCCAGATTTATATTGCGCAAGGACCAACTTCAGTGTCATCCGCCGGTTTTACGTGGCCTCTTAGCGGTGGTATTTCACAATTTGCATCTTGGTATCATATGGGTATTGACATAACAAATCCGTCTGGCACGCCTATTGTGGCTGCGCAAAACGGAAAAGTTACAAAAATTTCAACAGGGACATGGGATGGAGGATACGGCAACAATATTACAATAGACAACGGAGCAGGCTACCAAACTCTTTATGCCCATATGTCAGGGATAAATGTAGGAATCGGCCAGGAAGTAGCTGCAGGCAAAACAGTAATCGGATATGTTGGCAATACCGGAAGAAGCACAGGGCCTCATTTGCATTTTGAAATTAGGAAAAACGGAGTTTTAGTTAACCCCCTTCCATTCCTGCAGTAGCTCTAGCCTCTAGCAATTAGCGTCTAGCATCTTGTATAATAATTTCGTTGATTCCTGGGCCGTTAGCACAGTGGCAATGCGCCGCATTCGCACCCGCCTGCTTTGCCTTGCGGGCTTATAGGTAAATGGTATACCGGTACATTCGCATTGTACAGTTCCGAGTTCGATTCTCGGTAAGTCCACCCAAAAAAATTTGAAATTTGAAATTTTAAATTCGTCGAGGGCCGTTAGCTCAGTTGGTAGACCTGCCCGCCGCTCCAAGGGCCAGTGGCGCAATGGTAGCGCACCTCCATGGCATGGAGGGGGTTGAGAGTTCGAATCTCTTCTGGTCCACAGCTTTGGCAGGCGGGGCTTCTTCGATGGCATCGAAGAGGTCGTCGGTTCGATCCCGATACGGTCCACAAGATATTTGATGATAGACAGTGGACGCTTGACGCTAGAATTTTTGAAGTTGGAAGGTGGAAATTCTTGACTTTGATTATTTTGATATCTCGATGTCTAGAATTCAAGATTGTCGAAAATTCAAATTCAAAAACGTCAAGGATATCTAACATCAAAGGTTCTACTACCTAATATCTATTCCCTAGTATCTTGTATTTCCTCTATTTTTGTAGTTCAATTAATTGAATGAAATTTAAATGGGTACGTAAATTAAATTCTTACGCTCTAGCGCTTGCAGTTACAACTTTCTCCGTATATTTTTTTACTTTTCCCAGAGAAATTGGGCTGATTGATTCAGGTTTAATGGGAGCGGCTGCAGTAAGTCTTGGAATTCCCTTACCAACAGGTTTTCCTTCTTATTTAATAATTGCACATATATTTTCCATATTTCCTTTTGGAGATGTAACAAGCAGACTCTATTTCCTATCAATTCTCTCTTCTGTTGCAGCAGTTCTTGTTATTTTCTTTCTTATTAAGAAAATAACTTTAAAATATAGAACTAAAGCAGGAGATTTGCCGTCTTTTGTAGCTGCTGTTTCTTTGGCTTTTTCATATCAATTTTGGTCATCCTCTATTAATATTGAAACCTTTGCCTTAACTCAGCTTTGTTTAACACTAATACTTTTCCTGGTTTTTTGGTTGAGGGAAAAACTTATTTTAAACAACTTTGTCTTGGATAAAAAAACTAAGAAGGTAGTTTTGGCTTTTTCTTTGCTTTTAGGCTTTTCAGCGGGTTTGAGCCCGACAATAATTACAGTTATCCCCGGACTTATCGTTTGGATTTTGTTTTTTCGAAAAGCAGTTTTAAAAAACTTTAAATTATTCCTGATCTCAATCGCTTTATCTTTAAGCGCTTTTGTACTTATTTATTCCTACCTTCCGCTAAGGGCAATAACCCATCCATATTTAAATTTTGGTACACCCGATAACCTAAAAGACATCGTTAGGCTGATAACCGGCAGCGGATTTATAAACAGGTCCTCCATAAACAATGGGTATATAGAGGTAATAGGCTTTACTTTAAATTTTCAAATTATATCTCAAAGCTTTAGCCACTATTTAAGCATGCTTATTAATCAATATAATCCGTTATTTCTACCTATTATTGTTCTTGGAGCATTAAAACTCTACCAAAGAAAATCAATTTTTTACATTCTCATTTCCATTTTTATTGCAGACAGCTTTATGGGGATATTTTATATCACGGGAAATCAAGAAAATTGGCTTACGATTTCCTGGATCATTTTATCAATATTTCTTGGTGTAGGTATAAATTACATTTTTCATTATATTCTGAATAATAAAAATTATAAAAAACTAATATTAAGATATTATTTTTTTGCTCAAATTCTTGTAATCTTACTTTCTCTTTTACCTATTTTTTATTGGTTTACAAGGCTGGATAGATCAAAATATTCGCTAACTAGTAGCTATATAAAAAATTTATATTCGGATATTTCTAAAAATTCAGTTATTATCGGCGGAGAAAATTTTTTTGAATCTCAAACAGCATACGCAAAAGAAGCGCTGGGACATAGAATTGATGTTTTACCAATAGCCGGAAATTTATTTTATGATTTTAAATGGTATAGAGAAAATATCGTTAAGAATTCTAATATAATAGTTTCCGGGGAAACAGAAAAACTGGCAGAAACCATTGATAGAACAAAACAGACAAAATTAATTCTTCGCTTAATTAAAGAGAATCCTGGCAAAAATTTCTATATTACAAACTTTTATCTAAAAGGATATATGCGTGATATGGCAAATATGCAATGTCCTATGGGATACTGCATAGTAGACGGATACGCTTTTATTCCGCATGGGCTAGTCTATAGAGTGGTTTCTGAAAATAAGATTCCGCCTAAATCGAATAGCTTGATTTTATCGATGAACTCGGAAAAAATGAAAAAACCATTCTATTTGGAGCTGCTTAATCAGAATCAATATGAATTTATTTTGTATGATAGGTCTCTTGCTAATGAAATAAACGGTGATTATTACCTTTTTCAAAAGAAATATACCGACGCGGAGGTTTTTTATAAGTATGCGCAGGGTTATATGACAAAAGAGAGTGCGGATATTGATTATAAGCTGGGAATTGTATATTTAAGCACCGGCAGAAATGATTTGGCAAAAACATATCTTCAAAAAGCGCAGCAAATTTTACCGGACAACCAAGTTATTCAGGAGGTTTTAGACAGATTAATTATTAATAAAAACGATACGAGTACGTCTACGGTTCAAAATAACGGTAAATACATTGCTAAAATAGGAGTTAAGTTTTCATACCCTGGTACTTTTAAGATTTTACAAAACTCTGTTTCAAAGCTAGTTTTAACAGGAAAAGATGGTTTTACTATTGAAATGAAAAAATATATCTACAATGAAAACACGAGTAATCAAACGCAATTTTTGAATTCACAAACTGTTACCTATGGGTTGCTTATTAACCAGGGCAGAGCAGAGATACCAAATTTTTCAAATGCCCAGGTTAAGCTTTGGGATGATAATGGAGTTAAGAAAAATCAGTTTTTTCTGATTTCCGAAGGGAATGTTATTGAAATTCTTGTTTTTCCTTCGGATTCTTCGTTAATGAAAGAGTTCGACAAAATATTAGGCTCAATAACAATTATTAATTAGTTAATCGATTCAAAATGTTACAATATATCAATGATTCATTCAATGTCACCGCCGCAGCGGGATCCCGTTCACGGTGAGTCCGTTCAGGGCGAACCCGCACGAATGTCCCG
This sequence comes from uncultured Gammaproteobacteria bacterium, assembly GCA_964537895.1. GTDB lineage: Bacteria > Patescibacteriota > Microgenomatia > Levybacterales > UBA12049 > JAMCZC01. Next base: position 29,786 of record CAZIDK010000005.1, read on the forward strand.
ATGGTATATTCCATCGAGGATTCCGCACGAATGAAATTCGTCGGAAAAATTCGTCGGGAAAAATTGAATAATTTATGCCTAAAAAATATCGTCAACCAAGAGTATCCTTACCTTTTCTTTTAGTAGTTCTTCCGGTTATTGTTTATTGGATAACAAAACCGCCCTCTATTCTTTGGATTGATTCAGGAACGATGATTGCCGCTTCTTACACGCTTGGAATACCAAATCCACCGGGATTCCCGTTTTACATGATGGTTTCTCATCTATTCGCTATTCTTCCTTTTGCAAACGTTTTGACACGGCTTGAGCTTTTTACGATAGTGTTTTCCGCCGCGGCTTTATATTTGGTTTATCGGATAATAGTTCTTCTTATTGAACAGGATTTTTCCTTCCATAAAGGCGCAAAATCAGACGAAAGCTTCAATATTCAGCCACAGCCCCGTAAAAATTTAAAGTATTTTGTTGCTTTTTTTGGAGCAATTTCTCTTGCTTTTTCCTATCAATACTGGTCGCAGTCCCAAAATACCGAAGCTTTTATTTTTACCTATTTTTTTCTCTGCCTATTTATTTACATTATTCTTTAATTCAGGCTAAAAAAACATCATTTTTATTACAAAATAGCCAAAGGACAAACGGGTTTTCGCAATACTTATTTAAAGGCTTATTGATATTAGCTTTTCTTTATGGTCTTGCAGCGGGAGCAAACCCGACGATAGCGGCTCTTGTTCCGGGGGTTCTTTTTGTTATGTATCTAAATAGAAGAATGCTAAGCCTTAAGCAGACGGTTATCCTTGGAGCCGTTTTTTTGGTTACTTTATCAATTGTTTATAGCTATCTTCCCATAAGAGCCTCTGCCTGGCCTTTTGTTAACTGGGGCAATCCGCAAACATGGTCTCTTTTTATAGGGCAGTTAAGAGGAGAAGGTCTTAATATTTACGAACCCCAATCGGGTTCGATTAACGGTTTTACCGGTTCTCCGATTATATTTTTCCAGTCCGTATCTCGTTTTTTCTACCTTTTGCTTATACAGTTTACCCCTATTCTTCTTCCGTTTCTTTTTGCGGGTGCTTATTTTATTTATAGAAAAAATAAATATCTTTTCTGGTTTTTGCTCTCTGTTATTTTAGTTGATGTTTTTTATGCAGGACTTTATTATTCGGGAAATCAGGAGTCTTGGTTTATCTTAGCTTGGATAATTTGTGCAATTTTTATAGGCATCGGATTTTATTATGCGGTTTTAAGGTTTTCTCTCAAATCAAAGTATATAAACGTCTTGGTTTTAATGTGTTTTCTTCCGCTTTTAGTTTGGTTTATTCCTCTTAACAGGAGTCAACATTATTACTCCGAGGATTATGCCAAAAATTTATATTCCTCTTTAAATAAAAATGCAATATTAATAGGAACAGGTGATTTTTCCAATTCTTTAGGATTTTACTTGCACGAAGCCGATAAATACCGGTCCGACGTTACCCCTGTTACGGCAAATACTTTTTATGTAAACAAATGGTACAGGGATAGCTTAAGACATGCTTCAAGTATTGTTGTTTCACCAAAACTTGAGGATATTATTCAATACAAGGCATTTGATGAATATAACAGGGCAATGAATTCGTTTATTGCCGATAACATTGATAAACGCCCTATTTATGTTACCCATCTTACGCTTAGAGCGTCTGCTTTGGCCGCAACTTCTGCTGGACAGCTTGTGCTTGACAGCAGATTTAAATTTATTCCACATGGTCTTTCTCTTCAGGTTGTTCCAAGTAACTCAAATGCAAAACCTGATATGAAATCTTTTGATTTTACTTTTAAAACGCCAAATCCCGAGAAAGCGCCTTTTTACCTTGAAAGAAATTATAACTCGGGTTATAAAAACTTGGCAAATGATTATGCATATTCCTATGAAGCACTGGGGGACTGGTATTTTAACAGCGGAGATTATGATAAAGCATTCGTTTACTACAAAAAAGCAGATTCCTGGTCGCCGAACAATCCCGAAATTCTTTCCCGTTTTGGTCAGTATTACGGAATAAAAAAAGAATTGGATGTTGCAAGACAATACTTTCAAAAAGCCCTGGATCTTTCTCCCGACAACTTTTCAATACGTTTTAATTTAGCAGTAACCTTGGCTAATATGGGAAGAATTGATGAGGCCTTAATGCAATACAAAATTATTGAGCAGTACGCTGCGGGTTCTTCCATAGCGCTTGATGCCGGAAATCAGATAGAGTTGCTAAGTAAGCCCACGCAGCAGCCTCAAGCAACAGCAAGCGCTAAAATGACAGGTAATACTTTTATTAATCAGACAGATAATTATTCATTTAAGTATCCTAAGGGATGGCGTGTTACAAAAAACAGTCAAGGCTTGGTTAATGCGACAAACGGCAAACTTGGAAAGCAAGCTCTTAGTCTGGTGTTTTTTGGTAAAAAAATTACAACGCCTCAAAAAATTGATGATTTTGTTAAAACAGGCCCATTAAGACAACCCGGTGCGCTTTTAGATATTCAAACTATTAATGTTCCCGGTTTTAAAGCTTTTCTTCAGGTTTGGGGACAAAGCGGGGCGTCCAGTCAGATAATTGTTGTTACTAACGACTTGTGGGCATGGCAAATAGCTGTTTCTCCTGCTGATTCAACCAATATGAGCGATCTTTACAAAATTCTTAATACTTTTAAACCTCTTCGATAAGAGCATCTGTTTTTGCTTGTTTTGGCAAACCTGCTTTAACCGGAATTATTTTTCTTGCTTCAAAAGCCAAGAGCACAAGCAAAATTAAAATACTTAATAGAGAAATGCTGTTTGCAACGGTAATTAAGGGAGTATTGTCAAATTTAGCCACAATTTTATTGTTGCCGGAAGGAAGAGATAGGTAAACAAAGTCATAAATATTAGACGTGTCCGGCGTTACGGGTATGTCGTTTATACTAAATGTCCAGCCGGGAAAATAATGTATAAAAAGCTCCGCCTTGAGCGGAGAATCAGAGCTTATATTGAATTCTTTATAGTTAAACGTATCCTTGATTACTTTTCCGGTTGCCTTCGGGTCCGATAGGGCAATTTTACTTAGAGGTACTTTGTTTTGTTCCGGTAAAACCTCCATTGTTTTTGGAAAGTAGCCCATTAAGGCTGTTTGGCCCTGTTGTTCTTTGGCAATACCTTTATAAAAACCTGGTGAATCCTGAGCAAAATAATCTTTTGGTAAATAGGCTGCAGGCTGCAGGAAAGAGTAACTTAGTAAAGGGGTCAAAATTATCAGAGCTACAAATAAGACCATTTTATGGGTTTCTTTTCTAAGATATGTAAACAGCATTCCCGACAAAATTGCTGTGGAAAACATTACAACTGATAAAAACCTCCAGGGAAACTGTAAGAATGAAGCATAGGGAATTCCTTCCCAGAAAGGTTGAGAGACAGAAAGAGTCATATACATTCCAAAAAAGGCAATAGCAAGCCAAAAAATAGCCTGTTTATTTGTTGGGTGATTAATTTTCTTATAAAGATAGAAAGCTAAAACTGCAATAACGGCAACAATAATTATCCAATTTACAATTCCTACCTGGAACGAGATTTGATCGGTGCATCCCATAATAGAAGTCCCGTAATTCCAATCAGACCAGACAAGTTGGGTTAGGCAAACAAAATGGTTATGAAAATCAAGGTAGCCTGCATTAAGGGAAGAGGCTTTGGTAAGAGTTTGTTGTAAAAGTGCAGGAATTGCAAAGAAAGCAGATAATCCTCCTCCTAAAGCAAATCCCAGAAAAATAAGAACGGCATTTTTAATTAATAATTTTAGCTTAAATTCAGATTTAAATTTTGTAAAAAAAAGAAAACAAATATAAAAAAATAACGGGACACCAAACATTAAAAGCGTAGGCGGGTGGGATACAAATGTTGCCGCGGTAAAAACAGCAAGTAAGGATGTATAAATTCTTTTTTCCGTTGTAATAAGTCTTTCAATTGCCCAAAACATTCCCGGAACAAAAGCAAGAGCAATGCTTTCCGGATACGCACTTCTGACAAAAACATCTAATATGTGATAAGGTGCAAAAACATATAAACATGAAGCTACAAGTCCCGCGAGAGTATTTTTAGTAATGTTTTTAACAAATAAATAGGTTATTAATCCTGAAAAAAGCCATAAGGCAAGAATAGTTAAATATAGAGAATTTAATATGTCAAAGCCTAAAAAATGAGGTATTTGACCAAGATAATATAGCAGAGGCTGGTAATAACTAAATAATGGTTGATTTTGTCCGGGAACAACCCATTCAATCCATCTGACAGGAAACTGTCCTTGAGAAAGGGCATCTGCCATAAGTCTTAAGTATGTTAAGTGCGCTCCCGCATCGTGTCCCCCCAAAGTCAGATTTTTAAGAAATGGCGGAAAAAGAATAAGATAAACAAGAAGAGAAGCTAAAATTAAAATATTTCTCCAAAATTTTAAGTCAAAATCATCATGCGATTCTTTTTTCTGGTTCGGATATGGAACAGGGTAGGATTGGTGCTTTCTTTTGTGTTTTCTAGACATAAGTGTAAAAATTATAGCACAGTTTCGGCTGACCAAGTGCAAGCCGGAAGCTTGACGCTAGAATTTTTGAAGTTAGAAGTAGGAGTTCTTTGAACCGGAATTCTTGAAGTGAGAAGTTGGATATCTTTGATCTTGAATATTTGAAAACTTGAATTTATAGATATTTTTGAATTAAGATAAGAATAGATGATTAAAAGTTTCTTAGATCTTGAAGTCTACAAAGAATCATTCCAATTGTCTCTTGAAATAGAAGAACTTCTTAAAACTTACCCGTCTTCGGAGAAATTTCTTTTAGCCGATCAGATGAGGAAGAGCTTCGAGGTCCATACCCGCTCAACTGGCTGAAGGTTACGCAAGAAGATAGTCAATAAAAGATTTTCAGAGATATATTAGGGATTGTATTGGTGAATCTAATGAGATGATAAATCATCTACTCCTATCAAAACACAAAGGTTATATTAAAAAAGCTGGATATTCGGATGAATTAATTGATAGGTATAACAAGCTTGGCAAGAAACTTATGAATCTAAAAAATAACTGGCAAAACTTCAAGTAGTCAAAAACGTCAATGTTTCAAGGATGTCAAGTTCAAAAACGTCAAGAAGATCCAACATCAAGAGTTCTAGTATCTAGCATCCAGCGTCCAGCATCAAAAATACTCCTTGTTGCTATTTGGCCCTAAATCGCTTATACTCAAAAAAGAATGAATCATGGGGACCATCCTCACTCCTCTTATGAATAATAGAGAAAAAGGAAGTCTCGAAAGATAAAATGAAATTCAGAGAGGGGGTGACCACATAATCAGTAACTAGATACTAGTAACTAGTAACTAGAAAACTAATAAGAAAATGGCTTTTCAAGATAAAGTATTAGCTTGTAGAGATTGCGGAAAGGAATTTACCTGGACTGCTTCTGAACAAGAATTTTACCAGAAAAAAGGCTTTGAAAACGCACCTGTTAGATGTCCCGATTGCCGTGCATTAAAAAAATCAAGAATGAACGATGACAGAGGGGGAGAAAGACAGATGTTCGAGATAACATGCTCGGAATGCGGCAAAAAAGACACAGTTCCGTTCCAACCGAAAGGTGACAGACCGGTTCTTTGCAGAGATTGCTTCAGAAAACAAAGAAGTCAATAATTTATAATAGTATCGAGTATTTTCAGCCATAGGCTGATCGTCCTTTGGGCGAAGTATTAGGCATTAAGTATCTAAGACTTTTTATTTGACGTGGTTTCTTCCTTTAGATTTTTTGATGTTAGACGTCCTTGAAGTTCTTGAACTTGACCTCTTTGATATCTTGAATTCAAGAAATCTAAAAGTCAAAATCAATAGCTTCTAACTTCCAAATTCAAAAATTCCATATTTAGATTTCCATCCATTAGTATTGGTTGTCTTTTTATGTGGGAAAGTTCTTTGAGGCTGGACACTAGATGCTAGAAATTAGAACTTGAAGTTAGAAGATAGAAGTTTAACACCGGAACTCTTGAAATTAGAAGTTAGATTTTCTTGATATTGACTCTTTGAAACTTTGACGATTTGACTTATTTGAAGTTTTGCCAGTTATTTTTCAGGTTCATTAATTTTTTACCCAATTTATTATATCTATCAATTAACTCATCTGAATAGCCAGGTTTTTTTACATAACTTTTATGTTTTGATAGGAGTAGATGATTTATCATCTCATTAGATTCACCAATACAATCCCTAATATATCTCTGAAAATCTTTTATTGACTATCTTCTTGCGTAACCTTCAGCCAGTTGAGCGGGTATGGACCTCGAAGCTCTTCCTCATCTGATCGGCTAAAAGAAATTTCTCCGAAGACGGGTAAGTTTTAAGAAGTTCTTCTATTTCAAGAGACAATTGGAATGATTCTTTGTAAACCTCAAGATCCAAAAAACTCTTAATCATCTATTTTATTCTAGTCAATTTATTCAATAAGCTCAAGATATCAAAGTGTCAAATTCAAGAAATTCTCATTTCCAACATCAAGAGATCTAATTACGGAGTTGCCGTTGCCTCAGCCGCGTTTGACGCGGGAGTAGGTGTTGGTGTAGCAGTTGGGCTAACCTGCGGTGCGGGTATTTTTACCGGCGGATCTTGCGGTGGCAGAGTAGGAGAAGGAGCATTAATATTGAGTGGATTCTCTGTTTTAATAGTATTGTCCGTTGGGCCTGCATTTTGAGCCTCTGCTCCTATTTTTGCCTGCAGCTCTTTTATCTCGCCTGTTATTTTAGCCGTATTTGCGGGATCGTTGACAACGAGTGCTTTTACTGTTTCAAACTGCGCCAGAGCGCCTTTTAAATCCCCTTTTTGCATTAGCGAGTGGCCTAAGTTATAGTAGGCGTTGGGAAAATCAGGTTTTAAGCTAACCGCCTGCTGGAATTGCTGCTCTGCTTTATCCCACTGGCTCAATTGATAATAAATTCCGCCCAAATTTATGTATTCTTGGGGATTATTTGGATCAAGAGCTACTGCTTGCTGGGCAGAAAGAATTGCAAAAGAGTCGGCATTCTGGCCAAAACCTATGAGGCTTCTGTAAATACTTGATAAATTTTGCCAATCTACTGCACTTTGCGGAGCTATGGTTGTTGCCTGTCTTGCCGCATTTATTGCCTGCTGAATAAGCGTATATATAGTCTGAGTTGTATCCTGGCTTGGGGTGGAGCCAGGTTTTATGGAAGAAGCCAGGGAGTTAGCAAGGGAAAGATTGGTTTGCGCAAATAATCTATAGTATGCCGCGCTAAAGCTAAATAGCGCTATAGCTTCTTTTTGATAGGCGTAAGTTAGCTGTCCGTTGTTTTGCGAAGCCGCAACTAAAGAATTTTGGAATTTAATATTGGATAATATGTAGCGCGTGCTTACAAATCCGAGTCCCAAAACAAGGGCCGTGATAATAACAAATATAAAGCCGGGCAAGAGCCTCGAAAGCGCGTCCTGCCTTGTTCTTGTTTCCTCGTCCGTAGGTAAAAGAGAAATTATGCCGCGCCTTAACGCAACAAGCTGCAATTCTACGTCAAAAAATCTGTGCTGATGCTGCTCTTCTAAGCCCTGCACTGCAGCGAAAAGTCCTAAAAGCAAGAAAAACAAAGCTTGAATTGTAAAAGAGAAGGGAAGAATAAAGCCTGTGGCAATTATTAAAACAAGCGGAACAAAAACCGGCCTTTCTTTAACTATCTTATATATCAGAAACAGGAATGATAAGAGTCCTAGTATGCCGGTTGTGGCCAAAAGTTCCAATATATAGCTGGAGCTTCTGAAAAATGTAAATGACCAAAGAGTAGGGTCAATATTAAAGGCCGCTTGTTTAAACCTTGAAAAAACCACACCGTAATTACCAAATCCGCTGCCGAACAAAAAGCCTTGGATAACTCGATTTGCATCTTGGGAAATGGCTGCAAAAGCCGTTTGGAATCCTGTTTCCAAGGGTAAGAGTAATGGCTTCTGAAGATATATTAATTCATAGATCGTTACTAAAAGACCTACTAAGATAATGATTGTGCTTATTCCAAATCCTGCCAGTTTTACGATATCGGCCCCGGCACCATTCGATGCAGGGTTGGCCCCGATTGAATCGGGGTTGGCTGTCTCCAGCTCATTGCTTTTTTTGTGTTTTGATTTATAGGCGGCAAGGAAAGGATAAGTAAGATAAGCGGCTAGAGGTAAAACGAAGGCAAGGTAAAGTGCTTGGTCCAGAAGCGAACCCAAAGCTGTAAAAGTCTGGGTTTGGGTTTGCGCTAAAGGCAAAGGATATATTTTAAGAAAAGCCAAAAGAGCAAGAACGGAAGTTATTAAGCCGCCAAGAATAAGAGCTGAAAGTAAGAATAAAACACCGGTTTTGGTTTTTGCAGTATTAACAATTACAAAATAGGCAAAGATTGCAAAAAGAAACGGAACAAAAGTAATAAAAGAGTCGGCTTTATTAACGGCAAAAATACCGGAAAGTAAAACCGCAAGCGTAAAAAGAAAAACCGGCAAATCGAAAGGATTTCTCCTTATTACAACCTTGTTATTTAAAAGACTTTTTAAACCAAATAAAAGCAAAACTGTAAGAGTTACGCCTCCTAAAAATGCTTGCTTTGGCAAGGCGAAGATGTCGGTTGTCTGGGAAGTAAAAATAAGAGGAAAAAACAGTAAAAGTAAGCCTATTAAGGCTAAAGAAGCTTTATCAATAAGTTCGTTTATTCTTACTTTATTTTCAGTAATCATAAATATGTTTATAGACTTTTTGATGTTACCCGCCTGCAGTCGCCTAAGGCGACAGCCGATGGCGGGCAGGGATTTCTTTGACGTTTTTGACCTTGAATTCTCGATTTTTGGAATTCTAGACATCAAGTTTTCAAATATTCAAGATCAAGGATATCCAACTTCTCACTTCAAGAATTCTAATCCCAACTTCAAGAATTCTAATCCCAGCCTCTAATTTCTATTGTCTAGCATCAAATTCTTTAGTCTAAGTTATCAAGATAGAAATATAATGTCAAGGAGTAATCCGAAGGATTACGACGCAGACCCTCGTAAATGCGCTGTCCGAAGTAACATCGGACTAAGCATTCTAGCGGGGTTAAGGAGTAAAGCGAGGTTTTTTGCTTGACAAATGTCTTTTTTCGGCACTATACTAAAATTAGCTCCATGAAGAATAGGGTTAGAAGGGTTAACAAGAAAAAAATTGTCAAAAAAATAAAGATAGAGACTCAAAACATAAAGGTAAAAATCTTAATCTTTGAAGAAAAAGTGAAAAATTTAATAAACAAACAGAGTATTAAAGACGCCATTAATGATTTTCGGGTTTTAATAAATAAAAACAGCAAGACTGTGGCTGCTATCTGCGTACTTGTGTTGATTGCGAATCTTGCTATTATTTTTGTTTATTTTCTGATAAATACACAGGGTTACAAGCTTTCATTGCAAACAAGAAAAGCTACATCTACATCCACATCTGTTTTTGCTCCAACACTTACTCCAAAACCTACTCCAACACCCACCCCAACACCGATTCCTCTTGTGCAGGGGCCGCAGACATATTCAATTGGAATGAAGGGAACACCTGAAATGTATGAAGTTTGGTTTAATACAATTGATCCCAAAGAGGGTACGCAGACAGTCAAGCTTAAAGTTCGCAATAAGTTAGGGAAAGTAAGTTCTGTAACAGCCACAGTCAAAACAGACAAATTAAGCAAAAAATATAATCTGTCTCTTGCCGACGGCACAACTTCTGATGGGGGATGGACGGGATCCTGGACGCTAAACGACACATACAACAAAAATTTTATGGTTACATTTTCCGCAAGTGACGATAGGGGTAATAAGTCTTCGGTTGACCTTACTATAAGGTAGACAAATGACTAAAAAAAATCGTCAATCATCAATCATCAACCGTCAATTATTAGGGTTCACCCTCGTAGAATTAATAGTTGTTATTGCAATTTTGTCTGTTTTAATGGTTGCATTTTTTATGCTGTTTAATCCTTTATCTCAATTAGATAAAGCAAAAGACGCGCAGAGAAAACACGATTTTGAGCAAATTCGCAATGCCCTGGATACGTATTATAACGATAATAATTGTTACCCAACCAAACTGCAGGGTGTTCCTTTTGGTTCAGCCTGGAGCGCCGGCTCTACGGTTTATATGAAAAAAGTGCCCCAGGATCCGGATTGTTCTAAAACCGGATACTGCTTTGTTTATCAAACTGATGCAAGCAATTGTCCGCAGTGGAACGTTTTATACACCCGCCTTTCACGGCCTACGAATTCATTAACTTCCTGTCTGATGTTTCAGGCCTGCGGTTACTTGCAGACAAAATATAACTATTGCGTAATGTCCGGGAACGTTGATTGCAGTTATGTAAAATCCAATCCTTTACCAACTCCTTTAACTCCCACTCCAGGGCCAACTTCTGCTCCAATCGGGGGAGCGACATCAACTCCGGCTCCAACCCAAGCTCCGGGCAACTGCAGTCCTAATTATTTTGCGGTCAGCAGCGGCTTATGTAACAGCGTTACTTCAAATAATTGCACTATATATGGAGGAAGTTTAACTTGTTATTCGGGCGCGTCGGGTTCAGATCCAACAAAATGCACCGGTTTCCTTTGCACGCAATAAGTTTTTTGATATTAGAGATTAAAATTTTATTGCTAAATTGCTCCATTGCTAAATTGCTGGATTGTTAACAATGAAACAATAGAACAATTCAACAATAGTCCCGCCGATTGCGGGACAACTTCAAAGATTCCGTTTCAAGTTGCTCTGTCGCACTTGACAATTCTAAACTTTTTGTACCATACTTAAGTTAAGGAAACTTTAAATGAGATATCGTTTTTTTACATTCATCCTTTTCGGAGTTTTGTTATTTCTTTCCTTTGCGTTTTTTGCCAAATCATCTTATGCCGTAAGCTGTTCTCCGCCGATTTCGGGCAACTATACAGTTTCTGCAAGCTGTTCTTTTGCCAATACGGTTGACGGGGTGGACGCAGGTACCGGCACGACAAACACCGCGGTAATGACAATTCCAAATGCCGTAACGCTAACGGTTGGAAGTATTGCAAACCAGACAATCGGCTATGGCAGTATTACTATCCAAAGCGGGGGAAGCATTATTATCAACAAAGGCGTGGGGGCGTCGCTTGTCAAAGGGCCGATTTGGATGACAGATGCAGACGCAGACGGATATCCGGCTTCGACTACTCAATATGCCCAAGGCAGTGCTCCGGCAGGCGGAAGAAGAAGAAATTTGTTGACGAGCGTTACTGCAGCAGATTGCAATGACGGAAACGCTTATATTTTTCAAAATGTAGCCAGTTTAGTTACGGACGCGGATCAAGACGGATATTCCCCCAGCCCCACTGGGGCTACGCAGTGCGTTGGGGTGTCTGCTGTTGCAAACACCAGAACTTATTATAGAGATGCTTCTTCTGCTTTTTCTTGGCTTCCTGTTAGTTCTCTTCTTGCGGGTGTGTACGTTATCACCACATACTTGTCGTCCACGAGTTGGGTGGTGCTCTCCGATGTAACGAGCGTTCATGTGGTGGCGACTGGCGGCTCTGGTTATCCAGGTGGTGCTCTGGCTACCAAGGGGGGGTCTACCTCAGCTGACCTGAGTGTGACGTCAGGTAGTACGATGTATATCGGTGTGGGATATGTGGGGGGAGCCGGGTCATGCGCAGGTGCGTTAAGCCCTGGCGGTGCTGGCGGTGCTGGCGGTTATTCAAACGATGCAAAAGGTGGAAATGGAGGTTTGGGCACTAGCCTTACTTGTGGTGGCGGAGGCGGAGGCGGTGCTTCGGATGTGCGTATTGGAGGAACTGCTTTAGCAAACCGTGTGATAGTTGCTGGCGGGAGTGGCGGGGGTGGAGTAGGCTATGCTAACTCATGGGCTGGTGGAGAAGGAGGAGGAGCCACTGGGTCGGCGGGACTTGATAGCACCTATGGTGGATGGGCTGGAGGCGGCGGCGTGGGTGGAGCGGCTCAGGCTTATTGCGCTAATAAGGGGTGCACGGATGGGACTGCCGGCAGCGGCGGCAACGGCGGATATAGAGGTTTTTCTACTGTTCAAGCTGCTAGTGCCGGTGGTGGCGGAGGCGGATACGGTGGCGGCGCTGGAGCGAGCGCACAAGCATCTTCTGCAACCTCAAACGCCGGTGGTGGCGGAGGCGGAGGCGGATACTCTGCTGGTACAAACACAGTGTTTGCCTCGGGATCTAATGCGAATGATGGGTTCGTGAGGCTGCACTATACGACAGCTGTGGATTGCAACGACAGCAATAATACTATTTACCCCGGACAAGGATGTTGAAGTTGTAAGTGCCTACCGCCTTGTACCTACCTATGTACCTATCACCTTTCGGGCTTCGGCCGTGAGCTCAGCCGAACGGCGGTTTGGATATTGCTAAAATCTCTTACGCAAATTCACGCAAATTCCGCTCGAGCGGAATTTGCGATGAAATTAACCACGTTCACGTTGTTGTTTGAGCTTGACGATCCAGGTTCGTTAAAGTAAGGAGTTTCCGCCTAGTAGGTGGTTTAGATAGAATTCTAATTTACAATTAACTTTACAATTAACTTGACAATTATTATTTGCGGTTGTATAATTTGTTCATGTTAACTCCTAAGTTTGAACTAACCCCAAAACTTCTTACAAACCTAACGGAAATAGAAAGGTATTATGGACAATTGGAAGGAATGAGAATTCCAAAGCAATTGCTTTGGAATATTGAAAGGACAAACCTTATACAATCCTCCTATGCATCAAATAGTATAGAAGGAAATCCCTTGTCTGTCGGAGAAGTAACTAATCTTATTTTAAGCGACCGGGTGCCAACAAACAGAAGCGAAAAAGAGATTGTCAACTATTTTTCCATACTTAAACGGTTAGAGGCGGAAAAAGCAAAACCTTTAACTTTAGAGTATATACTTAAACTCCATAAAGAATTGCTTACGGGAGTTAATGACGAAATTAAGGGGCAGATACGGAATGTGCCAATAATTGTGGGACGTAGAAACGTTGACGAACAGATATTTATCAAACATAATCCTCCTTTTCATACAAGAGCTAAAATAGAAAATGCAATAAAAGAGTTATTAAAATGGCTGTTGATATCAAAAGAACCCACTATTTTAACGGCTGGTATTTTTCATCACGAATTTGTTTATCTGCATCCTTTTGAAGACGGGAACGGAAGAGTATGCAGGCTTTTAACTGCACTTATCTTACTTAAAAAGAATTACCAAATTAATAAATATTTTGTTCTTGATGATTATTATGATATCGACAGAGAGCTATATTCGGATTCCCTGCACAGTGCGGATTTAGGAGATAAAACATTGTGGCTTGAGTATTTTACTAACGGAGTTAAGTATTCGCTGCAAAGCGCTTTGGGCAGAGTTCAAGAAGGTTTGACAAAACTTGCTTTTGACATCAGACCGTCCTCCCGCGAGCAACAGGTTCTTGAGCTTATTAAACAATACAAAGAAATAAGTTCAAAAGACTTAGTAAAAGAATTTCATGTTACTAGGCAACAGGCTCACAATTTATTGAAATCACTTTCCGAAAAAGGATTTCTTGAGAAAAAGGGCGCAACAAAAAAGAGTTTCTATGTATTGAAATAGTGAAACTCGGAAGCTATTAGAATATCTACTGTCTTTCGGGCTTTGGTCGTGAGTCCTTGAACGGTGAGCTTGACGATCCAGGTTCGTTAGAGTTCGTTAGAGCCTATTGCTAAATAGCCTCGCAAGGCGAGGCCTTGCGAGGCTAGGATTTTTATCAGCCATAGTAGATGGAGTGGTAATTTTGACATATTGACAGGGCAGAAGAAGGCGGTGTTATACTAATTTTCATGAAATCAGAAGTGAGTATACCTGAATCTATTTTAGAAAAATTAGACGAAATTGAGGTAAAACTAGAATATGCTAAGAATAGGATAGCCGATCTCATTTTGACGAAAAGAAAACAGAATGCAGAAATGGCGCAGTGGCTTAAAAAAATGAAAGTTCGAAAGCAACATGCTACCATAAATTTATGAAGAAAAAAATAAACAATGTTCAAGTTGCAACGAAGAAAGATATCCAAATACTGCGAAACGATTTTAAAAAATCCGAAAAGTCTTTGAGAGGAGAAATTTTAAAAGTGGAAGGAAAAGTAGAAGTACTTCAAGAGGGGCAAGAAGACATTAAAACAATGCTTGATCGACTCCAAAACACCTTAGATGGATTTGTTGGAACAGTTGATAATTTGAGAATAGAAAATGAGGTCGGAGCTAATCAGGTAAGAGATTTAAGAGAACTAACGGACGATCACGAAACAAGAATAACAAAACTTGAATCTACAGCACCTTAAATTTACC
>CAZIDK010000006.1:0-27170 GCA_964537895.1 uncultured Gammaproteobacteria bacterium
AAGCCAACTATACCTGGCGGGAGGCAGCGCCGTAGTTTTGGAATCTTTGAAGTTACCCGCCTGCAGTCGCCTAAGACGACAGCCGATGGCGGGCAGGGACATCCTTGATACCCTTGACCCTGACTCTTTGAAACTTTGATTACTTGAATTATTTGAAGTTTTGCCAGTTATTTTTAGGATTTATTAATTTATTATCAAACTTCCATCCTCCAGTTTCAAGTTCCAACTTCTAGCGTCTAACGTCTAGCATCAAAACTATTTCTCTTGTCTAATATCAAAGAATTATGTATTATAAAATTATGAAGCGTGAAAAAGGCGGAATTGAACTTCTGGTTTTGGCAGTTGTAGTTTTGGCAAGCATTATGCTTACAGGCGGTTCATTTAGCTTTAACAATTCTCTGCCTCAAAACAACGGCCAGCCGGTAAATATCCAAGATATTCAGCCCGGACCGGCTCAGAATACTCTGCAAATAAGCGGCCTTGCAACCGCAACTCCGGTGCCAATACCTCCTCCGATTCAAATCAGCAATCCTCCTCCCGGAAATACTTCTGGCACTATTCCCCAGATAACCACTGCTCCCAACCAATCGCTTCCCACCACCTGCGGTTTAACAACTACCCCCTGGGGAGCATTTAACAATAATTGCGGGCCCGGAAATTGCGTCATAGACGGACCGGCAACCAAAGCTTCCGATTGCTGTCCGGGAAGCGGCGGACAGGCAAATTGGCCGGATAATAGATCTCCTTATTGGTGCGACGCAAAACCGGTAATTTATCTTTATCCAACTAAACCGACGAATGTTTCTGTAAAAATAACCATACCAGGCAAAATTACGGTTAGCATTCCGAAATATGAAGAAAATGAAGGTTGGAAAAATGTATTAGCATATCCTAACGGGGACTTAATCTATAAAAACAACAAGTATTCCGAACTTTTTTATGAAACAATACAAGAAAGAACAACTCCTCCTGCAGCCGGTTGGGTTGTTAAGATGAGCAATTTGAAAGCTAAGCTTACAGTAATAACCACCAAATTAGGGCTTAAAGAGAATGAGCAACAGGAATTTCTCTCCTATTGGCTGCCAAGACTCAAGGATTTAGAAAAGCCCTATGTTTTCGTATCTGTTTTTACCGGAAACGAAAAACAATCAATAGATAAGGTGGATATTTCTCCAAAGCCCGATACCTTTATTGAGTTCATAATGTATTACAAAGGCGTTGATGCACCGTTTAATATTAAGCCTTTAGAACTGCCTCAGGATATCCCTCCAAGAACTGGCTTTACAGCTGTGGAATGGGGTGGGATTCTGGATTACTGAAGTATAAAGGTATTTAAAATTTCATTTAGCAGCTGCAAAGACTCTTCGGCGGTATCATCTTGATAATAAGCATAATCCACTACATAATCCTTCCCGTTTGCGCTAAAGAATAAGAATGTTTTATTTACTTTCTTCTGGACACCGCCTACAACAAAATTAAAAGGGAGAACTCCGGTAAGTTTTATGGCTTTTTGTTCTTTAAACTTTGCTTCACTGCTGGCTAAATTTAATGGTGATAAATTAACCGCTCTTTGCAGATTAGTAATATTTGTACCCGTAGGAGTAACTTGAATATCAATTCTTGGAAATGCCTCTGCTGCGGTGTTGTAAGGCACAGTTAAACTTGTTAACGTTCCCCCGCTATTAACCTGCAGCACCTGCCTTTTCCAAAACGAAGGGTAATCTATTTTGTAGGATGGGTTCGTCTCTGTTTTCCACTTATTTGACGGGGGGACATTGGTGGTCTTAATTGGAATTGGGGTAACTTGGGGAATTTGGGAGCTTTCGATTTGAGTTGAGGTTTTAGGCGAACTTGGGGTTGTCAGAAAATATAAAGCGGCGAGCAGAATTAAAAAGACAGCAGTTACCAAAATAATAATTATCGTTTTCTGCGCTGTTGTTTTCTCTGAAAAGGCCCCTAAAAATTTATCCATCTAAATTAACCCTGTTAAATACGATTTTAATCTATTCTTAATATACATCTTTCCCAAATATGTTTTCAAGTATTTCTCTCTATGAGTAGCATCTTCTCTTTCCAAACATACTTCATAATATATAAGCCTTAATGGGCGTCTATCTTTTGTTTATTCTACCAAACCTTTGCTACGTTTCGTAAATCGTAATTTTAAATTTTTTGTATAACCCGTGTAAAATTTATGATCTTTTCAGATTTTAAAACATACACAAAATGAAACATAATTTTATTATAGTGAATTTAAAATTATCTAACAGGGTAAAGTATAGCACTAAACTTTGATGCTGGACACTGGAAATCTTGAAATTACAATTTAGATTTTCTTGAAGTTAGATATTCTTGACGTTTTTGATCTTGAAAATTTGAAATCTTGACAGTCTTGAATTCTAGACATCAAAAATTCAAGTTCCAACTTCTAACTTCTCACTTCAAGAAATCAAGTTCAAGGAAGTCTCACTTCCAACTTCAAGAATTCTAATTCTGAACTCTGAATTATAAATTTGGTATAATACACCCCATGAGTCTTCATAAAAAAATAAGAAAAAGATTGATCCCGATTAAATCGGGATTGAATAAACACGCAGAGGATTTTGCGATTGAAAGCGTCAATCAGCTCCATCTTCCTAAATCACTATTAATAATCCCCGACGGCAACGGCAGATGGGCAAAACAAATGCATCTAAATATCTCCGAGGGCCACAAAATGGGCGGAAAAAGTATGGCACAGATTCTTGAACATTTTATAAAACTAAATATTGATGTTTTGGGAATTTGGGGTTTTTCCGAAGATAACTGGAAAAGGGAAAAGCAAGAAATTGACAAAATTATGGAGGTAATGGAATCAACTATTAAAACTAACCTTGCGAAGCTTTTGGAACAGGACATTAAATTTTTTGTTCTTGGGAAAAACGAACGCTTGAAAAAAGAATACCCCAGTCTTTATAAGACGATGTTGGATGCAAGCGAAAAAACAGCACAAAATACAGGAAAGAGGCTGGTTTTATTTGTTGATTACGGAGAACGTTTTCAGCTTGAAGAATTTGCCAAAGCAAGAGCAAACGATAAATCTTCCACAACCTACGAACTATTATCCAAAATCAATAAAGGCTTATCTTTATTTGACATGATACTTCGAACAAGCGGTGAGTTAAGGTTGTCGGGATTTGGACCCTTAGCGGAAATGGCGGAATTTGTCTCGGTTAAGAAAAACCTGCCAGAACTTACCGACAGAGACATTATCGGAGCCTTAAAAGAATATTCAGGAAGGCAAAGACGCTTCGGCGGAAGATAAACTATTTTTTATCTATTCTAAAAAACTCCGGCTCTCCAAAACGTGCATCAGAAGACTCACGCCCTTTGAAATCTATTATTGTTGCATTTGGTGGAACCTCAGAATCTGCTGCTTCTTCGAATTCTTCTGAGTAAATCAGAAAATTCAATACGTCTTTTTCAGTTGGTTTACCCTCAAATATATTATTAATACTGTCGTATAGAGCCTGTCTTCTTTCTCTTTTTGAATCTTCTCTTCTTCTTCTGTTTGTTGCAACTGCATTTTCTACTTCTTTTCCAAATATTCTAACAGCTCCTGCTCTTTGATCGCGCATTATTCTTTGGTTTAAAGAATGCCCGCCCAAAGGGCTTCCGCTTTCCTTTACTGCTTTTCTGTCTAATTCTGACCTGCTTGTCATAATTTTTATTTATTTTTGCCTGAATTATCCTTTTCCGCAATATTTCATTGTTCAAAAGGATTTTTAATTCTTTCTATCTTTTTCCTTAAAGTCTGCATTTTTTCGGCGTCAACTCTTTTACCGCGTATTTTTCCCTCTATAGTAGGAGGTTTTTCTTTGTCTACGTGAATTATAATATTATTGTCGGCTAAATAAATATCTTTATAAATTTTCCCGTCTTCTATTATTGTTTCTTCGAAAAAATATCTACGGACTCCTCTTCTTCCAACAGTAAACCCAAGTTCAATTCTATTAAAATGTGCCCTTATTCCAAACTTTGCCTCATTTAAAACTGAACTTGTAAAACAACTGTCTATAAGGTTTCTAAACTCCTTTGCTTTTTTTGTTTCCCCCTCATCCAGCTCTTTTCTGCCAAAAAATCTACCTACTCGCTCAAGCATAATATTTAATGAATTTTAAGGCAGGGGAAATTTTGAAGTTAATGTTTTTACCTCTTTTGCAATTTGGAGAAGTTTTTTGTTTTTGACAATTTCTTTTTTAAACTTTTTCCAGAATTCCGAACGGGCTTTTTTAATGGTGAGCTCGTCGAATCCATCTTTATCTTTTGGTAATTGGTAATTCCCGCCTGCAACGCTTGCGCTAGCATTGCGGGCAGGTTTAACCTCGTTTATGGCGTCCTGAATCCATTTGGCAACTTTTACCATTTCTTTTTCTTTCATTCCCCTTGTGGTTATTGCCGGTGTTCCCAAACGGATTCCCGATGGATAAAAAGGAGGCATCGGGTCATTTGGAACAGCATTCTTATTAACTACAATTCCGGCAACTTCCAGCGCAAATGCGGCCAAAGCGCCGTTTACATTTTTGTTTGATAAATCGATAAGCATTAGATGGTTATCCGTTCCGCCCGAAACCAAATTAAAACCGTATCTCTTTAGTTCTTCTGCCAGTTTTTTTGCGTTTTTGACAATCTGATGGCCATATGTTTTAAAAGCGGGCTTTGATGCTTCCAAAAGAGAAACCGCAATTGCCGCCGTTTGGTTATCATGCGGTCCGCCTTGAAGTCCGGGGAAAACAGCTTTGTCTATTTTGTCTGCCAAGTCGGGATCTTTTTTTATTCCCTTATCCGTTACCATAAGCATTGCGCCCCTTGGCCCTCTTAGGGTTTTGTGTGTAGTTGTCATAATTATGTGGACGTAAGGAACAGGAGACGGATGTGCTCCGGCAACAATAAGTCCCGTAATATGGGAAATGTCTGCCAAAAGATAGGCGCCGACTTTATCTGCAATTTGGCCAAACTTTTTAAAATCTACAGTTCTTGAATATGCAGTAAATCCGCAAATAATAAGTTTTGGTTTTTCTTTTATTGCCAGTTTTTCAATTGCGTTGTAATCTAAGAATCCGTCTTTTCCTAAAGTGTACGGAACGGTTTTAAAATATTTGCCCGAAAATGATACGGGTGAACCATGTGTTAAATGTCCTCCAAAAGCCAGGGAAAGCCCCATAATTTTATCTTTTAAAGGCTCCAAAAGCGCCAAAAATACCGCAGAATTAGCAGGAGAACCGGAATACGGCTGGACATTAACATAAGGAACACCGAACATTTTTTTTGCCCGTTCTTCTGCGATTATCTCTATATCATCTATGAATCTATTTCCCTGATAATAGCGTTTTTTAGGGTATCCCTCGGAGTATTTGTTAACAAGTACTGTTCCCAATGCCTCCATTACATCTTTCGAAGTATAGTTTTCCGAAGGAATCATCTCGAGGACTTCCCTTTGTCTTTTTTCCTCTTCTTTTATTAATTTATATATTGCAGGGTCTTTTGTTTTTAACATTTTCCCCATTCTAGAACGAAAAGTACTTATTGACAAGAGGCAATTTTTCAATAAAAATAGGAGAATAGATGGTAAAGGCAGAAATAGCTCCAAGAGAACGAGAACCAAAACCTCATACCGTAGTTGTTTACGCCGGAACAAGCCCCAGGAGACAATCATTTATTGAACATGCTTTTGCCTCGCCTCAATTTACGGTACTTGGCTATCCTGCGGGAGAAGAGCCTGACATTGAAGACGTACATAAAATTATGAACGGCAAAATAGACTATGTCCTTAGAAAATTACAGCAAGCAGGCAGAATATCGGCAAGAGACAAACCAATTATAATTGCAGCCGATATAAGAACAAGAGTTCTGACTCACGGTGATCAAGAATCAGGCAGTACTTATACCGAAAGCAGAGGCAAGCCTAAGTCTACCCAAGAAGTACAAAGAATGTTTCGCAAAATGTCGCAAACCTCAAAACGATCCTCCTCTCCTCCATTTTATATAGTTGAATCCGCTTCGGGGGTACAATTCAATGGCGACAGAATATCAACCAAGCATACTACTATTGCTGTTCTTGATCCTGAAATGGTTGAATATTTTTCAACAGATGCGGGTTTTGCCGACTATCAGAATAATTTTGCAAGATACTATTCCTCAAGAGTATATGCAAATAACGGAAAACATCCGCCCGCAGGCGTAACCGATGTAGCCGCAGGAATTTCACTTCCTGTTTTAATTGAAAGTAATGCAATACTAGAATTAGACGGAATTTCTTCCAACAGTCCGGATTTCCGCCGGGCAGTTAAAATGGGAATATATAACGTAGGCGTTGGTATTTCACCGCATCTTTTAAGACCCGTACAGCCCAAGATAGAACAGATTATTAACGGATGGGGATGGCTTGAAGGCTGCACTGCTCACGTTTTAGGGGAGGTAAAAGAATTAATATTATAATTACAAAATCTATTCAGGTTAAAAAACAAAAAACAGACGGAATACGAATTTGCATAATGCGTCGCCTTAAACCGGAGTTTGAATTTGATATTTGGATGCCAACGCTTGCGCCTTCAACCAAACTGCTTAAATCCTATCACGACCAAAAAATTAATTGGAAATCTTTTGAAAAAAAATTTACCAAAGAGGTGTTGGATAAACAGAAAAACTATCTTAATATCCTCACTTGGATAGCGGAAAAACATAATGTTACTCTTTTATGCTGGGAGAAAAAGGGAGAAAATTGCCACAGGCTTTTGGTTGCAGAAAGAATTAAAAAAATAAATCCCGGTATTCTAGTAAAACATCTTTAATTTAAAATTAAATCAAAAAACATTTGACTTCTTAATATTTAATATCCTATAATCATAAACATTATGAGCGAGATAGTATTTCGCCTGCCGGACAGCGTCAAAAAAGCAATGCTTAGAGACGCAGGGCACGCGCCAGAAGACTGGCATCCTGATGCACATTTTAGAAGGGAAACGCCTCTTGAACAACCCATTCGCCCAACACAAGGAAGAACAACTGGTTCTAAACCCGGCAGATGATTGCTCTTTTGGATTTTGGATCTCAAACCGCACACCTTATTCAAAGAAGGATAAAAGAACTGGGAGCTAAGGTATACATTTTCCCGGGTGATACCCCTTGGGAAGAAATAAAAAAGATAAAACCGAAAGCAATAATTCTCTCGGGCGGACCTTCCTCGGTTTACGAAAAAAAATCCCCTCTTGCCGATAAAAAAATTTTTAAGCAGAATATTCCAATCTTGGGAATTTGTTATGGACTTCAATCGCTCGTTTATATTTTAGGAGGTACTGTTTCAAAAGCCAAAAAAAAAGAATTCGGACCTGCAAAATTAACTATTTTAGATACCAATAACCCATTATTTAACCGTACGCAAACTAAGTTCGTCGCCTGGATGAGCCATGGAGATGAAGTAAAAAAACTTCCGCGGGGTTTTACCAGGATTGCAGAAACCGATACTCTCCCCTTCGCCGCAATACAAAATGAAAAGAAGAAAATTTATGGAATTCAATTTCACCCGGAAGTAAGTCATACCATCTTTGGAACGCAAATTTTAAGTAATTTTCTTTCTTTGGTAGAAGTTAATATTAAAAAACAAAAAATTGACAAAAATTACGTAGGAACAATTATCCAGGACATTAAAAATCAGGTCGGGAAAGAAAAAGTTATTTGCGGCATTTCAGGAGGAATTGATTCAACAGTTACAGCATTTCTAGTAAATAAAGCGATTGGTCAAAAACTAACTTGCGTTTACGTAGATCCGGGACTAATGCGAAAAAAAGAAACCGAAAACGTTTTAAAATCCTTAAAACCCCTTGGCCTGACAATTAAAACAATAGACGCTCAAAAAATATTCCTAAGCGGTTTAAAAGGAGTTTCCGATCCCGAGCGAAAAAGAAAAATCATTGGAGAAGCATTCATAAATATTTTTAATTTGGAGGCTAAAAAAATTGGTGCAAAATTTTTGGCGCAGGGAACAATTTATTCCGATGTAATAGAAAGCAAGGGAACAAAACACGCCCACAAAATTAAAAGTCATCATAATGTCGCAGGACTTCCCAAAAAAATGAAGCTCAAACTGGTCGAACCCTTACGTTTTCTGTATAAAGACGAGGTAAGGGCAATCGGAAAGCTGGCAAAAATTCCCAAAAGCATTCTTCAAAGAGATATATTTCCCGGACCCGGGCTTGCCGTAAGGATAATCGGACCGGTAACAAAAGAAAAGCTTAATTTATTAAGAGAGGCGGATACAATTGTTGCAGAAGAATTGGAAAAAGCAAAACTTAATAAAAAATTATGGATGGGTTTTGCCATTTTAACAGGCATAAAAACAACAGGAGTTAAGGGAGATACGAGAAGTTACGGCGAAACAATCGCAATAAGAGCAATTGAAGCAAAAGACGCCATGACTGCACGTTGGTCTAAACTTCCTTATGGTGTATTGGATAAAATCTCAACCAGATTAGTTAATGAACTTAAAAGTGTTAACAGAGTTGTTTTCGACATAACCAACAAGCCTCCGGGGACGATGGAATGGGAATAAATATTTACCTCCCAAGCGTTAGGTATTTGAATTTGTAGCTCCCCGACTCGTGTTCTTGCTCAAAAATTTTGTGGGTAAATTCGGAATAATCCGGAAAAAAAGTATCGGCACCAAAGTCTCCCTCCACAATTGTTAAGTAAAGCTCGTCGGCAAACGCTATTACCTGGGCAAATATGTCTCCCCCGCCGAAAATAAAGCTTTCTGTTTCTCCTTGGGCTTTAGCAAGTTCAATTGCGCCGTGAAGTGACGTTGCAATTTGGCAGCCCATTGAGTTGTAAGACAAATTACGGGTTACGATAATGTTTTTTCTATTAGGCAGAGGATGGCCAATGGATTCGAATGTTTTCCTTCCCATTATAATAGTGTGTCCGGTTGTTAATTTTCTGACCCTTTGCAAGTCTTCGGGAATACTCCACGGGAGCTGACCATTTTTGCCTATTCCCCTCTTACTGTCCATAGCCGCAATCATTGATATCTTCATCTTGAAATTGTATCATACAACCGAAACTAAAATGAAAGTTAAAGCTTTTAAAACAAAAAAGATAAATTTGGGAGATAATTTATATAAAATTCTTGCTGAATATCTGCCGAAAAAAATTAATGACAAAAGTGTTATTGCTGTATCTTCCAAAATTGTGGCAATTTGCCAAGGAAGAGTTGCAAAAATTGAATCGGAAAAACAAAGAGATATTCTGGCAAAAAAAGAGGCCGAAGCTTATCTTCCCCGCGAATACAACCAATATGGATTTATGATAACCATTAACAATGGCATTATGGTAGCTTCAGCAGGAATTGATGCATCAAACGGCAACGGATATTATGTTTTGTGGCCAAAAAACCCTCAAAAAAGCGCCAACGAAATTCGCGAATATCTTGTTAAAAAATATAGATTGAAAAACATCGGAGTTATTATTACAGACAGTAAGTTAACCCCTTTGCGCTGGGGCGTAACAGGTGTTGCAATTACCCACTCCGGGTTTGCGGCATTAAAAAACTATATCGGCACACCGGATATTTTTGGAAGACTAATGCAGGCGGAAAAAAGTAATATTGCAGATTCTTTGGCAACTGCCGCAGTAATTGAAATGGGCGAAGGCAACGAACAAAAACCCTTAGCAGTTATCGAGGATATAAATTTTGTTGAGTTTCAAAAGCAAAATCCGACCAGGAAAGAATTAAATGGTTTGAAGATTTCTATCGGAGATGACGTTTTTTCTTCGCTTTTAAAATCGGTTAAATGGCAAAAGGGCAAAAAATAAAACTCCCCGTATTTGTATTTATAGTGTACCTTTTCTACATTTTTTTCTTTTGTAGTGATGTATCAATACATTAATATACTTAATCTTAGCGAAACCATCCTTTAACAAATTTCGAGCCTCC
The DNA here is from genome assembly GCA_964537895.1 of uncultured Gammaproteobacteria bacterium. Lineage (GTDB taxonomy): Bacteria > Patescibacteriota > Microgenomatia > Levybacterales > UBA12049 > JAMCZC01. Next base: position 9,968 of record CAZIDK010000006.1, read on the forward strand.
CCCAGGTTTTATCGATTTTAAATACGTTTCTTTTTCTTTCTTTTGCTTATCGCTGCTTCTTTCTACGGCAAGTTTTAAACCCCCATGCCCTTCTTCAATGATTTTTTTAATTTTTGAGACTGTTTGCGTGCTTGTTTTGGATCTTAGGGCAACCGTTCTGACATCGTGACCTTCAAAAAGTAAATTTGCTATATGCCATCTTCTTTTTATCATTCTCAATTCTGATGAGGTCAAAATATCTTTTAAAAACGGTTTAATTTCGGCCACGTTTTTAAGACTGTTAATTATTTCATACAAAAAATGTATTTCTTTGAAATACTCTTTTTGGTCAATTTCTATTTTTGGCTTACTCATAGCTTATGTCAATAATATACTATTTGTTGTGATGTATCAATACGATAATTTTCCGAGGTGAAAATTTGAATAAGATATCCTATCTTAGATTTATATATTTCTTAAATTTATATATTTTGTGGGGAAAGCGGATAGAAGTTAAAATCCCCCGACGACTGTGACATCCGCCTTTATGGAATCGTAGGGGTTATAATCTAAAAGCTCAAAATCCTCAATTTTAAAATCGTCTATATTTTTAACTTTTGGGTTAATTTTCATTTTTGGGAATGGCCTTGGCTTTCTTTTTAACTGCTCTTTAACCTGCTCCATGTGGTTTGAATAAATATGCACGTCTCCGAAAGTATGCACAAACTCTCCGGGTTTTAAACCCGTAACTTGCGCCATCATCATGGTAAACAAAGAATAAGAGGCAATATTAAACGGGACACCTAAAAATACGTCCGCGCTTCTATGGTATAACTGCAGAGAAAGCTTCCCCTTATTAACGTTAAATTGGTAAAGAGTATGGCAGGGAGGAAGCGCCATGCTTTTTCCGGGAGCTGCCATTTCGTAGATAAACTCGGGATTCCAGGCCGAAACCACAATTGATTTTCTAAAAGGCGTAGTTTTAAGTTCATTAATCGCCCAGGCAAGCTGGTCTATTGTTCTGCCATCGCTTGTTTTCCATTTTCTCCACTGCACGCCGTAAACATTCCCTATATCTCCCCACTTATCAGCGAACTTTTTATCCTGCTTTATTTTCTCAATAAATTGTTCTTGGGAAAGTATTTTGTTTTTTAGAACTTCCTCGTCCGCTGAATTTTTAATTTTTAATTTTAAATTTTTAATTTGGGCTACTTTGTAGCCCTTATATGCCCACTCGTCCCAAATGCGGACATTTCTGTCAACCAAGTATTTTATGTTTGAGTTTCCCTGAATAAACCACAACAGCTCCTCGATTATTCCTCTTAAAAAGACTTTTTTTGTTGTGAGAAGAGGGAAACCTTTTGATAAATCGTACCTGTGCTGTCTCCCAAAAACGCTTCTGATATGAACGTTTGGATTATTAAAAACGGGTTTATCTGTTCCGTTTTTAATTATATCCTTGAGGAGATCTAGGTATTGGTATTCTTCATGTTTTCGTTTCATTGCTCATTACTTTATAGAAGCTTGGTGCGGATTTTACAATAGGTCAAAGTATATCATCTTTAAACTTGCCTCTCTTTTTTCGTTGCGGTTACTCGCCCACCTTGCCATTGTCCGCGGTACCTTCGGCCCGCGCCTTTTATTTCGTGGAATAGAACGTGGACAAACCTTGCTCCCATTTCTATTTCAACCGTAATCGGACCTTCGTTTTTAAGGCCAAAGGTCAGCTCGCCCTGGTATCCGGGCTGAATAGGTCCTGTTCTTATAAAAAGCCCCGAGCGGAAAGTCGTCGTTCTTGGCAAAATAACTGCCGATAAATTGATGGGAAGATTGATCTTTTCGATTGTCTTGACAAGAAAAAAATCCCCGGGCTTTATTTTGATGCTTTTTTCCCTGCCGTATTTTGCAACTAATTCTATATCCGCGGTTTTTCTGTGAGTTTCCCCCAAAAAAGCATCTCCTTTTATTTTGTAAACTTCGCCCAAACGTAAATCAAAGCCCGCTCCTTCGGGATTTGTTAACTCGCGTTCTGACAAGCCATCTACGAGTTTTATTTTCTTAACAAGCTGTAATAATTTTTTAGGACTTACTATCATAAATTAATTTTTAATTTTAAATTTAGAATTTTTAATGAAATCTGAATTTTTAATGTTTTAAACATTTTATCATTAGTAATTGATTAGAAATTAAGAATTAGAAATTAGAAATTGCAAACAATACCTACTTCTTAATACTTGATACTAATCTTAGGATTTCTTTTGTTATCTCCCCTTCCGGCCTAGCTGCGTCTAGAATAATTATCTCATTTGGAAATTTTTTAAAAAGCCAGTCATAGCCCTTTTTTATTTTAATATTCATTAAATGATTGTCGTAAATTTCTGTGTGCTTTGCCGAATTTGAAATTCTTTTTGCCGACTCCTCCAAGGGAACATCCAGATAGATACTTAAATCGGGAAGCAAAAACTGATGATACATCGATAAAATGCTAAGCGCAACAACCGAAACCTCTTCCCAATTTTCGTAATCCGTTCCTTCCCTATCGGCTATGCCATAAGCAACGGACGACCAGAAATATCTGTCGCATATAACTGTTATTCCTTGCTTAAGTTTTTCTATGATCTGATACTGCTGGATAACCCTGTCTGCGGCAAAAAGATACTGATACGAAACAGGCGGAATATGTTTTTTATTACCCGTTAGGATTTCTTTTCTTATAAAAGTTCCTATTTCTCCGTCTGTAGGATTTTTTGCAGAAAAAACTTTTTCGGTTTTAGAAAGCAGTTCTGCGATTTTTTTTGTTTGCGTGGTTTTACCCGATGCCTCTATTCCTTCAAAAACTATAAATTTACCAGGATATGGATTTCGCCTGAAATCTATTTCAAACTTTACTTTATATTTCATAATATTACTCTTTCCGCCAAAGGCGGATCAGCCTCTGGCTGAAAAATCCAAATCAAATTCAACGTGATACTTCATAAATATTTAGAATCCTCGAAGTTACCCGCCTGCCATTGCAAGCAAGGCTTTGCGGGCAGGTATATTTTTGACCTTCTTGAACTTGACTGTCTTGACGTCTTGATTTCTAGAATTCAAGAATTCAAAAGATTCAATTTCAAAAAATTCCCACTTCTAACTTCAAAAATTCTGAATTACTAGAGTTCCTCTCTTATTTTACTTTCTCCCGGGCCTTTTTGTCCGACATATTTTGCGTTGTGTTTTTTGTAATATGGAATTTCTGCCGGAGATGAAAGTTGTTCAAAAGAGATAGAACAGATTCTCATACCGGGGTAAAGCGCTACGGGCATTTTCCCCATATTTGCCAGTTCCAGAGTTATATGCCCTTTCCACCCAGCATCTATTGTTGCTGCTGTTGAATGAACAATAATGCCCAATCTTCCAATGCTGGAACGGCCCTCTAAGCTACCAACCAAATCATCCGGAATTTCAACATCCTCAACTGTTGTTCCTAAAACAAAATCATCAGGCTGCATAATAAATGGGTCCCCAACTTTCACTATTATTTCTTTGGTAAATTCTTTAGCGACATTTTTGCGAGGATCAATTACCCCATGAACCCCTGATTCAAAAATCCTGAAAGCATTTCCCAAACGAAGATCTATCGAACAAGAGCCAAGCTGTGTTTTTAAATCAGGAGCTGGTTTTATCTTGATTTTGCCTGATTTTAGAGCAATTTTTAAATCTTTATCCGAAAGAACCATGAGCGGATTATAACAGATAATCCGCTATTTATCATGTAACATTTATCATTCAGCATTTTTGTTTGGAACTCTTGAAGCTTGGCGCTAGAATTCTTGAAATTAGAAGTTAGAAGCTATTGAACTGGATTTCTTGATGTTAGAAGTGGGAATTTTTGATTTTGAATATTTGAAATCAAGAAATCTCGAATTCTAGATATCAAGGAAGTCAAGATCAAAGACATCAAAGACATCTAACGTCAAATATTCTAGCGCAAAGCGTTGCAGGCGGGCAACTTCCCACTTCAAAAATTCTGTAACCCTTATTTCCCTTATTGACAAAACGCTTCGCATTTTACTATTCTTATGGTAATGCATAATCCTTTGAAAAGGTTTCGTGAATTTATTCAAACTCCAGGCCATAGCAGAACCATTTCCGTACTGGTTATTCTTATCATCGCCGCCGCAATCCCCCTAACAGTTTTAGTCGCCCAACAACAACAACAAACTCAACAACACGCTTCGGTGATTGTACCGTGTAGTCCTTCAAAAAACACTTGCAACCCAGGTAGTACGTCATCTTGTCGATGCGGAGGCACAGTGCAATGTTCGCGTGTAAATATTTCAAGAGGAGCATGTTATATGTGGACTGGATCATGTAAAACATGCCCAACTCCAACTCCAAAACCAACTGCAAAACCAACCTGTGCCAGCGGCACAAGATGCACTACTACTAATATTTGTCGCGCAAATGGAACCTCTAAGGGAGGTACTGGATGCAACGGAACAAATACTGTTTGCTGCAAATTTACAAACTAGCTGCAAAAGTCATTTATAACCTTTTTCTATTTTTACTAATTTTTCCGTGTTTTAATTTTTAATGAAATTAGAATTTTTAATGCTTAAAACATTCAATCATTTGAAATTGATTAGAAATTGGAAATTAAGAATTAGAAATTAGCATATTCGCTCTTGACAAAGAGCTTTTCGTTTTACTATTCTTATGGTAATGGGCAATCCTTTTCTTAAAAGGTTTCGTGAATTTATTTTAGCTCCAAGTCATTCAAGAACCATTAGCGCGGTGGTTATACTTATCATTGCCGCCGCAATCCCCCTTACGGTTTTAGTCGCCCAACAACAGCAGGAAACAAGACAACAGGCGGCAACAATTTGTGGCGGAAATGATGGAGCTCCCAGATGGCAAGGCAGCGGATGCTGTCAATTTACTTGGAGATGCAATAACGGTACGACAACATGTCTTCAGGGCTCTACCGCTTGCGTATCTTTATGTCATGCTCGGGCAACCTGCTCTACTCCACACTATAATTGTAATACAACCACCAAAACCTGTTCTGCAACTTTTACTACTCCAGGCGTTTATGCCGATTCTGCTTCATGTAATACAGCTTGTGCCGGAACCACATCGCCAGCCCCGGCGCCTACAGCAACACCAACACCAGTAACTACAACACCAACCCCTACGCCTACAACGGTTCCTACTGGCGTACAGCCTCCTACATCAGCCAATAATTACGGAAAGGCATATCAAGTTTGCGGTACAACTTTCTGCGGATGGTCATCCTGCAGCAATGCGGGAGCTGCTTATCCATCTTACGCTGTAGACTGCACGTATCAATCGTGGAACTGCAGCGGCAATAGCTGCGGGGCACAATACTATAATCATTATTGGAGTGAGAGTTGTGACCTAACCTATGCACAAAGACTGGCAGGAGGTACGCCTAATGGAAGATGTACCCCTCCTGCCCCAACAGGACTCAATTGTGTTGTTAATTCGGCGGGAACAGGATATTTACTTACATGGAATTCTGTGCCCCAGACAACTTATAAGGTATATTCGGGCTCGACTCTTTTGCAAAGTCCGACAACAAATTCTTATACAGGACCACTTAGTATCACTTCATATACAGTTAAATCAAACGGGGGCGGAAGAATAAGCCTCACTGGCGCTACAAAAACCTGTCCTGCGCGACCAACTACCTGCTCAATAAGCGGACAAACAAATCCTTATTATACTTGTGGTTCAAACAATACTTGTATTGTTAATAATGCCTGCGGAGCCAATAGCGGAGGGTGTACATCTGCCGGAGGAAGTTGCGGGACTGCTAGCCAAATCGCATGCAGCAGTATCAGTGCAAATCCTCCCACTGTTAGTATCAACGGAAATTCCAATCTATCTATTTCATGCACCAATACTACTGCCAACACAACCTATACATGGACTTCTAATACTTGCGGAAACGTAGTTAATGTTAATTCCTCTTCAACTAGCTGGACAGGCCCCGCAACCGGGCCGGCAACTTGCCCGGTAAGCGTAAACGTCTGCAATGGAACCAGTTGTTCAACCGGCAATGTAACTATTCCTGTCACTATTCCCGACTGCAATGCAGGGCTGCAACCTACAAGCGCTTGCGTAGCCACAATATCAAACACATGTCAAGCAAATAACGGTACGCAAACTGCGCAATACAGAACTTATAACGGCAGTACTATTTGTAATCCTGTAAACACAACTCAAACTTGCACTATACCTAGCTGTAATGTTGGAAATATCTGCACAAACGGACAATGTGTAGCACAAACCTGCAGTAATGGAACCACTCAATGTTCGTCAACCGGTATTCCGCAAACCTGCACAAACGGCAACTGGGTAAATGGCAATGCCTGTACACCAGGACAAGTTTGCACAAACGGAAATTGCTCTGTAAGCCCCGGCAATACATATATTGCCTTTACAATCGGTATGGATGCTATAGGAAGCGCCGGAGATAACGTAAACCCGAATCCAAGTTCATCAAATCAAAACCCTGCAAATACAACCAGAAACTTGGCTGTTGAAATATTTAACAGCAATAATAACCAGGTTTTCGCTCAAATTGGCTCAATCAGCTATAACTCCGGCCCCGGAGTATTTAAAGGCACTGTTGACCTTGGAGCTAACTTTGCAAGCGGAAACTATCTTGTTCTAGTTAAATCCGACGGACATTTGAGGAGACGTATCCCGGGAATTCAAAATCTGACGTCTGCCCTTCCCCAGCCTATACAACTGCAAAGAGTTAACCTTGTTACCGGAGACGTAGACAACAACAATGTATTGAATATAAACGACTACAATATATTGCTTAGCTGTGTAACCGACCCGGATGTCGCAAATATCGACAACCACGCTTTGTGCAATAGCAATGCTAACTATGTAAAGCTATCCGATCTGGAAGACAACAATGTGATTAACAAATTCGATTACAACTTATTCCTTAGGGAATACGCGGTACAAAACGGAGACTAAAACTAGTAGCTAGATACTAGTGACTAGTAACTAGTTAACTGATATACTAAAACTATGGAAGAAAAATCTGTCCAAATTACAAGAAAAGGAATACCTAAACAAACTTTAGCTTTTGTTACATTTTTAATAGCTGTAACCTTGGTTCTTTTGGGACTGGCTGTTTATACACAAAAGCCGAGCGCTCCAACACCAACAGTAGAGCAGCCGACTTCCCCATCCTATGCTCGTACTACCTTAAGATTAACTCCTCCGGTAAATACACCGTCTTTGCCCAATACTTATTCCACCGACGTTATTATTGTCACAAACGGCGATAAAGTTACTGCCGCGCAATTGGAGCTTTCCTACGACCCAAAAGTCTTAACAAATGTGCAGATAAACCCCGGTACTTTTATTCAAAATCCGGTTGTGCTGCTTAAAAAAGTTGATCAAGCTAACGGAAGAATTTCCTTAGCAATAGGAATTCCGCTTGGACAAAGTGCGCCGACAGGAACAGGAACTGTCGCAACAATTACTTTCAATGAGGTTTCAACGGCAACAGGCAGCACAATTTTGGACTTTCTTCCAAAGACAGCTGTTACAGCGCAGGGAATTGCGCAATCGGTTCTTAAAACATCAACCGGAAGTTTATTTTTCGTAAATCAAAATGAATCCCCAACGCCTGCGGCAACTATAAAACCCGTTACTCAATAGGCTACTTAAAGAACTAGATATTCTTGACGCTAGATGTCTTTGATGTCTTTGATCTTGACTTCCTTGATATCTAGAATTCGAGATTTCTTGATTTCAAAAATTCAAGTTCAAGAAAATCTCACTTCTCACTTCAAAGATTCTGTGATTAATTACGAGGCTATAATTCTTCCACTTCCCAATTTCCGTTTTCCTTAACTACAAAAACCGGTTTTACTTCCAAACTAGGCACCATTTGTTTTACTAATTCTGATGCTCTAACTACGTCTCGTCTATGAGCTTGGTCATCTACGGGGTTTCTGGCGCACTCCTGGTGTCCGTGAGCAATTATTCCTTTTGAATGGTGTTTCTCAATAGAAATTAATACTTTCTTTTTTATTGATTGCAAAAGTTCTTGCGAAGGATTTTTGGAAAGCAAGCCTACTAACTCCGCTTCTGTTATAGTATCCGGATATTCTGCGCTAAAACTGTTTTTTCCGTATTCCGCGATTGGATTCTGAATTCTTCCATCCATACAGCCAACACTGATAAAGAATGTTTCGTTTAAATCGGACATACAGAAAATATACAGTAATTACTTCTCTGGTTGAACACCCAACATTTTTCCTACCTTCAAGCCAAAATCCTTTATAGCTTCCCCTGTTTCCTTGGTGCTTCGCAAAGTTAACGTAGCTTCTGTTCCTGGTTTAAATACTTTTGTATATTTGTAATAAGGAGTCGAACTTCCGCTATATCTGGGTATTCTAAGAGCTACAGATTCAGAGTCGACTTCAGGATCATTCTCTGGAATAAACGACAAGGAAAAATCCTTACTTTCAGGTCTTATTATTCTCTCCGCTGTTAATCTTCCCAGTCTATTTCCCTGAAGATCACTTAGTGTATCAATCGCTTCAGGCAACCCTATATCGTCTCCAGGATCAAAAACTTCCGCAAATTCTCCATCTAAATTTCTTCGAGTAAAAGTAAACAGAGATGAGGCGATTGCCGATGTGGCCTCCGGATTTAAATATTCTAAATCTTGTCCTTCCGACATAGTGGGTGCGCATGGAATCGAACCATGCACCTCTTCTTTATCAGAGAAGCGTTCTACCAATGAACTACGCACCCAATTTTATTTATTTAAAATACCTTTTAAGATTTCTCTTCCTTTACCTGATTTTAAATTAATCTCTTATTTCTAAAACCAATTCCTGATCCTGTTTTCAAATACCTTTCAAACAACAAAGCTTTACCCTTAGACCTAAAAGCACAGTAATAAACTAATTTAATCGGTTTTAAACCCTTAGTAGAAATTACTTTATCTGCATTATGTTCCGCAATCCTACTTCTTAGATCTCCTGTTGATCCAGCGTAATACTTACTGTTATTTAATTTTAATATATAAACGTAATACACTCCATCTCTCCTACGCCAAGGCTTCGGAGAGCCAACTTCTTTGGAAGGCTCGCCCTACGAAGCTCCAATTTTATTGGAGCGAAGTTGGGAGGCGCGAACCCCGCTGAGCGGGGTGCATGACCCTGCCCGCAATGCTACGCATAAGCGTTGCAGGCGGGTGTTTTGCCCCAGAAGTTCTTGCTTTTTTTGGAGGCACGAGTCGGATTCGAACCGGCGAATGGCTGTTTTGCAAACAGCTGTGTTAACCACTTCACCATCGTGCCAAAAAGCTTAGAACTTCGGGATCCCGCACCTCTAATCCGATTATATCGGAAAGAGGGTGCTGGGATAAACAACACCTTAGACCGCTTCACCACCGCGCCTTGCGAAGTTAAGTATATCAAATGAGGCAAGAATTTGAAAGGTTATTTGTAGAATGCCAGAATATAAAGCCCCAAGGCAATGCAGACAATTCCCAAAATTTTAAGCGTAGTCTTTAAATGCGTATGCGTTTCCTTAAAAATCTCCGGAAATTTCTTGCCTAAAAATAGACTGGCGATAAATAAAAATAAATACTGGCTTCCCTGTAAGGAATTAACAAGAGCGGGTGTTGCCAAGGATACCGAAAAAGTAATTAAAAGCTCGGATGACCCACCTGCCGCCTGTCCGAATAAAAATAAAAGTCCCTGTTTGGAAAATAAAGAAAACGATTTTCCCCCACTGCCAAGAACCATCCTACGACTTTTTGGGATAACAACAATTAAAAACCCAATCGGCACTAAAACAATTCTTGACCAAACTAAAACTGTTAAAAAATTAGTTCGTAAATACGCTTCTCTAAGAAACAGATACGACACAGCAAAAAGAAGCGCTGAAAGAACTATATATACGGTTTCCCGAAGAGTAATTTTCCCCCGCCACTCAAAAATTGTCAAAAGAATAAGACCAAGTATTAATACTAAAATTGCTATAATTTCCGTGCTTGTGACGCTTTTTGTATATATAGCAAACACTAGAAGAAATATGGGAATAAGCGTTCCGTTAACAGGTATAACTCTTGTAACAAGACCTTCTTTCAAAGCAAGGTACATAAAAACCAAGCCGGATGTCCAGATAATAGTCGATATTGAAGCAAGAATAAAAACTATTAAACTAGGGAAAACAGTAAATGGGATTAGAACAAGGATAATAAGACTAGCCAGGCTAAGGTAGAATACGTAAATTAAAGGATTTGTAATTTTGCTTGTTAACAAAAATTTATCAACCAAAACGGCAACCCCGTTTAAAAAATAAGCCAGTAATGTAAATGGGATATAGCTCATGCTGTTAAATTATTTAAAATTGACGCCGCCGCCGAATTGTCTAAATCTTTCGAGGTTAGTGTCGTAACTGTTTGAGAAGGCCTTTCTTTTGCCGTAATCACGGCTGTAACACCCCCTGAATGGACAATCGGTGCCTGGTGTCTTCCGCCTTTTATGACAAACATTTCCAAAGGGTTTGCATTTGGATCATTTCTTCTGGCTGATTCTGCCTCCAGGAAAGCTTCTCTGGTTCTTTTACCTGTTACAGAACTATGTCCTCCAAACCAAACTTGAAATCTTCCGTGAGGCCTTATGCGCTCTAACTTTTCCTGTGTAATTAACTTTTTTGCTAAAATTGGGATTACGACAAAAGGCGTTTTTGCTAACGTTGCTGTATTTTCTCTTGCGTTCTCGCCGACAGCCACTTTTATTCTCTCCTCTGCATTTACCAAGGCACGGGACGATTCCCTAAGCCCGTAATCTACAAGAAGTTCGGCCGTCGTTCTTTCGAAAACACTTGCAGGCTCAATTACAATTAAGTCTTCTATTTGCTCGCTGAAATTAGGGTCTGCGGCCATTTCCAAAACAATTGCTGCTCCCATTGATAAACCTACAAGGTTTATCCTCCTTGTAGTTATTCTCTTATCCTCCGGTATTTCTTCGTCTTCGCGCAGTTTCTGAATTACTTTCCCCGCCACTTCTGCATAAGGCTCGAGAGTTCCGTTTTTTTGCAGTTTGCCCAGCCAATCGTCTGCCGGCTTAGACAGCAGATATTTCTCCGGATAAGTCAAAACCATAACTTTTTGCCCTTTCAATGCCAATTGCATTGAAAATTCAGCCGTTTGAACCGGACTTGAAGCATAAGTCGGAATTAAAACATATGGGGTCCTGGTGTCTTTTTCCCCTTCCTTTGGCGGATTAAGATCAAGCACGGCTACCGAAATTTCATCAACGCCAAGCTCCGGATCGTTAATTTTAACTGAAATTCTGTTTTCGTAAAATTGTCTGTATACTTTATCTAAATTTTTCTCTAAAATCCGTGCTTTCTCTCTAAAATCAGCAAGCATCGCTGTTTCCCTGGCTTTGTCTTCCCCTTTTTGTTTTGTAAGTTCTATTTGCCGCTTAAGCAATTTATAGGCTCTAAAGATTTCTTCCCGCTCAAACCTAACGGAAACACCTCTGTCTATGTCTGTTCCCGGAACTTTAGTCTCTTTTGTTAAAACTCCCTGCAGATGATTTTCGGCAAATTCGGCCTCGATATCAATAGCTTTATTAAGTGTTTTTTTATCAACGCTATCCGGTAATTTTTCAACTAAGCCGTGCACTCCCTGCGTTATTCTCCCTATCACGTTTGTTGGATAACGGGAAAGCAGAGCCCTTCTCTTACCTAGTCTAACGTCGGGATTGAACGGTTTAGTCGATGGAGATTTATCCGGAGCTTTGTATCCGATACTTGATGCTTGTTCTATCATTGGTCCTTCGGGCATAAGTAAATAACAATTTAACTTTTATGTTTCAAAAATTCGTGTCCGCCCATTTCGTGCTTTATCAAATCTTTGTTTATTTTTCCTAAAAACATTATGTGAATTTGGGCAAGTAAATTTTTATAAAAATACCTAAACCCTTCTTTCTCTATCCTTCTGATTGAAAAAATCACTTTCCCGAAATTAAAGTATTTTATTTTAGCTTTATTTTTATGCGCGCGCTGAAGAATTTCCTGATCTTCCGCAAATTTAACGAGTTCGTCATATCCGCCGAGTCGGTTGAATAAATCGGTTTTTATTATTGCCGCCGAAACGGTTGTGAAAGGTTTTCTAAAAATAAAGCGGGAAGCGTTTGTGGAGATATTCATCAGTAAAAAATACGCTTTTAAAAAAGCATTTCTGTCCGGATGCCCATAGGGAACAAGAAAATCTACTTCTTTTTTTTCAAGAAATTTGTAGGCTTTCTCAATAAAATCCTTCTCAAGACTAAAATCAGCATCCAAAAAAAATAAATAATTGCCTTTGGCCTTTTTTGCGCCGAAATTTCTTTGGTACGCTAAATGCCTTTTATCGGAATCGTGTATTTTAATATCCAATTTATCTTTAAATTCATTCGCTTTTTCTCTGGTTTTATCTATTGATTTTCCTTCGGAAACAATAACTTCAAAATCTTTAACTGTTTGTGAAACCAAAGAAGAAAGAAGATTTGGTAAATATTTTTCTTCGTTTAAAGTAGGTACTATTATTGAAAGAAAGTTTTTTCTTCCCATTCGTTTTATTATATAGTATTTAACCTTACGTTACAATCCGAAATCATATTTAGGCTATTGGCACATGCTATGTTATAATTCTTAAGTCTTTTTATGAAATTATTAATCATCCACAAAGAGGCCAAATACAGAAACGGGGTCGTTGTTTATAACCAAAGACTCATTGATTTTCTTAGAAAAAACGGCCACGATGTTCATGTTTTAAGATGGAGCAATTCTAAAGAAACCGAACCTCACACAACTCACATTCCTTATTACTTTGGCATTGAAAAATTTTATTTAGTGATACTTCCTAAATTAAAAAGCTTAAAAAAAATAAACTCCACCATTAAGAATGTTAAACCGGACATTGTCTATACAACAGTTGGCCTTTCTACTTTTGACTCCCTTATTTCATTTATTTCGCACAGGCAAAAAATACCAATCGGAGGAATTCTTCATCTGGACGTAAGCAGCGATAAAAATTTATATCAATTATTAACTAAGGCACTCTATGTTTTATTGTATTTGCCTTATATAAAACATTTGGATTTTCTTAATGTTTTTTCCCAAAGAACAAAGAATTTTTTTGTAAAAATGGGCGTAGCCGAACGAGAAATCAAAGTTATACCAAACGGAATAGATTCGTCTTTATACACTCCCGGAAAATCTAAATTTGGCAGAAAACATAACATTAAAAAAGGCGTACTTTTTTTAGGCAGACTTTCATGGCAGAAAAATCTGGAATTTCTTATTAAATATTTCTTAAAAATTAATCCGGATAACGACACAAAACTTGTACTTGCAGGAGAAGGAGAGATGTATAAAAAATTGTCTGAAAAATATAAGGACGAAAGAATTATTTTTACAGGATTTTTAGATTCGGACAAAGAAAGAATAGATGTTATCCGCTCTTGTCAAATCTTTTGCCTTGTATCAAAAGGCGAAGGGCTTTCACTTTCGCTTTTAGAAGCAATGTCTTGCGGTTTAATGCCGATTGTAAGCAATGTAGGCTCAAGTAAAGACGTTGTTAGAAACACCGGAGTTTCAATAAAAATTAAAGATTTAGAAGAAGAATTTCCAAAAGCTTTAAAAAAATACTTGGACGATATTGAGCTTGCCAAAAAAATAGGAGAAAAAGCAAGAAAAAGAATAATCGAAATTTATTCGCAAGATGAGAATTTTAAAACATTAATTGAAGCTTTAGAAAAGCATATTAGCTATTACAGAGAGAAACATCAAAAAAGCTAATCTCATTTACCCCACTAAAAAAACCATCCTTCGGCTACGCTCAGGACCTTCGGCCCTTTTACTGTCTTAAGATGGTTTTTGATATCAGGATTTCTTTATACAATCCCTCGACACTTCGATAAACTCAGTGCTCGGGATTTCGCCCCGATTAAATCGGGGCTCAACCAGGAAGTGGTCCCGACGAATTTCATTCGTGCGGGATCCCGAATGGAAACTACCATCGGGATAGGATTTGCATGGATAGATTTTCCCCGATTAAATCGGGGTCAGGTGCTATCCGCACCTGGGTGTTTGTACTTTTCCCACGCTAGTCATCCTTCTGGGCAGAGCCCTCTCGGACGGCGCCAATAAAGATTTTAGCGGGTTGCCGTACCTTCTCTCTTTCCCCCACGTACGTGTAAACCGTGCGTGGTTTTTTAGAAAGGAGGTGATCCATCCCCAGCTTCGGCTAGGGATACCTTGTTCATGTTATTCCATCCATTACTGGTGGCATGGACTATATCTTCATCCTTTAAGAAAATGACTTTTAATAGGATGCCAAGATCCAATAATTTTAGCAAAAGTCTTATAAGATTTAATACTTATAAAAAATCGCCAATAATTTGGATCCGCTTGTTTACTTGGATTATGGATTTTCCCGCAAATAATTCCAAATTCCTCTAAATATCTTTTTACTTCCGATAAATCATTTAGATTCTTCTGAGCAAAATAGATATAATAGCGAACTTGAGGATTACGAGAAATTCCTCCATCTGCATCAAAGTAACCTCGGATGTAATCAATTTTATCTTGTTTTGTAGAAATTAAAAAATCTTTCAGTAGTGATCTTGAAAATTCAACTACATATAGATTCCTGCTTTTTCCTTCTTTATACATCCAGGCTTTATAACCGAGAATCAAAATCTCTCTTGTAAGAAATTCCGTATATTCTCGATCTTTAGAAAAGATACGATAAGTAACTTTTCTTATCGTTCCATCATGCAGAGCACCGAGTAAATAGGCTTTTGTCATTTTTATACCTAAAGGCGTCAACGTGTAGTCTCTACGGGGTCCCTAAATCTAATCTAGGGACTTCCCTCGGTATTGTCCCTTGAATTAAGTTTAATTTTATATAAAACAAAATTCAAGTAGGAGTTCACCGATATAGTTGAGGTTTTCTATACTATTACTAATATAGGTCGCAACATTTATACGACTTAAGCCTCATCGCCGATCTCTATCTCTACCCCCAAAAGAGGGTATTCGATAACTACCGACTTTGCTGCCTTGACGGGCGGATTTCGATAACTTGAGTTGTTTCGAGTTCCCACTAGACAAGCGGATTTCCCGCATCTAGCGAGCCCCTGTTCATCTGCGATTTAAATTGTCTAATTTTTTGAAAACCTGCATTGCTTTTGTGTTCTCCATTTTTAACCATTAAGGCAATTTGCCGAAATAGTAAGTAGTTTTTAAGCTTTTGACTTTTTAATGGATTCTTATCAAAAAAGGGTATTATTTTTTCATGTAAATCTTTCTGCGCTGTTATCCCAAAACGATAACACGCTCTTTGATTTACACGATACTCTTTCTGATAATATATTCCACCGCAATTAAAAAACTTTTGAACTTCTTTAAGCAATGAAAGCTCATCTTCTCTTAACTTAATGAAAAAGTGCATTTCTACACGAGACTTATGAGTTCCATTTGGAACTCTTGTCGCTACATAAAAACATCCTTCTCCATCAGTTAATCCAACAATATAATCATCAGACAAACCATTGGGTTTCTCCCTTCGTCCCGATTTATCGGGACTACTATGGATCTGCTGACTTCTCTTCTTCAAGCTCATCTACTCTTAGAATAGATAAGCAATTACTCAATTGTCAAGAAGAGATCTCCCAAGGTCACTTACTAAACAATTCCGGACATCCTAACAAGACTTTTAATTGTTCTTCTCTCAGACACACCATTGAGATCGAACGTCTTTTATTGTTAGGCTGCCTTTTGCTTCAGGCCCTCCGGGACATCTGTCACCAGTATTGTCCCTGCCAAAATTTTTTAGCTATAAAAGTGGATTTAAACCACTTTGCCTAGTAAGCTGCTTGGCGCGCATTTATTGTGTGTACAAGACCCGAGAACGTATTCACCGCAGCATGCTGATCTGCGATTACTACCGATTCCGACTTCATGAGGTCAAGTTGCAGACCTCAATCTGAACTGAGGCGAAATTTAAGGGATTAGCTTGCCGTTACCGGCTTGCAGCCCGTTGTTTTTCGCCATTGTAGTGTGTGTGTAGCCCAGGGTATAAGGGCCGTGCTGACTTGACGTCTTCCCCTCCTTCCTTCCCAATAAAATTGGGACCGTCTCCAATGAATATTCAACATTGGACGGGGGTTGCGCTCGTTTCCCCACTTAAGGGAACACCTCACGGCACGAGCTGACGACCATGTTTCTCCACTCATTACTGAGGGCATGGACTATACCTTCGCCCAAAATTTATTGGGCGCCAACCGTCTGAATCATCTTGAAGCGATAATTCTCACTCTGTCCTTATAACAGAGATCAGTCTCTACGGGGCAAGTTTAACAGAATAGCTTTTAATCTCTTGTAAAATTTGCTCTCTGTAATGTTTCCTTAGATACAATACGAATGTTCTAGCAGCTTTATACTGGTACAAACTTACATTGGTTTTTCCAAACAATTCCTGATCTCTCAAGGCATCTTCTCTACTTGAATAAGCAATTCTAATGCCTGATCTATGTTTTACGTCTACGTGTCCATCGCCATCAATTCTCCCTGCTAAATATGCCAGAAGATGTCGCTTTGGAACAGATAGAGCTTCAGTCTTGGTAGCCATAAATAAACGAGTTAAAGACCTACTATTAATGTACATCTGAAATGCTTTTTGCTTACGTTTACTTTTTCCATCTACCTCATAAATTCTCTCTTTAATTGGGTTGCTTGGAGCTACCCTTAAGAAAAATTGAGAAAACCTATTGATCAATCTTGGATCAACTGAAGTTAAACCAATGGAACTTGAACGCCAGTATCCATCTGCTAACCAAAGACCTAAAATATAAAAGTCTTCGGCAGTTCTAAAGAAAAACTTGCTTCCCACGGTATTACCCATTGAGATCAGCATATCTCAAAGATATACTAAAAATCAATTAGGGCTTCACCGTTTTGGGTTGGTTATTTTTTTCTGATGTTGCCATCAGAGCGGCCATCTATGAAAATAGCCATGCAGCACCTGTGGTACCATCCTTGCGGATTTGCTCTAGTTTCTTAAAGCATAAACGGTATCATGTCAAGCCCTGGTGAGGTTTTTCGTTTTGTCTCGAATTGAACCACACGCTCCACCGGTTGTGCGGGTCCCCGTCAATTCCTTTGAGTTTTA
>CAZIDK010000007.1:0-24791 GCA_964537895.1 uncultured Gammaproteobacteria bacterium
ACACGGGAATAGTTGTTTTTTTAAGCTCTTGCTCAGCTTTTTTAGCATCTTTAAAATGTTTCGCAGCTTCTTTTGCTTTTTTAAATGCCTCTCTTGCTGCTTGAAGTTTTTTCTTTCTTTCTTCAAGAAGTTTTTTTCTTTGCTCTTGTAATTTCTTCTTTTGTTCAAGCAAGTTCTTGTTCTCTGCTTTTTTTGTATCTAAAAATTCTTTAATGGCATCTTTTTTAGCTTGTAGCTCTGCTGCTTTACTCGCTCTTTTTTCCAAATTATCAATTTTTTTCTCTGTTGCATTTGCTTTTGCTTCTGCTCCAAGTACTACTCTTTCTACCTCATCTTCTAAATCGGATTGGATAGCATCGTCTTGGTCTGCAGGATTTAGAAAATCTTCTACATTAACCTTAGAAACCAGAAGTGATTGGTTGGTTGAATCAAGTTTTAAAGAAAGTTCTTCGTTTGAATTTTGCGAAGCGGTGGTTAAAACAGTCCTATAATCTCTAAAATAATCATTGATTTGCTTTGCTAAAACAGTCACGTCTCCACCCTCTGCTGCTGCATCTTTTACGTATTGGGCTGCATTTCTTGCTTCCTTTTCAATTTCCGAAAGTACAACATTTATTCCATCTCTATTCCCTTTTGCATGCATAACGCGAAGTTCTGCCATTCTCTCTCCGATTATTTGTATTTCTATTTTAGCTTTAGCTTGAGGGTTTATAGAAGCTGTAAGTTTTAAACCTTGAAAAATCTTATCCAGAAAATAAAATGGGCTATCCGGAAGCAAAAAACCAGTGCCTGCTGAAACTGCGGGAAATAATTCGTTATTGCTTGAATCTCCTAAAACTTCTTGCCTTGGTGATGCTAGTACGTGTTGTGGAATTACGAGGATAAAAAGAGCAAATACTATTAGAACAGCATATAGTTTCTTCATTAATATATTGTTGTACTATTTTTATATATTTGTCAAGAGCTATTGAAGACGGTCCTTGAGATCAATATTAAAACCGTGAAAACTTGACAAAGGTTTGTTTAGGAGAGGTATAATAAAAGATGCACTATTATGACAGCAACCGGACACGCGCTAATTGGAACAGTAATCGCCGCTAAAATTGGGAATCCCGTACTCGCAGCGCCAATTGCGCTCGTATCACACTTTGCAGCCGATGCCCTCCCTCACTGGGATACGGGATATCACAGGTCTCATAAAAGCAAGAGAAAATTTTTTCTTCAAAGCGCTCTCGACGTAATACTTGGCTTTGCTTTATCTTACCTTTTAATTAATTTATTCTTCCCCACAACCAATTTAGCTTACGCTTTTTTTATTATTCTAATGGCTCAACTTCCCGATTGGCTAACTGCCCCGTATCTTTTCTTTGATATGAAATTCGCTCCTTTTTGCTGGATTTATAAACTTCAAAAAGTTTTTGACAGAAGTATAGGAATGCCTTGGGGGGTTGTTAATCAAGTAGCAGCAGTAATTTTTATAATCTTCCTCGCCCGCATGTTCTAATTGACAACTTCAATGATATTTGAAATAGTAATTAGTAATGGAAAATCAAATCCTGTTCAAGCACAAAATCAACCTTTGGCTCCTATTCAGCCTCAACCCGCTATTGAACCCCAACCTCCTATACAGCCAAAATCCTCACAACCTAAAATAATTAAAGTTCCTTCAAACTCTTCCGGCTTCCCGTTCAAACGAATTTTAATTTTACTAATCGTACTGATGATAATTGTGATTTTGGGAGGAGCGTATGTCCTAAATAAAAATTCAATCAAAATCGCAAAAATGTTACCTTCCCCTACGCCAACATCTACAATAAACCCAACACAAACTTCAACTCCCGTTGCTACCCCCGACCCAACCGCAAGCTGGAAAACATATACAAATTCAGATTTTTCATTTAAATACCCTGACTCACTTATTAAATGTTGCTCAATATCAGGTCCTACCAACGTCAACTCAACTGATTCTTTAATTACTCTCGGAGAATTTAAAACTCAACCAACAAATGGAAGCGGTGCTCTATTTAACGGCCTTGCTGTTTACCTTATCTCTATGAGTAATTTTGATTCATTTGTAACTCAAGAAAAAGAAACTTTAGTTAAAAATGCTACCGTCATGACAGGAAATAATACTCAAGAAAAAGGTATTCAGTCACAAATTACAGTAGGAGGAAAAAACGGAATTTCGCTAAGCAATTACAGTTGGGATAAGATTGAAAGAATATATGTGCCTATCTCCTCACAAAAAGCTTTAGTAATTGCAAGAACTGAAAAATCTGCAGGAAGTTTTATTGATTTTTTAACAATTCTTGCCACCTTCAAATTCACCCAATAGCTTTTTAAAAACAACGATAAACCATCCCTTGACTTACTACAGATATACCAGTATACTTGTAGTGATATGCCTAGAGTTTCCAAAAATCGTCTTCAGCAAAAACAACTGGAGGAAATGAATACGCATCTTTCCTATTTAATCTCTTCCTTAAATAATTCTAAAGACATTGATGATTTTCTCGGAGAATTTTTGACAAATGAGGAAAGAACAATGCTTGCAAAAAGATTGCTTCTTTTTATGCTTCTTAAAAGAAATTATTCTCCATCTACTGTTCGCTCGGCTTTAAATTTTAGCTATGAAACTATAAGAATTTATCAAAATCAATTAAACCTTAAAAGTGAATCCTTCCACCAGTTAATTGAAAAGCTTATACGAAGGGCTGAAGCAAAAGAGTTATTTACAAAAATTGACAATATACTTAAACCTTTAAGCCTTGCGCTTGATTCAAAAAGAAATATGAAATCCAGAGCAAAATTTCTCTCGGGAGATTACTAATATACTAGTATATCAGTAATTATATTAAGAACTTTTAGTTTGAGGTTTTTAAACCACTGACTAGTTTAATTACTTAGACTTATCCTTCTTAATATCCTCAGACTTCCCCTGCGAAGCGTAATCGCTCTGTGGCGGGACATGCTCTGAAGTCGGCTTTGTCCAGCTCGCAAAGTCGCAAACGGGGTAGTTACTGCAACCATAGAAACGGCGGCCTTTCTTAGTCT
The DNA here is from genome assembly GCA_964537895.1 of uncultured Gammaproteobacteria bacterium. Classification (GTDB taxonomy): domain Bacteria; phylum Patescibacteriota; class Microgenomatia; order Levybacterales; family UBA12049; genus JAMCZC01. The sequence continues at coordinate 3,055 of CAZIDK010000007.1, forward strand.
TTTTGAACACAATTTTTGCCCTATCTTTAGGGCATAGAAAATTAGTTTCCTGGACAAGTTGCTTAGTAAATTTACATGTTGGAAAATTCTCACAAGCCATAAATTTTCCAAATTTGCCTATCCTTATTATCAGCTTCCCACCATCCTCAGGACAGATTTCATTTGTTGCCTCAACCTCTATCTTTACCCGCTTTGCGTCTTTTACATTTTTCAATGTCTTTTCAAATGGGACATAAAATTCCTTTATAACCGGTGTCCATTTTTTTCTTCCAGCCGCTATCTCATCTAACTCATCTTCCATCATTGCCGTAAAAGGAATATCATCAATTGCCGAAAAATTTTCAACCAAAAAATCGTTGACCGCAATCCCAATACTTGTTGGCTGAAATTTTGTTTCTACTTTTTCTACGTACTGTCTGCTTTCAATTGTAGATATAATCGTGGCATAAGTTGAAGGTCTTCCAATCCCCTTTTCTTCCAAAGTTTTAATAATTGAGGCATCGTTATAACGCGACGGAGGCTGGGTTTCGTGAAATTCGGAAAGAGCGGAAACAAAATCTAGTTTTTCATTTACCAAAAAATCAGGAAGCTTATTATCATTCAAAGCATATGGATTTATCTTTAAAAACCCATCAAAAACCAAAACGCTGCCGTTCGCTTTAAGTGTATATTCATTATTTGAAACATCAACTAAAACAACTGTTGATTCTGTAATAGCATCGGCCATTTGCGAAGACAGCGCCCTTCTCCAGATAATGTCGTAGAGCTTTCCGTATTGTACGCCTAACCGATTGCTGATTACTGACTGTTGATTGCTGACGTTTGTCGGCCTTATTGCTTCGTGTGCTTCCTGGGCATTTTTTTGAGTTATTTTATAATATCGTGGCTTTAGCGGAAGATATTTTTCACCAAATTGAGCCTTAACATAATCGCTCATTTGTTTCCTTGCGGTTTCGGAAACAGCGACCGAATCCGTCCTATGGTATGTAATAAATCCTTCTTCGTACAGTTTTTGAGCCAGACTCATCGTACGTCTTCCCGAAAGACCCATTCTTCTTGCACCATCCTGCTGCAAAGTTGAGGTCGTATATGGAGGAGGCGGCGTTCTTCGCATTTCTTTTTTGGAAACGTTTGAAACAACGAATTCCTTATTTCTTAAATCCTCCTCTATTTGTCTTGCCTTAGCTTCCGTAACGATTAAAGTTTTTGCAAAACTATATTCCCCATCGTACAAATTAAGCTTTTGAGAAACTTCAATTTTTTGTTTTCCTATCTCAATCAATTCGAATGTTGTGATTTCATCTGATTTGAGATTTACCGCAATAGTATAGTACGGTTCTTTTTTAAACTTTTCTATTTCCCTCTCTCTTTCTACAATAAGCCTTAGGGCAACAGACTGAACTCTTCCGGCAGAAAGCCCTCTTCTTATTTTTTGCCAGAGAATTGGCGAAAGCTTGTATCCAACCAGCCTATCCATAATCCTCCTTGCAGTTTGGGCATTTACCAAATTTCCGTCAACTTCTCTGGGATTCTTAAAAGCTTCCTCAATTGCTTCTTTTGTAATTTCGTGGAAAACTACGCGGGAGAACTTTGCTTTTTCCGACGAAGACCCCAAAACTTCCTTAACGTGAGCGGCAATTGCCTCACCTTCCCTGTCGGGGTCGGTTGCTAAAACTATGTTCTCCGCACTTTTTCCTGCGGTTTTTAATTGAGAAATGATTTTTTTCTTGTCAGGCATTGTCTGATAATCAGGCATGAAGTCATGTTCCAGATCAATTCCAAGTGTTGATTTCGGCAAATCCATAATATGTCCCATGGAGGCCATTATTTCGTAATCGGCGCCTAAGAATTTACCGATAGTACGCGCCTTGGTTGGAGATTCTACAATTACAAGATTTTTCATATATACGAACAAAATTGTAGTCTAAATTATACCGCTCTTGTCAAGTGGCAACTTAAAAACGGGAGTCTTTTAGAGGCGTCAGTCCCCATCCCGCGCCGGGAGGAGAAGCAGGAGAAGGATTACGAGTCCTATAAACCCTCCATATTGTTGTTTGCGGCCTGCAAACAACATTTCTTTTTGCCGCAGGATTCTCTATGCCGTTTGGCTCTTCGGGAGGATACACTGTTCTGGAGACTGAAACCGAAGGATCAGTGGAAATACGGAAAATTTCTTCTATGGCAGTTACTCTTTCCATTTCTGTTGGGGCCGCTTGGGTATGAGTACGAATCCATGAAGAAGTTCTTTTTTGAGGATTGCTAAAATCATATCCCTTTCGCTCAATTATACCCCGGACCGCTGCATCCGCATCAACTTCATCCTGAATCCGTCTTGTGCCTACGTATGTAGGAATTCGAGCTACGCCACCTTCGATAATAAGAAGAGTATTGCCCCATGGTCGAATTTTAGCCCCTTTAACTATAAGGTTAAAATGCTCGGTAAGCATTTTATCCGCTTCTTGCAAGGAAAGGGGCGTTAGTTCCGAAACTCCTAATTCCGGTGATGAAAGCGGTTGTGTCATATTCTAAAGACAATTATATTCCCCATCTTTAAAAAAACAATAAGTAACTTTACCGGCTTAGCGAATAAAATCCTTCATTGTTTTTTATAAAACCTTTTATTTCCATTACCGAAAGCAAACTGCCTACTTTTGAGGAATCCATATTCACTTTCCTGACAATCTCATCAAAACCTAAAGACTCATTTTCCAAAAGGGTTAAAATTTTTAACTCTTCTTTGGTAAGATTTTTGAATTTTGCCTGTCCGTCCGAAGCTTTTTTATCCCTCAAAGCTTTAGCGAAGTGGGAAACGGAGGAGGAAATTTTGAATTCTTTTAAAACATCTTCGGCATCCACCACTAATTTTGCTCCCCGTTCTATTAGCTTCAACGGCGCTTTTGACAAAGATGAAGTAATCGGCCCCGGAATTGCAAAAACTTTGCGGTTAAACTTAAACGCATAATCTGCCGTAATTAAACTGCCTGAATCTTTTGCCCCTTCAGTTACCAAAACCCCTAAGCTTAGGCCTGCAATAATGCGGTTTCTTGAAGGGAACGAGCCTAGGGTCGGACTCTGTCCCAAAGGGAATTCGGAAACTATAACTCCGTTGCCATTCAAAATTTTATCGTAGAGCTGTTCGTTTGAACTTGGAAAACAAAGGTCTACACCATTTCCTAAAACCGCTATTGTTTTACCTCTTGCCTCAATTGCGCTCCAGGAAGCAACCGCATCAACCCCCATCGCAAGCCCTGAAACAACAGTAAAACCGTTTAATGCTAAATCAAAAGAAAAAAGCTTTGTCACTTCCCTTCCGTAATTTGTAATTTTTCTTGTTCCAACAACTCCAATTGTCCGTTCTAAATTTACTTTTGAAATATCACCCCTTACAAATAAAACAATCGGCGGATTTGGAATTTCTTTTAGAAGCTTGGGATATTCTTTGTCGCAAAGCGCGATAAACGAAGCTTTCTTCTGCTTTAATCTTTCTAGATAGTTTTTAATGTTTAATTCGCTTCTTGCCTTTTCAAATTTTATAATCAGCTTATCGCCTAAACCAACCTCTTTGAGACCTTTTGAACTTGCGTTCCAAGCTTTTTCGACGCTCTTGAAGTGTTTTAATAATAAGTTAAAAGTCTTCGGCCCGATCCCATTAACAAGCGAAAACCCTAAATAATAATTTCTTTCATCCATGCAATAATAGTAAATTTTTAAGAACCAAGAAGCAACAAGAACAATCTGAAAAGACCTCTTGAGCAAATAAATATAGGGCATTGACAACTGAAAAAATAGGTATACAATCGCACCCAAGGAGGCATATTTATGCCAACGGCTTCAGTAGAATCAGTAGAAAGATTGGGAGAAAGGCTTCATATTGCGCTAACCGCAAGTCCCAGCGAAAGACCTACTCTTGCAACGTCGCCTTTGGAAATCACAAGATATCTTTGCGGCAGACGGGATATTGGCGGCAGAGTGGACATTACTTCTGTTTCTATGGGTCCAGCTACAGATCTTGAAGCTGCGAGACATTGCAAAGTTATAAATCTTGAGAGAAGAGAATATGATTCAAGGGGAGAACTTATCGTAGCACATGATTCAGATGGAAATCCTATTGAAGCGACCCGAATGTCTGTTACGCAGGAGGCGTTGGATGCTACGCGGAGCTGGATTGCTCTCCAAGAAAGTAATCCCGATGTATTTGGCTCAAATGGAATAGTAAGAGACTATGGGGAACTAATTGGAAAATTGGATCGTCTCTCTAAACTGTAGGGCACACTCTAATTTTTTATCTCCCAAACCAAACCTCTAAAATCTTTTTAGCAATTGGGGCGGCTATATTTGAACCTTCACCTGACTCTTCCGATAAAACAGTTACAACTATTTGCGGGTTAAAGGCAGGGGCAAAAAGCGTAATCCAGGCATGAGGTTTTGCATCGGGTCCTCCATGCTCGGCCGTTCCGGTTTTACAGGCAATAACAACCTTTACCATTTTTGCACTTCCTGATGCTTCTTCAAGTATGAAATTTTTTTCATCTATTGAATTTTTTCCGCCCGAGGCGGACCAGCCTTTGGCTGAAATTTTGAAGTTATATAGCGGCCAGGCAACTCCGCCCGGTGCGCAGCTTTCTATCATTCCCTGTCTTATTAAATCCGTGGTTTTTTCATTTAATAAATTTTGATTTTTGATTTTTGATTTTTGATTTTTGAGCAAATGCGGAACATACAACATTCCGCCATTTGCTATTGCTTGTGTCCAGCCGTTTACCTGAAGAGGAGTTGTTAAAAGAAATCCCTGTCCTATTCCGTAATTGTAAGTATCTCCCAAATACCATTGCTCCCCTATTGTTTTTTGCTTCCACTCCGGCGTAGGCACAAGGCCCGCTGCCTCCCCTTGCAAATCTATACCAACTGCTTTCCCCAAGCCAAATTTTTGCGCCGTTTCCGAAATCTTATCAACCCCTATTTTTTCAGCCAGTTTGTAAAAGAAAATATCGTTTGAACGCTTTATTCCCTTAACAACATTAACAAACCCATCTCTTCCTCCATAGCCTGTGTAATACCAGTTAGAAAAAGAAAATGCCCCAACTTTTAATACACCTGTGTCTTCAACCTCGTAGGTTGAATCAATAACTTTATTTTCTAAACCGGCGACGGCAACAACAAGTTTAAATGTTGAGCCCGGAGGATAAGTTCCGGAAATAACCCTATTTAAAAGAGGCTGGTTTTGAGAATCCAAAAGAATATCCGAAAGAGCAAAATACGAACTGTCGGAAGCCGTAAGGTAACTCGGCCCCATTGTAAAAAGATTTGGATCAAACGAGGGCTTAGAAACCATTGCTAAAATTTCTCCTTTCGGACTGGAAACAATAACTGCTCCCTTTTTAACGTTTTTAGCAGCCTCGAAAACAGCTTTTTGTAAAGCGGCGTCTATTGTTAAGGTTATATCCTGGCCCGGGATTGGATCCGACTCGCCCAGCTTTCTGACAGAATTTCCCCGAGCATCAATCTCAACAAGCTGTTTTCCGTCAATACCTTTTAATTTACTTTCATACTCCTGTTCTACGCCCGATTTACCAATTAATTCGCCGGCATTATAAGAAGAATATCGCGCCGTTGAAAGTTCGCCTTTAGAAATCTGCCCTAAATATCCCAAAACATGTGCCAATGTATCTTTGTTTGGATAGAAACGCAAGGAATCTACCTCCAAATCTTTTTTTCCTTTGGCAATAAGAGACAAGGCTTCTTTTTTCTCTATTTGAACCGTTTTCCCGTTGACAGTTTCCCTAAATCCGGGAATATTAAAAACCAAAGGAACACCAAATCTGTCAAAAATAACTCCCCTTGGCGCGTGAACAATAACTGTTCTTATTCTGTTGTTATTTGAAAGATATCTAAAACGTGTCCCTTGGATAATTTGCAGATAGAAAAGTCTTAAAAAGAGGATAGCAACCACAACAACAAGAACTGCGGGAATAAACAAATCACGCATAGGGCTATTGCTTGAATCAAAATCTCTTTGTTTTCTTTTTATTTTTCCGCTTGATATAAAATCCGGAAAAGCTACACCAACTTTTTGCATAAATTTAATTTAAAACTTAGTATTTTTTCTCTACATTTTTATGAAAACGGGAGAAAATAGAAAACATCAAAACTCCAATAATTGAACTTATTAGAGATTGCAAAACTGCGTTTCCATAGGAAAAAAGTAACAGAAACCCAAAACTTCCCAAAAATGAAGCTATAAAAATAAAATATTTCGTAGCTATTTCAAACTTTTTCTGGTAGAGAAAAACTAGAAAAATATAAACAGAAAAATATAAACTTGATTGACCCAATACCCTAAAAGAAAGAGCATCCAAAACCATCCCCGCAATAAAAGCAATAGCAAAAATCCACTCCTTCCGGACTAAAACTGCCAAGCAAAGCAAGGTTACGAAAACCAAAGGAAGAGTTGTAACGGAACTTTCCAAAAAAACAGAAAGCAAAAAAACTATAGTTGCGGCAAGCTTCATTTTATAATAAAAACCGTTCTAATTTTTGAAAAATTAATAAAACTTGAAACTTTCGCCCGTTGGAATAAAGAGCTTGCTTTTTTATCAACCGAGACAATCTTGCCCACAATCAAATCCGGCGGGTATCCTGTTCCGTTTAAATTCGTGCCGCCGTTTGTCAAAACCAAATCCGCAGGCTTTAAGTTATCCGAAAGTAAAACATTGTCTAAAATCATTTCTCCTCCACCCTGCCCCTTTATTACCCCCAAAACATCAGATCCGGAGGTTTTTACCGTCAAAGACGAAGCCGGATTCGTAACCAAAGTGACTTCCGACAAGAAGCCGTTGGCTTTTGTTACTTTTCCAACCAAATTATTTTTATAAACTACAGCTCTGCCAATCGTTATTCCGTCGCTTGTACCTTTATCAATGATAAATGTCTCCGGAACAGCAATTCCGGGAATAAAACTTGGTGCTCCAACGATATTTGCCGGAAGCAAAGTGTTACTATTTGGAGAAGAAACTTGGAATTGATCGGATAAAGCGCTATTTTCCCTTTCCAGCTTTTTTTGATCGGAAAGCATAGACGTCAGCCTTAAATTTTCTGTTTCAAGTTGTTTCAGCTTCGGACTTTCCCCTAAAAGAATTACGGAATTAAAAAAATTGTAAGTTGCGCTTTGAAAAGGAGCTGTTATTCTTTGCAGAACCGAGCTGACGGGATTTAAAATTCCAGCCTTGGATAAACCTAAAAACAAAAAAGAAAGTGTTAGGAAAACAAAAAAAACCGGCAGAAAATTACTCTTTTTTTGCATGTACCCATTTTAGACTTTTTGCCAAAAAGATACAAGCTCACTCTACCTTATTAATATCGCTAAAACCACTATTTAAATTTCTTTTAAACCTTCCGTGATGGAATAATGCAGAAAATCTTTGTAAGTATCTTTTGTTAAATCAATTGACTTATCAAGAAGTGTCTTTATTTTAGTCTCTTCAATCTTCTTTAATCCCATTATTTTATTTAAATCTTCCCAAAAAAATATCCAATTATCTTTATTCCTTAGATCATTTTTTGTTATTAAATTGAAATATTGAGAAATAGTCTGCTTAAACTTTTCCTTATCTATTTTAAAATACAAGCTTAATAGAACAGATAGTTCATCTAAATCAACTTTCTCAAAAGCTTGCTCAACTAAACCCTGTATTTCAGGATTCTCTTTAAGAAGCAAAATGTCTACACCGCTTTCTATGTAATTGTGGGCTTTTCTTTTAGCCATTTCTTTATCTTCGTTGTAATACTCACCCACAAGTTCAGATAGTTCTTCGTTGTTTTGATATGCATACCCTACTCCACTGTGATATTTTAAATGCGAAACGTCATCAAGAATACAGTGGGTATATACACCTTTACCTAAAAATAAATAATTTGGATTTTCTTCTTGTATAAACTTAATGAAATTTCTTGTATTTTCTTTTCCGTGAAGACCGTTATCCCAATCTATAATCTTCATAATCGCAATGTCGGGAAGAATACTGCCAATTAATAATAAATTGTCTTCGGACTTATGCAATTTTGAGGCGACATAAGCATGAGCATTATAGAACATAGTAGAACTTATTTTAACCCCCCAATGACTTTGACCCGCTGCAAAAGAGACTCATCCTGCAAAACCTTACCTGTTCCCCTTACAACGCTTGTTAAAGGATCTTCGCTTCGTAAAACCGGAATATGAATTCTTTCAACAATCAGGTGGTCAAAGCCTGTAAGAAGAGAACCTCCACCCGTTAACAAAACCCCGTGCTCAAGAATATCGCTTGTCAATTCCGGCGGCGATTCTTCTAAAACATCCGCGATTGCATCAATTATTTTGGATAAAATAGGAGACAAAGCTTCTCTTACTTCTACTTCTGTAACTCTCAAGCTTTTGGGAAGACCTGTCTCTATGTCTCTTCCCCTGACAACAGCCATCCGTTCCCCCTGGTTATTGGCTGACGGTTCATTGCCATTAGCATTTCCCTCTTCTTCTTTTGAGACTTTTTCGTCCAAAGGACGATCGGCCTTTGGCCGAGACCTACTTTGGTATGCGCTTCCTATTTTTATTTTCAAATCTTCTGCTGTTTTTTCTCCTAAAATAAGCCCGTGTCTTAGCCTTATGTAATGAGTGATTGCGCTATCCATCTCGTCTCCGGCAAGTTTTAGCGATTTACCAACAACTATTCCTCCCAAAGAAATTACCGCAATCTCGGTTGTTCCCCCGCCCACGTCAACAACCATAACGCCAGTTGGGGAAAAAACCGAAATGTCCTCGCCTATTGCCGCGGCCATCGGCTCCTCTATTAAAAACGCCTCCCTTGCTCCCGCAGACAAAGCCGCTTCCCAAACCGCGCGTCTTTCAACCTCGGTAACGGACGACGGAATTCCGATAACTACTTTTGGTCTTGACCAGGCAACCGGCATAACGTGCCCAACTTCATGAACAGCCTGGATATAATGGGCAATCATTGCCGCGGTTGCATCAAAGTCGGCAATTACCCCGCCGTGCAAAGGCCTTACTGTTTCAATTGTTGACGGGGTTTTACCAACCATTCTTTTGGCTTCGGTGCCAATGGCAATAATTTTTTTGGTTTTCTTGTGCATTGCAACAACCGAGGGCTCCCTTATTATAATTCCTTTATTTCTTACCCAAACTAAAGTGTTGGCAGTGCCAAGGTCAATTCCGACATCGTGGGAAAAAATAGAAAAAAATTTATCAAACATAATTTTAGCAGCTAGTATCTAGCAACTAGCGTCTAGTACTTTTTTATTTGAACTAATTGCTGATTGCTAATGGCTAGTTGCTAGTTATAATAACATCTTGCGGTAGTTTTTCCAATATGGTAGCATTAGTTTTAACCTTAAAATCAAATGAAATTATTAAATATTTTCAGCAAAATCATCGAATACGGCTTTTACGCAATATTTTTCCTTGTCCCCCTTGCCCTTGCTCCCGACACCTCGGAACTTTTTGAATTCAATAAGATGTGGATTACTTATATTCTATCTCTTATAATTTTGGCCGCGTGGATTTCCAAAATGCTTATTAAAAGAGAGTTTAAGGTGCAGCGGACTCCCCTTGATATACCGATTATTTTGTTTTTGCTTTCCCAGGTAATTTCAACTGTTTTTAGCCTTGACCGGTATATTTCTTTATGGGGATATTATTCCCGCTTTAACGGCGGACTTTTTTCTATTATCGCTTACATTTTTCTTTACTACGCCTTTGTTTCAAATTTCCAGGAGAATGCAAAAATAATTGTTAAAAGGCTCATTCTTGTGGCTCTTTCTTCCGGAGTCATAGTCGCTTTATGGGGACTTCCTTCGCATTTTGGCTATGATCCGACGTGTCTTGTTTTTAGAGGAAGTCTTGACGTTTCGTGCTGGACAGCGGATTTTCAGCCCAAAATCCGTATTTTCTCAACCCTGGGGCAGCCGGGTTGGCTGTCTGCCTATCTTTCGGTTTTACTCCCGATTACGCTTGCATTTTTTATAAAATCAACATTTTCTAAAGCTGTACATGCCCAAAAACCCCGCTTTTCAAGAAAATCTGCCGCTTTTGCCGTTTCTTGCTTTTTGCTGTTTCTTCTTTTTTACGTAGACATTGCCTATGCAAGAACTAAGTCGGGGTTTTTGGCAACTTGGTTTTCAATAGCCTTTTTCGCGGTAAGCTATGCTTTTCTGCAGTTACGAAACCGTAATGAAAGAATCAAAAATCTTTCTTTAGATTTCAAACTGCTTATTGTAGCTTTAATATCTCTTGTTACCGTTACTTTTTTTATAGGTACTTCTTTTGCCGGAATTGACAGCAAATTTAGCTTTGACGGCTTAAAAAACAGTCTCGTTAAAAGCAAAACCGTTGTTCAAAAAGCTGTAAAACCCATAGCAACTCCGCCTCCAGCCCCATTAGCTTCAAGAGAATTGGGCGGCACGGATTCGGGAAAAATCAGGCTTTTGGTCTGGCAGGGCGCAATAAACGCGTGGCTTCATAATCCAATATTTGGCACGGGCGTTGAAACTTTTGCTTTCGCATATTATAAATACAGGCCCGAAGCCCACAACCTTACTTCCGAGTGGCGCTATCTTTACAACAAAGCTCACAACGAATACTTGAATTACTTAGCCACAACCGGCGCCTTCGGACTGTTAACTTATCTTTCCATGATTGGTCTTTTCCTATTCTTAAGCTTGAAATACCTTTGGAAAAACAAATCCAGCACCTTTTTTTCGCGGAGTATTGACTCACGCGAAAAAAAATATAATGAAGCTAACTCTCACGACAAGCCGCGGGGTTTTGAAAAGGTGCTGGATAAAAGTGAAGATACGAATAACAGAAAAGTTTTAGTGCTTGCTCTTATTTCGGGCTATATAAGTATTCTTATTAGTAATTTCGGCGGATTTTCGGTTGTAATCATAAATCTTTTTATGTTCCTCATTCCCGCTTTAGTCTTTATTTTGGCAGATTTAATTAATTATGACAAAAAATTAAGCTTTTCTTTTGCTTCTAAAAAAGCAGAAAACAAAAAGTCGCAAGTTGAAAAATATGCTGTTACAAAACCTGTTTGGTTATTTATAACTATCGTAGTTATTATAAACGGATATCTTATATTTACGCTGGTTAATTTCTGGAATGCCGATAAGAACTACGCATTAGGATCTAATTACGACAGGGTTAGTCAATACCAAACAGCATATCCCTTTCTTCAAAAAGCCGTAAAGCAAAGACCGGATGAGCCGGTATTTAAAGACGAGCTAGCTATTAATGATGCTGTTTTGGCAATTTCGGTTTTGGGACAAAAAACTACAGACCAAGCGCAGCAAAAACAAGCTACAGAACTTGCGCAAAAACTTGCCGCGGAAGCGGTTGCATTAAGCGACAAACTTGTCTCTCAATATCCAAACAACTTAGTTTTTTGGAAGACAAGAGTCAGGATTTTTTATAAGCTGGCCCAGGCTGACGAGCGCTACCTTGCATCGGCTCTAACCGCTATTAAAAAGACAGCAGAGCTGGCCCCAACCGATGCGGATATTTCCTACAACTTAGGAGTTTTGCATGGTCAAAATGGCGATGCAAAAAATGCGGTTTTAACTTTGCAAAACACAATAAAATTAAAGTCCGATTTTGCAGATGCCTACTATGCGCTTGGCATTTTCTATAATCAATTGGCCATAAACAGCAAAGGAGAAGTCGTAAATGAGCAGTATCGGCAAAAAGCAATTGACACAATGAAGTTCATGCTTAAAAATGTTGCACCGGGCGACTCAAGACCAATAGACGCGCTAAAAGCCTGGAGCGGAGGCAAACTGTAAGGAGTTTGCCGAGCTCGCCTGCTTGACAGGCGAGGGATGATGTCCCGCCAGGGACGAATACCTTAGATTATGTTAGCAATAGTCAAAGCCCCCAACCCTGTCCTTTCACAAAAGGCAAAACGAATTGTCAAGGTTGATAAAGCCGTTTTAAAACTCATTGGGCAAATGAAAGAATCTATGGAGTCAGCCACCGACCCAATAGGCGTAGGGCTTGCCGCTCCCCAGGTTGGAAAAAACTTGCAGCTTTTTATTGCCAAACCAAGTCAAAAATCAAAAGTTCTGGTTTTTATAAACCCTAAGATTGTAAAAAAAGAAGATGTTGCAGGAGCTAAAAGAGTCAGAACAAAATCGGCCAAAGGCCGATTATCCTCCGGACGAAAATTAGAAGGCTGTCTTTCGCTTTTAAACATTTGGGGTTCGGTTGAACGCTTTGACAGTGTTTGGATTTCGTATTTAGACGAGACCGGAAAAAAGCATAATCGGAGATTCGACGGATTTTTAGCCATAATTCTTCAGCACGAAATCGACCACTTAAACGGAATTCTCTTCCCCAAAAGAGTGCTGGAGCAAAGAGGCACGCTTTACAAATCGGAAAAAGACGAAAAAGGCGAGGACGTATTCGAGGAAATTAAAATCTGATAGCCCGAAGTACCGTTTGACGGTACGAAGACATCTTCGAAGAGATTAAAATATAGTCTGAAGCCGCGTTCGACGCGGCGAGGACGTTTTCGAGGAAATTAAACTCTAAATACTTTTATACTCTATTTTCGTAGTCAGACAGTTTTCCTTCTGCTCTTTGGATAATCTAATATTTTTTCTGTAGTACTTCTTTACAACAACTTTTTTGTAATCACTAACTTTTTCTATAAACTCAATCCCCATTAAATGGTCGTACTCATGCTGGATAACCCTTGCCATAATTCCGTCGCATCTAAGCCTGAACTTTTTCCCGTTTTCATCCAAAGCTTCCACTTCAATCTCTCTAGGTCTTGAAACCGGTCCGAATATATCCCCTAAGCTCCCGCAACCTTCGTAAATAACGCTTTCTTCTTTGGACTTAAAAATTAACTTAGGATTAATATAAATTCTTAGCTTATCCGCTCTGATTAATTTTCTGGATTTGGTATTTCTTGGATGGGTAATAAAAACCATGTAATTTTCTGCTATTTGAGGCGCGGCAATACCTATCAAACCTGTTTTATTCATGGTATCATCCAGGTCTTTTAGTAATTTCTTAAACGCGGGCGATTTAAAATTTTTGACGATTTTATTTTTTGCTTTTAGCAAAGGATGTCCTGCTTCGGCAACTTTTCTAACCATAATTTAACGGATTATATCACAACCCAAACCCAACGTCTGGATACAAAATACAAAATACTATATACTAAATACTAGAATATGAAAATAGTTTTTTTCGGCTCTTCTGGTTATGTATTACCTGTTATTGAAAAACTAAAAAGGAATTTTGAAATCGAACTGGTTGTAACCACGGAAAAAGCAGACGGTGTCGTTCCTAAATTTTGCAATGAACACAGTCTTCCCTATCTCTCTGTTCAAAGCTTATCGGATCAAAATACCAAATACAAAATACTAAATACTAAATCCGAACTCGGAGTTCTTGCCGATTTTGGACTAATAGTTCCAAATGAGGTTTTAAATAAGTTCGTAAAAGGAATACTTAACATCCATCCTTCCCTTTTGCCAAAATACAGGGGTCCGACACCTGTTCAAACGGCCATTTTGAATAATGAGAAAGAAACCGGAGTCAGTATTATTAAATTAGATAATGAAATTGATCACGGTCCGATTCTTGCACAAGTTAGGGAGGAGATTAAGCAAAACGACACAGCGCAATCTTTATATGAACGGCTATTTGAAATTGGAGGTAACTTAATATGTCAAAATATTAAGCACTATATCAAAGGTAAGCTAAAATTAACTGAGCAAGGCCACGAAAAAGCCACTTTTACCAAAATTTTTACTCGTCAGGATGGATATATTGATTTGTCTTCTTTGGAAATTGGAAATTGGAAATTGGAAATTGAGCGAAAGATTCGCGCATTCTTTCCCTGGCCAGGCGTGTGGACTCGTTCAATGATAAATGCCCGCCCTGGGCGAAACCGAAGGGGTAAATTGTCAATAATTAAATTTCTTCCGCAGAAGAAACTTCAGGTTGAAGGTAAAAAACCTGTCAGTTATAAAGATTTTATCAACGGCTATCCAAATTTGGACAAAAGGATTTTATCTATATTAAATAAATAGAATCTTTGAAATTAGATGTCTTTGACTTCTTTGATTTTGATAATTTGAATTCTTGAAGTTCTTGAAATCTAGAAATCAAAGTTTCAAAAACTCAAGTTCAAGAAAATCCAACTTCTAACATCAAAAATTCTACACAGCCGCTACCGGGGCTTCTGCGGATTTTAAATTTTGAGATGTAATTTTGACTTTTGTCCCGATTAAATCGGGATGACTTTTGAGTTTTCGAAGACACTTTGTGCAAAGCTTCATTGTTTTAGTAATTCCGCCCATTTTAATCCTCGCACTGTGAAGGTTTGGTTTAAATATTTTTCTGGTTCGGTTTTTTGCGTGAGACACGTTGTGCCCATACATTACTCCTTTTCCGCAATTAAAACACTTCATTGCCATAGTAAATTTTGATGGTAGGTATTAGAAACTAGATGTTAGATTTTGAAGCTGGAAGTTTGATATTAGAGTCTATCTTCTAACTTCAGGTTCCATCTTCCAGTTTCCACTGTCCAGCATCAAGTTAATATGATATCATATTAGAGGCTATTAAGGCAACATGGAAATTATATTTGGCGTTGCAACGCTGGTCATTTTAATCTTCTCGGCTATCTTACATGAAATAGCTCACGGGTTTGTGGCGGAACGCTTGGGCGATCCTACGGCCCGGCTTATGGGAAGACTTACTCTTAACCCAAAAAGTCATATCGACCCTTTCATGAGCATACTTTTGCCTCTTTTGTTAGTTATTTCAGGCTCCCCTGTTGTTTTTGGCGCTGCCAAGCCGGTTCCGGTCGACCCTTTTAATTTACGGGATGGAAGAAAAGACATGGCGCTTGTTTCCTTGGCAGGTCCTGCAACGAATATTTTAATAGCGGTAGTTTTTGTACTGTTAATAAAGGGTTTTATGATTGTATCGGCACAAGTTAATTTGGGAATTTGGGGGATAATTATTTATTGGTTTTTTCTGACAACCGTCAAAATGAACCTTCTTCTGGCTATTTTTAATCTTCTTCCAATTCCGCCTTTGGACGGGAGCAAGATTTTTTCGCTTATCCTGCCTGAAAAAGAAGCCAATACCTATCTTTCCTTGAGCTCAATAGGATTTTTTATAATCTTTTTTCTCTTGCTGTTTCCAATCGGCGGATTTTCTCTTGGCGGATTTATCTTTAGTCTTCTTTCCTTCTCCGAAAAACTCCTGGGGATTTAATTGGCAGGTATTAGTAAGCGAACTTCGAACAATTTGACATGAAATAAGCTCATTTGATATAGGAAAATTCAACAATTCTTAACCCATTACCAGCTTCTTTGCTTAGGGTTTGATAATTGTAGAAGCTGTTATTACTAAAAATATGCCAATAGCATTGAGGATAAAAGAGATAAGCAAGAACTGATAGGTTTTCATTTTGGAAATACCCATGAGGCTTACTCCTATTTCGTCTGGAAATGGGGCTGCGATAATGATTGCTCCTATAACCGGGAGTGTCCAGCTAAAGTATTTTGTATGAAGTACTCGCTTAATATGATGGTCTCCATCTATGCGATCGTAAATGTTTTTTACTTCTTCCGTAAGATTATCTTTTATAAAGCGAAAAATAACAAAATCTCCCGAAACTGCGCCAAGACCTGCAATAATGCCAATTTCTATCGGAGATAGTCGTTCTGCCAAAACAAGTAAGATAACCGCTCCGGTTGCGAACGTAAAGGTTGATACAAACAAAGCTCCTGCCACAAACGCACCGAGATATCCAAGGCTGCCGAGATTGAGGAGAAAAGTATGAAAGGGTTCGTAGCGCGAAAGGGAAAAAGCGGCTACAAACGACATTAGCAAGAAAGCTAGATTTTTATATTTCCATCTATGCCAGTAGGCCATATGTAAAGTATAACAAAATTCGAAGACTCCTTGGAGGCTGAACAGTTTGATACAGCTTTTTGAGGCTACGGAGAATATAGAAATAATACATAGGGCAATTGTAGCAGGCTACGGTTCATGCTCGCTACGTTCAAAAGCATTATTGCGAGCTGAACGTAGCAGGCCAGGAGGGAATCGAACCCCCAACAGAGGTTTTGGAGACCTCAGTTATACCATTTAACTACTGGCCTATACACCTTATTATACTTGGAAATATTGTTGCAATCAATTGAGTAGAACTTGAGGAGTTATTTAAGCTTTTCGCTTTCTTTGTGTTCGTCCCACACGTCTTCCTTTAAGCCTTTTCAGTACTGTCCGTACACGGCTTAAAGAGCGACTTTAGCGGGATCTCAAATTACTTTAATTTTTCTGATTCTTTGTGTTCGGTTATCTTTCTACAATGCTTACAGAATTTTTTAAATACTAATTTTGCTTCCGTATTTAGCTTATTCTTAGTCGTTATATAATTTCTGTTTTTACAAGCTGAGCAGACCAAGCCTATTTTTATCCTGTGTTCTCCTTTTTTTGCCATATGCGATATTCTAGCAGAATTTATTCCAAAATTGAAGCCCTAATATTTGAGCCGGCTGTGGGAATCCCTTCGACTTCGCTCAGGATAAACTCCTCATCCCACAACCTAAACTTCACAATCTCACGCGGAATGGTGAGCGATTCGTCTTGAGCTCATCGTCGAAAGACTTGTCGAATCCAGAGCCAGCTGTGGGAATCGGACCCACGATCTAGTCATTATCCCAGTAGTTTCTTGCCGACCTTTTTTGAGCCGACAATGGGAATCGAACCCATACTCAATTCATTACCAATGAATCGTTTTACCACTAAACTATGTCGGCATAGAACTACGGGATCCCGTTCACGGTGAACCGTTTCAGGGTGAACCCGCACTTCTAGGTCAAATTCTATCAGAATTTTGAAGATAGTGCTGGGACCAATGACTTGCTCTACCACTGAGTCATCCAGGCGCTATGGCGGACAGGCAATACAACTTGCTCGGACTTTATCCGCCCCCGCCTGCAATGCCTTTCGGCAAGCCGATGGCGGGCAGGTCTGGCGGAACTGAACCAAGCCGGCCTAATCACACTATTTTTTAAAAAGATTACTTAACTGTTTTCTCAATTGCATTTTACCCTTCGTTGTTTTAAAAAACTTTTCTCTTGCCCTAGCATCAGCTTCAAGTAAATATGCCTCGTACATTATAAGTTTTATAGGCAATCTTTTACTCGTTGAGATTACTTGACCATTTTTATGTTCTTTTATTCGTCTTTTTAGATTTTCTGTATAACCTATATATGAATTGTTGTCAAATTCGCTTCTTAAAATATAGACGTAATACATATTTTGCCATATTATCCGCTTACTTCTTTTCGCAAGCTTCAAGAAGAGCGCTTCAATATGACTGATATTCGTTTACTTTAAGCCCATTGTGCATGCACTGATGAAGTGCCCCTTAATGCCGCCTTAAGCAAGTTAAGGCAAACGAATATCAGTGCTGGGTGAGGGACTCGAACCCCCGCAGCCCTTTCGGACGTCTGGTCTACAGCCAGATGCGATTGCCGCTACGCGAACCCAGCTTATTTTATTATCTTATTTTGAGCCGAAGGTGGGATTCGAACCCACGACTTGCTGTTTACAAAACAGCTACTCTACCGCTGAGTTACTTCGGCAAGCTTAGTTTTACGGGATCCCGTTCACGGTGAACCGTTTCAGGGTGAACCCGCACTTCTAGGTCAAATTCTATCAGAATTTGGCAGATAGTGCTGGGACAAAACAGCTGCCCCGCCTGCATTGCCTTCGGCAAAGCCGATGGCGGGCAGGTCTACCACTGAGCTATCTCGGCACAACACGATTTTAGCAAATTAAACTGAATATATAAAGAGGCTAAGCTCCGTTAGAGGATATAAGCAATAGAATAAGTACGTCTTCGGTATCGAGTGCAATTGGCGTTTCCCCGGACCTTTAACTAGGTGGGCTAAACCTGCTCCACGCGGGAACATTGGTAAATCACCCTGTCACCTCAAAATCTTGAGATTACCTAAAATCCAGTGAAATTGTAGAGGAAAATCTGGCAATCACCTCTAATACCAAAGAACAATTAAAGTATAGCAAAAGAAAACGATTTGTCAACCCCGTTAGAACTCTGTTTTAAACTCGGGATTGATATTGAAAACTAATAAGAGTTCATTCCGTTTTAAAGCAATAAAAGGAATAAAGTTCTAACGGGGCCGGCCTGACAAGAATTGAACTCAAAGTAAAACTGCCGAAAGAAGGCCCATTGCAACACCCAGTATTGCTCCCCCAACTACATCCGTTAACCAATGTTCTCCCAAGTAAATTCTTGAAACAAACATTGTCACGTCAAACAATAAAACCAGAGAAAAAATAATTGCTTTTTGAAAACCGGAAAGCTTTTTTGACCTAAAAACAATCAACAATAAAATGGTTGAAATAAAAGCGGTTCTCGCGGAGTGCCCCGAAGGATAAGACGAACCGGGAGCAACATAAGAACTTGGAAATGAGAATGGGATGTCATACCGAAAAAACAAGTAAGGCGGCCCTGGATGAGTTACAAAAATCTTTCCAAACAGTTCAAGAAGATGGATAGTAGTATAAGATAAAAGAACAAGAATTGATTTCAATCTTTTAGATAAAACCAGTAATACGATTAAAATTAAGGTTGCAACTTCAAAGCTTCCAAATAAACTTAAAGACGAAAACGGCGTATCAAACCTTCTTGAAATATTGTCCTGAAGCCTGACTGTTGTATCAAAATCCAAAGCTGTAAATAGATCTTTGTGGACTAAATAAGAAAATAAAACAAACAGGAGAAAAAGCAAAAAGCCTGCCAAAATTATCACTAGCTTGCGGTTGCTCATTATTTAAGATCAAGCTCCTTGAGGAATTTTTTGAAATCTCCGTTAATATCCGGATGCTGTAATCCCAATTCCACAACGGTTTTCATATATTCAAGCTTATTCCCCGTATCGTAATATTTGGCATTTTCTATCTCGACCGCATAAACAGGTATTCCCTTTCCCGCCAGAAGATTTATCGCGTCAATCAACCAGATTTCTCCGCCTTTTCCCGGAGTTAAAGTTCTTAAAGCTCCAAAGATTTCGGGCGGCAGAATATAGCCTCCGTGAGTTGCTAGATTAGACGGAGCTTCTTCGGGATTTGGTTTTTCAACAATTGCGTTAATTTTATAAACATTTCCCTCAACAGGGGTAATATCAGCAATTCCATAGCGGACTAAATCTTCTTTTTTTTTAATCCTAACTCCCGATATAACAACTCCTCCGTATTTTTCATAAACCCTTATCATTTGAGAAAGCCTTGGAGGTTTTGCATAAATAAACTCATCCCCCCACAAAACCGCAAACGGCTCGTCTTCAATTGCCGGTTCAGCAGACAGAACAGGCGCGGCGTTTCCATAATATTGCCCTTTTTGTCTAATATAAATAAAGTTTGCCATTTCCGAAATTCTTTTTATGCTCTCCATTAACTCTGTTTTTCCGCCCTGTTCAAGATTTTTTATAAGCTCCGCATTAGGGGTATCAAAATGATCTTCTATTGCCCGCTTAGCAGACCCTGTGATGATAATAATATCTTCAATCCCCGAGTCAACCGCTTCCTCAACTACATATTGAATAACAGGCTTATCTACAATCGGGAGCATTTCTTTAGGCATTGCTTTTGTCTGGGGTAAAAATCGTGTTCCAAAGCCTGCTGCGGGTATAACCACCTTACGAATCTTTTTCATATTAAACTTCCTTGCCCCTCGAAACTTTAGTGAAGTGGGGCCTAATCTTCTTCATATGGTTTATAAATTGTAATGCCAGGTGATAAGATATGTCAACTCCGTCAAACAGTGCTTCGCAGTTTAACGGGGTCAATAACCTTCTTTACACGTCGTCTTATATCTGTTAAAATGTTGACAAATCCCAGAAACTCTTGAGATTTTATTTTATGGCAACTACGCCGGTTATTTTTTTAAAAGAAGTAATAGATGAACTTAAAAAAGTCGTTTGGCCGACAAGAAGCGAGGTAATAAGACTCACTGCGGTAGTAATGCTGGTAAGCTTAATCGTCGGAATTTATTTAGGCGCAATTGATTACATTCTTACAAAAATACTGGCCTTGGTAGTTAAGTAGAAGATGGTTATGATTTAGGATTTAAGATTAGAACTTTTGAAGTTGGAAGTGGGAAACTGGATATAGACTCTTTGAAATCTAGAATTCTTGAAATCAAGATATCAAAGACTCAAGATCAAAGAGATCAAGAACTCTAACTTCAATAAATCAAATAAAATTATTAATATGGATGACACAATAATTCAGGAACCAACAGGCGAACAAACGGAAGCCACGTCCGCGTCAAACGCGGCTGAGGCAAACGTGGTTAAAGATGAGCAGACCACGTCAAACGCGGCTACGGCAAAGGACACGTCTGACGTGTCAGAAAAAAATATAAATACAACCGCGTCTGACGCGACCAAGTGGTATATCATACACACTTATTCCGGGCACGAAAATAAAGTTGCAAAATCTTTAAAACAAAGAGTCGAAACAATGGGTTTTGAAACCCGCATTTTCGATATAATTGTTCCGACAAGAAATACAATCAGGGTTTCACAGGGAAAAAAAGAAACGGTAAAAGAGAAGATATTCCCCGGCTATGTTTTGGTTAAAATGATTCTGGATGACGAATCCTGGCTTTTGGTTAGGACAACCCAGGGAGTCACGGCTTTTATCGGGGCGGGCAACAAACCAACTCCAATTTCAGATAAAGAAGTCGAAGCAATCCAAAAATTTATAAAAACAGACGAACCGCTATACAAAACCGCTTTTGTTAAAGGCGAGGCTGTTAAAATTATTGACGGACCGTTTGCCGATTTCCTAGGCGCAATTGATGCGATAGATGAGGCAAAAGGCAAACTGAAGGTTTTGGTCTCAATTTTCGGAAGGGAAACTCCTGTTGAATTAGATTTTCTGCAGGTAGCAAAACTATAGACAATTAGATACTAGTTAGTTAGATACTAGTAACTAATAAACTAATTTAACTAATAACTTAAAGAAGATGGCAAAAAAAATCAAGACTATAATCAAGATAAACATACCTGGCGGTGCGGCTACTCCTGCGCCGCCTGTAGGACCGGCTTTAGGACAGCACGGACTTCCGATTATGGAATTTGTAAAAGCATTTAACGATAAAACCGCCGATCAAAAAGGCACAGTTATCCCTGCTGTTATTACGGTTTACGAAGACAGAACGTTTTCGTTTATTATTAAAAAGCCTCCTGTTGCCGAAATGATTAAAAAAGCCTTGGGTAAGGATAAAGGCTCACAAAAACCGGGCAAAGAACCTGCGGGAAAACTAACAAGAGCGCAAGCCGAGGAAATTGCCAAGGCAAAAATGGAAGATTTGAATACAACCGAACTTGCGCCAGCAATGAAGATCGTCGAAGGAGTAGCCCGAAGTATGGGGGTAACAGTAGAGTAATTAGATACTAGTTTGTTAGATACTAGTAACTGATAACTAATAACTAAACGTATGGGAAAAATAAGAGTTAAAACATTTGGAGACGAAGCAGAAGAAAAAAAGCAAAAAGAAAAGCTTGACAGGAAAAAAGAGGCTAAGAAGATAGAAAAAATAGCTGAAGAAAAAGCTGTTGAACCCGAGGTTAAAATTGAAGAAGCTATTGTAGCTTCACAAGAAGAAAAACCCCACTCCGCT
>CAZIDK010000007.1:24891-26963 GCA_964537895.1 uncultured Gammaproteobacteria bacterium
AAAGCTTCGCGGGGCAAGAAGGAGAAATTCCAAAAAAAGCAGAAAGCTTTTCACTCAACCCAATATTTTACTCTTATAAAGCAAGTCGACACAAGCAAAACCTATTCTCTTTCCGAAGCCTTGGAGCTTTTGGAAAAATTACAAAGAAATAAATTTGATGAAACAGTCGAACTTCATCTAAACACTGTTTCAACCGGAATTTTCGGAAACGTAACTCTTCCTCACGGAACAGGCAAAAAAACAAGAGTTGCGATTGCCAACGACGGGTTAATTGCGGAAATTGAGAAAGGAATAATAAACTTTGACATTCTGCTAGCTGCTCCTGATTTAATGCCAAAACTTGCACGTGTTGCAAAAGTCTTAGGTCCAAGAGGTTTAATGCCAAATCCTAAAAACGGAACAATCACTCAAAATCCTGAGGAAGTAATTAAAAAATACGAAGGAGGACAAATTTCGTTTAAAACCGAAGCTAAATCCCCCATTATGCACTTAACTGTTGGAAAAATGTCTTTTGGAGTTAAGAAATTAACCGAAAATATCGAAAGCATGCTTAAGGCAGTTAAAAAATCCAATATCGCAAATGCAACCCTCAAAAGCACCATGAGTCCGGGCATTAAGTTAAAGATTTGAAAAAATCCACAATGCCTGCCCCGTTAATGCGACACCGTGACGCAAAGCTGTAAGATTTGGGAACGGCGAGCATTTATGGGGTCCCGGGAATAAAATTAAAAATCTAACCTACCCAAAAACCACTCCGGACGCTTGCACACGTCTTCTTTTTGGCGGCCAATCTTTTCTATTTGGCCTCCCATGCTCGCTTAATTTTTTCTCGTAGTACGAAATATGCCTATCGGCAATAACATCCCAGGAAAATCTTCTTCGGGCATATTTTGCAGCATCTTGACCTAATCTCTGCCTTTCTTCTTCAGGTAAATCTAAAAATTTAGCTATTGCTTTTGCTAACTCGCGTGAATCTTTTGGCTTAACCATTCCGGCAAATGGCTGGTAATTCAAAACCTCCCGGTATCCGTCTATGTCGCTTCCGATAGTCAAGGTTCCGCAAGCCATTGCCTCGGCCAGCGTCCTTCCAAAACCTTCTCCGCCTGTTGCCGGAGATACAAAAACATCTGCGGTTCTGTAAGCCTTAACCAACTCTGCCCTTGGCAAAACCCCGACAAACTCTACATCTATTAAATTCATTTCCCTTGCCATCCGTATTAATCTGTCGGTCACTTTCCCCTCACCCGTAATTTTAAGCTTTATTCCATTTCTTCTAGTGGTTGATAATAATCTGTAGGCATCGAGCAGATATTCTATTCCCTTTCTTTCGTCGTGCCTTCCTGCAAAAAGAATCGTTTGCTTGCCTTCTTGCCAGGCTTCGATTTTGGGGCCGTCCGGGGTTAATTCATCGGTATTTACTCCGTTATGGATTACCTCGTATTCACTTGGGTAAATTCCCTTCCAAAAATCGGCAGTCGCGTTTGAAACCGCAATTTTTCCGTCTAAAGCTCCCATTACCGTATTTATGTATCCATCGGAGCTTCCGTTTGGAATTCCATATTTATTAAAAGTAACCCTTCTAAGTCTTTGCCCAACCCATAGAGATGCTTGTGTTGGCCAGTCTAAACTCTCGGCTCGGGCATGAAAAGTACCAATAATAGCCGGGATTAACGTTCCGTCTTCTCTTTTTGGTGCTCCTGAAATAATTGTATGAGCGGCGTGTCCTGCCAAAGGCTCGTGCACAACAATAATGTCCGGCTTAACTGTTAAAAGAAGCGCTCTTGCGTGTCTTGTGTTAAAGGAAACCGAAGTTTCCGAGCTCGTTTTGTTCCTGGAAACTTTTACTCTTCTTCCCAAAGTATAATCTGCAGCGTTATTCTGTTCGTCTGAAATATTTGGCCCCAAAAGCCTAACGGAACACCCTTTATCTTCCAGATGAGGTTTTATTTCCGTTATATAGTTTGCTACTCCGTTTGGACTTCTGTCTTGAACTTCCAAAACATACGGGGTATGTATTAAAACCTTAAGCCCCGAATCTCTTTCAACCATAATAAAAGCAAGCAATTATACCA
>CAZIDK010000008.1:0-24307 GCA_964537895.1 uncultured Gammaproteobacteria bacterium
CTTGCATTTTAAGGCTGGAATAACCATAATTAATTTATACAGGAAAATTTCTAATTTCTCGTGAAGTCCCGCGAAGCAAAAGATTTCATTTATCCCCGCGATTTCAGTACTTGACTTCTGGAAAAAAGGTACTAAAATAGAAGTTTATGATTAAAAGAACTCTTTTATCTTCGCTTGAGCAGCACCTATTGGAGCCGGAGATGACTATTTTAACAGGCCCCCGGCAAGTAGGCAAAACCTATCTTATGAGCGTGATGGAGGATCATCTTAAAGAAAAAGGAGAAAAAACTCTTTATATAAATCTTGATTATGACGAACATACCCCGCTTTTTAAATCGCAAGGGAGCCTAATTGATTATATTAAATTGCAAGTAGGAGAGGGTAAAGCCTACGTCTTTATAGATGAGATTCAGCGAAAAGAAAACGCTGATATTTTTCTCAAAGGTATTGCCGACAGACACCTTCAGTATAAATTCATTATTTCCGGATCGGGCAGCCTTGAGTTGAAGGCAAAAATAAAAGAATCTATGGCTGGAAGAAAGAGGATTTTTATCGTTAACCCTCTTTCCTTTGAAGAGTTTGTCAACTTCAAAACCAATTATCAGTATGAAGAGAAACTCAAAGATTTTTTTGCAATAGAAGAGGGAAAGACACAAAACTTACTGGAAGAATACATAAGTTATGGGGGGTATCCAAAGGTAGTGCTGGCCGAAACAGCCGATAAAAAGAAAACAGCAATGGATGAGATCTACACAAGTTATGTAGAAAAAGACATTAGTGAGCTTTTAGGTGTTGAAAAAACCGATGCGTTTACTAATCTGGTAAAAATTCTTGCTTCCCAAGTCGGAAGCTTGGTTAATACAGCCGAACTCTCATCAACGGTTGGTATTGCTGATAAGACAATTCAACACTACCTCTTCTATCTCGAGCAAACCTTTATCCTCAAAAAGGTTACCCCTTATTACAGTAACGTCAGAAAAGAGATTAGTAAGGCACCGATCTATTATTTTTATGACACCGGTCTTCGAAACTTTATGCTTGGACTTTTTGGTTTGCCTTCAATTCCCCCCGCTTTGAGCGGACACCTTTTTGAAAATGTCGTGTTTAACACCTTAAAACAGATCATTTCTGCCCCGGCTGCTATCCATTTTTGGCAAACAAGGGACCACGCTGAAGTTGACTTTGTTCTACAGGACGGGCTTAAGATTACTCCCATTGAAGCAAAATATATGCTCCTTCAAAAACCTGAGGTAAGCAGGTCATACCGGAATTTTCTGGCACGGTACAAACCAAAAAACGGGTACATTATTAACTTGGGAAAAGAACAGGAAATTATTATTGATGATACACGAGTTCGCCTGATTCCATATTCTCATCTTATAAGAGAGAAAATAATATAAAAAGATACCTACTTTTAACCCGGGAAAAATTAAACCCAGATTCTGAAAAGGCGGTGCTAAAAAAGAAGCGTATCATAGATAATAAAGAGGGTATTTTGAACATAATAGTTTTATACAATGAAAAGAATTCCCACACAATCTTACCGTTCGCCTTCAGGTACTATTCGTACACGGCTCACGGAGCGCTTAAGAGGGACAGGTCTGCCTATATTACTTTTGCTTCTTATATCTTTAATCTTTAATCTTAAATCTGCGCCTGCGGCGCAGGCTAGCTTTAAGGTTCCTGTTCAGGCTCAAGTAGGCAAGTTTTATTTAAATCTTTCCGGTTATATTTCCCCTTACGCCTCGGTTGTTTTGACTATTGACGGCCTGTTTGTAAGAGCTACGGTTGCCGATGCGGGGGGAAATTTTTCCATATCGGGAGTTTTAATTAAAGAAGGATTCTCTAATTTTTGCCTTGAAGCTGTTGATTTCAGGCGCCTCGGAGATTCATATACTTGCTTTGATATTCCGCCGGCAAAGGGGGAAGTAACAATGAAGGAAATATTTTTGCCCCCAACGCTTGGTCTTTCCAAAAACGTCATAGCCGAAGGAGGGGAGACTTTGGCTTTTGGCTACACAATGCCGGGCGCAGAAGTTACGCTTTATCTTAGCAACGGCCAAAAATTAACTGCTTTTGCAGATAATACAGGCTATTACATTTTTACCATTAAGAATCTCAAGGCCGGGAAGTACAATTTGTATGCGAGGGCTTTCTACAATCAGAAAGAATCTCTTGCGCCGACAAAGACACTGGAGCTTCGGGCTTTATCCTTATGGGAGCAAATTATTGCGTTCTTGCAAAGTATTTTAAAAAATATTCAGAAGTTCTTCAGCTCGTTTGCCTTAGGACCGCTTTGGCTTGGATTGCCAATCATTATCCTTATTATTATACTCATCTTAAAGCTATGGCCGGAGAAATTTACCTCTTTCTACCAGTCGCGCCTCATCACCTTCTTTACAAGGGCATTTAGGAAGCCCAGGAAGCCATTGCACCACGCTTGGTGGCTGGGGTATTAGCCGAGAGGATATAGATGTTTTTTATAAGGGAAATGTGGTGGGAAACTATAGACCGGATTTTATAGTTTAGGATAGGTCTAAAATTTTTAATGCTGTAAGGTCGAAATAACTATTTTAAAGGAGAAAGCTACTTTAATTTCTCAAATTCTTCAGGAGATAGTTTTATATCATGGAGAATTGAACGGAGGAGTCCAGTACCAATTAGTTTACTGGGATGGATAGGAACAACTGTTGTTCTCCCGTCTTCATGAGATAAAAAGAGGTGGCTTCCTTTTTGTCTTTTCTCTACAAACTGCAATTGCTTAAGAATTTTTAGAAGTACTCTGGCTTTAATTGGAGATAAACCGCTCATAAAGAGAAACCAGGTCGAATAGGAATATTTACAACCCCAAGAAAGCGGGCTTTTGTCTCTGTTCCCTCGCTGAAATCAATCCTGTCTCTATATTGTTTATCTTCTCTTGCGACTTCCAGACATAGTTCTATCGCTTCTTCAATTCGTTTGACCGCCTCTTCATAAGTGTTTCCCTGTGTATGACATCCGGGAATTGCGGGAACAGAGGCAACAAAAACCCCGTTTCCATCTTGTTCTATTAATACTTTAAATTGTAGATTTTTAACCATAATGAGCTTATTATACACTATTTTTGTGGAAGTACATACTACAGTTTTATTGATCGATGTTACGATAGGAATAAATCCGTGTAAATCAGTTTATCATCTGTGTTCATCAAGGCTAGGAGGGTTCTTCTTCTGTTTTAACTTCTTCTTTGACTTCCGTATTCTCCTTCTTTCCGGATGAAGGTTTTTTCAGGCCGTTTTTTCTGTAGTACTTGCCTCCCAGAATCAAGGCTATAACTATCAGGATAACGATGACTATGATTTTCCAGGGGAAAACCCAGAAGTAAACGGCTGCCGTTAAGGGAAGGTTGTTGTTGACTCCATAGCTTGCCAGAAGCTCTGCTTTAAAGCGTCCGATCATCAGCTTACCTCCGAACTGATTTTCATAGTCTCTGGCAGCCTGGGGGAAGATGTTGTTTTCTTTAAGCGGCAGAATGGCTTTTCTGCCTAACATATCCGATACGGTTATGTAACCTTTTGGCCTGATATGCAAATCTCCAAAGTTTTTGATTTGTGTCAGAATATTTACCGGCCCGTATTCATTAAATTTTTCCGCTGTAAACCTTGTAACCTCGGCCTTTTCTGTTATGGGGCCGGAAACTGCTATATAAAAAAGAGTTCCTACTTGTCCTGTGACAACCGAACCTGTTGCTTCGGGCCCCGCTGCTCCTGGCGTGAATACTGCAGCGGCGTAGTGTCCGCCGGGGGCAGCCTCCGGCGGAATCTGAATGAAGTAATTGAGCACTTGTTTTTGTCCGGGCTGTACCGTAAAACTATTCGGCGAAACCCCAATCCAAGAGGCAGCGGAATATTTTTTGTTAAGAGTATTGGGGAGCAGAAAATTAGGTGTTCCGACAGTATCTACAACAATGAAATCCTGCACTTCAACCCTAAAGGTTAGAGGTTCGGAGCTATCGTTAACTATCTTCATTTCTCCTTCTGTTTTTCCGCCGGGATCAAGGTTAACATTTACGCTTGGGGGAATAACTGTAATTGTCCTAACTTCGGATTGGGCCTTAACAGAAGTAGAAAGTAGAAAGTAGAAAGTAGAAAGTAGAACTATTGCTGAAAAAATTTTGAATTTTTTGGGCAGTTTCATCATGTTAGAAATAGTTTATTCTATCTTTTAGACTTTTTAAAGATTTTCTGTTCAAATTTTTAATTAAGTAAATATAACTAAATTGATTTCTAACGTGATTCATATCTTAAAAAGTCGCAGTAGCGACATAGGTAAAGTAATTTGAATAAGTTCCAGCCGGTGTGGTTCCCGATACAGTCGAAGCATATTCAACAGTTGTCTTTTCACTTGATACCGGCCCTCCGGTATACGATGCAATAGTGGCATTAAAACTATTTACTCCGGTATTCCATGGATTGCTGTACTTATTGCCGGCTGAAAAGCTTGTTGTGCTTGCGGCCCAGGTGCCTGTACTAACTCTGGCACCGCAGGGATGGATGCCAAAAGCCGGATTTCCGGATGCCGGGAAAACTGCGGGAGCAGGCGTGTCATTAGCTGTTAATCCGTTGCCGCCGTTTGCTTCAGCTATCCAGAATCCGTTTGCAGGGTTTATAAATCTACCCGAAGAGGTCGCGGTAATAGCGTAACCTGCAGAAGCGTTTGTTGAAACGGTTAAGTCCTGCGCGGCAATATTAATAGCCCCGTTTGCTAAAACACCTAGGTTTACAAAAGTCGCAGTTGGCAAAATCCCTGAATTTGTTACATCGGTATTGCCCGTACAGCTAGAATTATTAGTGCTTATCGTTGTTCCGTTTGCAACTCCGGCAATTGTGAATGTGAGCGATGGTTCAACGGTTGCTTGTACCTGTACCGCCTCGACTGTCCCTATTCTTGCGCTAGCAGAATCAAGATCAGCCGGTGTTGCATCTTGAGTTTTAACAGCTATTTTCCATGTGTCTGCGGTTCCCGCAGCCGCTGTTTTGGTAGGATTAATCATTCTAGGCGATGCAGTTGTGCATTCTCCGCCGGACTGCACAGTGCAGCCAATTAAGAAGGTTATAGTCGTATTTACAGCAACAGAGCTGGTAGTTATGCAGGTTATCGTAGGAGCGGCAACAGATGAGCTGGAGTTGCAAGTTATATTATTGGTAACTATTGTTGTCGGGAGCCCGCCTGTTGCATTTAAACCGTTAAATGCGAATGTTGTGGCCGAAGGAGACGCGGTATTATTGCCGCTTCCGGGAAAGGTAATAATAATTCTTCCGCTAGCGGGAATTGCTGTAGGAATAGTAAACCTAATTTTATGCATTGCCGATATCGCAGTGGTTATTGGGTCTCCCGCATGGTGAGTATTGGCGGCGGTGTTAGTAAAATAAACAATTCTTTGGTTAGCCAAAGGAGTATTAGCGGCTGACATAGAGGCAACATTAACTGTGTTTAATGTTTCCCCGGTGTCGGGCCAAAGAACAGCAGAATCCGATGCCAAGAAAATGGAGCCGTTATCATTAATTGTAACTTGACTTGCAGCCGCCGCTTGATCTCCAACAATAGGTGCGGAGGCAGAAGGTCTGGAGGTTGTGATAGTATCGGAAAGGTTTACAAGAGAGGCCGCATTGGCTTTTTGCACAAAAAAAGTCCCGGTCAGGAGAAAAAATATAATAATAAAAAGAATCTTACGAACAATAATTGCCATTGTTATAGTTTTATACTATGTATTTCCATATTGAGTAAAATTTTCACAACTGTCAAGTCTCAAGTCGGGTTTTATTGGCGGTTTTTCTAACTCTTATGACAATTACTATAACTATTAATATTATTGCTAAAATTCCAAACAAAGTCTCTGTTGGGAAAGCATAAAAATTAACAGTTCTTCTAAAAAGAGGGCCTTGGTCGGATAGCGCAATGGTTAAAGTGGCCGCATATGGTCCAAAAAGAAATTTTTCCGGCCAGACAGCACTGATAGATTTAAGATTTAAGAGATATGATTTAAGAGAAGGTGATGGATTTGCGCTTGGTGATTGTAGGGAATCGGGAACCGAGCGGATAGTTTGAGATAAAATATTAACCGGCAGTAAATCTACTTTGCCAACAGTTTGTCCAAACATATTTTTAATAACTATATTGCCTTTAGTGGTTATAAAGTGATCGCTTGTGTTCCTGATTCTGACTGTAAACGGGACAGGGCCGTGGGTTTTGAAAAGGGGGGCAGAAAATTCCTCAATCTCTCCCCGTGTTGGCCCTTTTGGTCCTACCGAAAGCAATACGTTTGTGGCCACTCCGGCTGTTGCTCCTGATGTATTTGAATTTGCAGCAGGTGTGTTGGCCGACATAAAAATAATTGAAAAGTAATAATCTCCCAGGATTTCGTTTTGCGGCAGAGCTATTTCAAGCGTTAATTCTTTTTTTTGCCCGGGAGCAAGGGTTATTGAGTCAATAGACGTATCCCCGTCAAGTATTTGCATTTTATCAAAGATAAAAGGATCTGCCAGGCTGTAGTCGGATGGGTAGGTAACCTCTCCGTTTTCTTTATCCGAAGCGGTAAAAGGTTTTAAACCGATTTTCAAGTTAACAGGGGAGTCTCCCAGGTTTTCTATTAAAATTTTTGATTTCACATCCGTTGGCGGCGTTGCCTGAATTTGTAGAATAGGAGGAAAAACGCCAAGGGAAACACCCTGCGCCTGCGCGGAAGGCGTAGCAAATGCAAAAATAAGCAAATAAGCAAATAAGCAAATAAGCAAAGCTCTTGGTTTTAGATTTTTTGATGTTGGATATCTTTGATGTTTTTGACCTTGATTCTTTGAGGTCAAGAATTCTTGAAATCGAGAATTCAAGTTCGAGAAAATCCAACTTCTCCCGACGAATTTTATTCGTGCGGGATCCCGACTGAAAACTATCAGCGGGATAATTTCAAAGATTCTGTTTCTCATGATTTATTATTGATTTACATATTTGTTTATTCCGTCTTTCTGTCAGAAAGACGGCGTTGCTATGTAATTTATAACATTGGTGTAAATTCCTGCTGCTTGAGTGTTTGAAATATTTAACCTGTAGGTAATTTGCGCCTGTCTGCTTCTGCCGACATTAGTAGAACTCATAACGGCTACTGCGGAAGGGGAAGCGGCGAAAGGTTTGTAAAAGTTGGCTGTTGAAAATTGTGAGTTGCAATCGGTTCCGGAAACGTTATCACAGCGGTATCCAAAGCCGAAAGCGCCGGGATCATTCCATAAGGCTGCGGTTGTAGTATTGCATGCACCGCTGTTGCAAGTAGTATCGGGAATCATTTGGCCGGATGAAGCTACTAAAAGCGGATGGTTTTCAGAGGCTGTCACTGTGTAGCCGAAGGCGGAGCCGTTGGAAACAGTAAGATTGTTACTGCGTACGACCGCAATTGTCGGACTAATGCTTCCGAAGTCTATGTTTGTTTGGGAAATCGTAAAAGAAAAGGGAATAATAGAGCTAATATATTGAAAACCGGCTCTTACTTTAAAATTTGTGCCTGTATAAAGCCCCGGAGCGGTTTGGCCGACCGTAAGGTTTAAGCTAAATCCTCCTGTCGCGCTTTCTCCCGCCGCAGTATTGAAATTGCCAAAACGTAGTATATAGTTAGCGTTTGACATAGTTTGAGCGGCAGCGCCGCTCAAATTCAAAAATAAAAAATAAAAAATAAAAAATACAATTAAAAATTTAAAAGTTTTGAATTTTTTCATAGCATAATTATCTCAATTTTATTGAATTATCAACCTATTTTAGGGGTTGAACCCCTAATTAGCCTTAATTAAAGCCCTAATTAGAAATTAGATATTAGAAATTGAAGAATCAAGGCTTCGATTCTTCCCGTAGGTCTTCTGTTTCTTCCAGTATTTCGTTCAATTTCTGCATGTCTTGTTCTTTCAAGTTAGCTTTTTCATCTCTTATTACTTCTTCAACATCTTCGGAAATTGTGTCGGCGGCTTCTTTTGTTCTTTCTTCCAGAGCTTCGATATCGCTCTCCTGTTTATCGGATTTTCTGTATTCTCTGCCGAAAAAATAGGCCAGAGGAGAAATAAGCAGCAAAGACCCGACTTTTATAAAATTGCCAAAAGTGTCTCCTTTGAGAGCGTCGGGTAAAAATACCAGTACTGCTCCGACTATAAAAACAAAAATAGCCGGCGGTTCAAAAACAAAAGCAATTCCAAAGCCCAAAAAATAGAGGAGAAAGAAGAGGCTGGAAGAAATACTCCCGGTTGAGAAGATTAAAAGAAGAATAATCGTGTTTAAGATAAAAATTCCCCAGGGTCCGCCGCCCATAGTTAAAAAGTCTTTGCCTTTTTTGCGGGCAGAGATTATTAAATATAAAAACACCAAAAAGCCTAATATTTGGACGGTGTAGTTGGAAAGAGGGGAGTTTTCCCAAACAAAAACTATTGCAAAAGATAAAATTAAAACAAGTGTTTGAAGAAAGAGCTTCATAGTTAAATAGTATGTGATTTAATTTAATAATTCAAGTATAGTTTGTCTGTTTATGGAAAAATTGCTATACTCACGTTAAGTATAATTTAAAATTTCAAATTATAAATTTCAAATCAAATCTAAATGCTAAAATTTAAAAATTTAAAATTCAATGAAAATTAAAAATTTAAAATTGAAAATTAAACCTAGGTACTTTCCAAACGAAATAGAACCATATTGGCAAAACGTTTGGAAAGAGAAGGGATTGTATAAGTTCAAAAATGGTCAGAAGCCCCACTCCGCTAAAGCTTCGCGGGGTAAATATTACAACCTTGTTGAGCTTCCTTATCCGTCCGGCGATCTTCATTTCGGACACTGGTTTTCGTTTGTTCCCGCAGATGCTCACGCAAGGTTTAAACGAATGAGCGGTTTTAATGTTTTTTTCCCAAACGGGTTTGACGCTTTTGGACTTCCCGCAGAAAATGCTGCGATAAAAAGAGGCATTCACCCTAAAGACTGGACCATGAAAAACATCGAGGCCATGACTAAGCAGTTTGCAACCATGGGTACAATGATTGACTGGGATTATACCGCAATAACCTGTTTGCCGGAGTATTACAGATGGAACCAATGGATATTTTTGAAAATGTTTGAAAAGGGCCTAGCATATAGGGGAAAAGCACTATCAAACTGGTGCCCAATAGATAAAACTGTATTAGCTAATGAGCATATCGAGCAAGGAAAATGCTGGAGATGCGGTACAGAAGTAATTCAAAAAGAAGTAGAACAGTGGTTTTTGGCAATCACAAAATACGCGGACAAACTTATTTGGCCTGAAAATACCGAGGCCGTCGGTTGCCAGTCACGCTTTTCGAATGACACTCGCTCAAGTTTTCCAAAAAACCAATCTCAAACCCGCTCGCTAAGCGAAAGCCTTTTTTCAAGTTTAAACAATAAACCAAATAAAAATGCGACGGCTTTCGATTCATCTCAAAGCGAACTGGCTCCCTCCGGCCAAAAGCATAAATCCTATGTTGACTGGCCCGCCCGACACGCAAGACAAGCTAGCAGCGAAGTCGTTGCGGGCTGGCCGAAAGAGGTAAGGGAAGCGCAAAACAATTGGATAGGAAGGTCGGAAGGAATGCTGCTTCAATTTCCAATTTCAGATGCCAACAGTCGGCAGTCACGCTTTTCGGATGACGTTCGCCGAACTTCATCTCAATCTTCAAAACTTTCCCGCTCGCTAAGCGAAAGCCTTTCTTCAAATTCTAAGGATAACCAAAATGAAGATGTGACGGCTTTCGGTTCACCTCAAAGCGAACTACCTCCTGTTTCAATGGAAAATGGTAAATGGAAAATGGTAAATGGTCGATCTTACATAGAGGTTTTTACAACAAGGCCGGAAACAACAGATGGAGCGACTTTTTTGGTGGTTGCGCCGGAGCACGAATTCGTAACTTCGTTACTCAAGATAAAAGATAAAATATCATCCGTTCGGCAAGCTCAGGACAAGAATCTCAAATATAAGGAAATTTTAGAATATGTTGAAGAAGCGAAGAAAAAAACCGAGATGGAGCGAAAAGAAGACAGGACAAAGTCGGGGATATTTACCGGCAAATATGTTAAAAATCCGGTCACCGGCCGCGATATTCCGGTTTGGATTTCGGATTATGTTTTGGCAGGTTACGGGACGGGCGCGATAATGGCAGTGCCGTTTGCCGACGAAAGAGACAGGGAATTCGCCGAAAAATTCGACTTGCCGATTACGGAAACGAAGCTCAACGCAGCCCCCAAAGGCGAAAAAAAGATAAATTACCATTTACGCGACTGGTCTGTTTCAAGACAGCGCTACTGGGGAACTCCGGTCCCAATTATTTACTGCAAAACCTGTGCTAAAAAAGGAGGAGGACAGCCGCATGCTGCTCGAGACGCTCGCCAAACCTTTTCTCAATCTTCAAAAACACCCCGCTCGCTAAGCGAAAGCCGGCTGTCAACTTCAAATGACAATCAAAATAAACATGAGCCGTCTTTCGGTTCTCTCGCAGATGGGCTGTCCTCCTCTGGCCCAACTTACAAAATTACCGTTATCGACGGAGAAGAGTATGCAATGATACCTGTCCCATACGAAGATTTGCCGGTTGAGCTTCCTTACAATGTTGATTATACGCCAAAAGGAAAACCGCCGCTGGCAAGTGATGAGAAATGGCTGAATGTTAAATGCCCAAAATGCAAAGGTAAAGCCAAAAGGGATGCCGAAACACTGGATACTTTTTTTGACAGCGCTTGGTATTACTACCGTTATGTTTCGCCTCAATACGACAAAGAACCCTTCGACAGGCTCAGGGCAAAACAGCTTTTACCGGTTGACGTATATGTCGGAGGGGCAGAACATACCGTGGGCCATACTTTGTACGCCAGATTTTTCACGAAGTTTTTCAAAGACTTAGGACTGGTTGATTTTGATGAATTTGCTTTAAAGAGGGTTCAGCACGGGGTAATTTTGGGCCCTGACGGCAACAGAATGAGCAAATCTAAAGGTAATGTCGTAAACCCCGATGAGGTTGTTAAGGAATACGGCGCAGATGCCGTAAGGCTTTATCTTTGTTTTATGATGCCCTACGAAGCAACGGCTCCTTGGTCAACCACTGCAATAAGCGGCATTTACAGATTTTTAAAAAGAGTATGGGAGCTGCAGTATAAAATCAAAAATCAAAAATCAAAAATCAAAAATGAATTGAATAGAGAAGACTTAACACAAATGCATATAACTATAAAAAAAGTGGGGGAAGATTTGGAAAATTTTCATTTCAATACTGCGGTCGCAGTCCTTATGACCTGGCTTAACTTTCTGTCTGCCAAAAAAGAAATCGGAGAAGAGGAATATGAAACTTTTCTTAAACTCCTAAGCCCTTTTGCCCCGCATATAACGGAAGAGATTTGGCAGTCAATCAGTTTGATTGATAAGGGACAGTCGGAAGATCGTGTCTTCAGTCGGCAGTCGCGCTTTTCGGATGACGCTCGTTCAAGTTTTTCCAATAATCAATCTCAAACTCACTCGCTAAGCGAAAGCCTTTCTTCAGATTCTAAGGATAATCAAAGTGAAGAGGCGACGGCTTTCGATTCACCTCAAAGCGAACTGCCTCCTTCTGACACTTCAAAGTCTTCCCGCGCCAACAATTCAATCACCGCAAATGCGGGATCCCGCTGCGGCAGGACAATTCAACAATTGAACAATTTTAAATCCATCCATCTGGAAAGCTGGCCTAAATTTGACCCCGAATATCTTGTTGCAGATGAGGTTTCTGTTGTTGTTCAGATAAACGGCAAGGTAAGGGGTACCATTCGAGTTAAAAGTTTAAAGTTGGAGGTTCAAAGTTATGTGGAAGAAGAGGCCAGAAAGAGCGAGAAGGTTAAAAAGTACTTGGATGGAAATCTAATAAGGAAGGTAATTTACGTAGAGGGAAAGATAATTAACTTTGTGACTAGCAATTAGCCTCTAGCCTCTAGTAATCAGTTAACTAGTGGCTGACGGCTAGTTGCTAGCGGCTTGGTGTTGTTGCTAATTATGAATTTAGAGCTTCTTTTTGAACGCATAAAGCCTTTTATCAAGCAAAATTGGCTGCCTTTGGCCTTGGGATTGCTTGGTTTGATATTGTTTATATATGGTTTGATAGCCTTGTTGGGTTCAGCCTCAAATAAGAGCGATCTTACGTTTGAACCTGCAAAACCGGCTTTGGATAGCGCGCAGGTTAATACGCAAAATATTGTGATAGATGTAGAGGGAGCAGTTGTCAAGCCCGGTGTGTATAGTCTAAATCAAGGGGCGAGAGTGCAAGATGCTTTAGTTTTGGCTTTGGGATTATCCGAAAAAGCCGATAGAAATTGGGTAGAGAAAAACCTCAACTTGGCTGCTAAACTATCTGACGGAGCAAAGATTTACATACCAAGGCTTGGAGAGATTCAAAATTCGGCCGTAAATGCCGTTTTGGGAGTAAGTTCCGGTACGGATATTGTCGGTTCAAGCGCGTTGATAAATGTAAATACAGCATCAGGAGCAGAGCTGGATACTTTGCCGGGAGTAGGGCCGGTAACGGCACAAAAGATTATCAATAATAGACCTTATGCTACGGTTGACGAGCTTCTTTCCAAGAAATCGGTAAACAGCAAAGTATTTTCACAGATAAAAGACAAGGTCAGTGTTGATTAGCAATCAGCCTCTAGCCTCTAGCCTCTAGCAATCAGTTAACTAGTGGCTGGCGGCTAGTTGCTAGATGTTGAAATTATGGTTTATGAATCGAGTCAAGATTATAATAATCGTTTTGCTTCTTATCCTCACTATTCGTTTTTTTGTTTTTTACTCGGCAAAATCAACTTATCAAGACTCTCAGAAAATAAGCTTTGAAACAACTCTTTTTTCCGAGCCTCAGTTTTTGGCAAATTACCAAAAATTCACTGCCAGCTTGCCAACAGGCGAAAACGTTTTTGTAATTGCGGCCTTGTACCCCCAATATAAATACGCAGATAAGATAGCAATCTCAGGCCCCATAAGAGTTTTGCCCCGCCGGGGCGGGGGGCAGTCTTACGATACAAGCAATCAAAATAACAGTCTGCTAAAAAATAACGGAGTAATATATGCTCTGAATTTTCCCAAAATTGAAGCTGTGAAAACGAATGCAAACCCTATTTTAGCAGTCTCATCTTTTGTCCGCCAATCGGTCGCAGACCTTTTTAATAAGACTTTACCGCCTGACTTGTCCAGCTTAATGCTTGGAATTGTTTTTGGAATAAAAGGCCCGATGTCAAAAGAGTTTGTTGATAATTTAAGGCTCTCCGGAGTAATGCATGTTATCGCGGCATCGGGAATGAATATCACAATGGTTGCAGGCTTTTTAAGTTCCATCTTTATGCTTTTCTTAAAGCGTCAGACAGCGCTTCTGGCAAGTATTTTAGGAATTGTTTTCTATGCTTTTTTAGCCGGCATGCAGCCTTCGATAATCCGCGCTTCAATAATGGGAGTTTTGGTTTTTTCTTCACAGATTTTGGGCAGGCAAAGTTTGGGAGCGTACGGACTTTTTCTAACAGGTTTTATTATGCTTTTTATCTCGCCGCTTCTTATTCTTGACGTCGGTTTCCAGTTAAGTTTTACTGCAACAGCGGGGCTTTTATACATAAGGCCGTTATTTAACAGAGTAGAGAAGCTTAGTAATTTATCTAAAAAATTTCCTTTGACAGAGGATTTTCTGATAACTTTTAGCGCCCAAATTGCCACTTTACCTATTCTTTTGGCGGTTTTTGGTACGTATTCGCTTTGGTCAATACTGGTAAATGCTCTTGTTTTGTGGACTATTCCAACGCTGATGATTTTGGGAGGAGTTGGCGCAATTTTAGGGATGGTTTTTCAGCCTTTGGGTTCAATTATAGTCTATTTATGCCTCCCGTTTTTGCTTTTTTTCCAAAAAATCGTAATGTT
The DNA here is from genome assembly GCA_964537895.1 of uncultured Gammaproteobacteria bacterium. Lineage (GTDB taxonomy): Bacteria > Patescibacteriota > Microgenomatia > Levybacterales > UBA12049 > JAMCZC01. The sequence continues at coordinate 13,934 of CAZIDK010000008.1, forward strand.
TTTTGGTGCATTAAGCGGAGTTTTAACTGTTCAAAATTTACCCTTAAGTCTTATTTTAGGCTACTATTTACTGCTTTTAGCTTTGATTTTTTATTTTTCGAAATCAAAAAATGCTTAAAAAAGCTATTTTTATTATCTTCATTATACTTTTTGCCTTCGGAGGAATATTTTTTTACGAGTCTGCAAAGTTTAATGACGGTAAGCTTCATCTTGTTTTTTGCGATGTGGGACAGGGAGATGCTGTTTTCATAAGAACTTCAACCGGCTCTAACATTTTAATTGATGGCGGACCGGACGATTCTGTTTTAAATTGTCTTTCAAAGCATATGCCTTTTTGGGACAAAACAATACAGCTTGTAATACTTACTCATCCCCACGCCGATCATTTCACAGGGTTAATTTCGGTTATCAAACGATATAATGTGATATCTTATGACACGGAAAACGTAGAAAATCCGAGTTTTGGGACAAAAATACTACAAGATAATTTAGCACTCAAAAATTTGAGTGCTACGTATCTTTATAAAGGAGATATCTTTGCAAATAAGGCTAGTTTTAGTCTTCTGACTCTTTGGCCAAGCGCTGATTTTGTCCGGAATTCCTTAACTAATTTACCGTCTGAGGCTAAAAACCTTGATTTAAACGGTTTTTCAGTCATTGAACTCCTGTCTTACGGCAGTTTTAAAGCCCTTTTAACAGGCGATGCAGGTTCTGTAATAGAGGATAAGTTAGCAAGAGAAGCCGGGAAAATTGACGTGTTAAAAGTTCCGCATCATGGTTCTAAGACTGGTCTTAGCTCTTTGTTCCTAGAGATTACGAAGCCTGATTTGGCTGTAATTTCAGTGGGAGGTAAAAACCGGTATGGGCATCCAAGTAAGGAAATACTAACGCTGTTAAAAAATAACAATATTAAAGTTTTAAGAACGGACAGAGATGGAGAAGTGGAAATAGTTTCAGACGGAAAATCCTGGCAGCTTATTAATTAAGGCTGGTAAGGGAAGCGGGGAAAGACTTGGAATAGTTTTGGTTTTGGTGTAAAACGTCATCCGAAAGAGGCAGAGTAAACGAAATCGTCGTGCCTTGTTTCACTCCGGATTTGACCAAAACTTGTCCGCCGTGCGCCTCAATGATACCCTTAACAATGTATAGTCCAAGTCCTGTTCCTTTCTTTGCAAGCTCATGAGGAGTTTTTCGTATCTGATAAAACTTGGAGAATAGTTCTTTTTGATCTTCTTCGGAAATCCCGATGCCTGTATCCGAGACAGAAACCGTAACGCGGTCGTAGTTTATTTCACCAAAAACGGTAATTCTGCCCCCCGAAGGAGTAAATTTAAGACTGTTTGAGATCAGGTTGTTAAGGACCTGGCTGATTCTTATTCTGTCAAAATTAACTTGGGGTAAGGCGTTTGGGACATAGGAATTTACTTTTATATTTTTCTTTATAGCCTGGGGAGCAAAAGCATCGACGACATCGTTAATGAGCTCGTTTAAGTCATTTGGGGATTTTTGAACGGTAAACCTTCCGGCCTCGATTTTTGCGGCATCAAGAACAGAGCTTATTTGCTCCAAAAGCACCTTTGTTTGAGAGTCAATTATAGCAAGAAGCTGTTTTTGTTCCTGCGTTTTTAGATTTTTTTCTTCAAGCATAAGCTCCGAAGAGTCTTTGATGGCTGTTAGCGGAGCCCTTAATTCGTGGACCATCATGTTGGTAAAATCCTCTTTTATGTTTGAGAGGTTTTTTTCTATCGTGATGTCGTGAATTAAAATTGAAGCTCCGATAACTTTCTGTGCATCTTTCTCTTTAGAATTAAAAACGGGCGTAATGAATATTTGGAAAGTGTTTTCTCCTATTATTACTTCTTTTTCTTCAATAGCTTTTTTTGAGGATACGGATTCGTTTATTTTTCCCAGCAAATCGTATTTTCCCGACATTTCATTCAAAATATCAAGAATGGTAATGCTTTCTCTTTGAATATTGAGGAATTTTTTAGCAGCCTCGTTTATTATTAAAAGCCGGTTTTGGTTATCTACCATAAAAACTCCGTCAGCGAGACTGCCAATCATTGAGGTTAATTTGCTCTCTTCGGCCTCCAGGACTTGCCGGAGCCTGGTTAAAGCGTTAGAAGCGTTTTCGGTAATTTGGTAAAGAATTGTTACCGCTTCCTCCTTGTATAGATTCGGGGTTGTTGAGGAAACGTTTATAAGTCCTACAACTTTATTGTTGACAATAAGCGGAATGTGGAAAAAAGAGGCCGGAGGAAGTTTATTAGCTTCGTTTAAAGAAATTCCGGAGAGTTTTTCGTCGATGAATGTCGGTGGGTTTGGTAAAAGAGCGCTTATGGAAGCTAACATACTCTTTTTTACTTGTTCGACAAAAAAACGATTCACGCTTTCTTCGGCGTAAGTTTTAAATATCAGTTTGTCCTCCTTAACAACAATAGAGGAGGCTGTTGAGTAAGGGAAAAGGTTTTTGAGGCTTCTTGTAATAATGTCAATTATTTCTTCTACGTCTAAAGAGTAACTTATTTTATCCTGAATTTCTTTTAAAACGGAAATTTGATACAGCTTCTGTTTTTCAATTTCTTCCTGCTTTAAAATTACGTTTCTTTTCCTTTTTTCATAGATTATCCATAAAATTAAGGCAGCGGCGGAAATTTTTATAAGATCATCCAGTTTAATCAAGAAGATGTTGGAGGGATTGAAAAATCCATTCATTATTTTGTAAGCGATTCAAGCTTATCACCTGTTCTCTTACTGCCTATAACAATAATGTAGGTCCCGACTATAAAAAGCGGGGCTTTTGCCAAAAGTAAAATATAGGTAAGGTTTGTATTTATTACCCCTGATACTTGCAAATACGACTCAACCGCATCAACCAGTATCCCCGCCGCTATAAAAAAGATACCGACAGCAATTGATTTAAATCCGCTGGCCAGGATTCCCGTTCCGAATTTTTTCGTTACAGAAACCATGATAATTCCTGCGGCAACCGCCGCCAGAACGGAAATAAAAGAGCTTCCCTCAATAACTATTGTCAAAAGTTTTTGTGTGTCCAGCATATATTTTAGGTCTTAACGGTTCCAACGGCCTGATTTATGGCTTCTTGAGCAGCGTTAGTCTGGGGTTCTTGGGAGATGGTAGAGGAAGGCTCGGCTTGTAGGGGCTGTGCCTGATTTATGGCTCCATCCGGATAAGCAGAAAGCAGGGGCTCCATTGTTTTTTTAACAATAAGGCCTGAAAGCTGGACAAATTGGTCTATTAAGCCTTGAATGAGTGCTTGCGGAGGACCCTGTATATCCGTAACTGTTCCGTCGTCGGCAACAGCCAGACCCTTAACGTTTCTGGCTTTGGCAAGAGATATACTTGGTCCTAAAATAACCATTTGTTTTTGAATAACCTCTGTTAATAATTTTTTATAATCTGTGTTTTGACCAGGCTGCATATTAGTTTTGTGTTTGATTTAATGTCCTTTTAATTTTTTCGATTACATCTTTTGGCTCCACCTGGTATTTGAATACGTAGTCTGCCGCTCCCGCGTTAATGGCTTCTTTGACTAACTCTTCCTGGCTAAAGTTGGAAAGTATAATTACGGGTATGTTTTTTGTTTTTTCATCCAACTTTATCTGTTTTAGAATATCGTTGCCTGAAAAATCAGGCAAAACTTGATCTAATAAAATAAGACTAGGCGCTTCGGTTGTTGCTTTATCAATGCCTTCCTGTCCGGTGCTTGCAACCACTACTTGAAAACCCTCTTTGGTAAGCGCGGCAGTAAAAATTGTGATTAGCGCTTCATCGTCGTCGATGAGAAGAATTTTCATAGCCAATATAAACGCTAGCAGGAATTTTTATAAAATGCAAGTCCTTTTTACTAGTAACTAGTAACTAGATACTAGTTTCGTGTGGTACAATATTGCCAATATGCCTAAAGACGAAATAAGCCAAAGTCTAAAAATTGCTTTAAAAGAGTTGGGGATTGAGGATTTTGAGCCTGTTTTAGAGCGACCCAAGGATACAAAAAACGGTGATTATACAACTAATGTGGCTATGGTTGCATTCAAAAAAATAAAGATTCCCGATTCACTACTGCTTAAGTATCCAGAGATTGTCAAAACAAACTTTGCAGATCATCAACCGTTAACTCTTGCTCAATACCTTGCAGAAATTCTAAATACGAAATTCAAAACTCAAAATACTTTTTCAAAAATTGAAGCAGTAAAGCCGGGGTTTATCAATTTCTATTTATCTAATAAATATCTTCAAGACCAAGTTCAAAATATTATTAAGCAAGGCGATAATTACGGCTCGTTAACCCTTGGCAAAGGTAAAAAAGCCAGCGTTGAGTTTGTTTCGGCAAATCCGACAGGCCCTTTGCATATTGGCAACGCGGTGGGCGGGCCGTTGGGAGACGTAATAGCAAACGTTCTCTCGAAATCAGGATATAACGTCAAAAGAGAATATCTCCATAACGATGTAGGTGGGCAGGTAGAGCGTCTAGGTGAGGCAATTTATTTTGAGCTAAACCCCGGTAAAAAATCAGAAAGCGATGAAATCCAGTATCAAGGTGAGTATGTAAAAGAGCTAGCTCAAAAAGTATCAAAATCGCTAAAAGTATCACATTTATCAAAAGAAGAGTTTATTGAAAAAGCCGCGTCAAATGCGGTTTCAATAATACTCGAGGAGATTCTTAAGGACTGCAAGGATATGGGGATTAAGTTTGATATTGTCAGAAAAGAATCCGATTTAAGGCAAGAAGTGCCGGAAGTTTTGCAAAAAATTGATAAGTTTTTGGTTGAAAAAGAGGGAGCTAAATGGTTTATTCCAAACGATGAATTTCTAAAAGACAGGGAGACCGTTGTTAAAAAATCCGATGGAGAATTTACCTATTTTGCTTCGGATATTGCTTATCACAATGAAAAAATGAGCAAAAACAGCCTGGTGATTGATATTTTAGGTTCAAATCACTCCGGGCACGTGCCAAGACTTCAGGCTGTTGTCAAAGCTTTAGGGTTTGATGTTAACACTTTTAAAGTCATTTTATATCAATACGTTAGGCTAAAAAGAGGCTCGGAGGTCGTTAAGATGAGTAAAAGGGCGGGTAATTTTGTAACCGCCAGGGAAGTTTTGGATGAAGTCGGGAAAGACGCATTCAGATTTTTTCTTTTGAGAAGCGCGCCCGAAACGCACATGGATTTTGATTTGGAGCTGGCAAAAAGACAAGCTAGCGATAATCCGGTATTTTATGTCCAGTATGCGTATACGCGAATATGCTCCATATTCGCTAAAGTCAAAAGTAATAACTTTAGCAGTGCGAATGTTGGTCTGCTAACACATAAAGAAGAAGCTGCCCTGATAAGACATTTGATAAAATTACCCGAGTTAATTGAGAAGGCTTCGCATACTCTTGCAGTACATACTTTTACAACTTATTCTATGGAGTTAGCCACGCTTTTCCATAAGTTCTACGAAGCCCACAGGGTAATTTCGGAAGATAAAAAACAAACCAAAGCCCGCCTGGCTCTTTTGGAAGCAACCAGAATCACCCTCAGAAACACATTGGATTTACTTGGAGTTAGCGCTCCGGAACACATGTAGCAATAGAACAATCGTAGCAATTCAGCAATTGTTTTATTGTTAAATTGTTAGATTGTTAAGTTTTCTATCTTCTATTTTTGCAAATCTCCTGCTATAATAGCTTCTTATGAAGTATAATCGCAAAGTTCTCCCAAACGGTCTCCGAGTAATTACTGTTCCAATGCCTTCGTTTGAAAGCGCTACTTCCTTGGTTATGGTCGGCGCCGGGAGCCGCTACGAAACAAGAAAAAACAACGGAATATCCCACTTTTTAGAGCACATGGCTTTTAAGGGTACCCAAAAACGCCCCTCGGCTTTGGATATTTCAAGCCTAATCGACGGAATAGGCGGGGAATTCAACGCTTTTACAGGTAAAGAAACAACGGGTTATTATGTAAAATCCGCGGTTTCCCATGTTGACTTATGCTTGGATGTTTTGTCCGATATGTTGCAGAATTCAAAACTTGACGAAACGGAAATAGACAAAGAAAAAGGCGTGATTTTGGAGGAAATTAATCTTTATGAAGATACTCCTTCGAGGAAAATCGGTGATGTTTACGAAAGGCTTTTGTATGGAGACGTGCCAATGGGTTGGGACATAGCAGGAGAAAAAGATGTTATCAGGCAAATTGATAGAGAAGATTTTCAAAATTACATGGGAAGCCTTTATAGCGCGGATAACATTACGGTTGTTGTTGCCGGCGGAATAAATGAAGATAAAACAGTCAAGCTTATTGAAAAATACTTTGGACAAATGAAGAAATTTGATACATTGCGATACCTAAAAGTCCTTGAAAAACAAGAAAAGCCCAAAATTTTAATCAAACAAAAAACAACAGAGCAGGTGCATATAGCTTTGGGGTTTAGAACAGTTCCTTTAAATCATCCCGATCGCCACAGTTTATCCGTTCTTTCCGCAATTTTGGGAGGAGGAATGAGCTCGAGGCTTTTTCATGAGGTCAGGGAAAAAAGAGGGCTCGCTTATTATGTTAGAACAGCGTCCGAGCAGTATCAGGATGTTGGTAATTTGGTTTCAACCGCAGGCCTTGACCCAAAAAGAGCGGAAGAAGGAATTAAGGTAATAGTTGAGGAGTATCACAAAATATCAAATATAACCCATTCGGCCCGTTCAGCAAATTCAGGGCAGGCAGGCTCAGGGCAAATATCAAATAAAGAACTAAATAAGGCGAAGGAGTTTCTAAAAGGACATTTTGTTTTGGAGCTTGAAGATAGCCGTTCGGTGGCCGGTTTTTATTCCCAGCAGGAGCTTTTGGAAGAAAAAATTGAAAATCCTGATGAAATTATGGCAAAAATCGACAAGGTTACGGTTTTGGACGTAGAAAAAGCCGCTCAAAAATACTTTGTTGAAAAAAACATGAACATAGCGATTATAGGCAATTTTGACGATAGACAACGATTTGAAAAATTGTTAAGATTATAGTTAGCAACTAGCGTCTAGCCACTAGCGTTTGGTTTAATAACTAATTGCTGATGGCTAATTGCTAAAGGCTAAAAATTATGGAACAGACATTTGTAATGATAAAGCCCGACGGGGTTAAAAGAGGCTTAATAGGAGAAATAATTCGCCGCTTTGAAAGAGCGGGTCTTAAGATTATAGCCATGAAAATGGTTGAGGCCAAAGATGAAGCTCTGCTTAAGCATTATAACGCCGATGATCCTAAAACTCTTCAGAGATGGGGAGAAAAAACTCTTAAAACTTATACCCAATACGGAAAAGACGCTAAGAAGGACCTCGGAACAGATAATCCTCAAGAACTAGGAAAAATGGTTAAAGAATGGCTTTTCGATTATGTTAAATCAGGTCCAATGGTTGCAATAATTTTGGAAGGAAGACATGCTGTGGATAATGTAATTACAATGACAGGCCCCACAATGCCCGTTCAGGCTCCCGCGGGAACAATAAGAGGGGATTTTTCAACCGATTCGGCAGCTTATGCCAATGCTGAAAAAAGAGGAGTTATGAATTTAGTGCATATTTCGGCAAGTTTGGAAGAAGCAAATTTTGAAAAAAACCTTTGGTTTACTAAAGATGAAATTCACAACTACAAAAGAGCGGAAGACTACATATAGCTTCATTGTTAAAATTGTTGAATTACTTAATTGTTGAGAAGGAGACATTCTGCTTGAAGATAAAATCGACATTTTTGATGTTAGAAGTTGGATATCCTTGAATTTGATTATTTGAAATCAAGAATTCTTGAATTCAAGATATCAAGGAAGTCAATGTCAAGAAAATCAAGAAGATCCAACGTCAAAAAGATCTAAATCGTAATTTCAAGGATTCCAATATCCAGTCTCAATATCTAATTTCAAGAATATCGCCTCTCAATTAGGATTTAAATCAAAAATTTAATCTAGTTTTTCAAAAACTTTGAATACAAAAGGGAGCAAACGATAAAGATTGCAAGAGATATAACTTCGGATAGTAAGCAATATTGACAAAAAGCCTGCAAAATAAAAAACTGTACAAAAAACAAAACCGCCGAAACAAAGAGTCCGGAAAAGGCAGTTAAGAACAAACCGTGAGCAAATATTTTTCTTTTATCCAGCAAAACCGCCAGGCTAAAAGCGATTACCGTTAGATAGAATAAACTGCCAAGAAGTGAAATCGGAACACCAAAGATAATGGAGTATTGGCTTGTCAGAACAGTTTCACAGCTGCCGGTTACAGTGCAGGGCGGAAATGCATTTTTGTAATGAAGAATTGTTAAATATGTTGCATCCAAAAATCCTAAAAAACCAAGGATGAGAGAGGCTATAGATAAATTATTTCTTGTTAAGCTCATTGTCAATTATTTTTTTAAACTCGTCGTAGCCTCGGGGGTTTATAAGCTGCCGGCCGTTTACAAAAAAAGTTGGAGTTGAATTGATGCCGATTGCGGTTGCCTGATTTTGAGAATTCGCAACATAGTTTTTGGCCTCATTGGAATTCATATCTTTTTTGAATTTATCGCTGTCAAGCCCTAATTTTTTTGCGTACGCAGCAAACGTTTCGGCCGCGCTGTCGGTTTGTACCCATGAAGTTTGGGTTTGAAAAAGCATATCATGCATTTCAAAGAATTTGCCCTGAAGGTTTGCGGCGTAAGCGGCTTGAGACGAAATCATTGCGTTTTTATGAATGCTTGTTAAGGGAAAAAATCTGTAAGCAAAATATATTTTATCGCCAAAATCACTAAAAAGCTGTTTTATAAGCGGGTAATAGGCGGCGCAAGCAGAGCACTGAAAATCCGAATATTCAATTAAAGTGACTTTTGCTTCTGGATTACCTTTTGTGATGTCGCTTTTGGAAATTGGAGGAACTTTAATCCCTAAAGAAGACGAAGATCCGGAAGAACTGGCAAGCTTAATCAGTCCGGCTATGGAGATTACTACGACTAAAACAACTCCAATGATTATCCCGACTTTTTTAAACATTGCATTTCTTTTTTCTTTTTCCGCCTTTTCCTGCCATTCAAGTTTGCGAAGTTCTTTTTTTTCTTTCTTAGTCAGCTTATGCTCGTTGTCCATAGAGGATATAATCGCACTTTGTCAGCTAAATTTCAAGAGGGAATTTGTCGGAGCGTTTATATTAACAAGTAAGAATATGTAATTATTAAACTGCTTTATGTTAAAATACAGATAAGTCCTCGTAGCTCAACGGATAGAGCAAACCCGTCCTAAGGGTGAGATGCAGGTTCGATTCCCGCCGAGGATACTAAAGCGGGGTGTAGATCATCGGTAGATCGCTCGGTTCGGCCTGCCCGCCAATTGCACAATGCCGGAGTGTAGTGAATCGGCATCACGCTTCGTTCGGGACGAAGAGATAGAAGGTTCAATTCCTTCCACTCCGACCAATAGGCATTGGCAGGCGGGGACCGAGAGTTGCGAAGCAAGGGTTCTGCGAATGCAGTCCAATTCCCAGCACCCCGACATAAGGAAATGATACAATAAAAAATGTGACCAAATCTGAAATTATCCGTTTTTTAATTCTTCGCTCGATTGGTAATTTTTTGGTTTTGTTTGCAATTTTTGGTGTTTTGGCAACTTTCGGGCCGGCTCTTTACTACGAAATTTCTTTTAAAATAGTTCAGGCCAGGGGAGTTCATTATCAAGTTTATGAACCAAAAGAAACAACGTCGCCCTTGGGAGAAATTCTAAAACAGCAAAAAATTGGCTCAATTAAAGTTTATAATGGCGGATTTGCAGATGTTTTGGCAGGGCCAAAGGAGCAAATTTTGATACCTAGTGATACATCTTTTAGTATTTTGATACCAAAACTTGGGGCAAACGCCAGAGTTTTTGCCAACATTGACGCATCCGATCCCGATCAGTTTCTGCCGGTTTTAAAACAAGGAGTTGCGCACGCAAAAGGAACTGTTTTTCCCGGAATGAAAGGGAATATTTATCTCTTTGCGCATTCAACTGATAGTTTCTGGAATGTCGGCCGCTATAATGCTATTTTTTATCTTATTAAAGACTTAACTCCGGGGGATGAAATAGTAATTTTTTTCCAAAACAAAAGACATAATTATGTGGTTACAGGTTCAAAAGTAGTTGATTCAACAGATGTTTCATATATTATAGATGCGCAAAATCAAGGCGCGGAAACCTTAATTCTGCAGACCTGCTGGCCGCCGGGAACGACTTGGAAGAGATTGTTTGTTTTCGCTAAGCCCAAATAATCAGACGATAGAATTTTTGAAGTGAGAAGTTAGATATTTTTTGATTTTGAATATTTGAAAAATAGAATTCTTGAATTCAAGATGTCAATCCGTCGGCTGACGGATCAAGTTCAAGGAAATC
>CAZIDK010000009.1:0-15171 GCA_964537895.1 uncultured Gammaproteobacteria bacterium
CGCATGAATACTTGAAAAACACACTATACCTTGTACCAACAGGGTAGGAGAACCCGAATATGTTATACTCCGCTTAATGAAAAAACTCCTTGTTGCGACAAAAAATCCCGGAAAAATTGTTGAAATTAAAAGTTTTTTGCAGGATCTACCTTTTGAAATAGTTTCCTTAAAAGACGTTGGGATAAATGACGATGTTGAGGAAACGGGTAAGACTTACAAAGAAAACTCCTTATTAAAAGCTTTATTTTACGCAAAAAAAAGTAAACTTCCTGTGATTTCTGATGATGGTGGTTTAGAAATAGAGGCACTGGGAGGAGCACCGGGAGTTAAGTCAAGACGATGGTTAGGATATGAAGCAACAGACAAAGAATTAATAGAATATATGAAAAAAATTTCTCAAGAACTTCCTGAAAATAATAGAACTGCCTATTTTAAAACCGTTATAACATTTGCAATGCCAAACGGTAAATATTTTCAATCAAAAGGAAAAGTTAAAGGAGAAATAGCCAGAAAGCCTCTTTTAAAACTTCTAAAAGGATATCCGTACAGATCGTTTTTCTTTTTACCCCAAATTAATAAGTTTTATCATGAAAGTCAGCTTTCAAAAGAAGAAGAAAGAGTATATAATCATAGGTATAAAGCAATAAAAAAACTTAAGCCAATAATTTTAAAATATGCTTGATATAAAATTTATCAGAGAAAATCCAAAATTGGTAAAAGATGGGGCAAAAAGTAAGGGTATAGAGCTAGATTTAGATAAACTTCTTAAGCTTGATGACGAATATAGAACATTAGACTTATCCGTACAAAAATTAAGAGAAGAAAGAAACAGTATAGCAAAAGCCGCGTCAAACGCGGTTGATAATGAAAAAGTTCATATAATTGAAAAAGGTAAAGAGCTTAAAGAAAAATTAGAAAGAGAGGAAAAAGACCTTCAGGAAAAAACTGGCGAATTAAGGAGTTTACTTCTTCAGATTCCAAATCCTCCAAAGTCGGATGTAAAAATTGGAAAAGACGAAAGCGAAAACGAAGTAATAAAAAAATATAAAGAGCCCCCGAAATTTATATTTACTCCAAAAGACCATTTAGAACTGGGAGAAAAGTTAGATATTATTGACGTAGAGAGAGCATCTAAGGTATCGGGCCCAAGATTTGGTTATCTTAAAAACGACAGCGTTTTACTGGAATTAGCATTGATTCAATTAGCAATGAAAACTCTTATTAAGGAAGGTTTTATTCCGGTTATTCCGCAAACCCTAATTAAAAAAGAAACAATGCAGGGCTTAGGATACATGGAAAACGGTGGCGAAGAAGATATGTATCATTTGGAAAAGGACGATCTGTATTTAGTTGCAACTGCAGAACACTCAATTGTTCCAATGCATATGGGAGAAGTTTTTAGTAAAAAAGATTTACCAAGAAGATACGTTGCATTTTCAAGCGCTTTTAGAAGAGAGGCCGGCAGTTATGGCAAAGACACAAAAGGGATTTTAAGAGTTCATCAATTTGATAAAGTTGAAATGGTTTCTTATGTTCCTAAAGGAGAAGACGATAAAGAACACGAATATCTGCTTTTTTTGGAAGAAAAACTTTTTCAAATGCTTGAAATTCCTTATCAAGTAGTAAAAATGTGCACAGGCGATTTGGGATTTCCGGCCGCTAGAAAATTTGACATAGAAGCATGGATGCCCGGGCAAAATAAATATAGAGAAGTAACTTCTGTTTCCACAGTTACTGATTTTCAGGCAAGAAGATTAAATGTCAAATATCAAGACGGAAACGAAAAACATTATGTAAATATTCTAAACGGCACGGCTTTTGCAATTGGAAGAACAATAATTGCAATTTTAGAAAATTATCAAAAAGAAGACGGTTCGGTAGAGGTACCAAAAGTTTTGCAAAAAACTTTAGGAAAAAGCGTTATTAAATCAATAAAATAGCTTTGTGATTTTTCCTCTCAATTCAATCTAAACTCATTAATTTGAAGCAAAGAAAAAACCTTGACAAAACAATAGAAATATCTCAACATAAATGTAGTTTCTGTCCACCCCTATTTTGAGTGACGCAGAAGGAAAGGAAGGTGACTCTGTCCATGGCAAAGAAAAAGAAGAAGAAGAAGAAATAAATTGGTAATAAATTTGGAAATTACCAATTGATCAATTGGTAAAACCCCTCGCTATTTTAGTGAGGGGTTTTCCTGTTAAATATGCTAAAATAGATATATGCTTAGTGTGCTCGGTAAATTCTTCGATTCCAACGAAAAAGAGATAAACAAACTTAAACCGCTTGTTTTAGAAATAAACTCCTTTGAAGAAAATTTAAAGAAATTAAAAGATAATGATTTTCCCAAAAAAACTAAGGAGTTTAAGGAAAGAGTTAGGGATGGTGAACCATTGGAATTAATTCTGCCCGAAGCCTTTGCTTTGGTTCGGGAAGCCGCAAGAAGAACAATAGGACAAAGACATTTTGATGTTCAGCTTATGGCCGCGGCAGTTTTAGCAAGCGGAAAAATAGCCGAACAAAAAACAGGGGAAGGAAAAACGTTGTCCGCCGTTCCTGCTTTGTATCTGCATGCCTTAACAGGGAAAAGCGTTCATCTGGTAACAGTAAACGATTACTTGGCAAGACGCGATGCGGGTTGGATGGGACCGATTTTTAAATTTTTAGGACTTAGTGTTTCTTCAATTATTAGTGAAGAATCTTTTATTTTTGATCCCGATTATATTAATAAAAATACTCACGATTTTAGACTTTCACATCTTAAAACAATTACCAGAAAACAAGCTTACTTGGCTGATGTTGTTTACGGAATAAATTCCGAATATGGATTTGACTATTTAAGGGATAATATGGCACAAGACCTGGAATCTATTTCCCAGCGAGGATATTATTTTGCCGTTGTTGACGAGGTTGACTCGGTTCTTATTGATGAAGCAAGAACTCCCCATATCATTTCCGCACCGGATGAAGAACCAACGCAAAAATACTATGAATACTCAAGACTGGTCGAAAAATTAACCCCGGAAACAGATTACAAAATCGATGAAAAATTAAGAACGGCCCACTTAACGGATCATGGAATAACTAAAATTGAAAAAATGTTTGGAATTTCCGATATTTACGAAAAAGATTTTGATACAGTTTATCATTTAGAAGCCGCATTAAAAGCAAGAACGCTTTTCCACAAAGAAAAAGATTACATAGTCAAAGACAATGAGGTTATTTTGGTTGACGAATTTACAGGACGATTAATGACCGGACGAAGGCTTTCGGAGGGCTTACACCAGGCAATAGAAGCAAAAGAGGGAGTAACCATTCAGCGGGAATCAAAAACATTAGCAACCGTTTCTTTGCAGAATTATTTCAGGATGTATGAAAAATTAGCAGGAATGACCGGTACCGCGGTTACGGAAGCGGAAGAGTTTAATAAAATTTATAAATTAGATGTTGTTGTTATTCCTACGCATAGAACAATGATAAGAAAGGATCATTCGGACGCGATTTATAAAATAGGAAGGGCAAAGCTTTCGGCTGTTGCCGATGAAATAGAAAAAGCCTACAAAAAAGGACAGCCTGTTTTAGTTGGAACAACGTCAATTGATAAAAACGAGATTGTTTCGGAACTCTTAAAAAGACGCGGTGTAAAGCACGAAGTTCTAAATGCCAAAAACCACGAAAGGGAAGCAGAGATTATTGCTAAAGCAGGAGAAAAAGGAGCCATAACAGTTGCAACAAATATGGCAGGAAGAGGAGTAGATATTATCTTGGGGGGAGACAGTCCAAAAGACGAAAAGGGAATGGACAAAAAAGGAACAAAGGAATGGGATGTTTGGGAGAAAAAACATAAAGAGGTTCTGGATGCGGGTGGATTGTTAGTTATAGGAACGGAAAGGCATGAATCAAGGCGAATTGATAATCAGCTAAGGGGAAGAAGCGGAAGGCAGGGTGATCCGGGAGCATCACATTTTTTTGTCGGCTTAGATGATGATATCATGAGACTTTTCGGAGGCGAGTCAATTTCCGGAATTATGACAAGATTTAATATGCCGGAAGATGTCCCATTGCAGCATCCGATTGTCTCCCGTGCAATAGAGCAGGCGCAAATTAAAGTTGAAGGATATAATTTTGACATCAGAAAACATCTGGTTGAGTACGATGATGTTTTAAATAAACAAAGAGAGATTGTTTATCAAAGAAGACGCAAGGCGTTAGAGGTCGGAGAAAAAACAGAAGAAAGTTTAAAAGGAGATATCCAAGAAAAAATAGAAAAAAGTATTTCCGAAACAGTTTTGATGCAGTCAATGCAAGAGTTCCAAGACACAGAATCTCCGTCAGCTCAAATTGCGGAAAAATTTTCAACAATAGTTCCTTTTGATGAAACTTCTCTAAAACAAATAGAAAGTCAATTGGAGCAAGTGCATTCAGTTGAAGAAAAGACTTCATTTTTAACAAATATTGCAAAAGACGTCTATAAGACACGCGAAGAACAAATGGGTAAGGAGCTTATGAGGCAAGTCGAAAGATTTGTAATGCTTTCGGTTATGGATAATTTATGGATGGACCATTTAGATGCGATAGAAAATCTTCGCCAGGGAATTGGCCTTCGCGGTTATGGACAAAAAGATCCGCTTGTTGAATATAAAAACGAGGCATATGGAATGTTTGAAAAATTAATAGATACAATTGACGATGAGATTGTGCATAGGATTTATAAAATCCAAGTGCAGCAAGCCCCAAGTGCGCCCGTGCCGCATCAGCATATACATACACAGTCTGCCGGTTCAAATGTTGCAAGTGAAACCTCAAATACTTCTAAAAAGTTGAGCACAGCGAAATCCGCCCCCCCGGCCTCGCCAAGCGAAGCGGGGCGGGCTGGCGGAAAATTGGGCAGAAACGATCCCTGTTGGTGCGGAGCGACAAAACCAGACGGAACTCCAAAAAAGTATAAACAGTGTCATTATCCTAATTAGATTTTGTATCAATTGTTTCACGCTCAGTTGGTACATTGACAATGTACATTTATAATGTATAATTGAAATTAACATGAATATTATTAATGCAACTATGTTAAGAAATAATTTAGCAGATGCTCTCGCAGGAGTTTCCAAAAGTCGTAATTTTCTTCTGGTGGCAAAAAAAGGGAAAATAACATCTGCTATTGTAGATATAGATTTATTTGAAGACCTGCTTGCTCTTTCTAAAAAAGATTATCTTAAGAGCATTAAAAATGCCCGTAAAGAATATATAAAACACAATATTTTTACTCACGAACAAGTCTTCGGCGAGATATAAATGGCCTACAAACTTATTTATACAAAAACCGCTTTTAAAGATATTGGGAAATTGGATGCCGTTGCCAAAAAAAGAATTAAGAAAAAAATTGAAGAATACGCAAGATCTCCTTTTAAGCCTGCTATAAAACTTACTGATTTTGCTCTTGGAAGCTATAGATGGAGAGTGGGTAATTACAGAATAGTTTTTGATGTGGATAAGGAAAACATAATTATTCTTAGAGTAGGACACAGAAGAGAAATATATAAATAATATAAAAATGTTTACCCTGAGTGAAGTCGAACGGGCTATTATTACCCTAATTAAGCCTCTAATTGAGACACCGCTATAGTGATATAATGGGTCCAGACCGGTATGCTCAACTAAGTTAGGTACTTTGCTAAAAAACTAAAATATGCGCGTTAGCTTTTTGTTTCCAATAATAAAATCAGATTTTAGCTTTTCTAAACTTCAAATTAGTAAGGGTATCTTTTTATTAGATTTATCTAACCCACAAAATTGGTCAAATGAAGTACCAAAAGAAGCTAATAATGTTGGAATATTATTGACACCTGAAATGACAATTCCTATAGGAGAAGCTTCGGATATTGAAACATTGATGGATATACTTCTTTTATATTTTTTCCTAAAAACAAAACGCACTTATGAAATTAATAAATGCTATGAGGTCGTTCTAAATAAAGGTGGAGGATTGAAATTTGTGTCCAATAAGTCTGTGGATTTATTTAGGAAATATGGTTGGGTTTTAATTTCATATTACAATTTTGTATTTGGTAAAGATAGGGAAAACCTGTTTACTAAAGGTTTGTTTATGAAAGTAAAAGAAGATAGAAACCATTTTAATAGCTATTCATTTCTACTAACTGCTCAATTAGTGCCCAAGACGAAGTCCCCCCCTTGGTGTTGCTATGGATACTTTTGTCGCTGCGTTCGCGAATCAAGGACAAGATGACCCCAAATATATATTAGCGGTAACAGCTTTGGAAGCTCTTTTTTCCGTATCATCTTCCGAGGTGACTTTTAGGTTATCAAACAATATTGCATGGTTTTTATACCCAAAATTAAGTGATTACAAAAAAAGAAGGGAAATGTTTGAAAAGGTGAAGGAGCTTTACAATTTTCGATCTCGCTTAGTTCATGGTGAATACCAAGAAATACCAATAAACGCATACGATGAAATATTAGATCTGTTTTCAACGGTCATCGAAAAAATACTAGAAGAATATAAATTACAGAAAGTATTTCTTGACGAGAAAAAACATAGAGAATTCATAAAAAATCTAGAGGTTGGTTACCTAAGTTATTAGTCTTAAAATATGGCTATGGGTTCGTTATGTCCTAGACTGGTCCGCTCAGCAAGGTGCCATTCGATACCTTGCTCCGTAGGGACTAAAGATTCAAACGAAGCTTCGTAATTTTTCTTCTTTCTGCTAATTTGTTATGATTTAGGTATGCCTAAAGGAAAGAAAAAGAATCTTGCGTATGAACATCTAAAAGGGGTTTGGAGTAAGCGTCATAAAGAGCTTCAAAAAGAAATCTTTGAAAAACATAAAGAATCTTTCGAGTGGCTTTCGCAAAATTCAAAACAATTTGCAGTCGGTTCTTTAGCCGGTTTATTTTTATTAACTTCTCCTATTATCCCAAAAATACCAACAGCTTTTTCATCAGCCAGCGCGGAAATAAATAAGGTTATAGATAAAAAAGTTTTTTTAGTTCACGATCTTAAAAATGTTTTACCCGCGGAAGTCCGGTCGTTAACAGTACCGGAAGAAGCAAGTGTTAGCGAAGTCTTATCCAGAACTTATGGTTTTAGAGTTACCCCCGAATTAGAAGGAAAGAGATTAAATACAAGTTACGGATTAATCGGACAAGAACAGCATTTAGCAAGGTATTCTGGGGATAATATGGTTACTCATTTTGATAATCCGGAAGACGCAGAAAAATATTTTAAATATGGTATGGCTCCTGGTCTAGGGGCATGGCGATACTTTGCCGATACTTCTGATACAATGACGCAAAAAGATGTAGACAGAGAAAAATATTATATTGCTGTCCAGACTTTTTTGGCTCCAGGATTTAAAGATAATGTAAGAGAGTATGTAAATTTTTTTAAATACAGAAAAATGCTGGTTGTAAATCCGCAAAACGGTAAGGCAATGGTTGTTGTTGTTGGAGACGCGGGGCCGGCGCAACGGACAGGAAAAAGCCTAGGAGGTTCGCCGGAAGTAATGACATATTTGGAAAGATATGACGGTTCGCAAAGGGGACCGGTATTATATTTTTTTATCGATGATATTGATGATAAAATACCATTAGGTCCGATATCAATTTAATTTTTATGAAACATAAACATTTTTATGCGCATTTAACAGAAACTACAGACATTATTTTGGAATTGGGAGAGTTAGACATGTCTCCGGAAGAAAGAATTCATTTATTATCTTTAGTAGAAGTAAATATTCATAGCAGTGTAGTAGATACTGTTTTATCAAGTCTTGATGAGAAGAATAAAAAAATATTTCTTAACAATTTAATATCCAATGATCATTCTAAAACATGGGAGCATTTAAATAAAAACACGAAGGATTTGGAAAATAAAATAAAGGAAACAATAAGCATTATAAAGAAAGAACTGCTGGAGGATTTAAAAAAAGCAAAAACTTAAATAAGGAGTTTCTTCACTTCGTTCAGTCACACCTCGCCTGTCTTCATTTTATTTCGCAGGCGAGCTCGCTAGCAAAATGCTAGCTCCGCTCCAAATTCTTTAAGATCTACGCAGCTTTCTTTATCAAATTTTACTCCCTCTTTCATAAGCATTTTTTTCTGAATATCCGGTCCTCCAAACGCATATCCGCTTGATATTTTACCTTTAGAATTTATTACCCTATGACACGGTACATTTTTAGGATCTCTACTAACATGTAACGCATACCCGACAACTCTTGGATCTACGCCAATAATTTTTGAAATAGTCCCATATGTTGTTACTTTTCCTTTTGGAATCCTGCCGACAACTTTGTAGACTTTATTAAAGGTGTTCACTAAGACTTCCTTTCCTGCATATATCTATCCTCAATTTTTTTAAGTTTGTCTTCTACTGCTCTTTCAATATCAACACCTGCTGCTTGCGCAAGCTGAATAGTAGTTATTATTACGTCGGCAAATTCCTGATAAATATTTCTTTTATCAAAATATTTCATTTTTGCTTTCCTTTGAAGTTTTAATATACCAAGAATATCATTGCAAAGTTCCCCTACTTCCTCGTTTAACTTTACAGTTTTTGTTAAAATCTCTTTTTCTTCTTGTGAGTAAAGTTTGTAATGAGGTCTTGTTTTTTCGCTAAGAACAGAAATTTTTTCCTGCAGATTTTTTAAATTCATATTACTTTATTATAATTATCCAGAATAAAATTGCCGCAACAATTCTGTATATTCCAAAGGGAATAAAAGTATGGGTTTGCACGTACTTAACAAACAGTTTAACAGTTATTGCCGCAACTATAAAGGCTGTTAAAAATCCAACTGCTAAAATTGAATATTCGTTTAAGCTATAAGAAAAATCGCTTTTAACCAGATTCAGCGCAGATGCCGCAAACATGGTGGGAATGGCAAGTAAAAAAGAGAATTCTGTTGCCGCCTTTCTTTTGGTTCCTAAAAACAAACCCGCAATAATAGTTGCCGCCGAACGCGAAACTCCGGGTATTACGGCGATAGATTGAAAAGTGCCTATTAAAAATGCATTTCTGTAGCTGATTTTTTCAATTTCTTCAACATGGTGCTCTTTTTCTTTATAGACGAGTTCAAGGATTATTAAGATAACTCCTCCTGTTAAAAGCGCAACAAGCGTTATGTAGGTATTTCCCAAGAGAAACGTTTTAATTATTTTAAAAAGTAAAAAACCTATTATTCCTGTCGGAATAAAAGCAATCAGTATCCTAATCCAGGTATCCTTACTTCTCAAAACCTTTTTCCAGTATAAAAAAACAATAGCAAAAATGGCCCCCAATTGAATGATTATTTCAAAATCTTTTACAAAACCGGTTTGAGCGATTTTTAAAATATCCGATGCTAAAATCATGTGTCCGGTTGAAGAAATTGGTAAAAATTCCGTTATGCCTTCAATAACGGAAAGAATTATTGCATCTATATAATTCACTTTTAAATTGTAACATAATTTTTGGTTTGACAAGTCAGACTTTGGTTTGCAAAAGAAACTGTCATAGCCTACAATAACCTCATGAAAGAGCTAAAACCCATAGAGGAATCCTGGAACAAAAAAAGAATTTTTCTTGCCTTAACTATTCTCGTAATATTAATCGCGGGTTTAGCGTCTTTTAAGATTTCGGTTTTGGACAAAAATCAAGATTTGGCGCCGGAACCTGTCTCAAGAAAAGCAAAGTCTGTTGAAGGAGTAAGTACAAATGTAAATTCTTCAAGTCAAGGTAATACAAGCTCTAATTTAAAAACAAATATTACGGATCAGCTTAACGCCATAAAACAGGAAGCATCCGGTATAAATCTTGCCGAAGTGGCAACTTCTTCACCTCAGATTCAAAAAGTAATAGACGATATAAAGTCTATTCAAAATCTTCCCAAGGACAAGGCAAAAGGTTTTTGTGAACAAATCTGTAGCGGATTATAAATATGAAAGAATTAAAAATCAGAACAGAAAAATTATTATCTGCGCTTAATGCCGACGAAAAAAGAAAACAAATAAGAACTATTGAGGCAGAAAGTTCGCATCCTTCTTTTTGGCAGGAGCACAAAACTGCGGCGCTAAAAATGAAGGAATTATCAAACCTTCAGGACGAAATTGTAAAGATTGAAAAATTGCAGGAATTAATAGACGGCAACAAAGAAAAAGAAGCGGAAAAGCTGCTTGGTGAACTTGAAATATTGCTTTATTTCGGAGGTGTCTATGATAGCGGTTTTGCAATACTGGCCTTGCATTCAGGACAAGGCGGAGTTGAAGCAATGGACTGGACACGTATGCTTTATAGAATGTATACAAGATTGTTTGAAAGAAAAGGGTGGGATTTCGAAACCATAGAGGAAACGCCGGGTGAAGAAGCGGGTCTTAAAAGCGTTACGATTTCCGTTAACGGTAAATATGCTTACGGATTATTAAAAGGAGAAGCCGGAGTTCACAGGCTTGTCAGGCAGTCGCCTTTTAATGCGGACAATCTTAGGCAGACATCATTCGCCCTAGTTGAGGTTTTACCGGACGTAGGCGAAGATGTGGAAATAGAGGTTAAGGACGATGATTTGGAATGGGATTTTTTCAGAAGCGGCGGACACGGCGGTCAGAATGTTAACAAAGTTTCAACTGCGGTAAGGCTAAAGCATAAGCCGTCAGGCATTATTATTACTGCCCAAAGCCAGCGTTATCAAAATCAAAACCGTGAATACGCGTTAAAAATTCTAAAAGCCAAGCTTTGGGTTTTGCAGGAAGAAAAGCGTAAAAAACAGGAACAACAATTAAAAGGCGGATACAAAACTCCGGGCTGGGGAAATCAGATAAGATCTTACGTTTTGCATCCCTACAAAATGGTAAAAGATTTGCGCACGGGTTTTGAAACTTCAAACGCCGACGCGGTGCTTGATGGGGATATAGACGAATTTATAGACGAAGAGCTCAGAAAACTATAAAATTGAGAGCGTTTAGGGTTGCCAAAACCCGCAAAATATGTTTTACTTAATAGAGGAGGTGATATCAAAATAATGGAAGAAAATAAAGAAGATACGAAAAACGAATCATTAGTCCACGATTTTAACCCAACAGGAAGTAAATTTGCTTTCTCGCCGAAAATTGCTCTTGTTTTTGTAGTTATTGCTTTACTGGGATTAGGCAGTGGCTATGTGCTTTCAACGAATTCAGCTATTGGCGGTAAAACAACAAGCATTGGGGGAATTTCGAACTCATCGTCTATTTCTAAAGGAACAATAGTTGGCTCTAATGACACGAAGACATTTAAAGATATGGCGCAAGGTGTTTTAAAACAAGGCGGTATCGACGGGGAGGGCGCATTCCATCTTGAAAGACCGGGCGGCCCCAGTCAAAACGTATACCTCACATCCTCTACTATTGATTTATCTAAATTTATTGACAAAAAAATAAAAGTTTGGGGACAAACCCAAAAAGCCCAGCGTGCCGGCTGGCTTATGGACGCAGGAAGAGTGGAGATATTGTGACCCATTCGACAGGCTCAGGGTCATAGTGAGTGAAATCGAACCTATGATAAAACTTGATAAAGTCTCAAAAAAATTCGGAACAGGAGTTTTTGGTCTTTCCGATATTACTCTTTCCGTGGAAAACGGAGAGTTTGTTTTTTTAGTTGGACCAACGGGATCCGGTAAAACAACTATTTTTAGACTTTTAATACGCGATGTATTGCCTACGGAGGGAAGCATAACCATAAATGATTGGGATATTGTTAAGCTTCCCAAACACAAAATTCCTCATTTGAGGAAAAAAGTCGGAGTTGTGTTTCAAGACTTAAAGTTGTTATTCGACAGGACAATTTTTGAAAACATCAGTTTGCCGCTTGAGGTATCGGGAATAAACCCGAACGAAGCCAGAAAAAGAGCGGAAGAAGTGTTAACCCAGGTTGGCCTTTTCTCTCATAAAGATAAATTTCCCATTCAGTTGTCAGGAGGGGAATTGCAAAGAACCGCCATTGCAAGGGCACTTGTTTTGTCGCCCGAGATATTATTGGCGGACGAGCCAACCGGCAATCTTGATCCCGCAACGAGTTGGGAAATAGTTAAACTCTTGTCCGACATTAACGAGAAAGGCACAACTGTTATAATGGCTACTCATAATGCGGATATTGTTAAAAGCCTATCAAAAAGAATCATAGAGCTCGAGAAAGGTCATATGGTTTATAATAATAAACATAAAATGCATGAAGCGAAAGAAGCTCATGAAGGGAAGGAAACACATAAGACTCACGAGGTTCATGAAGAAAAGGAGAAAAAAGCATGACCCATATTAAAACAACCTGGACAAACATCAGAAGATCTCCATATCAAGCTTTCGCGGCCATTTTAATAATGATGCTCACTTTTTTAGTGGTATCGTTTTTCACTTTTTTAATAGGCGGCTCATCAAAAATTGTTAATTATTTCGAATCAAAGCCTCAAGTAACGGCGTTTTTCAAAAATGAAGCAAAACAAAGTGATATAAACGCGCTTGAAAACACTTTGCAATCAACCGGGAAAATAGCGTCTGTTAAATATGTTTCAAAAGACGAAGCACTAGAAATTTACAGGGAGCAGAATAAAAATGATCCGCTTCTGTTGGATTTAGTTACCGCAGACATTTTACCGGCATCTTTGGAAATATCCTCGCTTAAAATAGAGGATTTATCAGGTATTTCCGATACGCTTAAGAATTCGCCGATTGTTCAGGAAGTTGTATTTCAAAAAGATGTTGTTTCTACCCTTACTGCTTGGACTAGTGCGTTAAGAAAAATAGGTTTTGCTTTAATTATTCTCCTGTCTCTTGTTTCAATTTTTATTATGGTAACAATTATCGGAATTAAGATTTCTCAAAAAAAAGAGGATATAGAGATTATGAAGCTTATTGGGGCAACAAATTGGTATATCCGCTGGCCGTTTATTTTTGAAGGAATGTTTTATGGAGTAATCGGCGCCTTTTTTGGCTGGCTTATTTCCTCACTAACTTTGTGGTATGCAACACCATTTTTATCGTCATTTTTAAGAGGGATTCCGGTTCTTCCTGTATCGCCTATTGTGCTGTTTGAACTTTTGGCAATTGAATTGGTGCTGGCGGCAATGCTGGGGGCGTTTTCCAGTTTCCTGGCTGTTTTAAGGTACTTAAAATAGGTTTTATTAGTTTAAAATGTTATGGAATATGGGTTTAGTAATGAAAAAAATAGGAATATTTGTTATTTTTCTTTTAATACTTCTTTTTAGTTTTTCTTTTGGCAGAAATTCAGTTTATTCTCAAACAGATACTCCTTCTCCTTCACCAAGTCCTTCTCCAAGCTCAGCTCCGGACACGCAGGCATTATTAGATAAAATAAATGATCTTCAAAGCAAGATTTCAGATTTGAAAGGTCAAGCAAAAACTTTATCTTCTCAAATTGCCGTAATGGACAATCAGATAAAGTTAACGGAATATAGAATTGAAGCAACGCAAGAGCAAATCACGAGTTTAATCTTAGATATTGATACCGCAACCAAAAAAATATCAGGTTTGGAAAAGTCTTTAAATAACCTGGTAGAAGTTTTAGCAAACAGAATCGTTGCAACCTACGAGGTCGGAACCATTCAGCCTTTTCAAATATTATTGACTTCAAATAATGCCTCTGATTTTTTTAAAAGATTAAACTATCTTAAAATCGCCCAAGCGCATGATAAAAAGCTCGTTTACGACACGCAACAGGCAAAAGTTGATTACGCTAATCAGAAAGTTATTTTTGAAGATAAAAAGAAAAAAGTAGAAACATTAAAGAAACAGCTTGAGGATTATACTACTCAACTTGACGCTGAAAGAAGGGATAAAGCAAATTTATTGGCAGTTACAAAAAATTCGGAAAGTGAATATCAAAGAAGATTAGCGGATGCCCTAAGAGAGTTGCGGCAAATACAAAGCGCTGCCAAATTTTTAATTTCCACCGAACCGAGGAAAGTATCGAGAGGAGAGGTAATTGGTTATATGGGTAGTACCGGATTTTCTACGGGTCCACATCTTCACTTTGGAGTATATAATATTTCTTCACTAGACCAATATAATTATTATTCAAGTTACGAAAATCCTGCAAATGTTTTGAGATCTGCTGATGTCGAATGGGATACGGGATGCTCGGGGGAAAACGGAAGAAGGCAAACTGGTTCAGGTAGTTTTGATTGGCCGATGTCTTTGAATGGGCTTTACATATCCCAGGGTTTTGGTCAAACCTGTTGGTCTTGGATGTATAAGGGTAATCCGCATCCAGCATTTGATATTGTTAATAATTCGGATATTGCTGTTAGATCAGTGGAGGAAGGTCAAGGATATTTTTGTCGAAATTGTACAGGAGACGGTGGAAATGGGATTTTTGTATTTCATCCAAACGGGAAGATGAGTCTTTATTGGCATTTACAGTAAGAACATATTCATTGATATTTAATAAAATTTTAAATTTCTAGAGAATTTATATTGATTTATTAAATGAAAGCAATAACTGCTCCAATTACTTTTTATTATTTTTATTTTATTTTTTTATCTAAAACGGAAGTTTTTGCGTCTAGATTTTGAGATAGAGCAATAAGTATTTGTTTCTACATAATTATAATTTACATTTTACTTCATACCATACATCTTGATAACATTATTACAGTAAACTAGAATACGAGAAAAACATGTAGGCTTATCGCTTAACGTCTTTACGTTTGAAACCTGTATAAACTTTTTCTTTAAATACTTTCTTAGAGCCTCCGATAAATTTATACTTTTTTTGTTGATATTCATTTTCAACTCTCTTTTTTCTTTGCTCAAGTAGCTTAAATCCTGCCTCATGCGTCTCAAGACTTCTTGCTACGGTCATTATCGTGTTATTGCCTACTTTCAATAAGTTAACTATCTCCTGTATAGTTAGGTTTGATTTTAAGAGCCCTGCTATTATAATTCTTCTTCCGACTCTAACTTTTTCATCTTGTGTTAAAATAGCGTTTATAATTTCCTCAACGTCGGAGCCATTATGCGCGGCAAGAAATGCATCCCGGAGGCTATTGATAGCCTCATAAATATCATCTTTAGCTAAAAAACTGTATCTTCTCATAATATTTTCGTATTCTAGTTTACGATAATATAATAACATCGTTGAATTATAATTGGCAAGTTATTTAATTTTTTGCTAGACTCGAAGATAGA
>CAZIDK010000010.1:0-7716 GCA_964537895.1 uncultured Gammaproteobacteria bacterium
ATTCTTGAATTCAAGATGTCAATCCGTCGGCTGACGGATCAAGTTCAAGGAAATCCCTGCCCGCAATGCCTTGCATAGCGAGGCGGGCGGGAAACTTCTAATTTCAAGGATTCCAATATCCAACTTCAAGAGTTTCCGTTGTCAATCTTCTAGTTTTTATTTAAGGCCTACGGTGTAGAGGTTGGGAGCGGTGTTAAGATTGCCGAGGTCTGTTAAAATAACTACCCTTGAACCGTCCGACCAGGGAAAAACATAAGAATCAACAAAGGGCCCGGCATAAATGGTTGTTTGATTGCCTGCGTCATATTCCATAATATCGATTTTATTGCTGCGGTTATAAATTAAGTGTTTTGAGTCCGGAAACCACATTATCGGAGAAGGCGAGTAAAGATTTAAATTATCCGAGTTTGGTAAAGAGTCAGCTATTTTATAATTTCTGTCTTCTTTTATGTCATAAGCATAAAGAGAACCTTTCCGAATGTTTCTGACCTCCGGGGTTGAATCCGTACCAATTAGCCTTGGAGTTATAATTAGCGGAAGCTCTGCGGATATAGATGCAACATAAAGTATTTTTGTTTCGTCCGGTGACCATTCGATAACCCTGAAATCGGATAGCACAATGGCTTTGAGCGGTTTGGGAAGGCTGTCG
This sequence comes from uncultured Gammaproteobacteria bacterium, assembly GCA_964537895.1. Classification (GTDB taxonomy): domain Bacteria; phylum Patescibacteriota; class Microgenomatia; order Levybacterales; family UBA12049; genus JAMCZC01. Next base: position 650 of record CAZIDK010000010.1, read on the forward strand.
GTTAAGGACTTTTCTTTATCTGTTTTTTGCTTGTTCCAAGCGGCATTTACGCTTTCCATGGTTTCTGTTACATCCTGAGGGTTTTGGTTAAACTCGTTTGTCTTAAGAAGATAAGTTGTTGTGGAAAGCGTCCCTTGGATGCCGGCAAGAAGCTGTGAGCCGTCAGGAGACCACTGGAGTTTTGCCTTGGAAAAAGTATTGATTGTATCGTTAATTATTTGGCTTGAGGAACTTTGCAGAGTTAGAATCGGCCTTACGGTTGTGTCTAAAATATAAATACCATTTTTGGCTGCGGATTGGGAGGCAACCGTATAGGCAATTTTTGTGCGGGAAGGGTCAAGGACAGGGCTTTGAACGCCTATGTTGGTTATACTCTCAAGTTTAGGCGCAGTAGGGAATAAAAGGGCGTCGGCCTTAGTTACAACCTCATTTTTTATTATTAAGGTTTTTTGCCAAGGCAAATAGCCTTCTTTAACAATTTTTACCTCATAAGTGCCCGGGGCAAGGTTTATCGTATTGGCCGTTGCGGTTGTCAAATGGTCATTTACAAAGACCTGAGCTCCGTCAGGGCTGCTTGTAGCAACCAATAGGCCTGTTCCCGACAGGCTTGGAACTCCCCTGCCAAAATCAAAGCGATAGCCCCTTCCATAAAAGACAACAAATGCCGTAGCAGTAAGCATAAAAAGGAGAATTAGCGCGGAAATAATTATTTGTTTTTTCACTAAATCGGATTATACAGACTAATAATGGCTCTTGCAAGATGGCAGGTTAGGGGATTATAATCGATTTTATCCAAAGCAAAAATAAAAATTTTGATGGAGTAAGTATATCTTTTGATACAGTTGAAGGAAATTTTCAATTCTCAATTTTTAATTTTAAATGAATTCTTCAATGCTCCAATTTTTAAAATTAGAAATTAGAACATTCAGATTTGATTATCCCTCGACAGGCTCGGGATCCTGAGCGAAGTCGAAGGAGAAATTAAGAATTAGAAATTAGAAATTTAATTTTATGTTGTCAAAACGTATTGGTATAGACCTCGGAACAGCCAACACTTTAGTTTATTTGGCAGGAGAAGGTATCGTTTTAAACGAGCCGACTGTTGTGGCTGTGACCGCCGAAGAAAACAGGGTTGTGGCTGTTGGCAAGGAAGCAAAGGATATGCTTGGCCGAACTCCGGGCAATATTGTCGCTATGAGGCCCCTTAGAGACGGAGTAATTGCAGATTATACAATTACCGAAGCAATGCTTTCGTATTTTATCGACAAAGCCGCTGGCAAATCGCGTTTTTTTAAGCCCGAAGTTATGGTTTGCATACCATCGGGTGTTACCCAGGTTGAAAGAAGAGCGGTTTTGGATGCGACAATGTCTGCCGGAGCAAAGGTTGCTTACCTTATAGATGAACCTTTGGCGGCGGCAATAGGCGCCAAAATACCTATTGCTCAGGCTGCGGGGCACATGGTCGTTGATATTGGCGGAGGCTCGACCGAGGCTGCTGTTATTTCCTTGGGAGGGGTTGTTGTTCATCATTCGGTAAGAGTCGGCGGAAATAAAATCGACGAGGCAATTGCCAATTACACAAAGAAAAAATTTAACCTGCTTATTGGGGAGAGAACTTCAGAAGAGATAAAAATTAACATGGGTAACGCGCTTATTGACGACAAAAAGGCGGCAGAAGAGAAAAAGATTGAAATAAGAGGAAGAGACAGTGTAACCGGATTACCAAGAGCAATAGAGTTAACAGAGGCTTTGGTTAACGAAGCGATATACCCTGTTTTAATAGATATTATCCAAGCGGTCAAAGGAGTTTTAGAACAAACGCCTCCGGAATTGGCAAGTGATATTATTGATAAAGGGGTTGTTATGTCGGGGGGCACATCTTTGCTGAATAACTTTGATAAGTTAATGACAAGGGTTACAGGGGTTCCTTGTCACGTAGCGGAAGATGCGCTTTTGTGTGTTGTCAGGGGGACGGGAGTTGCCCTTGAAAACATTGAGCTTTATAAAAGAAGTATCGCAAGGAAATAGTTTAAAATTTCAAATTTCAAATTTTTATTCAAATCCAAATGCTTTAATTTTAAAACATTAATTCATTGAAGATTCATTAGAAATTAAAAATTAGAAATTATAAATTGGATTTTATCCTATAAGAATTCTTAGGATATTTACAAACATATGAATTTTCATATTTTAACAAAAATTTTCACGGACAATAAGATTTATAGTAATTAGATTATGAAGGTAATAAAAACAATCAGTTTTTTAAGCACGTAAGAGTAAGGTTTAAGATGAAATATTGCATACTAAATATGTTCAACATGGGCAAAATGGTAAATTTTTTAGGAAAAATAACTGCCTTATAGTAAATTAAGATGGAAAACAAAATATTTTTACTCGGGGTAGGGTTTAATAACTTAAAAATTAAAGATGTCCTAGAGTTAATGATAAAAGGCCTAAAAAAAAATGAAGAAAAGTACTATGTTGTAACCCCTAACCCCGAAATTCTAGTGCTTGCCGATAGTGACGCCAACTATAAGAAAGTCCTCAATGGTGCAAAATTAGCTTTGCCCGATGGTATAGGGGTAATGATGGCGTCTAGGTTACTCTCGAAACCATTAAGGGAGAGAGTACACGGGGTAGACCTCATGGAAAGCTTATGCAAAGAGGTATCAAAACGGCCTATAACGGTGGGATTTCTTGGAGGAGGCCCTAACGTAGCAGAATTAACTGCCGAGTGCTTACGGAAAAAATACCTGGGGTTAAAAGTTAATTTCACAGAAACAGAGTGGAATTCTGAAAAAAAATATCCCAAGACAGACATACTTTTTGTTGCTTTCGGTCCTCCAAAACAAGAAATTTGGATTGCGGAAAATCTTTCAAAGCTTCCGGTTAAAGTTGCAATAGGGGTTGGGGGAGCTTTTGATTTTGTCAGCGGAAAAGTCAGACGCGCTCCAAAATTCATCAGAAAATCGGGCTTGGAATGGCTGTTCCGTCTCATAATCCAGCCCTGGAGAATAAAAAGACAGCTAAGGCTTATCAAATTCATTTTTTTGGTTTGCCAAGTCAGACTTGGTTTGCCAAGTCAGACTTGGTTTGCAAAGAGAAATTTAAGATAAAAATGGTATAATTCAATTTAATGAGAATTTTATATCTTCAGATGTTTCCGCTTTTTGGTTCGGGTTCCGGAACTTATGCCCGGGAACTTGCCAAGGAAGTAGCACAAAGACACAAAGTTGCCATGGTTGTGCCTGATAAAAGAAAAATAGAGGGCGTGAAGATCTATCCCGTTGATCTCCCCGTTAAAATTGCTTTTACCGGTCATCCGGAGTGGCCCGATGTTAAGCTATATACAAAAGTATCAGGAAAGGAATTATCGGCAAATTATCTTGCTTATTTTAGAGCAGTTGTTGAGGCGGTTAATGATTTTGAGCCTGACATTATTCATGTTCATCATTTAATGCCTTTAACTTGGATTGCCAGGTTTATTAAAATAGCTTATGGGTTAAACTACATAGTTACAGTTCACGGTTCGGAGCTGCCGACCCTTGAAAGCGACAAGAGATATCCTTATTTAACCGAAGAGGCGCTGCTTAAAGCAAGAAGAATTGTGCCCAACAGTTATTGGACTAAGGAGTGGATGGAGGAGATTTTCACAAATAGATTCAATAAGCAAACAAGGGTTATTCCCGGAGGAGTAGATTTATCAATGTTTCCCGAGAGAATGGATTTAAGCGGAATAGATAGAAGATATGGGCTTAAGGGCAAAAAATTGGTTCTTTTCTCGGGAAAACTGACTAAATATAAAGGAGTTAGATATTTAATTTCAGCGGCAAAAAATATAGATGCGATAATTGGAATTACAGGAGACGGACCGGAGCGAAAATATCTTGAAAATTTAGTCAAAGAACTCAATCTTAAAAATGTCCGTTTTTTCGGATATATTGATAATCATGATCTTATAAAACTCTATTATAGAGCAGACGTTTGTGTAGTTCCAAGCATTTGGGATGAGCCTTTAGGTTTGGTAGTTCTTGAGGCTATGGCAACAAAAACACCGGTTGTAGTTACCAGAAAAGGCGGCATCCCCCTAGCGGTAAAAGAAGGCGTAAACGGTTTTTTTGTTAGACCAAGGAATTCAAAAGAAATCGCCGAAAAGGTTAATATTTTATTAAAAGATGATGCTTTGAGAGTTAAAATGGGAGAAAAAGCCAGGCAAACAATCGTTGAACGCTTTACCTGGGAGAAGATTGCCCACAAATACGAAATAATGTATCGGGAGTTCAGAAAAAAAGAGCAAATAGCAAATACTGGGTCTTTGGATAGTTTTTTCAAGAAAAAATTTTTAACAAAATGAGAATTGCTATTTTAGGGTCTGTCGCTTTGCCTGTTTTTCCTCCTTTTCAGGGCGGAACCGAATGGATTGCTTACTATCAGGCAAAAGGCTTGTCGGAAAAAGGTCACGAAGTTATTCTTTTTGGAGCAAAAGGTACTGCGGAAAATTTTCAAGGCTCAGCGGTTAAAGTTGTTGAGGTTGGGACAAGAAACTTGGTTACCGGAAGCAAAAACGAAGCCAAATTCGACCCAAGTCTTGAAGAGGCTTCCAGAAAGCTTAGGCTTGAAGAAGTGTATTTGGCCGGTGTGTCTGGAAAATTGCTTGAATTCAAAGACGAATATGATTTGATTTTAAATAATATGCGGGGAGAGGCAGTTTTCCTGCCTATTGCAAAGCTAATTAATAAGCCTTTCGTTAACGTAATGCACCTAAATCTTTTTGCTGACCTAGTCTCAATTTTCAAAGAATTCGAGACGAAAATAATCACAATCAGTAACGCCCAAAGAAAAAATTATCCGGATTTACAATATTTAGCTACAGTTTATAATGGAGTTGATATTGGTAAATTCAAATTCAACGCAAAGCCCGAAGAATACCTGCTTATGGTTGGGACGATAGGCAGGCACAAAAACCAGGCGTCCGCCATAAGTGTAGCGAAAAAAATGAACAAAAAACTCATTCTTGCAGGCAAGATAAGAGATAAAGATTACTTTGAGGAACTGGAAAAAGATATTGACGGAGAGCAAATTAAATGGGTAGGCGAAATGGGTTTTGAAGCAAAGCTAAAACTATATATGAACGCGAAGGCTTTTCTTTTTCCCATTCTTTGGGAAGAACCTTTCGGACTTGTTATGATAGAAGCAATGGCTTGCGGGACACCTGTTATTGCTTTTAATCATGGAGCAGTTTCCGAAGTTGTGGTAAACGGAAAAACAGGCTTTGTGGTTGAAAATGAGGATCAAATGGCTGATTCCTTGCTCAAAATTAACTTTATAGGCAGAGAAGACTGCAGAAGGCGGGTCGAGGAAAACTTTACGGTTGAAAAAATGATTAACGATTACGAAGCAGCTTTAAAAACTGTTTAAATTATGAAAATTGCTTTGATTGCTCCGCCTTGGCTTCCGGTTCCGCCGGCAGGCTATGGAGGAACGGAAATCATTGTTTATCATCTTACCGAAGGATTGGTAAAACGCGGACATGAGGTTACTCTTTTTGCTTCCGGTGATTCAAAAACAAGCGCAAAACTTGTTTCCGTATTCCCAAAAGCTTTAGGCAACAGCGGCGAAATAAAATCTGATCCCTTAAAACCATTACTTTCGTATATTGATTGTTTTGAAAGAGCCGGAGAATTCGATATTATCCATAGCCACGCTCAATATTATGCAATGTTTCTGGCAAATTTGGTAAAAACCCCGGTTGTTCATACCTTGCATGGCTCATTTGCTAAAGAATATACTCCGGAAGGCAAAATACTTACTCTGCGCAAGTTTAAAAACAACAATTTTGTTTCCATAAGCAACTTTCAAAGGAATGATATGCCTGATTTAAATTATGTAGCCACGGTTTACAATGGAGTAGACACGTCCGAAATAGAGTTTTCAGATAAAAAAGGCGATTATCTTTTCTGGATGGGTAGAATTGCCGAAAAAAAAGGTCCGGTTGATGCTATAAAAGTTGCCAAAAAGCTTAACATGAGGCTAAAAATGGCAGCAGTTATAGATTCTAATCAAAAAGATTATTTTGAAAAAGAAGTAAAGCCCTTAATTGACAACAAATTAATAACCTTTGAGGGAGAGGTTGCAAGGAAACAAAAGTCCGATTTGCTAAAAAATGCTTTTTGCACCCTTTTTCCGGTACATTGGGAAGAGCCGTTTGGTTTGGTTATGGCCGAATCTATGACCGCCGGAACACCGGTTGTTGCATACGATAGAGGTTCGGTGAACGAAGTGGTAAAAGATGGATTGACAGGTTTAGTTGTTGAAGAAGGAGAAGGCATAGAGGGATTAGCAGAAGCAGTAAAAAAAATAGACAAAATTAATAGGCAGGAATGCAGGGATTACGTGGAGGAAAATTTCTCGGTTGAGAAAATGGTTGAAGGTTATGAAAAGGTCTATAGCGGTTTAGTCGGGGCATAAAGAATGGTTAATAATAGATTTATACATATTCAATTATATTGATATATAAAGATAAGGTACTCCGGCCAGCAAAAAAGAGAAAGTAGTTAAATTTCACATATTTTCGTAAAAAATTCAAAAACGGTTAGCCTCTGGAGTGAATTTAGAAAATCAATTACCGAGGATTTACCGATAAAACATAATTTTTAAAGTTTTCTGAATTTTCTTTTACAAAATGATAAACAGAGCAAAAAAATAACGCCAAAATTCTCAAATTTTCACAATAAAGAAGGCAAAAAAACAATTTATTGTGTTTAATAAAGGCTGTCAAATCAATCCAAAACCCCTATTTGCCTAATATAGCGCTTATTAAATTTAACTGCCAAAGGCCTTAATGAATTAGTTGACCGGAGGCCAAAATTCATACCCATGTTCTAGTATGACTATATCTAAAACATACTCTCCCATAGTTAATTCTATCTTGCATTTTCCTCCCAGATACTAGAAACTAGATATTAGAGACTAGTAACTAATAACTTATAACTAGTAACTAGAAATTAACGTGATGGATTTTAAGTTTGTTCAAAACCCGGTTACTAAAAATTGGGTTATATCTGCTC
>CAZIDK010000011.1:0-3057 GCA_964537895.1 uncultured Gammaproteobacteria bacterium
AACCCCAACACCTATGCCCCAAGTTTTGGAATAACTTTATCCAGCACCTTTTCAAAACCCCGTGGTTTGCCGTGTGGGTTAGCTTCATTATATTTTTTTTCGCGTGAGTCAATACTCCGCGAAAAAAAGGTGCTGGATTTATTCAAGTTCTTCACGTTTTGCAGCTAAATACGAAAACCATTGCTCAAAAAATCCGACCAAACCTTTAAACGGCGTTTCAATTATATAGTCAATAATTATTAAGATAAAATTTGCCTGCGCAATGCCTTCGGTAAAACCCCGTCCCACCCTTATAACAGGGACAAAGAAGAAATCAAGAATGGGGGTTAGAAGGTTTTTCTTAAAAATTACCGTGTATGCACTTGCTGTTTGGTAAATCCTGTAGCTTAAAAATGAAATTATGGCAATAAAAAATAAAAATATGGCCTGACTTAAGGGGTTAAAATGAAGATGGGTCAGAAAAATGCTAATTACTCCAAAAATTAAAATAATACTCAAAAACCAAAGCAGGGAAAAGACGTAATCTTTAATAGTTTTGACGCTGTCTGGTTTTAATTTTAGAGAAATAGTTTCAGTTATTTTTGGATTTTCTTCAAGTAGTAACTTATAAATATCAAGATAAATTATATGAGAATTCTTATCATCCGGTGTTTTTATTCTCATGCCGGCAATTACCATAAGAATGGGCGGGACAACAATATTTAAGGCAATTGATCCCCATTGTACGCTTCCATAGAAAATTTTTTCAAATGTTCCCTCTATGGAAAGAGCCACAAAGGCTTTGGTAAAGAGTATAAAAATAAAGCTTCTGATAACTGCGGTTTTTACTTTATTCCTAATGTTTTTGTATCTTTTGCCGCAAATTGCGTAAATTACCGACTTGAAATTTTTCTGGTTTTTAACAAGTTCTTTTAAATTATCCTTTTCTTGCCTTAAAAGGTCGTAAAGAATTAAAAACGGGGGCGTTTTCTTCTTTATATGATTAAAAATTCTGTCTTTTTTTGGGTAGGAAAGCTGGTAGATGATTTCGTTTAGGCCTTTGGGAAAACTTGAAACTGTTTGGTTAAAATTGGCCTCGGTTAATCTTCCGAAAATTTGTACAAATAATTTGTATCTTAAGAATGCTATATCGTCTCTTGCAAAATTCTTCCTAACAGCTACGAAAACTTGTACGTCTGTGGTTTGTTTTGAATCATCAATTATATCAACGGAATTTTTTAAAACATGAAACATAAAATTAGCCATTGCCTCACGGGGGTTGTTTGGCGCCAAAATTGTATAGATTTCGCAGGATAAAATTTGGATAATAAATTCGTAAATATCAACGCCCGGAGTTAGTTTTAATTTAGCTATTCTTTTTTTAAGTTCTAAATGAAGGCTAATTGAGTCGGAAACTTTTTTTATTATAGATTCAGGAAGTGTGTCGTCGTTAAAATAGCCTGCCCAGATAAGTTCTCTTACCAGGTCATGGGCTAAAGATTTTGGATCGGTATCCAAAAAAAGCCTCCGTTTTAAATTTCTTTCAATCGCCCTTCTTAAAATAGTTTCTTCGTTGCCGTAATCCATTGAGGTTCGTAGTTTTTCGTAGTAGGAAGCAACTTTAGTAACTAAAATATTTACCGAAATTTTTTTATCACTTGTTGCTTCCTGCTTTTCCTCAAAGGCCTTTATAAGGACGTTTGCCAAGGAAGAAAAAGGATTGTCTGATAAGTTCGAAGCCATAATCAATAAAGCGTATTATAACAAGCGTAAAGGGCTTGTCAATACCAGAGCATTTGAAGTTAGAGGTGGGATTTTCTTGAACTTGAATTCTAGATTTCAAGAATTCTTGATTTCAAAGATTCAAGATCAAAGAGATCAAGAATATCCAACTTCAAGAATTCGAATTTCTATTTTCTAATTTCAAGATCCAGCTTCCAATTTCAAGTTTCAAGCATCAAGAAGCATAATTTTGTATAATTGCATTTATGAAGCTTGTTGCAAAGGAGTTGCGTACTACAAAGCCCTCGAAAAAAGATTTGGCAAAAATTAAAAGAAGGGATATTTATTTTATTTTGGACAATGTTTTAGATACTTATAATGTTGGAGGAATATTCCGTTTGGCCGACGCCTTGGGTGTAAAAAAAGTGTTTTTATGCGGGGAAACGGAAACTCCTCCTAATTCACGTATCAAGAAAGCTTCAATTAATACGACAGAATGGGTAGCGTGGCAGTATTTTCCTGATGCAAAGTCTGCCATTGACGATTTACGATTGACAATTGACGATTTGACTGTCATTGCCGTAGAGCAAGACAGCAAGAGCATTCCTTATACGGAAATTGATTATAAATTACCGCTAGCTTTGATTGTTGGCAATGAGACAACGGGTGTTTCGGAAGAAGTTCTAAAGCTTTGCGATTGCGTTGCAGAAATTCCCATGTGGGGAGTCAATAAAAGCTTGAATGTCATAGTTTCACTGAGCACTGTCTCATACAAAGCAGTGGAAAGCTTGTCTTAAGCGAAGCCCCGCACCGTCTGGTGCAGGGCGAAGTCGAAGGATTATAATCTCTTTGGGTATCGTGGTATATTCTGCTATGGAGAAGATAAAGAATGCAAAAAACCGATAATTTTAAAAAACATACCCACAGAAACCCTATCCAAAGGCTGCTTCTTTGGAATTTTTTCAGGAATCTATTAGCTCTAATCTCAAAAAGAGAGGCAGATTCTATTCTGGACGTTGGCTGTGGGGAAGGGTTTACTTTAAATCGTTTGAAGGAACACGGAATCGGTAAGCGCTTGGAAGGCGTAGAGCACTCAAAAGACGCTATAGAACTTGGCAAAAAAACATATCCGGATATTAAAATCAAACAAGGAGACATATACAATCTGTCTTATGAGGATAATTCCTTCGACTTAGTTTTATGCACCGAAGTTTTGGAGCATTTGGATAATCCGGGAAGAGCGTTAAAAGAGCTTATCAGGGTTTCAAATAAATATCTGGTAGTTTCGGTTCCAAACGAGCCGTTTTTTATGCTGGCTCAATTTGTAAGAGGAAAAAATTGGTCAAGATTTGGAAA